>NZ_NHSF01000100.1 GCF_016653295.1 Halochromatium salexigens | reverse complement strand
CGGGCCATGATCTCAGTCCGTTCAGCCGCGTCTTGTGGCCGATGACACCCCGACCACCAGCAACCCTCTCACCACCCGAGGAACGCCGCATGTCCGCTCAGACCACCTACCTGGTCCCCAAGCGCAGTCGTCCGACCTGGACGTCCGCCCTCGAGCCCCTGGATCTGGAGACCGAGGTGGCGGTCGAGCTGCCGCTGCTCGGCTACGTCAGCGCCGGCCGTCCGGTGGAGACGCCCGAGGACAACCAGAAGACGGTCAAGGTCCCGAGCCATCTCGCGCGCAAGGCCAGTTATGCCCTGCGGGTGCGCGGGCATTCGATGATCGATGACCAGATCCAGGATGGCGACATCATCCTCGTCGAGCAACGCCAGAGCGCGGAGAACGGCGAGACCATCGTCGCGCTCATCAACAACGAGCGCGTCACCCTGAAGCGTTTCTATGTCGAGACCGATGGCATCCGCCTGCAACCGGCCAACCCGGAGATGGCGCCGATCTACCTCAAACACGAGGAGCTGGAGATTCTGGGCATCGTCACCGGCGTGATGCGCATGACCGAGTGATGACTTGAGATCAGGAAGTCAGTTGCTTGTCGAAGCACTGGAGCGGTCCGCACCGGCTTGGCTGGATTCGACCGCAAGCGACGGCAGGACCCAAGTAGGACGGACGGCCGTCGCTGCCCTGCCGGATGCGGGCGCCAACCCGGTACCGACCAAAACCGCATCGATGCCCGCTGCCCGCGCGCCGGCAATATCGGTGGCGAGCTGATCGCCGAGCATCACCAACCGGGTGACACCGAGCTGGCGACGGGCGATCTCAAACAGCGCCGGGGCGGGCTTGCCGAGACGCACGAAGCTGATGCCCTGATCGGGCCACCGCTCGCGGATGATCGCCTCGAGCATCGCTGCCAAGGCCCCGGCCGTGAGACCGACCCGCCCCGGCGCCACCGGATAGATCAGGTCGGGATTACAAAGCAACAGCCGCAACGGCAGACCGGCATCGAGCCGACGGACCAGAAGACTCGCCGCCAGATCCATGTGCTCGGGCCAGCGCAGATCCTGCTGATCGGCGATGATGAGCGCCTCGGCCTCGAGCGCCTCCTCGAACGGCAGCGGGATGATGCCTGCACGCTCGGCATAGCGATGCGCGCCGGCTGGACCTAGGACCAAGGCCCGTATCCCGCGCAGATCACCACTGACCTGCGGCTCGGCCAACAGCGAGCCCGAGGTCAGGATGCGCTCGGCCGGGATCGACAGTCCCAAGGTGGCGAAGGACTCACTGAGTTCCTCGGGTAGACGACTGGCGGCATTGGTGAGCACCCGCCAGTGACAGCCGGCGCGCTCCAACTCCTCGAGCAGGGCGGCTGCACCGGGCAGGGCACGCTCGCGATCGACCAGCACGCCGTAGGCATCGAGCAGGAAGCCCTCGTAGCGGGCACGCAACGAGGGCAGGTCAATCAGCGGTGCAAGGTCTGTCATGAGCGTCTCGCCTTGAGTGATCCCGTATCATCGTCGAGCCGTCCACAGGCGATCGATCACCATCATCGCTGCTTGACAGCCTGGCGGCGGCACCGGCACTGACAACAGGCGGCTCTTCTGGCACACCATCATGACCGACATCCATCCTGTTCACATCCACACCTACTCCGGCATCGCCTTTGACCTGCGCGATCCACAGCCGGCAATGGTCCGCCTGGATGACATCGTGCATTCGCTGTCGTTGATGAACCGCTTCAACGGCGCCGCCCTGTTTCCCTACAGCGTCGCCCAGCACTCGCTGCACGTCGCTGAACTGGTGCCAGCCGAGTTACGGCTCGAGGGCCTGCTGCACGATGCCGCCGAGGCCTACATCGGCGACATGGTCAGTCCGCTCAAGCAGGTGATGCCGGAGTATAAGGCCGTCGAGGCGCGCATCAGTGCCGTGGTCGCTGAGGTCTTCGGTCTGTTCTATCCCGAGCCAGCCGCCGTCAAGCAGGCCGATCTGGCGGTGCTGGCGGCAGAGCGCGAGCAAGTGCTCGGACCCTCCTATGGCCCCTGGTTCAAGGACTTCCCGGAGCCGGCACCGATCACGATCAAGCCGCGCGCCTGGTTGGAGGTCAAGGCGAGCTTTGGGCAAGCCCTGCAGACCGAGATCACCAAACGCCGCGCCGCAACCGATCCATGCCGGCCTGATGCCGCGGCCGAGTCTTTGGGCGACCTTAGGCTTCAGGAGGTGAGGGCATGACAAAGACACAAGACCCAGCGGACCAGGCGGTGCTGGACGGGCCGCTTGAGACGCTCAAGGTGATCGACCTTCAGCTCATCCGCAAGGCGCTGGCCGATGCCGCAGGCGAGCCAACCGAGGCCGCGCGCGCCCAAGTGTTCGTTGCTTCGCTCTCGGCACTGCTGCTGATGAGCGGGGATCGCGAGCTCGGCAACGCGATCGGCGCCCTGATCGGGCTGCGGCCGCTCGATGCCGAGGCGCTGGAGCGGTTGATTGCGGGCTGAGTCTCTGGGGGGCAAGGCTGCATCAATCGCTGAGCCATTGTTCGCGAATGACCCCTCACTGGTCCGCTACGGACGCCCGGGAACGTCCATCACCGGGCACCGTTTTTGACCGCTGGCGCGCCATGATGGGTGATATCAGCTCTTGGAAGTGCTGAGTCAGGTGGCCTGACCCAGGAAACCCTGGCAGAGACAAAACGCGCGACAGCACGCTTTCAGGAATGGGCAATTTGTGTGCCGAAAGCATCTCTCATCGTGAAAGGCCGAAGCAGACTTGCCATAGTCTTCGATGATTCACCATAATGTGTACCATGAGTGCACAACGAGCAGATAAGCTGAAGCGTGTCTTGGAAGCTGTTCCCGCCGGCTTTGTGGTGGATGCGCGCTGGCTGGAGAACCACGGCGTCAGCCGGTTCCTCACCCGGAACTATGTAGAGAGCGGCTGGCTGGAGCGGTTGGAGCCTGGTGTCTTCCGTCGCCCCTCGCCGCAGTCAGTCCCTCTGGACTGGAAGAGTTGCGTCCTATCTCTCCAAAAAATCATGGGTTATCACGTCCATGTCGGCGGCACAGGGCGAAACCGTTCTGACTCTGACTGACCAGCAGTTGAGGGATTTACCCTCGATTCTGGACAATTCCCTTCGTCTGGTCCAAACTGCCCGCCACTGTTGGTTGGCGAGGTAGCGGCGTGAACGTGCACGACATCACCCTGCGCCCGGTCGCGCACGAGGAAGAGCCGCGCTTCAAAGCGCTGCTTGATGCG
>NZ_NHSF01000099.1 GCF_016653295.1 Halochromatium salexigens | reverse complement strand
GTGGCTGCGACCATCGATAAGCTCGCGCGCAAGGTCCGCCGCGTCTTCGATTATCTGGGCATGACGGCAAATTCCCCACCCCACGACGCCCGATTGGCGACCGCTGGTTAGAACGGATTTGCCGTGCGGACGGCTGTCATCGAAGTTGACGCACCGGCTGGGCTCGGTCGATGATAAGCGGTTAGACCGAACACCACAGCAGTGCATCCAACGCGAGCCGAACGCCCCCACATGTCAAGAGACCCCTACGAGCCCCGTCGCGGCATAACAGAACGCGTCAACGTTGCTGGCAGCGAGCTGGTCGACTACGTCAAACAGCTTGTCGCCGAGGGTAACGTTCGCCGCCTCATCATCCGCAAGCCTGGCGGCACCAAGCTGATCGAGATTCCGCTCACGGCGGGAGTCGCCGTCGGCGGCGCGTTGACGCTGCTCGCGCCGGTCCTCGCCGCCCTTGGCGCCATGGCGGCACTGATCGCGAAATTCGAGATCGATATCCTGCGCTCCGATGACGAGCGGACGCACCAAAACGACAAGAACGACCCGAACGTGCTGCCCTAGCCAGCATCTGGCTGGCTGGCCCCCTAGCTGGTTCCCCCTAGCCGGCCCCCCTGGCCGGCATCTCGATCAGCGCCCAGGACATGGGCAACGACGATCCGGCACCTCAACGACTCGCCCAATGGCAGTTTTTGCTCCAGACAACCCTCTAACCAAGACAAGCGTTATGAAGAAACTCAAAACCACCAGCGATCACACCATTTACGAGAAGCGCTCGGGCCGCTACGCGGTCAAGGACCGGAAAAAGCGCTGGGTCCAGGGCGACGACAAGGTCGCCGTGCTCAGGGCCGAAGGACTCCTGAAGACGCCGGAGCCCAAGGCCACGGCTGACGAGGCTGAGACCAGCGATGAAGCCGCCTCTAGCGAGGACAGTGCCAGCGACGCCGCTTAGAAACTCTCTACTTTCTACTTCCCGATAATCGCCTTGGAGTGGTGCTCAAATCGGGAAGAAGTTGATGGACAGTTTCTTAGCAGGCGTCCATCAGTCAGCCTGCGTGCAATCGTTTGAACCGCTGTCTTGAGGGCCGCATGAACGGCCGGGCATGAGCGGCAGCAACAGGTATTGGAGCGCCGTCCAGCCCAAGGCCAGGCTGGCAAGCATGCCCAAAAGGGGCGCGGCGGCCGGATAGCCGCCATCATCGAACAGGAGTGCGACCGCGGCAAAGGCCGCGAGCACGACAAAGGTCAGATGCACGCGCTCGTCATGGATGCCCCAAAGGCTGCGCCGTGCAAGCCAGACGCCGACGAGCGCGGCAACGGCACCGCCGGCAAGTCCAGCCATCACATCCACGGGCCAGTGCACACCGACCGCGACTCGGCTCAAGCCCGCGGCCGTTGCCAGCAGGATGAAGGCGAGCCGCCAACGGAGAGATTGCGCGTAGTAGGCCAGCACGCCGAAGAACACGGCCGCGGTCACGCTGTGCCCGGAGGGAAAACTATGGCGCGCATGGGCCTCGCCGATCAGCCGCAACCTCTCGGCTGGAAGCACCGCCGGGGGCCGCGCGGCATCGACCAAGGGCTTGAGCCCGCGCGCATAGGCGATGGCGAGCAGCGCAGCGCAAATCAGGGCCCAAAACACCCGTGGATGCCGGCGCGAAAGGAACAATGCCAGGGTCAAGGAGACACGCTCATCGCCAAGCACGGTGAGCCATTGCCATAGGCTAGCCGGCAGCACCGCGAACAGGCCGTTCAGCGTCAGAAAACCGCTGTGATAGTCACCGCTGAAGAACCAGGCCGCGGCCGCCGCCACGCAGAGCGCTGCCCAGGCACCGAGCCAGCGCGCCCCGCCCGCTGAGACGGCGGGATCGCGCTTCGCAGCGGTCGCCAGGTCGCGCCGCAGTCCAGCCCCGATGATCGACATCACCGCTGTCGCCGCCGCAGCGGGAGCCACGGCTGACTCCAAAGGTGTTCAGTTGATCGCATCATCTGCCGCGGGCTCTGCCTCTCTGGGCTTGGGCTTGTCCTTGGGCGTGGGTTCGTCCCTGGGCGCGGGTTCAATCAGCGCTAGCGCCACGGCTCCCTGACGATACCGCAGATCGAGCCGATCCGGCGCCACGGCTTCGGCCAACCGCTCGAGCTTGTCGACGCGCAGGAACACCAGCTCGCCAACCTTGGGTCGATCACGCTCGGGCGTGATCGCATCACGATAGACGCTGAAGCTCGGCATGCTGGTGCGATAGACCACCGTCGGCCGATCCAGCTCGCGCGCCAGCAACCCGGCCTGCTTGACCGGCTCCTGCATCACGGCAAACACCGCCGGTACCAGCAGCCCGAACACCAGCAAGGTCTGTACGACGCCGGCCAGGATCAGGCGCTGCCAGAGGGCAACCCGCGACCAGAACACCAAACCGATCATCGCGAGCAGGCCGAGCCAGAGACCAAGCCGATAGCCGCTATCCAACACCTGCTCCCCGGCCGCAAACATCGCCTGCTCGTGAGCGCGATCCGCTTGCCCCGCGAGGAAGCCGAGCAGCTCCGGCAGCACGGCCATCAGCACAACCAACAACAGCGGCGGCACGAAGGCCAGCCAGCGGTTAATCAACGCATCGCGGTGCCGCGCCATCAGGACAAACAGCGGCGTGATGCCGTAGACCAGATAATGGGGCAACTTGGTGCCCGAGAACGAGAACACCGCGAACACAGTGACGAACCAGAGCAGCAGGAATCGATCCAGCTCATCGGCCCAGAGCCGACGCAGCCTCGGCAACAGGCTCAGGAACCAGCCGGTGAAGGGCAACAGCACCAGCGGCAGCATGACAAGGTAATAGCCCGGAAAGCCGTCGTGTCCGTGCTTCACGCCACTGTAGCGGCCGAGGTTGTGGCCGAGAAAAAAGCTCTGGAAGAACCCCGGACCGTCATCGATGTAGATGGCCAGGTACCAGGGACCAGCCACCAGCAGAAAGACCAACCAGCCACGCCAGTCGAAGACCGCCGAGACCCAGGCGCGCCATTCCCGCAACGAGCCAAAGTAGAGCAGGCTCACCACGAACGGAAAGAACACCGCGACCGGTCCTTTCGTCAGAAAGCCGAGACCGAGCCAGAGATAGACACGCAGCAGCGTTGCACGAGTCGGCCGCAGCCGCCAGCGATAGATCTCGAAAAACGCGAGTGCGATGAACAGGTTGAGCAGGGCATCCGCCACCGCCGCCTTGCCGATGATCGCCACCTGCAAGCCGAGCGCCATCGCCAAGCCGGCGATGGTCGCGGTCGCCGCATCGAGCCGAGCGCGCACGAACCACCAGAGCGCCAGCACCCACAAGCTGGCCGCCATCGCCGAGGGCAATCGCAGCGCGAATTCGCTCCAGCCCAGCGCCGAAACCGAGGCCGCCTGCAGCCAGTAGATCAGCACCGGTTTGTCGTAGCGCGGTTCGCCGTCGCGGTGAGGGGTGATGAAGTTACCGCTCGCAAGCATCTCGCGGGTGGCCTCGGTGAAGGCACCCTCATCGAGATCGTAGAGCGGCACCGCACCGAGCTGCCAGAAGAAGGCGAGCCAGACGATCAGCAGCAGGAACCAAGGTGAAACCAGACTGCGGGTGAGCAGCGAATCAGGTCGCTTCATCAGCCCTGCCCTGCTCGATCTTCCAACCTGCGGCGGCCGGATCGGTCTGCCGGCAGATGCAGTGATGGGTACGCTCGCCGGAGGCGAACAGGGTGCGGGTCATGATCTCGGCGAGGACGCTGGTGGTCAGGAACTGGATCGAGGCGACCAAGAGCAGGATGGCAACGAAGAACAGCGGGCGGTCGCCGATATCCTCGCCGAGACCAAACTTGACCCAGGCCAGCCAGCTCATCATCAGCGCGCCGAGCAGGCCGAATGAGAGGCCGATGGCGCCGAAGAAATGCCCTGGGCGCGCGCCGAAGCGCAGAAAAAAGAACGCCACCAGCAGATCGAGCAGCACGCGGAAGGTGCGCGAGAGGCCGTACTTGGACTGGCCCAGCGCGCGCGCGCGATGGCCGACCTCGGTCTCGCCGATCCGCTCGGGCGCCGTCACGCCGGCCACCCAGACCGGGATGAAGCGGTGCATCTCGCCGAACAGGCGAATCTCCTTGATCACCTCGGCGCGGTAGACCTTGAGGCTGCAGCCGTAATCGTGCAGGCGAACGCCGGTGACGCGCGCGATGAGCCCATTGGCGATGCGCGACGGGAGCTTGCGCAGCAGCAGCGCATCCTGGCGATTGCGCCGCCAGCCTTGCAGCAGATCGAGATCGCGCGCCAGCAGTTCATCGATCAGGCGCGGGATCTCGGCCGGATCATTCTGCAGATCGCCATCGAGGGTCGCGATCAAGCAGCCACGCGCGGCATCGAAGCCGGCCTGCATCGCCGCCGTTTGGCCGAAATTGCGCCGGAAACGGATCACCCGCACATGCGGGCCATAGTGCGCTGCCTGCTCGAACAGGGCCTGCTCGGTGCCATCCTGGCTGCCGTCATCGACCAGGATCAGCTCCCAGGCATGGGTATAGTCCCGCAACCCCTCATGCAAGCGCGCTAACAGCGGCGCGACGTTCTCACGCTCCTGGTAAAGCGGGATCACGACCGAGAGACTGCTGTTATCGGACTCACGCATGATGAGGCGCGAGCGGCACTATACGGAAGTAGACCCGCGAACCTATCGAGATCTCATGACCAGGTGTTCGGCGGCAAGCCGGAGCCCGCCGCCGAACAGTGATCGCGCGCCAAGCCGGGTTCAACAGCCCGCCTCAGCCCTCGTTGTGATAGCCCTGGAGGCGCTCGACCTCGTTACGCGAGCCAAGAATCACCGGCACCCGCTGGTGCAAACCCTCGGGCTGCATCTCCATGATGCGCTGTTTGCCCGTGATCGAGGCACCGCCGGCCTGCTCGACGACAAAGGACATCGGGTTAGCCTCGTAGAGCAGACGCAGCTTCCCGCCCTGCCCCTTCTCGGCCATCTTCGAATCCATGGGGTACATGAAGACACCGCCACGGGTCAGGATGCGATGGACCTCGGCAACCATCGAGGCGATCCAGCGCATGTTGAAATCCTTGCCACGCGGACCTTCCTTGCCGACCAGACATTCATCGACGTAGCGCTTGACCGGAGCTTCCCAGAAGCGACCGTTCGAGGCATTGATCGCAAACTCGGCGGTGTCAGTCGGGATGGTCATATTTGGATGGGTGAGGATGAACTCTCCGATGTTCTGATCCAGCGTAAAGCCGTTCACACCGTTGCCAGTGGTCAGCACCATCATGGTTGAGGGGCCATAGAGCGCATAGCCCGCGGCAACCTGCTCGGTGCCAGCCTTGAGAAAATCGCGCTCGGTCGCATCGCCATCCGTATCAGCCATGCGCAGGATGCTAAAGATGGTACCCACCGAGACATTGACATCGATATTCGACGAGCCATCGAGCGGATCGAAGGTCAACAGATACCGGCCACGTGGATACGCCTTCGGGATCTCGTAGATCTCGTCCATCTCCTCCGAAGCCAGGGCGCCGACATGACCGGACCACTCGGTACACTGGATGAACATCTGGTTGGAGAGCACATCGAGCTTCTTCTGCGTCTCGCCTTGTACGTTCTCGCTCCCGGCACTGCCGAGCGCGCCAATGAGCGCGCCATGATTGACCTGATTCGAGATCATCTTGCACGCGGTCACGATGTCGTTGAGCAGTGCGGTGAACTGACCGGTGGCGCCCGGCGCGTGGCGCTGCTCTTCGGCGATGAACTGGGTGATGGTCGTGCCGTGGTGCATGTTGGCTGTCCTCTCATCAAATGGGGCGGGCACTTGGATCTCGTTGCCGAAGCTCGGTTAGAGCAACGCTCCGAAGCGCACGAAAAAATCAGGTAGTCGCGGAGTATAACGATCAGCGGCTCATGAAGCACTCCCGAGAGCACGGCAAATCCGTTCTAACCAGCGGTCGCCAATCGGGCGTCGTGGGGTGGGGAATTTGCCGTCATGCCCAGATAATCGAAGACGCGGCGGACCTTGCGCGCGAGCTTATCGATGGTCGCAGCCACG
>NZ_NHSF01000098.1 GCF_016653295.1 Halochromatium salexigens | reverse complement strand
GGCCACAGTGGGTGGCGGCCCTGAGCGGCACGCTCGGTGCCCAGGTTCCAACCGATCAGGGACCGGCGATCATCCTGCAGGAGCCGAACCTGCAGGTGTTCGAGAAAAAGCCGAAACCGGCGACTCCTGAATGAGGACGCGTCCATGAAAACGACAGCCCGGCTCAATAAGAGGCAACGGCTCTTGTGCGCGTTCGCTTGCGCGATGCTGCCAGGACTGGGGGCGACGGCTGAAGCCTCGGACTGGTACCTCCGCGCCGCCGTAGGTATTGAGCAGTCCAACGATGCGGAGTTCTCCGACCGCGATTGCGCCTCACAACAGCCAGCCGCGCTGTTTGGCTGTGTCCGGGGTGACGACGGACGACCGCTCGGCGCCTATGGTGACTTCGGCCGCTATCCGCTGCTCAAGGTCGCGTTTGGCAAACGGTTGCTGCCCTGGCTGCGCACCGATCTGTCCCTCGGCTACCGCTTCGACAGCGACTATCAAGATAACGCCAACTTTCTCTCGGTGGGCACGCATGAACCGGTGTCAGCCGACGTCGAGTCTTAGACCGGCATGGTCAATGCCTTCGTTGATCTTGCGCCGCTCATCGAGGCGGATCTGGGCCGGTTTCAACCCTATGTCGGCATCGGCGCGGGCTTGGCCTACAACCAGCTTGGGAAGATGACTTATCGCTTCCCGCAGAACCCCTACCGGCACAAGCTCAGCGTGACCCCGGACGGTGAACGGACCAGCTTCACCTATCGGCTGACCGCCGGCAGATGATCGGCATGCACATGGGTCTCGAGTGTCGCCATAAGCGTCAGCCCAAGGTCCCTGAGCACCTGCAGATCACGCTCGACGGTATCAATGACCGGATCGATCAGGATCGCCTGACGGCTTTGCTCACAGGCGATCAAATAGGTATAGGTGGAGGAATCGGACTCGAACAGCTGCTTGAAGATCATGCGGGAGAGGCCTCTGGATCGGGTGGAATGCTGTCATTATCGTGGCTGGGTAAGACGCGTTTCCAGTAGACGGCCGAGAAGCAATGGGATTTTTCACTGAACCGACAGCCTACGAGAAAACCATCCTGTCCGATCTGCAGGGCGCCTGGCAGTGCCTGCGCGATGACGTGGCGGCACAGCCAGGGTTCGAAGGCTGGGAGCGAGCGCTGTTTCATATCGACGAGGCCATGAGCTGGGAAGCCGTTCGCGACCTTCAACAGATGCAGCGGAGCCTGGTGCTTGTGCGCAACATCCTTCAGCAAGGCGATGATGTCCCGCTGGCCGTGACGGAATCCTTGGACGCTGTGAACGAACTCATGGACGAGACGCTGGATGCGCTCGCGCAGGGTGAGATCGATTGATCTGACCAATGCCCAGCCCTGAGCCCGCTCAAGCCGCCTGCACCACTCGCGCCGACCCAACCCGCAAGCGCTCGAACAAAAGCAGGGCGCCAACCAGGAACGCGCACTCGATTGCAAAGGCGCCGCCATAGGCGAGCAGCGCCGCCTCGCCGGTGAGGCGATTGAGCCCATCGACCAGCCCGGCGCCGAGCAGGTTGGCCAGCGCGCGACCCAGCTGAAAGCCCAAGCCCCACACCCCGAGCAAGAGCCCGGCACTTTGCGCACTGGTGAAATCCACCGTCTGCGCCAACAGACTGGCCGCGGCCAGCCCTGTGCTGAGTCCAAGTCCGAGCACGCAGAGCTGCAGCAACAGCGGCTCCTGCAGCACACCGGCCAGCACGACACCAGCGAACAGCGGCAGCAACAGCCCGATGCCCAGCCGGTAGAGCCGTGCCAGTCCGAGCCAGGGGATCAGCACCAGCCCGGAGACCAGGATCGCCGCCAGCGCCCCGAGGCCCCAGAACATCGTCAGCTGCGTCGTCGCAGCCACGTCCATCCCCAAAACCAGCCCGGCATAGGGCTCCATCAAGACATCCTGCATCTGGGTGCCGAGCAGCGTCAGCGCGATCACCGCCAGGAACAGCCTTGCCTGCGGATCGGCCCAGACCAGCTGACGAAAGCGCGGCCAAAAGGCGCCCGCGCGGGCCTGCTCGGCCGCCTCGCGCAGCCGTTCGCTGCGCGGCTCTTGGCGGATGGCGGCGAGCACCGAGAGCAGCATGGCCAGCAGTGACAGGACCAGCACCACCAACACCAGGCGTTCGGCACTGTAGGGACGCAGTGCCAGCCCAAGCAGCCCGGCGCCGAGCACCATCCCGAGCAGCTTGACGACCTCGTAGAGGTTCACCGCCCGCGAGCGCGCCACGCCGGCGGCAAAACGATCGGTCAGCAGCGCCTGAAAGGTATTGCCGGTGAGATTGCGGCCAATGCCATAGAGCAGCAGCCCGAGCAGGATCAGCGCTGCGGTCGGACTGAACAGCGGCGGGGTGCGCACGACCAAGGCCACCGACAGCGCCACCCCGATGCCGGCCAGCAGCGCACCGACGATCAAATAGGGCTCGCGGCGACGGCCCCAGAGCGGATAGGCATCGGACAGATGCCCAAGCCAGATCCGCACCGGCGAGATCAACAAGGGGATGGCCAAGAATAGCCCGGCCAGGATCACCGGCAGGCCAAGCTCGACCACCATCACGCGGTTGATGACGCTGCCCGAGAGGATCGACAGCAGGGTCAGACTCAGCGGCAACCCGGCGAGGCGAATCAGCGCCAGAGGGCGGTTGAGGTTGTCGCTCACTGCACGGCCAGCACCGCAGTCGCCAGCGCCTTCTGGATCTCAGTGACGTTATCGGCGCCGCGCAAGGTCTTCTCGATCGGCTCGCTGGCCCCCGAGACCCAGACCTTCAGCTCCGCATCCAGATCGAAATGGCCCGCAGTCTCGACCGAGAAGCGAGTGATCGCCTTGTAGGGGATCGACAGATACTCGACCTTCTTGCCGGTCAGGCCCTGCTTGTCGATCAACAGCAAGCGCGCATTGGTGAAGATGAACTGATCCCGGATCACCTTGAAGGCGACCTCGATGGTCTCCTCAGCGGCGAGGATCGGCTCCAGCTCATCGGCGAGTTGGGCAGGATCGATGGTGGAGGCGTTGCCGAGTAGGCCGCTCAGGAGTCCCATATGTTTTCTCCATTGATAGTGTTTTTGCCTGCCAAGCGCCATCGTGCCATCCACGACCGCCAGTGCAAAGTCGTCGTTGGGCTATGATGAAACCATGCAAATCAGCATGCGCCATGATCAAAATGCATGGATACATCCCACGCCTCGCTGAGCAGGCACTGCAACGCGGACGCTCGCGAGCACCCGCGCTGGCCCTGCTCGGCCCCCGTCAATGCGGCAAGTCGCCCCTGGCTCACCACTGGCTGGGCGATGCGCCTGCCGTCTACCTCGATCTGCAGGATCGTGCCGATCGTGCCAAGCTCAACGAGCCTGAGCTGTTCTTCGATCACCACCGCAGCGCCTTGATCTGTCTCGACGAGATCCAGTTGTTGCCCGAATTCTTCTCCGCCCTGCGCTCCGAAATCGTTGGCCGGGGCGATGGACCTGAGTGTCCCGACCCTCAAGCGCTACCTGGCGCTGCTTGAGCAGACGTACATGATCCGGCTGCTACCGCCGTTTGAGACCAATCTCAAGAAACGGTTGGTGCGCTCGCCCAAGCTCTATCTGCGCGATACCGGAGTCTTGCATGCGCTGCTGGAGATCGAAGACTTCGATCAACTCTTGGCCAACCCGCAAGTCGGCGAATCCTGGGAGGCCTTCGTCATCGAGCAAGTGGTCACTGCGCTGCCACGCTGGCGTCCCTCCTTCGTGCGCACTGGCAACGGCGCAGAGATCGACCTGCTACTGGAGCGCGGCGGCCAACGCCGGGTGTTCGAGATCAAGCTCTCCAAGGCACCCAAGCCCTCGCGTGAGCAGACCCACCGAGACCGGTGCCACCGCAGTGGCGAAGATCATTGCCGACTGCGCCAAGGAGCGGATCGCACCCAGATGGGTGCTGCCATAGAGTTCGCCCCAGATCACGCTCATCAGACTGTTGGCCAGACCCATGCCGAGCCCGGCCAGGCCCAGATAGAGTGGCGCCAACCAAGGTCCATCGGCGAGCGCCAGCGCCAGCAGGGCCAACAACAAGGGCGTCAGATGCCAGGGTAGCAGCCGACGTGCACCAAAGCGATCAATCAAGGGGCCGCTCAGCAATTCCAAATTTGAAACCCTCATGTTACCAGTAGCTTTTCTGAAAGCGGTTGAAACTTGAGTTGTTAGCCGATGGTTCTCAAGCCCACCCCCACAGCCACACCGACGCCCCCGGTGTTCGCTA
>NZ_NHSF01000097.1 GCF_016653295.1 Halochromatium salexigens | reverse complement strand
CGCGAAGATCATGTTCAACAGGGCGCCCCTTGGTCGTCGCCTGGGTCTCAGTGAGGAGTGGACCGATGATGTCCCATTCCGCATCGGTCACGTCGCTATCGTAGCCCTGGCGCGTTGGATGCTGCTCTCGATTCATTGCAAGACCTCCAATGAACGGGCGAGTGAACCGTTTCTCGCCGAACACCGTGGGTATGATGCTATAAAAATCAATACTTTATTTTCCAAACAGCCTCTAAGCCGTTCTGCGTCACCATCGATCCGCAGGGCAACGACTATCTGCCGCACCTGTTCGGTAACGGCGGCTATGTGGTCATCCGCCGTGCGGCCGAACTGCCGGCGCGGCTGCCGTTGTTGTATGCAAGGCTAACGGCCTAGGCATGACCATGCGACTCGGTCCAGCGAACAGGTAGGTCCACGATGGCGCAGGCGAACGCTGGGCCTCAGAACCAAAATTCCGGATACCGGCGTGCACTGGCAAGGTTATTGACCAGCAGCGCGACCAGCAGCATCAGCAGCGCGCCGAGCGTGACCGGGATCAACACGAATAGATAGCCCATCGCATGCACCTGCTCGGAGCCGATCACGGCGATCAGCGCGGTCGCGCCACCCGGCGGGTGCAGGGTGCGGGTCAGATGCATCACCGCGATCGCGCTCGAGACCGCCAGCGCCGCGGCCAGCCAGGGCAGCAGTGGGCCGAGCAGCAGCCAGGCCGAGACACCGATTAGCGCCGAGAGCCCATGCCCACCGATCAGATTGCGCGGTTGCGCCAGCGGGCTGCGCGGGGCGCCGTAGAGCAATACCGCCGAGGCGCCGAATGAGCCGATGAGGAGCAGGCCGTCTGTTGGTGTGAGTCCGATGGTCTCGAGCCAGACGGCCGGATGGGTTTCCGGCGTATTGATCGTCTCGTTCAGCCAGGCCACCAAGGCGATGCCGAGGAAGCTGCCAAGCCAGGACCAGAGCACTTCAAGGGTGTTGACCCGGGGCGGGGCACCGCGCGTGGAGCCGCGCATCTTTCGCAGATAGCCAGCGAGCACGCGGGCCAGGCGCTGTCCCAGACCGAGGCGCCGCCGCTGATGCCTGGCGGAGGTGCGCAGATGCTGGTAGTGAAGATCCTGCAGGGGTCTGCTCGGCGTCATGCCCCCCCCCTCTCGCCGTCGAGCCGAACATGAGACCTTGACTGCGATCATTGTTTGTCCTCCTGTAGCGCGGTTGCTCTGCGAGTCGCTCTGCTCTGCAAGGTAGTCCTGATATATAGTTCAGACAAACGAAAGTTATTTGACTTTAGTATCGGTTTTTCCGATAGCTTGCTACTGCTTCTCGGAGCCCAACAACAACCATGATCGACATAGGAAAACAGCATGCCTAAGCATCACATCGACGAGGAGCGCGAAGAGCGTATAGCGATGGAAGTGCTGGTAGATACCTACACCGATGAGGAGGCGGTTGCGGGTTGGTCCTGTTATCTCGGCGACAAGCTGTCCTTTCCATTCCAGGCCCGCTGTATCAAAGAAAGTCAGCGCTCCCCCCTCAAGCTCGGTGAGACCGTGCAGGTGCTCGAGATGATCAACGACGACGAGTGTCTGACCGATATGGCGGTCGAAGTGGCATGGGCCGGGAGAACATGCGGCGTTCCGCTCTCGCACCTGCAAGGTATCGATGTGGACGCGCACACGGCGGAAGCCATCGCCGATTGGCACTACTGGCTGGCCACCGGCAATCAGCTCTAACGCTTTTTGATATGAACGGCTTGCGCAGACGCTGCTTGAGCTGCTTGAACAGGCGCTGATGGACATCGACCAGGTCAAGACCTTCCTCGCGGTGGCCGCCCATGGCAGCTTCCTCGAGGCCGCCGCGCAGGTGCATGTCACTCAATCGACGGTGAGCGCCCGCATCCAGAGCCTAGAGCAGCAGTTCGGCGCGCGCCTGTTCGTGCGCAATCGTGCCGGCGCCAGCCTGACCCATGCCGGGGAACGTTTTCTGCGCCACGCCAAGACGCTGCTGCTGACCTATGAGCAGGCGCGCCACGAGGTCGGCCTGCCGAGTCGCTTCCGCGCCAGCCTGACCTTGGGTGCGCGCATCGCGCTCTGGGACAGCCTGCTGCCACGCTGGATCGGTCGCCTGCGCGAGAGCATGCCGGAGATCTCGCTCAACACCGAGATCGGCTTCGAGGAAGACCTGATGCGCCGGGTCATCGCCGGCACCATGGACCTGGCGCTGATGTACAGCCCGCGCCAAGCTGCAGGCATCCAAGTCGAGTACCTGTTCGACGAGACCCTGATCCTGGTCGGCCCGGACCCCAAGCGGCGCGCGCTCGATGACAGCTATGTCTACGTCAACTGGGGGCCGACCTTCTTCGCCCAACATCGCCAGGCCTATCCGGAGCTGGAGCGCCCGGCGCAAACGGCCAACATCGGCTGGCTCGGCTTGCAGCTGATCCTCGCCAACGGCGGCACCTGTTTCGTGCCGGAGCGGGTCGCGGCCTCTTATCTGGAGGGTGGCTGCCTGCACCGAATCCATGACAGCCCGAGCCTGCGGCTGCCGACCTATGTGGTCTATCCAATCGAAGGTAGCCGGGCGGTCGTCGACGCGGCGCTGGAGACGCTGCGTGCATTGATCGTTGCGGAACGGGCTGAGGCGTCGATTGAAACGACAGGCTGAGAAAGGGGGGCTCAATACCGAAATGGAATCATGACGTTGTCGTAAAGCCTTCTGGATCAAGTCGGTCCGCCCGATCGTCAGCAGACGCGATCCATGTTGGCGTCGCGCACCGCCAGACATTCAACTTAATATTTGAATGATGCCGACACCCATGGGATACTGCCGCCTTCAATCTCGACCGCGGAGCCCACACCCATGACTACCTTGTTCATCCTCAACGACCCTGCTTACGGCACCGAGCGCAGCTTCAACGGTCTGCGATTAGCGAAGGCCTTGCAAAACAAGGGCGAGGCCGTCAGCGTCTTCCTGATGGCCGATGCTGTCTCCTGCACCAAGGCCGGGCAGACGGTGCCGCAGGGCTACTACAATCTTGAGCTGATGGTGAAAGGCGTCGCCCGCAAAGGCGAGATGCTGCTCTGCGGCACCTGCATGGACGCGCGCGGGATCACCGATGAGGAGCTGGTCGAGGGTGCGCGCCGCAGCACCCTGGATGAGCTGACCGAGCGCACGCTCGCCGCCGACAAGGTGCTGGTGTTCTGAGTGATGGCCGTGTTGCCGAAACGCACGAGTCTGGCGGACCATCGATAGCAGCCCACAGTTGATCTACCTCGACCACAACGCCAGCACACCTCTCGCGCCGGAGGTGATCACGGCGATGCAAGCGGCGCTCAGCGATGGCTTCGGCAACCCGTCGAGCCTGCACTGGGCCGGGGTGCCGGCGCGGGCGCTGGTGGAAGGCGCGCGTGCCGACGTCGCCACGCTGCTCGGCTGCGCGCCAGACGAGATCGTCTTCACCAGCGGCGGCACCGAAGCCAACAATCTCGCGCTCAAGGGCGTCTTCTACGCTAACAGTCCATCCAAGCGATCAGGACCTGCGCATCTGATCAGCAGCGCGATCGAACATCCGGCGGTCACGGCACCGCTGCGTTTCCTCGAGCGACTCGGCGCCCGGGTCACCTGGCTGCCAGTCGACAGCCGTGGCCAGGTCGACCCGGACGATTTGCGTCAGGCGCTGCGCCCGGAGACGCGGCTCGTCAGCATCATGCACGCGAACAACGAGGTCGGCAGCATCCAACCGATCGCCGAGTGCGCGGCCATTGCCCGCGAGCACGGCGTCTTGTTCCACACCGATGCAGCGCAGTCCGTTGGCAAGATCCCGACCCGCGTCGATGACCTAGGTGTCGACCTGCTCAGCATCGCCGGGCACAAGTTCCAGGCGCCCAAAGGCGTTGGCGCGCTCTATGTGCGCCAGGGCTTCGCGCTGGAGCCGCTGCTCCATGGCGCCGGCCACGAGGGCGGCCGGCGCGCGGGCACCGAGAGCGCGCTGCTCGCCGCCGGGCTCGGCACCGCCTGCCGGCTGGCCGCAGACCTGTCACCGATGACGCGGGTCGAGGCCCTGCGTGAGCGCCTGTGGCAGGGCCTGCAGGCGCGGCTCGGCGAGCCTGTGGTGCGCTTCGGCGATCCCGCACGCTGCTTGCCGAACACCTTGGGCTGTGCCTTCGTCGACCAGCGCGGCGGCGAACTGCTAGCCCGGCTGGACGGCATCGCCGCCTCCGCCGGCTCCGCCTGCCACGCCGGTGAGGTCGCCCCCTCGGCGGTGCTGCGTGCGATGGGCGTGCCAGATGCGCTGGCGCTCGGCGCCGTGCGCTTCAGCCTGGGGCGCGAGACCACCGCCGATGAGATTGACACCGTCGTCGAACGGGTGACCGATCTGCTGGCTGGCGTCTGATTCACCTCGCCCTGCCAACTTCGTCCTGCCAACGACAAGCCAACATTCGTCTAGGTCGACGATCTCCATGAGGAACTCTTTAACTTCATCGATTTCTTCAACGACAAGCTGGCCAAGCCATTTCGTTGAACCTATACCGGTAAGCCGCTCGCGGCTTGAATGCGTAGCCGATATGAGGATCTTCCCAAGCAAGCACTCGTGAGTAGGAGCAACGCGCCATGAGCTGGGACCCAGCCCGCTATCATGCCTGGTACGAGAGCCCGCGCGGTGCCTGGATGGGGGCGCGCGAGCGCCGTCT
>NZ_NHSF01000096.1 GCF_016653295.1 Halochromatium salexigens | reverse complement strand
TTTGCCCACGCCGTGCGCGGCCACTGGGGCGTTGAAAACGGCTTGCATTGGACTCTCGACATCGCCTTTCGCGAGGATGAGTGCCGTGTGCGCCAGCCGGTGGCGCGTGAGAACCTCGCCGTGCTGCGTCACCTCGCGCTCTCACGACTGAAGAATGATGACACCAAGGTGGGGCTGCAGAACAAACGCTTGAAGGCCGCTTGCAACGAGGACTACCTGACAAAACTGCTCTTCGAGTGGCCCAAAAGTGACGAGAAAACAAAATCATCAGGAAACGCTAATATTAGCAAAGCTTGATGCGATTGCCCTGATGGGTGAGTTCACCCAGCCACACCAAATGCGCCTCACGGCGCACCTCGCCTGTGTCGGGATCGGTGGTCTCGTCTTCGCGCACCAATGATATGCCTGTGGTCCGGCTGCCCGGGTCGAGCTGCAAGCGCAGCGGTTGGGTCTCGCCGCCGAGGCGATCTTTCAGCCGGATGGTGAAGGGGTGCAGGCGTACCACCACGGCCCGCCCGCGTTCCAACAACAGCCGCGCCCGCTTCTCTGAGCAGGGCATCAGTGGGTGCTTTTTCTTGTCCAATACAAATACGGCCATGGTGTTCTCCAACATCCGTCTCTAACATCAGTACCCTTACGGGCCTGGTGACAGAGCCTTGCGGCTCGCTCCCCTCGGGCATGTGCATCACCGGCTCCTGCCGGGTGGCAGCGATCAGCACCTTCGGCGTTTTACCTTGCGCCAGCATGATCCTGATCTTCCAGGGTCCGGGACTGAGGAAGCATCCCGGAGTGGGTCTTGACGACCTGTGATGCACGGAGCGGGTTTTCACCGCTTGCCCTGGTCAACCGAGCTTGCTTTCACAAGCTCCGGCCTTTAGGCCGGGGTAGTTGACCTGGCCTCGCTCGACGCTGATCCGGTCTGATCCGCTCAAGCGGCAATGCCACGCGCGCGCAGCGTCTTGATCTGATCGCGCAGCGCGGCGGCCTGCTCGAACTCGAGATCCCTGGCGGCCTTGTACATGGCTTTCTCCAGGCTCTTGATCTTCTTCGCCATCTGCGCCGGTGTCAGGTTGGCGTACTCGGCCATTTCGTCGGCGACCTTGGCGTACTCGCCCGCCTGCATCGGTGCCCCCGGTGCATGCGCTTCCATGATGTCGGCGACCGCCTTCTTGATCGTTTGCGGCGTGATGCCGTGCGCCGCGTTGTGGGCGATCTGCTTGGCGCGCCGGCGCTCGGTCTCGTCGATCGCGCGGCGCATCGAGCCGGTCATGTGATCGGCATAGAGGATGGCCTTGCCATGCGCGTTGCGGGCGGCGCGGCCGATGGTCTGGATCAGCGATCCCTCGGAGCGTAGGAAGCCTTCCTTGTCGGCGTCGAGGATCGCGACCAACGACACCTCGGGCATGTCCAGCCCCTCGCGCAGCAGATTGATGCCAACCAGCACATCGAACGCACCGAGGCGCAAATCGCGGATGATCTCGACCCGCTCGACGGTGTCGATATCGGAGTGCAGGTAGCGCACCGGGATGCCGTGCTCGCCGAGATAGTCGGTGAGATCCTCGGCCATGCGCTTGGTCAGCGTGGTCGCCAGCACGCGCTCGTCGGCGGCGGTGCGCAGCCGGATCTCGGAGAGCAGGTCATCGACCTGGGTGCGCGCTGGGCGCACCTCGACCTCGGGGTCGATCAGGCCGGTCGGGCGCACCACCTGCTCGATCACCGCGCCGGAGTGGTCGATCTCGTATTGGCGTGGGGTCGCCGAGACATAGATGGTCTGCGGCCGGCGCGCCTCGAATTCCTCGAAGCGCAGTGGTCGGTTGTCGAGCGCCGAGGGCAATCGGAAGCCGTAGTCGACCAGGTTCTCCTTGCGCGAGCGGTCGCCCCGGAACATGCCGCCGAGCTGCGGCACGGTGACATGGCTCTCGTCGATGACGATGAGCGCATCCTTCGGCAGATAGTCGAACAGCGTCGGCGGCGGCTCGCCCGGTCCACGACCGGAGAGATAGCGGCTGTAGTTCTCGATCCCGGAGCAGTAGCCGACCTCGACCATCATCTCCAGATCGAAGATGGTGCGCTGTTCCAGGCGCTGCGCCTCGACCAGTTTGTCATGGTCGCGCAGCCAGTTGAGCCGGTCCTTGAGTTCGACCTTGATCTGCTCGATCGCGTTGAGGATCACCTCGCGCGGGGTCGCATAGTGCGTCTTCGGGAACACCGTGTAGCGGGGCACCTTGCGCGTGGTCTCGCCGGTCAGCGGATCGAACAGCGACAGCGCCTCGATCTCGTCGTCGAACAATTCCACCCGCAGCGCCTCGTCGTCGGACTCGGCGGGGTAGATGTCGATGACATCGCCGCGCACGCGATAGGAACCGCGCGCGAGTTCGACCTCGTTGCGCCGGTATTGCAATGCGGCAAGCCGGCGCAGGATCGCGCGCTGATCGATCAGGTCGCCGCGCGAGAGGTGCAGGACCATCTTGAGATAGGCCTCCGGATCGCCGAGCCCGTAGATGCTGGAGACGGTCGCGACCAGGATGACATCCGGGCGCTCGAGCAGGGCCTTGGTCGCCGACAGGCGCATCTGCTCGATGTGCTCGTTGATCGAGGCATCCTTTTCGATGTAGGTATCCGAAGCCGGCACATAGGCCTCGGGCTGGTAGTAGTCGTAGTAGGAGACGAAGTACTCGACCGCGTTGTGCGGGAAGAACTCGCGCATCTCGCCGTAGAGCTGGGCGGCCAGGGTCTTGTTCGGCGCCAGGATCAGTGTTGGACGCTGCACCCGCTCGACGACATTGGCGATGGTGAAAGTCTTGCCCGAACCAGTCACCCCGAGCAGGGTCATGCCGGCCTCGCCGTCGTTCAGCCCTTCGGTCAGACGGCGGATCGCCTCCGGTTGATCGCCGGCGGGTTGGAACTGGGAGACGAGTTCAAAGGGACGAGCCATCGCGTGCAAACCAAGGTTATCGGATAAAATAAGCGCCGACGCATACTAAGTATCTCCTGCCGCCCACCCACTGCGCTATTTGGACCTCAACCAGCGATGATCATCAAGCTCTCCAACCGCGTTCAATCCGTCAAGCCATCGGCCACGCTGGCCATCACCGCGCGCGCGAGGGAGCTGCGCGCGGCGGGCCAGGATGTCATCGGCCTCGGTGCCGGCGAGCCGGATTTCGACACCCCGGCTCACATCAAGCAAGCGGCGATCGAGGCGATCGATGCCGGTTTCACCAAGTACACCGCCGTTGATGGCACGCCGGAGTTGAAGCGCGCGATCATCGCCAAGTTCCAACGCGACAATGGCCTCGACTACGCGCCTGAGCAAATCCTGGTTTCCTGCGGAGGCAAGCAGAGCTTCTACAACCTGGCGCAGGCGGTGCTCGATCCGGGCGACGAGGTGGTGATCCCCGCGCCTTACTGGGTCTCCTATCCCGACATGGTCCTGCTCGCTGGCGCCGCGCCGATGCTGGTGCAGGCCGGCGCCGAGCAGCAGTTCAAGATCACGCCCAATCAGTTGCGCGGCGTGCTCTCCGAGAAGACACGCCTGGTGGTGATCAACAGCCCGTCGAACCCGACCGGCATGGCCTACACGGCCGAGGAGCTAACGGCGCTGAGTGAGGTGTTGCGCGACTTCCCGCGCGCGCTGATCGCCACCGACGACATGTACGAACACATCCTCTGGCCGGCGCGCGCGCCCTTCGTCAACCTCGTCAACGTCTGCCCGGATCTGCTGCCGCGCACCCTGGTGCTCAATGGCGTCTCCAAGGCTTACTCGATGACCGGCTGGCGCATCGGCTACGCAGGCGGGCCGGCATCGGTGATCAAGGCGATGAAGACGATCCAGTCGCAGAGCACCTCGAATCCGACCTCGATCTCGCAGGTCGCCGCCCAGGCGGCGCTGGAAGGCCCGCAAGGCTGCATCGGCGAGATGCTCACCGCGTTCAAGGAGCGCCACGATCTGGTCGTCGAACGCCTGAACGCCATGGCGGGCATCGAGTGTCTGCCCACCGATGGCACCTTCTACGTCTTCCCCAAGGTGCAGGGCCTGATCGACAGGCTCGACGTGGTTCGCGACGACCTGGAGCTTGCCGAATATCTGATCGAGCAAGCGGGCGTGGCCCTGGTGCCAGGCTCCGCGTTCGGCTCACCCGGTTATGCGCGCATCTCCATTGCCACCAGCCGGGACAACCTCGAGCGCGCCCTGGAGCGGATCGCGGCCGTTGCCGCTTGACGCGATAAATGCTTGACCCAAGAAAATAGAATCGCTATAGTGCATGGATTAATCAATTCCCCGATAGCTCAGTTGGTAGAGCAACTGACTGTTAATCAGTGGGTCACTGGTTCGAGTCCAGTTCGGGGAGCCAAATCAAAGACTTACGGCGATTCTGAGAGATTCTCAGAATCGACCGTGACCAAAACGTGACTACTCGTCGAGGACCTCTACCGCTCGACGGATGTTATCCGGGGCCAAGTGAGCATACTTCTCGGTCATCGTGATCGAGCTGTGGCCCAAAAGATCCCGAATCTCCGCTAACGCCACGCCTGCTGTGACCAACCAAGCTGCGCAAGTGTGACGAAGATCATGAATTCGAAAATTCGTGATGCCTGCTTGACTGCGAGCCTGCGCAAAACTCTTCTTCACGCTTGCGATCCGCTTACCAGCTGCACTACAGAACACCCACGGACTTTCTGGGCAGTGGGCGTTCCGGAATGCCAACCGTGAGACTAATGTTTGGTAAGCAACTTCGTTAAGCGGCACAGAACGTCGGTTCGCCGTTTTGGTGGTGCCCCAGTCTATAGGACTTCAGAGGGTTTCAGCATTCTTGATTCACTGGCAGCGAGGCATTGTAATGGTGAACAAAATACCAGATTGCACCAATATGGTTGTCAAGCTTTTTTGAAAATGACAGCGCTTTTCTGACCAACCGCGAGACCCGTTGACGAAGTGTGCAATTGAAGCGTTCAATGTGATTCGTTTGACCGC
>NZ_NHSF01000095.1 GCF_016653295.1 Halochromatium salexigens | reverse complement strand
GCACCGAAGCCCCGACCACCTCCGGCAGCAGCGGGTTATAGGTCAGATGGTTCTCGGCCGAGAGCAGATGGATCTCGGCCGAGCGCAGGTGTCGCTCGAGTGACTTGGCCGCGGTGGCGCCGGCGAAACCACCACCGATGATGATGATCTTGGGGCTGCGGTTGGGGTCCGTAATGGCAGGCGTTGATGCATCGGGCATGACGGGCTCCGGTTGGCGGGGTCACAGGCGGCGGGTGCCGAGCAGGATCTGGCGCTCACGCAGATCGTCCAGCAGGCTTCGGCCGGCCTCGATCAGCTGCGCCGGCCGTGGATGCTGAAGCTCGAGCGCGATGCTGTTGAGCAGATCCCGTCCGCTCCGGTGGCTGTGTTCTCGCAGTAGCACCAGCAGTCGCTGGGTCACCACGTTGATCTTCAGAAACGCGACACGCTCCTGGCGCGTGCGGTACACGACCAGATGCGTCGGCTCGGGGTCCGGCGCGTGCGGCTGGAATGCTGCGCTGATGCGATGCACCGGGAAGCGGTAGCTGAGATTCCAGGCCAGCGGTGAGATCACCGGGACGCCGTCGAGCAGATCACCGTTCGGATCGGCGAGCGCGGGTCCGGCTTCGGCATCGCTGAAGATCAAGGCGGTCTCGACCCACTCGTAGTGGGCGAGTTCCCGCACAAAGGGCGGATCTTCTGGGCGCAAGGCCCCCGCTGTGCTCAGGTAGGCCAACAGCTCCTGGCCCAGCTCCGGGAACAGGGGCGTCTCGGCGCGATGGGCGATCAAGAATCCGCGGATCAGTGCTTGCCAGCGCTCGCGGCCCAGGCACTGGTACAGGACCGGAAAGCCCTGCTCGAGCAGCGAGGCGACATTGTTGAAGATCAGCTCCCGATAGATCCGCAGACGGCGATCCTCGATGCCCGCCGGCGGCGGTTGTTGGTCCGGGTCGCGCAGATGGGCCGTGAAGGCCTGCTGGATCTGCATGAATTCGGGCGCTGCCTGAGCCTGGGCCAGAGAGTCAGCCTGAGAGTCGACCAGGGCGTCGGCCTGTGAGTAGGAATGGGTCTCAGGCATGAGCCAGGTGTCCGCTGACAGTGGCTTGCGGGGCACCGCGCTGGTCGGTATATCGCCGCTGGATGTCGCTGATCCGCTGCACCTCGGTCGTGAGTTCAGCAAGCGGCGGGATGTTGAAATCCCGCTCGAGCAGGGTCGGGAAGACGCCAAAGCGCGCATAGGCCTGCTCCAGCAACGCCCACACCGGCTCGATCACATTGGCCCCATGGGTATCGATGCGCAGGTCCGGCGCCTCTTGGTAATGCCCGGCGATATGGCCATAGACGATGCGCTCGGCGGGCAGGGCCTCGAGGAAGGCGATCGGGTCGTAGCGATGATTGATGCTGTTGACGAGGATGTTGTTCACATCCAGCAGCAGGTCACAGTCGGCTTCGTCGAGCACCGCGTTGATGAAATCGATCTCGCGCATCTCTTGGCCTGGTGCGGCGTAGTAGGAGACGTTCTCCAGGGCGATGCGCCGCTCGAGGATCTCTTGCACCTGACGCACGCGCTGGGCGACATGCTGCACCGCCTCGGCCGTGAACGGGATCGGCATCAGGTCATACAGCTGTCCATCATCCGAGCAGTAGCTCAGGTGCTCGGTGTAGACCGCGATCTGGTGTGCATCGAGAAAGCGCTTGATGCGCTCGACGAACGGCACATCGAGCGGGGCGGGTGAGCCGATCGAGAGGGACAAGCCGTGGCAGACGAAGGGATGGCGCTCGGTCAGGCCGCGCAGCAGCCGCCCCCAGCGGCCCCCGACAGCGATCCAATTCTCCGGGGCGATCTCCCAGAAGGAGACCTCCGGCGGAGGCTGTTCGGCTGCGGCGGCGATGAACGCGCGCCGCAGACCGAGACCGGCGCCATGAACGGGGTAGAGGTCGGTGTTCATGGCGGCTTACTCAGAAGCGTGGGGCATCGGTCAGCTGTGCGCGGGCCTTAGCTACTGCCGCACTTGCCCTCGCCACACTTGCCTTCGCCGCCATCCTTAGAGCCGCATTTCCCTTCTCCGCACTTGCCTTCGCCGTCCTCCTTGGAGCCACACTTGCCCTCGCCACAGCTGCCTTCGGCCAGCTGCAGATAGCCGCTCTCAAGCGGCTCGGTGACGAAAGGGTTGTCGCCGGCCTGCGCCAGATTGGCGACGCTCAGGGTGCCGACGAGGGTGGCGCCGGCCATCACGGCGGCGGGGGTCATGATCTGCTTGGACATGGAATCACTCCGAAAAGACATAAGGTGAGTAGGCTGACAGCCCTGGCGGCAGCCCCGGTCGGCTTGCACTGGGTCAGTGGCTCTCACTCGCTAAAGACCGCGGTGATGGGCTGAATCTTTCAGCCGCTGTTGATGGCGATGGGCTGGTCTCGCGCTCGGCCTGCGCCGAGGCGCGTGATCGCTGAGGGTGGCGGTTTTCTGTTATGCGCGCAATCGATACCATCTACTCACCAATGCCAGGCGCGGGAATCGCTTCCCGCAGCACTGCCTCGCGCGCCGTCGCCCAGACTGCGCCTCTGGATCAGCCCTACCGCGGCTGGCCCCGTCGTTGAATCGCTGGCTGCAATAATGCTGCGCCTGCTCCGGTCCGTTCTCAGTAGGTGGCCGTTAGTGAGCATCCCAACCGAGCCCTGGAGAACAGTATGCAATCGCTCTTTCCCTATCACGATACAACCTCAGCGCCGCAGGACGCCGTGGCGGCGCTGACCGACGCCGAGCGCCAGTTCGGCATGCTGCCCAACCTGATGCGCAAGATGGCCAGCGCACCAGCGCTGCTAAAGGGCTACCTGGCCCTGGGTGAGCTGTTCGAGCAGACCTCGTTCTCGCCAGCCGAGCAACAGGTGGTGCTGCTGAGCGTCAGCCGCGAGAACCGCTGCGACTATTGTATGGGGGCGCACAGCGTGCTTGCGGACATGGCGGATGTGCCCAAGCAGGTGACCGATGCGCTGCGGGCGGGCCAACCCTTGCCTGATCCACGACTCGAGGCCCTGCGACGCTTCACCACCGCAGTGGTCGAGGCGCGGGGCTGGGTTGATGAGGCAGAGGTCGCCGCGTTTCAGGAGGCCGGCTACGACGCGCAGCAGGTCTTGGAGGTGGTGCTCGGGGTCGGCATGAAGACCCTGTCGAACTATACCAACCACATTGCTGGTACCGAGCTGGATGCCGCTTTTCAGCATCGCGCCTGGCGGGCGAGTGAGACTGATGACTGAGGTGGGCTGGGGCGCACGCACACGACTTGCCCGACCTGTTCAGACAGCCGAGATCGATGGGTCTGCCGAAGGCAACCCAGATCTCATCTTCTGAGACCAATGTCTCGAATCAGCCGGCCGGCCTCTGAGGCCGGTGCAAGCAACGCTGAGTCCAGGATGGGGTTCGGCGTTGTTCTTTGTGTTGGGTGTTTGTATTGGGTGGTTTTCGCTGTCTACACTGCAGGCATTGCTGCTGCGCTTTAGGCAACCGCGACATGACGCCACCGGGACGACCCGCCCTGTTACTGCTCCTGGGCCTAAGTGCAATGGCTGCGGCCGAGCCCCAGTCTGAACCCACACTTGCGCCTGCGCCAATCCAGGGCGAGACCGAGGCCCTCATCGTCGAGGAGATGGCTCCTCTGCGTGAGGCGTTGGCACCCTTGATCCGTGCCGCCCAGTCTGACTACCAGATCCCCGGCCTGAGTCTGGCACTGGTGCGCCACGACCGCATCCTCTGGCTCGAGGGCTTCGGCCTCGCCGACGACCCCGAGCAGCAACGCCCGGCCCAGGCTCAGACCCGCTACCGGGCCGGCTCCTTGGCAAAACCGATCACCGCCTTGCTGGTCCTGGCCCAGCAGGCCCAAGGAACCATCGACATCGACCAGCCGGTTGGCTCGGCGCTGCCGGGCTTTCGTCTCAAGGCTCGTTTCGACCAGACCGCGCAACCGATCACCTATTCCAACCTCGGCTACAGCCTGCTCGGTCATCTGCTGCAGGTGGTCACACAGACGCCCTTCGCCGCGCACGCCCAGCAGGCTCTGTTCGAGCCGCTGGGTTTATCGCACAGCCGCTTTGCCGCGCAGCCGACGTTCGATGACTCCTTGGCCATAGGCCACCGCAACGGCCAGCGCTTTGCGCCGCTGCCGCTGCGCGACCTGCCGGCGCAGGGCTTGGAGACCAGCGCCGCGGACATGGCGCGCCTGAGCATCGCGCTGCTCTGTACCACAGAGCCGACCGAGACGCTCCCGGCCGAAGGGCATTTTGCGACCGACCTTGGTCTGATCGCGATCCAGCCACAGCAGGACAGTCTTTGCGCCTGCATGACCGGCGAGCAGCTCGACCTGATGGCCTATCCGCAGGGCTGGATTGGCGCTGCGCCGTCGACATCGGATCAACGCGGTGACTAGCCCGAGCCCGCGAGCCTGGGCAGCGCAAGCCTGCGCCGACTCCGGGAGCTGCGCCTGCAAATGCGTCGCATCGAAGACCGCGAGGTGATGATCGCCGATACCCCGCAGGGTGAGCGCATCATCGGCGAGAAGGTGCCACAGGAGCCGGTTCCGCAGGCCTGGCGCGAGCGTCTAGGCTCCTGGCGCATCCTCAATCCAGACCCCGGTTTTCCGGTCACCGACCTCAAGCTCAAGCTCACCGATGGCAAGCTCTGCCTCAGCTATCGGATGCCGGTGCTCTCACCGGATCGGATTCAGGTGCCACTGCGCACGGTCACCAACGAGCGCGCGATCCTGCTTGGACTGGGGCGCACGCGCGGGGATTCGGTGCAGATGGTTGATCACGAGGGACAGATGCGGCTGCGCTGGTCGGGGTATTTGGCTGAGCCGGTTGGCCGTTCCGATGACCCAAAGGCGTCATCTGCCGGGGTGGCACTGGGCCATGAGCTTTAGCCGCCTCCACCACTGATCCGTCGCTCGTTGCTGGGCCTAGGCGCGCCGATCTCAGGCATTCGCACCGTTCACCGATGCTCAGTTCGCCCGATACACCTCAGTCTCGGGGTGAAACGCATACCAAGCAAACCAGAACAGGGTCGTAGCCGGGAGTGGGTCGCCCTCAGCATCGAAGGCACGCGCGCTGGGCTGTGCCCAATCGAAGCGCACCTCAATCGACTCACCGCCGAGCTGATCAGACACGCGGCCATCGGTCTGCGAGAGCTCCGCAAACGGATACGCCTTGAACTGTCCATTGACCTCAACCCCGAGCACCCGCTCCTTCGGGTGATAACGCTTGGAGCGCGCGCTCACCGGAAAGTAAAGCTCGCCATGGCGGCTATAACCGCCATAGGGGGCGCGGTCATAGTTGCGGCGATGACCGGTCTCGGTCGACAGCACCTGGGTCTGCGGATGGGTGCGACGCCAGGCGCCCCAGGTCGTGTGGGTCAGGGGCAGGGCGGTGAGCTTGATCCCGGCCAAGGGACCGGCGATGGCCTGCTTGGCGATCTGACTCCAGAGGCTCTCGGTCTGACGGTCGTAGAGCAGCAGATCGCTGTTGTAGAGCAGTCCGGAGACGCCGAAGCTGAGCTCGCGGCCCGCCTGCTCGGCGCGGAACGCGATCCCCGAGCCGCACAGCGGGCAATAGGTGATCGCGATCGGCTCGCCCTCGATGCGGTCATTGACGATCTCATGCCAATCCATGATCTTGATCGGATAGGCGCGGGCCTCGCCTTGATGGACCAGGCCCAGGACCTCGTCGTCACGCGTAAGAAAATCCACAGCCTCGGCCTCGACAAAGCGCGGCTGATCGATCGCCGGGATGCCATCGCGATCCGGACCACCGGCATGGATCTCGGCGACCGGAACCAGGCTGTTGTGCACCGCAAAGCCGTTGAGCTGTTGTGCCCTCGGTGCCGCATCCAGCAGCACACTGGCACTGAGGGCGACCAAACCGGCGACGGCAAAGACGGCCGGGAGAAGTGCTGAGGGGAGGCGTTGAGTCATACGTTAACTCCTTGGCTGGCCGGGGTCGGATGAGATCAGGCGTGGGCGGTTGCGAACCTGGCCGCCGTCTGACCGGACCTCGAGCGGCGACGCTCCAGCCAACGCCCGATCCAATCATCGACCGACAGAGTGCGCCCAGCACCGATGAAGAACAGCGCCACCAGCATGATCAAATAGGTCGCGGCGAACTCGATGCCATTGTTCAGGATCACCAGGCTGCCGTTCTCGGTCAGCCACTCATAATTGCCATGCTCGCGCAGGATCTCCTTGGCCCGATCCAGGCGCTCGATCGCGCCGATGGTGCGCTCGTTGGCGAACAAGGAGCCACTGCCCTCAGCGATCGCCAGCCAGCCGTGCTGCCAGTGCACCGTCACCATCGCCACGATCATGGTCACGATCAACGGCACCGAGATCAGCCGCACGCCAAGGCCAACCACCAATAAGACCGCGCCAACCGTCTCGGTTGAAGCCGCCAGGAACGCCATCATCGTCGGAAAGGGCAGGCCCAAGCCCCAATCCGCATTGCCAAACCAGGCCACCGTGCTGTCGAAGCTGGCGAACTTCTTGGTTCCCGCCATCCAGAAGATCGGCGCCAGATAGAGCCGCAACAGCAGCGGGGCGATGAAATCGACGCGCCGTGTGGCATCGAGTAGGCTGCGAGCCTGAGTCATAGGCGATTTCCGCTTTTAGATATACCGATCTATGACATACTTGGTGGCATGTCTCAGACACTAACCTCCTGCCTATGCCCCCGGATTCTCATGCTCAGCCGGCCAGCACGCTGACAGCCGAGCACGT
>NZ_NHSF01000094.1 GCF_016653295.1 Halochromatium salexigens | reverse complement strand
AGATCCTGGCCCTGGCCGGCTGCGATCTGTTGACCATCGCACCGCCGCTGATGGATGCGCTCGATCAGGCCGAGGGCGAGGTGCCGCGCCGCCTCGATCCAACCCATGCGCTCAGCGACGGCGAGGCGCGGGTGTCATTCGACGAGCCGAGCTTCCGCTGGGCGCTGAACGAGGACGCCATGGCCACCGAGAAGCTCTCCGAGGGCATCCGCAACTTCGCCGCGGATACCGTCGAGCTCGAGCGCTTCGCCTTCGAGACCTGTACCCAGTGTCGGTAAACGACACCCTACCCGGCGCACGCCCACGTTGGCTTGCTCCGGGGGGTGGGCTTCCCAGTGCGCGACCAAGAGAGGCTGCACGATGTTCAATAGAGCACTGACGTCATCTATGACCGCCACAGCGGCGGCTCTGGCGCTGGCGCTGAGTCCGTTGTCGGCTCAGTCTCAGCGACTGCCGACCGACATGAGTCAGGACCCGGCGATCGAGGGCTACAGCCCGCTGTCTTACTTCGAGGTCGGCCGCCCGCAGAAGGGCTCGCCCGCCTATACCAGTACCTATCAGGGCAAGGAGTACTGGTTCACCAGTGCTGAGCAGGTGGCGCGCTTCGAGGGGACTCGATGCCGAAAAGGCCGACCGGATGCTGCAGCGTGCGCGTGCGACGCGCACTAATCTGCTCCAGCTCAGGTTCGATTGAAGTCGTTGCGTTGGTTGGGTGTTCGCGGATTAAGAAGCCTGAGTAGGCGTGTTCATGGGCTCTCAACCTGGGTTAGCGTTTGCAGTCGGCGGCTCATCCAGCGGCACCGCGAACAGATCGAGAAAGAAGCTCAGCGCGATGAACAGCTCGATCACACTGGCCAGCTCGACCACAGCGGCATCGCTCAGTCCCAGCGACCACAGGTGCGCGATATCGGCGTCCGTGATGGCATGGACATCGGTCGCCGCCCGCCGTGCCAGCTGCAACAGCGCGATCCAATTGGCGGGTAAGGGCGCCTCATCCAGATCTTGGAGCAGCAGCCCGATGGTCGCCGGCGGCACCCCAAGGCGCTGCAGCGCCATCGAATGGGCGCCGACACAGTAGGCGCAGCCATGGGCGTCGGCGACGACCACCGCCATCATCTCTTTTAGCCTGCGCTCCAACTCGCCCTCGTCCATCACCCGCGCAACCTTCGCCAGGGTCGCCTCGAGAATCCCGGGCTTGTGCGCCAAGGCCTTGAACAGGTTCGGGACGCCGCCGAACCGGGCATCGATCTGGCGATAGAGGGCCGTCACCCTGGCATCGGCCACTTGGGGCTCAATCAGGGGCAAACGTTGATGCATGGCTCATCAAGACCTCGTGGCGCGCAGCATTGCGCTGTACTGGAACTGGCTCTGGCTCCGGCACCCGCATTAGCGCCGCTCGCTGACCTGGTCACTGGCGGTTGGCGTGGCGTCCCAGCCACTGTGATAGATATCCTCGAAGGCTCGCTGCTGCGCCTGCGGGCTCCAAACCTCGCGGTAGCCATCGCCATCCTCGACCTGCAGCGACTCCACCGAGATGGAGCGATAAGGCTTGACCACCGTGCCGATCACCCTGACCTGCTTGCGCACATGGCGGACCTTGGTGTCGCGCGGGACGTTGGAGAGGAAGTAGTACGGGCCATCGGCCAGCTGCAGCACCAACTCCAGCTCGAACGAGAGATGGGCATCCAGATTCTCAAGCGGGCAGACGTGACCGCCCTCGGCACAGCGCAGGCCGTTGATCCGGCCCTCGATCGTCGTCTCGGCCAGCGCGGGTGCGCCACTCAGTAGGGTGATGAGGCCAAGACAGGAGCCCAGGCCGGCGAGCAGTCTGCGAGGCGGTCGCTGTGTCGGCATGGCGATATATCTCTCGACCGGAAAGAGGAGGCTGCCTCAGCAACCGTTCACGCAATAGACCGACTCCTGCGGGTCGGCATCGCCACGGTCATCGGACTCGCCTTCGCGATGTGCGTCATCGTCATTACCGTCTGAATAATCCAGCAGCAACGCCGCCTTGAGGCTCGCCTCGAAGGCCAGCGCCCGCTTGAGCGCGCGCGCACAAGGCGCGCATTGCGCCGCATGGGCTTGGAGATCGGCTTGTCGTGATTGCGGATCGACCAACAGTTGGCGGCGAAAGGAGAGGCAGTTCATGGGTTGAGCCTTCTGCGCGATGCGGACAGCGCCTGGAATACCGGATGAAGACCCGCCGCGCGCAGCAGATCTTTCGTGCCATGACCGACGGCGGATGACCGCACTGCAGCGAACCGATACCGCGTTGCAACGGAACGTATTAACGAAACGTTCTATTGGCTTTGCTCGCTTTCTATAAAGTCAAACAAAAACAAGCCATTAAAAATTGGCACGACGGCTGCAATAGCGCAGACAGATCGCTCATCGACTTCGGGAGTTCTTCCATGTCTGCGTCTGCTGCACTCGTCTCCACCCCATCGACCACCGCCAGCGAAGCGCCAAGCTTTGAGGCCCTCGCCGAGACCCATCGGCACAGTCTCTTCAAATACGCCTACCGGCTCTGCGGTGACAAGCAGATCGCCGAGGATCTGGTGCAGGACAGCCTGCTGCGGGCCTGGCGCTCGTTCGCGCGGCTGCAGAACCCAGCGGCTGCCTTGGGCTGGATGAAGACCATCGTGCGCCGTGAGAATGCGCGCCGCTTCGAGCGCATCCAACCGCGCGAGAGCGCGATGCCAACCGAGGAGCTGCCAGCGCAAGCGGCTCAGGACTATGACACCTCGACCGACGCCTTTGTCTTGCGCCGGGCGCTGCGAGCACTGCCGGCGGAGTATCGCGAGCCGCTGATCTTGCAGGTGCTGCATGGCTACTCGCAGCAGGAGATCGCCGCGCGGCTTGGCCTCACCGGCGCGGGTGCGGGTACGCGGCTGTTCCGGGCTCGCCAGAAGCTGCGCGCGGCGCTGGGTGAGCGCGGATGATTCCCACCGCGTCGAGCGCCGGCGACTGCAGCGCCGTCCCTGGCGCGGGTCTCGGCCAGCGCCTCGAGGCCGCGTTGCTGCTGGTCGAGGACAACGCGCCGCTGCGCCAGATGCTGAGCTGGGAGCTGAGCGATCTTGGCTATCAGGTCAGTGCCGCCGGTGACTGCGCCGAAGCTCGACACCTCATGCAGCGACAGCCTCTGCGCTGTGCCCTGATCGATATCCGCTTGCCGGATGGTGATGGCCGTGCGCTGGGGGCTGAGCTGGCGGCGCGCGCTCCGGGGCTGACGATCGTGCTGATGAGCGGTGCCCATGATCTGCAGCCTGATCCGGGGCTGGCGCCGCATGTCCGCGCCTATCTGAAAAAGCCGGTCAATCTGCACAGTCTCCACCAGCTGTTTGTTGCGAGCGGCAAGCCTGCGCGAGCGGCCTTCAACAACGGCTCACGGGTTCCATGAATCAAGTGCTCAATGAGCCCAGCCCCTCGCCTCGCCGGCGCGGGTCGTCCAGTCGTTTGCCTTCAAGGCGCAGTGATCCGCCCAACCGATGCCAGGAGCACCTCATGCCCTCGCTGATTCCGGACCCGGATGTTCAATCGGAATTGCCAGACGCCATTCCTGCCATGCCTGCCATGCCGGCGCTGAGCGAAGCCGAGCGTCGCTTCAGCCAACTACCCAAGCCGCTGCGCACGCTCGAGGCAGCGCCGGCGTCTCTGAAAAGCTACCTGGCCCTCGGCGCCTTGTTGGAGAAGACCTCACTCTCGAGCGAGGAGCAGCAGGTGGTGCTGCTCAGTGTCAGCCGCGAGAGCCGCTGCGCCGTTTGCATGGGTGCCCACGGTCTGCTCGCGGACATGATGGATTTGCCAACGGAAATGACCGAGGCGTTGCGCGAAGGAGACCGCTTGAGCGATCAACGCCTGGAGTCCCTCAGGCAGTTCACCGCCACGCTGGCCAAGGCGCACGGGCGCATCGATGAGGCCGCGGTCGCCGCGCTGGAGCAGGCCGGCTATGACCGGCAGCAGGTCCTCGAGGTGATCCTCGGGATCGGCATGAAGACCCTCGCGCGCGATAGCGATCAGATCCCCGGCACCGATGGACAGCCCTGGCCAGCAGCCTGTCTCGCCTGCTAGCGAGACCCCTTCAACCCTTGGAGTCCCCCATGCATGCCGCTGAGCTCTTTGTCCGCTGTCTCGAGAACGAAGGTGTCGAGTACATCTTTGGCATCCCCGGTGAGGAGAACCTCGACCTGATGGATGCGTTGATCGACAGCCCGATCCACTTCATCACCGTCCGCCATGAGCAAGGCGCGGCCTTCATGGCCGATGTCTATGGCCGTCTCACCGGTCGACCCGGGGTCTGCCTGGGCACGCTCGGTCCTGGCGCGACCAACCTGATCACCGGTGTCGCCGATGCCAATCTCGACCGCGCGCCAGTGGTGGCCATCGCCGGCCAGGGCTCGACCCACCGGCTGCACAAGGAGAGCCACCAGATCGTGGATCTGGTCAATCTGTTCGTGCCCATCTCCAAGTACGCGACCTCGGTGCGCGAGCCCGAGGTGATCCCGGAAGTGGTGCGCAAGGCGTTCAAGGAGGCGACCCTGGAGAAGCCGGGGGCGAGCTTCATCGAGCTGCCCGAGAACATCGCCGCCGCGGAGGTCGCTGAGATGGCACCCCTGCGAGTGCAGAATCCGCGCACGCCCTGGCCGCCCGAGGATCGTCTCGCCGAGGCTGCGGCGCTGATCGCGCAGGCCGAGCGCCCGATGGTGCTGGCCGGCAATGGCGTCATTCGCGCGCAAGCCGCGGCGGCCTTGGACAGCTTCGCCGCGACCTTGAACATCCCGGTGGCCAAGACCTTCATGGCCAAGGGCGTGATCCCGCGCGAGCATCCGCTCTCGCTTGGCACCGCCGGGCTCTCGGGCAACGACCTGATCGCCTGTGGCTTCGAGCGGGCCGATCTGGTGATCTGCGTCGGCTACGACATGGTCGAGTACCATCCCGAGCGCTGGCACCGCAATCCGGAGCAGCCAGTGATCCACATCGGCCAGCAGCCGGCCGAGGTCGATGCCCATTATCCGGTCGCGGTCGGCGTCGTCGGCGATCTCAATGCGGCCTTGCACGGCCTGATCCGACGCCTCACAGCCCGCCCTGAGAACTGGGCGTCGGGCCTCAATCAGGCGATCCAGCAAGAGAACCGCGAGTACGCCGAGGACGACGGCTTCCCGCTCAAGCCGCAGAAGATCCTCTGGGATCTGCGTCAGGTGTTGGCGCCCGAGGACATCCTGATCTCCGATGTGGGGGCGCACAAGCTGTGGATCGCGCGCATGTGGCAGGCACAGGCGCCGAATACCTGCCTCATCTCCAATGGCTTTGCGGCGATGGGGATTGGCGTGCCTGGCGCCCTGGCAGCCAAGCTGGTGCATCCCGAGCGACGAGTGCTAACCATCACCGGCGATGCCGGTTTCCTGATGAACTCACAAGAGCTGGAGACCGCCTTGCGCCTCGGACTCGCGTTCGTGGTGCTGATCTGGAGCGACAGCGCCTACGGGTTGATCAAGTGGCACCAGGACAAACGCTTCGGCCGCGAGACCCAGATCCGCTTCAACAACCCGGACTTCGTCCAGTATGCCGAGAGCTTTGGCGCCCGTGGCTACCGGGTCGAATCGGCCGCGCAGCTGATCCCGGTGCTCGATGAGGCGCTGCACTGCGGCACTGTCGCCGTGATCGACTGCCCGGTCGACTACGCCCAAAACATGCAACTGACCGAGCGCCTCGCCGCGCTGCAGTGCCCGGTCTAAGAGGAGTCCTGACGATGTTGACGCTATTCGATTCCACCCAAGACGTCCTGCTGACCTCGTTGCAGCTGATGTCGGCGCTGTTCATCTTTGTCATCGGCCTGGCGGCCCTCTGGGCCGTCTACGCCTATCTGGTCGACAGCACCCAGAAGTCGCAGGCGATCCGCCGCAACTATCCGGTCATCGGCCGCTTTCGGTATCTGTTCGAGCGCCTCGGCGAGTTCTTTCGGCAGTATTTCTTTGCCATGGACCGCGAGGAGCTGCCGTTCAACCGGGCGCAGCGCAACTGGGTCTATCGCGCGGCCAAGGATGTCGATAACACCGTCGCCTTCGGCTCGACCCGCAACCTGACCGTGCCGGGGCAGGTGATCTTCGTCAACTGCCCGTTCCCAACCCTGGGCGAGGATGCGGTGCCATCGGAGCCGATCACCATCGGCCCCTTTGCGCGGCAGCCCTATACCACCGCGGGGCTGTTCCACATCTCCGGCATGAGCTATGGGGCCATCTCCAAACCGGCGCTCGAGGCGCTGGGCAAGGGCGCGGCCCAGGCCGGCTGCTGGCTCAACACCGGCGAGGGCGGGCTCTCGCCCTATCATTTGGAGAGCGGGGCCGACCTGGTGTTTCAGATCGGCACCGCGAAGTACGGGGTGCGCGACGCCGCCGGCAACCTCAGCGATGAGCGCCTGCAGGCCGTCGCCGCCCATCCGCAGGTGAGGATGTTCGAGATCAAGCTCAGTCAGGGCGCCAAGCCCGGCAAGGGCGGCATCCTGCCGGCGGCCAAGATCACCCCCGAGATCGCCGAGATCCGGGGCATCCCGGTCGGGGTCGACAGCATCAGCCCGAATCGCCATCCCGATGTCGGCACGACCGCCGAGCTGCTCGATCTGATCGAGCGGGTGCGGCGGGTCACCGGCAAGCCGGTCGGCTTCAAGGTGGTGCTCGGCGCCTATGGTTGGCTCGATGAGCTGCTGGGCATGGTCCATGCGCGCGGCGCGGCCTCGGCGCCAGACTTCATCACGGTTGACGCTGCGGATGGGGGCACCGGTGCGGCGCCGATGCCCTTGATGGATGACATGGGCCTGCCGCTGCGTGTCAGCTTGCCGATGCTGGTCGATAAGCTCAACGAATACGGCCTGCGCGAGCGCATTCGGGTGATCGCCTCTGGCAAGCTCATCACCCCGGCCGATGTCGCCTGGGCGCTCTGTATCGGTGCCGATTTCATCACCTCGGCGCGCGGGTTCATGTTCGCGCTTGGCTGCATCCAGGCGCTGCAGTGCAACAAGAATACCTGTCCGACCGGGATTACCACCCATCAGCGTAAGTTCCAGCGTGGCCTGCATGCGCCGACCAAGGCCGTGCGCGTCGCGGCCTATGTGCAGAACCTCTCCAAAGAGGTCGGCATCATCGCGCACTCTTGCGGTGTGCGCAGCCCGCGTGAGCTGCGGCGCTTCCATGCCCATCTGGTGCAGGCCGATGGACGGACCATTGGCCTCGATCAGTTCTATCCAGAATCCGAGCGAGCGGTCGTCGCGGCCTTGAGTGCGCCGCGTGCTCCGATGGCGGTGGGGCAGGCGTCCGAGCGCAGACCACAGTCCAGTCCGCTCGTCGGTATCCGTTTTTCGTCGGTACCCTCGGAACCGGTGGGGCCGGTGCGAGAACCCAGCCAGCGAGACTTGATCATCCAGCCGGCAACAGGAGACATTATCCCATGACCGATGACCGACAACCGCATCATCGCCATCGCATCGCCGCCGAGGTCAGCCCTGCCGGGTCGCTCGAGGTGCTGAATCCCTTCAATTTGCACCCGATCGCGACCGTCGACACTGTCGATCTTGAAGGCGTCGAGCGAGCGCTCGCGGTGGCCGACGCCTGCTACCGGCAGCGCGACGGCTGGCTGCCCGACTTTGAACGCATGGCGATCCTGCGTCGGGCCGCCGAGCTGATGGCCACGCGCATCGACGAGCTGGCCCTGCTGATCGCCCGCGAGGGCGGCAAACCCTTGACCGATGCCCGGGTCGAGGCCGAGCGGGCAGTCGACGGCCTGCGCTGCTGCGCCGAGCTGCCGCGCCACAGCGGCGGGCGCGAGGTGCCGATGCAGGCGACCGCCGCCGGTGCCGGGCGCTGGGCCTTCAGCACCCATGAGCCGATCGGTCCGGTGGTGGCGGTCAGCGCCTTCAACCATCCGCTGAACCTGATCGTGCATCAGGTGGCGCCCGCGGTCGCGGCCGGTTGTCCGGTGATCGTCAAACCGGCCGAGGACACACCGCTGTCGTGCCTGCAGTTCATCGATCTGCTGCGCGAGGCCGGCCTGCCGCCGGCCTGGGCGCAGGCGCTGGTGACGGATTCGCCCGCGACCGCCGAGGCGCTGGCAACCGATCCGCGGGTGGCCTTCCTCAGCTTCATCGGCAGTGCGCGGGTCGGCTGGCATCTGCGCTCGCGGCTGGCGCCCGGTGCCCGCTGCGCGCTCGAGCATGGCGGCGCGGCGCCGGTGCTGGTCGATCGGGGCGTCGATCTGCAGCAGGTCGTGCCCGTGTTGGCCAAGGGCGGTCTCTATCATGCCGGCCAGGTCTGCGTCTCGGTGCAGCGCGTCTACGTGCATCAGGATCAGGCGCTGGGTTTGGCACAGGCGCTGGCCGAAGCGGCGGCCGGGATGCAGGTCGATGATCCGACCCTGGCCGAGACCGCGATCGGGCCGCTGATCCGCCCGGCCGAGGTCGAGCGCGTGGACCAATGGGTCCGCGAGGCGGTGGGGCAGGGTGCAACCTTGCTCTGCGGGGGTGAGCCGCTCTCGCAAACCTGCTATATGCCGACGGTGCTGTTCGATCCGCCGGCCACGGCCAAGGTCAGCACCCAAGAGATCTTTGGCCCGGTGATCTGCGTCTATCCCTATGCCGAGGTCGATGCGGCGATCGCGGCGGCCAATGCCCTGCCATTTGCATTCCAGGCTGCGGTGTTTACACGCGAGCTAGCGTTTGCGAGGCATGCGGCCAGTCGGCTGGCGGCCTCAGCAGTGATGATTAACGACCACACTGCCTTCCGCACCGACTGGATGCCGTTTACCGGATTACGCCAATCGGGACTGGGCACCGGCGGCATGCCCTATACCTTCGAAGACATGCGCACCGAGAAGTTGGTGGTTTGGCGGGCGGACTGAGGGAGCGGGGCGTCAAACACGCTCAGCGGCCGGAGTCGGTGAGCGCTCTTTGACGCCTTGGGCGCCTTTCTCCTGCGTGTCCTCATCGCTGTCCTCGACCGTCCGTGTAAAGCGCAGATGGGCGATATCGGGCGGGAAGAACATCGCCCAGTTCCACTCCAGATAGAGCCGCGCCTTGCGCGCCAGGGTCGGGATATAGAGCAGGTAGAAGCCACGCCACAGCAGCCAGGGGATGAACCCGGACAGATTGATGCCGAAGACCCGAGCCACGGCGCGGTTATGGCCGATGGCCGACATCAGGCCCTTGGGCTGATAGCCGAACGCGTGGGTCGGCTCACCGCGCACCCGGCGGGCGAGATTGGCGGCGAGCTGCGGCCCCTGGCGCAACGCAAACTGCGCCGTCGGCGGGCAGGGCGCACCATCGGCCCGGCCGTTCGGCACCGCCGCACAATCGCCGATCGCCCAGACACCCGGTAGACCGGGCACCGACATATCGGCCTCGACGCGCAAGCGCCCGCGTTCCTTCTCGGCAGGTAGGGCATCGATGAGCCGATTCGACGTCGTGCCGATGGTGCTGATGACGGTGCCGGCGTCGATACGGCTGCCCTTGTTGAGCTCAACGCCCTGCGCATCGATGGCCTGGCTGCGGGTGTTGAGCCGTACCTCAACCCCGCCATGCCGGGACAGCTTGCGCTCGGTGAAACGGCCGAGTCGCTTCGGTAGCTCTGGCAACAGGTGTGGACCCCCGTGCACGATCACCACCCGTGCCGGCTCCAGCTGCGACTGCCGATACCAGCGTTGGCTCTCATCAAGGAAGTCACTGATCTCGCCGGCGACCTCGACCCCGGAGAAGCCGCCACCGATGACCACGAAGGTCTTCAGCCAGCGGCGCAAGGTCGGGTTCTCGGTCAGCTCGGCGTCCTCGAGCCGGGCGATGACGCGATTGCGCAGATAGAGCGCATCGCCGACGGTCTTCAGCGGCAGCGTGTGCTCGGCCATGCCGGGGATCATGTGCAGATTGGCGCGGCTGCCGCAGGCCAGCACCAGATGATCGTAGTCGAGGTGGCCGCTCTCTGAGCGATTGCGGAAATGGACACGGCGGGCCTCGGTGTCGATGCCGGTGACCTGGACCTGGTGGACCTTGGCGCGGCGCACCATCTGGCGCAAAGGCGCGACCACATGACCGGGTAGCACCGAAGCCCCGACCACCTCCGGCAGCAGCGGGTTATAGGTCAGATGGTTCTCGGCCGAGAGCAGATGGATCTCGGCCGAGCGCAGGTGTCGCTCGAGTGACTTGGCCGCGGTGGCGCCGGCGAA
>NZ_NHSF01000093.1 GCF_016653295.1 Halochromatium salexigens | reverse complement strand
TTCCGGTGGATGGCCAGTCCTTGCCGGTTCGGGACTCTCACCCGGCGGGTCACGACAAGAGGTTTCCGATTGCTCAACTCATTTGGCGTTCTTCCTCCTCTTCCAGGCTTTGCCTGGCGCAATCAAAACAACGACTTCAAATCCACCCCCTCGTTGAGCTTCTGTAACATCGTGCGCAGCTTTTCAACGGCCTGTTCGCTGCGCTCGTTCGGGTCCCACACCCGGCCACCCCAGTGGTAGACGTCCTGCAACTGCGCGGCGAGCCGCTGCGGCTGTAACAGCTCGTAAATGGGCCGCCATTGGTCCTCGATGCGCAGCGAGAGTTGCGGGTTGAATAGATAATGGCCCTGCTTCCAGCGCTGGAACAGCTTGCGGTTGTAGGGCGCATCGCGGTTGATCTCGTTCTTGGACAGGATCGAGGAGATATAAGGGCGCTTCTTGCGCCGTTCGGGGACGATGGATTCGGGGAAATGCTCCAGCACCGCGGCGAAATCGGGCGCCGAGAGCAGCTGACGTCGGTACGCCCAACGCTCGCCGAGTCCCTGGTAGAACAGCACCATGGCGATGCTGAGCATCAGGTACTCCATGAGTCGCTGGTCGAGCTTGATCAGGCGGCCGTCGACCTGGATGTCGATGCTCGGTGGCGCCAGGCGCTCGAACACCCCCGGCAGTTTGGTGCGCGCGAAGCGTTCATCGGCGCAGGCCCGATCCAGGGCGATCTGAAAGGCGTTCAGCCCATTGCCGTCGACCAGGCTGGTGTCGGCGTCGCGGTCCAGCAGCGTCTCGATCAGTTCGGCGTTGCCCATGCGGCTGGCGATCATCAACGGGGTCTGGCCGAAGACGTTGCGGAAGTCGACGCCGTACTGATCCACCTCGCGCAGCACGCCGGTGGCATGCTTGAGGCCGTAGTGGAAGAAGTGCTTCTTCTCCAGCATCGAAAGCGCCTTGTCCGGCTGCTTGGCGGCCTTCAAGCCCTGCTGGAGCAGCCGATTCATCAGGCGTTGGTCGCGATAGACCAGGGCATACTCCAACAGCGCGATGCCGGCCTTCTTCTCGCCCTGCTCGAGCGCCTTGTGCTCCAGCTCCGTGAGCGCGTCACCGCGCAGCACGGTCCAGGGCACCTCGCGCTGCTTGAGGATCTGCTCGCGGATGTCGGCGGCCTGCTCGTCCTTGCCCTGCAGCTCGAGGCGGTGGGCCTCCTTGCGCCATTCCTCCAGGCTCGAGGTCTGCTCCTCGACATCGTCGACGCTTTCATGGATGTCGGTCAGCCCGAGCAGGGCGAGCAGGTGCTGTTTCGGCCGCGGCTCGATCAGGTACAGGTTCTTCACCGCGCGGGTCACGGCGACATAGAGCGCATTGATGTAGAACTTGTAGATCTCCAGCGACTTGTCGCCCTTGTCCCGACTGCGCGCATAGCGTAGCTCGCCGTGCAGATCGGCCTCGCTGAGCTGGCCGGCGATGTCGCGAAAACGTTTCTCCTCGCTGGAGAGGAAGCCATAGAGCAGCACGTTCTCGTATTCCAGACCCTTGGCCTCATGGATCGAGAACACCAAGGGGGTGCGAAAATGCTTGCGCACCTCGGCCTTCTGCTCCGGGTGCAGCACCAGGATGGCGAAGCGCGCCGAGGTGGCGGTGCGCCGGTCGAGGTCGCGTTTGATCTGATCGCTGTCCTGCAGCAGACCGACGCGACCGCGCGCCGGGCCGCAACTGCGCACCAGGTAGTTGCTCTCCTTGTCCACCGAGCCGAAGCGCGCGTGCTTGATGTGCAGCAAGCGGTTGGCGATGTCGGTGACCTGGGGCGAGTTGCGGAAATTGGCGTTGAGGATGCGGATCAGCTCAGTGCCCGTCGCCGTCTTGGACACATCGGCCTGCTCGCGCCAGAACAGGGTCTTGACCTTGGACCAAGAGAAGAAGTTGGGATGGACGATCTGATTCGAGTCGCCACAGAGCAGGAAGCCACTGCTGTCGCGCAGCGCGCGCAGGATCAGCAGCAACTGCACATTGGTCAGGTCTTGCACCTCGTCGACGACGACAAAGTCATAGCGCGGCTGCACCCGCTGCAGCCAGGCGTGGCTGATCAGATTAGTGTCGAACCAGCCCTCTTCATCGAGGAAACGCAGATACTTCTCGAACAGGTCGTAGACGCCGGCGCGGGTCTCAGGCGGGTAGATCGACTGTTTCACGCCGAGGCCGAGATAGGCCTCGCGGCTGAGGTAGGGCGAGTCCGGATCGGTGCCGGTGATGGCGCCCTGGAACTCCTCGAACAGCTGGTGGCTATCCTTCAGATCCTTGGGCAGGCGCTGGCGCCCGGCCCAGCCGGCGAACACCCGCGGCGTGATCTCCTTGCCCTCCGGCACCTGGATGCTCTCCAGGTATTCGCGAAAGGAGAGGAAGTCGACCTGCTGATCCTCATTGGACCAGCCATTGGCGTAGTACAGCTCGCGGGCGTTCTGCACCAGGAAGGCCGAGCGGGTCACATAGAGGATGTCGCCGCTGGCGTCCTTCATCTTCTCCAGCGTCAGCGCGGTCTTGCCGCTGCCGGCGGAGCCGATGATCACCAACGGCGGTGACTGCTGATAGACCTGCTCCTGGTCGTCGTCGAAGGACAGCACCTTGTCCAGAAGATGGAAGCGCGGCAGGCTCGGGTTCAGGTACGGCAGTTCTGGCGCCTGGTCAGCGGCCTCCGCCGTCACGGCGGGGATGCGCTCCTCATCGATCTGGACGCCGCGCGCGAGGAAGCGCGATTTCTCGTAGGCATGCTGCGGGATGTATTCCAACAGCAGCGCACAGCGCTCGCCCTCATGGCGATAGAGGGAGAACAGCAAGCGATTGCTGCGATCGAGCCGCGCGCGATAGAGGTTGTCGCCGATCTTCTTGACCTCGGCGGAGCGGAAGTCATCCGCGCTCAGATGGGCGACGAGCTTGTCATAGCCAGGGATGGCGCTGGTGTTCAGGCCACGGTAGGTGAGAATCTTCATGCGCGTCCAAGGTTTATCGCATCAATGCCTCAGTCACCACCCGCCCCAGTGCCGCCGACGGTCAGCGCGTCCACGCGTAAGGTCGGTTGCCCAACCCCGACTGGCACGCTCTGTCCATCCTTGCCGCAGGTGCCAACGCCCTCGTCGAGCTTGAGGTCATTGCCGACCATGCTGACGCGCGTGAGCACATCGGGGCCGTTGCCGATCAGGGTCGCGCCCTTGACCGGACGGCCGATCTTGCCGTCCTCGATCAGATAGGCCTCGCTGGCCGAGAAGGTGAACTTGCCCGAGGTGATGTCGACCTGGCCGCCGCCGAAGTTGACTGCGTACAGCCCCTTCTCGACCGAGGCGATGATCTCGCCCGGATCATGGTTGCCGGCGAGCATGTAGGTATTGGTCATGCGCGGCATCGGTAGATGCGCATAGGACTCGCGCCGGCCGTTCCCGGTTGGCTCCATGCCCATCAGGCGGGCGTTGAGCCGATCCTGCATGTAGCCGACCAGGATGCCGTCTTCGATCAGCGTGGTGCAGTGGGTCGGTGTGCCTTCGTCGTCGATGTTCAGCGAGCCACGCCGGCCGGGCAGGGTGCCATCATCGACCACGGTGACGCCCTTGGCGGCGACGCGCTGATTGAGCCGACCGCTGAAGGCCGAGGTGCCCTTGCGGTTGAAGTCGCCTTCGAGCCCGTGGCCAATCGCCTCGTGCAGGAGCACGCCGGGCCAACCGGCACCGAGCACCACCGGCATGGTGCCGGCCGGGGCGGGGCCGGCTTCCAGGTTCACCAGCGCCTGGCGCACCGCCTCGCGGGCGAAGCCGAGCGCGCGATCCTCGGCCAGCATCCAGCCCAGATCCAGGCGCGCGCCGCCACCGCTGTGGGCCTGCTCGCGACGGCCATTCTCCTCGACCACCGCGACCACGCTGAGGCGGATCAGCGGGCGCACATCGGCGCTCAGGCGGCCGTCGTCGGAGACCACGAGGATGGTGTCCTGCACCGCGACCAGGCTGACCATCACCTCTTTCACGCGTGCGTCCATCCCGCGCGCCTCGGCATCGACCCGGTGCAGCAGGTCGATCTTGGCGGCGTCCTCGAGGCTCTCGATCGGATTCATCGGCTCGTAGAGCGGCTGGCGTGCCGGTCGGCCGCTGCCGATGCTGATCGGGGCCGCGCCGCCGCCGCGGGCGATGGCGCGGGCGGCATCGGCGGCCTTGGTCAGCGCCGCGAGTTCGAGTTCGTCGGAGTAAGCGAAGCCGGTCTTCTCGCCGCTGATGGCGCGCAGACCGGCGCCCTGCTCGATGTTGAAGCTGCCGTCCTTGATGATGCCGTCTTCGAGCATCCAGGACTGCAGCCGGCTGCTCTGAAAATAGACGTCAGCGGCGTCGATGGCGGGGCTGCGCAGCGCGCCGATCAGGCGATCGAGGTCGCTGTCGCCGAGGCCGAAGGGGGCGAGGATGCTCTGGCGCGCGATGTCGATGGAGTCGGTCATAAGGTCTTTGGGCTCGCGTGGATGATTCGGATGACATGGTAGGCATCGCGCGATTTTTCCAGCCGGACAGTGTCTCAGCGGCACTTGAGGCGACGATGTTCGAGCACCGGGAAGGTACGGCGAATCGAGGCCTGTCGGTCGCGGTCGAGCGCGCAGCAGATCTGGCCGACACCGCGCGCGACCTGGGCGAGCACATTGCCCCAGGGGTCGACGATCATGCTGTGGCCATAGGTCTCGCGGCCACTGAGATGGTAGCCGCCCTGGGCGGCGGCGATCACGTAGGTCAGGTTCTCAATGGCGCGGGCACGCACCAGGATCTCCCAATGCGCCTTGCCGGTCAGGGCGGTGAAGGCGGCCGGCACGGCGAGCAGTTCGAGCCCGCTGTCGAGCATGCGCCGTGCCGTCTCCGGGAAACGCAGTTCGTAGCAGATCAACACCCCGAGGCGGCCAAAGGGGGTGTCCACCACCGCATTCTGGTCACCGGGCTCGATGGTCGCCGATTCCTGATAGCGCTCGTCGACATCGGGCAGCACGACGTCGAACAGATGGGTCTTGTCGATGCGCGCGATCCGATCGCCCTGATCGTTATAGATCAATGCCGCCGAGCGCACCCGGCTCGGATCACCGCTCTGCAGCGGGATGGTGCCGCCGACGAGCCAGACCCCATAACGGCTTGCGGTCTTGGCCAGGAAGTCTTGCAGTTGGCCCTCGCCATCGGGCTCGGCAAGATGGAGCAAATCACGGTCCTGCTGACCCATGAAGGCAAAGTTCTCGGGCAGCACCACCAGGCCGGCGCCGGCCTCGGCGGCGATGCGGATCAGGCGCTCGGTCTCGATCAGATTCGCGGTTGCATTGGGGCCTGAGGCCATCTGCACGGCCGCGACCTTGGATGTCTCGCTCATGGGTGCTCAATGTCGTCAATTTACTGTAACCATAGCACCACCGGGCGTGCCCTGTTTGGGCGCGCCCGGGAAAAGGCGCCAGGCCGCAGGTCAGAAATCCTCGAGGAAGGGACTGCTCGTCTTCTCGCGGGTCGCCGGCGCGGCGTTCGTCGTGCCTGCGCTCGGCTTGCGTTCAACCTTCTCTTCGGTTTCATCCGCATCGCCGACGAAGAGGTTGCCGACCGAAGGTGAGCCGCCGGTGTCCACGCGACGGATCAGCGGATCGCGCCAGGGTCCGGTGACGCGGTAGGCATAACGCCCGAGGCGCTCAACGGCACCGTCGGTGACTTGGTCGGCCAAGAACACCGCCGCGCCGACCACCGGGCCGCCGGCAAGCGTGCCGGCGAGCGCGAGCCCGACGCCGATCTCGGGGGTCACCACGACGGCCTGATCGAGCACGCCCTCGACGAGGTCCGTGCGCCCGCTGATCTCGATGTCAGCGGGCGGCGCAAGAATACTGAGCGTGCGGATGCGCGCCTTGCCGCTGCCGATGGTAATCTCGCCCTGGATGCGATCGAAGGTGAAACCATCCTCGAACAGATCGCTGAAGTCCAGGCTCAGCCTGCGGCTGAGGGCGCCTGTGTTGAGGATGCCCAACATGCGACCGACACCGGGCTCCATATCGAGCATGCGACCGCTACCGACCTCGAGGTCGAGCCTGCCGCGAGCACGCGCGAGTGACAGGTCGCCTGGGCCGCCAGGCCAGCTGAGATCGAGTTGCACATGACCGGCCGCGCCGCTCAAGGCGCTGTAGAAACCGCTCTCGCGCAGCAACTCGCCGATCGCACTGCTGTTGGCATCGAGTTCGAGCGAGGTTTCCACGTAATCGGTGGCATCGATGAGCCACTCGGCTTGGGCGCCGGCGTCGACATGGGGCCCCTTCAACGAGAGCGTCTCGAAGCGAACGCCATCCGCCCGCGGCTCACTCTGGATACTCAGCCGGCCCAGCAGATCATCACCGTAGTGAAGCTGCTCGACCTCGAGGTCGAGACGACCGAATGTGCGTGGGTCGGCGCGTGTGTCCGCCGTCCTGGCTTCGGTCTCCGCGCCGCGCGCTTCCACCAATGGCCTCAAATCCAGGCGCTCCAGTCGGATGCGCAGCGGGTTCTGGCTCTCGCTGGCCGGTAGTCGGATCTCACCGTGACCGCTTTGCTCGGCATTGAACTGAATCTCCCAGCGACCGTCTGCTTGCGGACGGAGCACAGCCTCAAGGTCGTTCAGCCGCAGGGCGTTGAAACGCAGATCGTCGATATCGAGACGCACCGGCAGCAGCTGGAGCTGGTCGTCGGCATCGCCGTCCCGTAGCGCGGTCAGATCGGTGCCCGCAGCCCAATCCAGCCACGGATCGAGATCCAGCGACTCGAGTGCACCGCCGATCTCAATCGAGCGCGCGGGTGGCAACGCCGCCGGTTGGCCGCTCAGGTCGATCGCGAGTCGTTGCGGTGCAAGGGTTCCGTCCGGGGCTCGATCGATTTCTATCAAGGCGCCGAGTTCGGCATAGTCGACGCGCAGTGGCAGCGGCCACTGGTCTTGATAGCGGCCACTGAGCCGAAACGCGCGTGGCTCGCTCGCCGACTTGCCGATCGGTGCCGGCACTGACAGCGCGAGCCCCTGGAGTTTGGAGCTGAGTTTGAAGTCGATCGGTGGGGTCTGTTGAACGGCGTCGCGGTTTCGCAGGCTGAGCCCAAGGTGCCAATCGAACTCGCCGTTGGCGAATGGCCAAAGCGTGCTCGGCAAGGCCTCGGCCAGTCTGGCGACCGGCGTTTGGCCGTGCAGCCCGATCTCGGTGCGCGCCTCGTCGCTGCCGCCGCCGTGGGTCTCGACCTCGATCTCGAGCGCTTGTCGACCGAGGTTGGCGCGGATCTCGTCGGCATCGATGCCCGTCTCATCATCGAAGCGCAGGCGGCCCTCGATCCCACTGAATTGCAGGTCCGTGCCTTTGAGCCTGAGCGTGCGCTCGGTGTTGGGTGCAGAGGTTGGCTCCCAGAGCAGTTCGCCACTGTAGCGGAAGGGGAGTGCTTTGTTCAGCGGCACACCGAGCTGTAACGCGATGTCGCCGTTGCCGCTGACATCGATGGCGCGCGCCAGACCACCGAGTTGATTCGCCAAAGGCGTCGTTGCCAGCACATGCCTGCCATCGGCTAGCGGTCCGGTGCCGCGCGCATCGATCTCGAGGTAGGTCGGATTCCAGAGGTCAGGCATGCGCAGGTGTCCAGCGTCCACCTGGGTGTTGAGGATTTCGGCGCTCGGGACAGCGATCTCGAGGCGTCGATTCTCGAAGCGAAGGCTGGCCGCGACCTCGCGCAGCGGTGGCCAGCGCAGCGGCTCGGTCTGCTCGGCGCTACGCAGCCCTGGGGCTTGGGGGGCGGCCGGTTG
>NZ_NHSF01000092.1 GCF_016653295.1 Halochromatium salexigens | reverse complement strand
CGCATCAAGCAGCGCTTTGAAGCGCGGCTCTTCCTCGTGCGCGACCGGGCGCAGGGTGATGTCGTGCACGTTCACGCCGCTACCTCGCCAACCAACAGTGGCGGGCAGTTTGGACCAGACGAAGGGAATTGTCCAGAATCGAGGGTAAATCCCTCAACTGCTGGTCAGTCAGAGTCAGAACGGTTTCGCCCTGTGCTCTGAGGCGAGCGACCTGAAAGATTCCAACCGATCGGCTACACTAGGCGTCTTTTTTCCTGCCTGGCACGATGCTGGTTGAATTGCTCGATGCCGCTAACCGGAGGCTCCCCATGGCCGCAGCAGAAGACCTGATCGCCCCGTCCATCCTCTCCGCCGACTTCGCGCGCCTTGGCGAGGAGGTCGACAATGTGCTCGCCGCCGGCGCGGATATCGTCCATTTCGACGTCATGGACAACCATTATGTGCCGAACCTGACCATCGGCCCGCTGATCTGCGAGGCGCTGCGCAAGCATGGCGTCACCGCGCCGATCGATGTGCATCTGATGGTCAAACCGGTCGACCGCATCATCCCGGACTTCGCCCAGGCCGGGGCCAGCTACATCACCTTCCATCCCGAGGCCAGCGAGCACATCGATCGGACCCTGCAACTGATCAAGGCCGAGGGCTGCAAGGCCGGTCTGGTGTTCAATCCGGCCACCTCGCTGGACTACCTGAAGTACGAACTCGACAAGGTCGACATGGTGCTGCTGATGTCGGTGAACCCGGGCTTTGGCGGCCAGAGCTTCATTCCCTCGGCGCTCGATAAGCTGCGCGAGGTGCGGGCGATGATCGATGCCAGCGGTCGCGATATCCGCCTCGAGATCGATGGTGGCGTGAAGGTCGACAATATCGCCGAGATCAAGGCCGCGGGCGCCGATACCTTCGTCTCCGGCTCGGGCATCTTCGGTAAGGGCCAGGACAGCGATCCGCACCGCTACGATGGCATCATCGGCCAGATGCGCGAGGCCTTGGCTGGGGTGAACCGCTGAGTTAAGGGTTCAGAGTCCCGATGCAGTTTCCTTTCCGTCCCAGCATGGTCTTGATCGATCTCGATGGCACACTGGTCGATAGCGTGCCGGATCTGAGCGCATGCATCGATACGATGATGGCCCGGCTCGGGCGCCCGCCATGCGGTGAGGCGGCGGTACGTCAATGGGTCGGCAACGGCGTCGAGCGTTTGGTGGCGCGCGCTCTGATCGGCGCGCTCGATGGTGAGCCGGATGCCGCCGACCTCGAGCGCGCATTGCCGATCTTCCTTGATCTCTACGCCGAGCAGGTCTCGGCGCGCTCAGTGCTCTATCCCGGTGTGCGTGAGGGCTTGGATCTGTTGTGCGGGCGCGGCTATCGCCTGGGCTGCGTGACCAACAAAGCGGCCCGCTTTACCGAGCCGTTGCTCCAGGCAGTCGGCATCCGCAAGGCGTTCGAGCTGGTGATCGGCGGCGATACGCTGCCCGAGAAGAAACCGAGCCCGCTGCCGCTGCTGCATGCCGCAGAGCACTTTGGTATCGAACCGGCTGCGTCGCTGATGCTGGGTGATTCGGTGAGTGATGTGAGGGCTGCCCGGGCGGCGGGATTCGGTATCATCTGCGTCAGCTATGGCTACAATCACGGCGACGACATCCGCCACGCCGAGCCCGATGCCGTGATCGATGCCTTCCCTGAACTCGGCGAGTTGCTGGCCTAATCTCGCACCCCAGCATCGCATTCAAGCGCACGGCACAGATGGCCATGTTGACCTCGACCTACCAAAATCAGGTTCCAGAGCCCAGTGCCTGCCCACTGAGTCTCGAGCACTGCCTCCATCGCAGGCGATGGCGCCGCCCGAATACCGACTTCGAGCCCGCCCTTGGTTTCCGCATCGTCTGGAGTCCGCCCGATGACCCCCGAGAATCTCCACGCCCTCGCCGCGCAGGGCCATAACCGCATCCCGCTGATCTGCGAGGTCCTCGCCGATCTCGATACCCCGCTCAGTTGCTATCTGAAGCTGGCCGACGCGCCCTACAGCTATCTGTTCGAGTCGGTGCAGGGGGGCGAGAAATGGGGTCGCTACTCGATCATCGGTCTGCCTTGCCGCAGCGTGCTCAAGGTCTATGGCCACCGGATCATCATCGAGCGTGATGGCGCCATCGTCGAAGAGGCCGAGACCACCGATCCCTTGGCCTGGATCGAGGCCTTTCAGCAACGCTTCAAGGTCGCCGAGCATCTCGGCATGCCGCGCTTCGCCGGCGGCCTGGTCGGCTACTTCGGCTATGACACCGTGCGCTACATCGAACCGCGGCTCGATCCCTGCCCGAACCCGGACGCCATGGACACGCCCGACATCCTGTTGATGGTGTCCGAAGAGGTCGTGGTCTTCGACAACCTGCAGGGGCGGATGTACATCATCGTGCATCTGGACCCGAGCGCTGGCGACACCCTGGACTCGGGCCAGCGCCGCATCGATGACCTGGTGCAGCGCATGCAGCGCGGTGCCCCGCGCGATCCGACCGCCGGCGGTCGGCGCATCGATGAGACCGATTTCGTCTCCGGCTTCACCGAGGCCGGCTACAAGCAGGCGGTCGAGCGCATCAAGGACTACATCCTCGAGGGCGACTGCATGCAGGTGGTGCTCTCGCAACGGCTCTCGATCCCATACCGGGCGCGCCCGCTCGATCTCTATCGGGCGCTGCGCGGACTCAATCCCTCGCCCTACATGTATTTCCTGAACTTGGGCGCGTTCCAGATCGTCGGCTCCTCGCCCGAGATCCTGACCCGGCTCGAGGAGGGCGTGGTCACCGTGCGCCCGATCGCCGGCACGCGTCGCCGCGGCTACACCGAGGACGAGGATCGGGCGCTCGAGCAGGAACTGCTCGCCGACCCCAAAGAGCTGGCCGAGCACCTGATGCTGATCGATCTCGGGCGCAACGACTGCGGCCGCGTCGCCGAGATCGGCAGTGTCACCCTGACCGATCGGATGATCGTCGAGCGCTACTCGCATGTGATGCACATCGTCAGCAACGTCACCGGGCAGCTCAAGGACGGCATGAGCGCGATGGACGTGCTACGCGCGACCTTCCCGGCCGGCACCGTCTCCGGTGCGCCGAAGATTCGCGCGATGGAGATCATCGACGAACTCGAGCCGATCAAGCGCGGCGTCTACTCCGGCGCGGTCGGTTATCTGGCCTTCAACGGCAACATGGACACCGCGATCGCGATTCGCACCGCAGTGATCAAGGATGGGCAGCTGCATATTCAAGCTGGGGCGGGCGTGGTCGCCGATTCGCTGCCAGATCTTGAATGGAAGGAGACCATGAACAAGGGCCGCGCCATCTTCCGCGCCGTGGCCATGGCCGAGTCCGGAATTGAACGCCAGCCCTGTGTCGCAGGTGCCGCCGCCGGAGCCGAGGAGCCGGAGCTAGGTCGCCGCGCTGCTGAATGACTGAGCGGACTACTGACTTGCTACCGATTGGCCGCAAGGCCCTCAGCGCCGAGGAGCTGCTGCGTACGGCCGGAGGCGCGTTTGCCCAGATCCCTGACCCCTGGCCCCCTGGCCAGTGGCCCGGCCCCCGGGCACGACATTGCACTGGTCGACCACCTGATGTCAGAGCGGGCGTTGTTCGGGCTGAATACCTCCGCGCCGGTCTCGAACGATGCCGGCCGTACACAGCGGGAATTGCTGCTCTGTTGGAAAAGTTCTTGACGCCACCGTACCGAAAGGTTCTAATAAAGGGCTTCGCCCAGGTAGCTCAGTCGGTAGAGCAGGGGACTGAAAATCCCCGTGTCGGCAGTTCGATTCTGTCCCTGGGCACCACTTTTCAATCACTTAGACACGCATCAGGGCGCATCAGTCGCCTAGATTAGCCCCTTTCGCGTCCTGCAGTGTCACCCATAGTGTCACCCACGGATCAGGCTGCAGCCCAGCATTGACGGGGCTTCGGGCAGGGCGGCGCAACAGCGGTCATCCTCAGTGTTTCGGCCCCTACTGCTTGCACGGTCGGAATCAGCACGGCCAGCTGCAGCCGGGAACAACTCTCGATCAAGTGTCACCTACTGTCACCCACGGGCGGCGGCACTCAGTCACCCCCAGCAGCGGCAGCAGCCTGCCCCGATCGCGGCGATTGTGCAGCAGCCATGGCACGGCCTAGCCCGGACAGCTGCAGCAGGGCAATCGCGGCCCTGAGCTTGATACTCCGATCGTGCTTGTAGTCCATCTGTTCTTCGATCACATCAAGGGCATGTTCTACCAGATCAGCCATCCTGCCAGCGGTGGCGTTGCGGCTATCGGCTAGGTGGCCTTCGATCGCAGCACGGTATGCGGCCAGCTTGCGCCAGCGGCTAACGGTTTCCTGTCGCACCCCTAGACTCTCAGCAATGTCGGTGCCCTTCCAGCCTGCGGCGGCCAGCCGTGCCCCCTCTCGCTGCTGATCGGTTAGCCCGTCATCGAGACCAACCACTGCTTCATCATCGTTGCGGGTATCGTCCGCCATGTCATCAATCCTCAAGTTTCAAACGGCCCTGAGCGAGCTGAATCTACCGGGACACCACGGCACGAACCACCCTCGGTATGTCAGGCTGTAGAAGGACCCGTCAATCTCTCAGTACGAGAAAATCTATGTGCGCGACATCAACTAGCAGCGCATGGATTTCCAAGCCGGTACTATCAGCGTTGACGTTTTAGTAGACGCGTAGGCTAGTACCGTACCAGTTACCATCATCATGCCGCATGTTAATGCTCCAGTAACCACGGGTTGGCGCATTGAAGGCGTTGACAGTATCGAACCGGCCACTAACGTACCAGTCGCAAGAGTCGGACGAGGTGCGGTTAGCGGTATAGGTGCTGCGATCAAAGTTCGCTTGCCTTGGTGCAATACGGTTCCGCACGAACTGTAGTGACTGAGCAAACGCAACTGCATCATCCGGGCACTTCATAACATTAGGGTCGTCATGGAACCGATCTGGCCGCATTTTACCAACCACGACAGCCATGGATAAGAGCGACGCAAGAATCACTGAACCTGAAAAGCCCCAGATCAGCTTGGTTTTTAGACTTGCCTCGTTGACGGCTCTAACCCAATCAACGCCATTGTTCTCTGTCACATACCGAGATGTCGTCTTCTTGCGATTTTCCATTGTGCTCTCCGATTATGGGCTGCTGCTTCAGTTTCACGGTAGCAGACCGATCGTATTTTATGCCTGCTTCTGTATCTGAATAATGGTGTTGCACACATGTATATGATGACAATCTTCCAGACGGGTAAGTGTAAGTCATGGGAAGCTCTAGCTGCTACTTCCAAAAAAGCTGCACTGCGAGAGGCGCTTAAGAAATCGGAAGGGCATAGAGGCAAGGCGTTAATTGTAGGTTGGAAAAATGAAGTCGGTGCGATCGAAGAATTGTCCTATCGACACATTGGGATGGAGGACAGGTGGCGGCATCGTTGAAGCTGCATCAGCTTAGACGCTGTATAGGAAGCCGCTCAAGCGAATTTAATTATTAGATCTGCAATCAATCACGAATTAATCTACTCGAAAGCAATTTGATTATCGCAGAGTTGACGCAGCAAAAGCCGAGATGATGCAAGG
>NZ_NHSF01000091.1 GCF_016653295.1 Halochromatium salexigens | reverse complement strand
AGCGAACACCGGGGGCGTCGGTGTGGCTGTGGGGGTGGGCTTGAGAACCATCGGCTAACAACTCAAGTTTCAACCGCTTTCAGAAAAGCTACTGGTAACATGAGGGTTTCAAATTTGGAATTGCTGGTCTCCAAGCCGCATAAGCATCAGCACAGCGGCAACCCTTACCGGGTCAGCATCGAGGTGCATCTGCCGCGCAACCGGCGCTTGGTGGTGAACGAGGAGCCGGCAGTCGTCGAGCAGGAATCCAACCTGCGCACCGTCATCGAGGCCGCTTTCTCGGTCATGGAGCGACGTCTCCAATCGGCCGGCGAGCCGCGCCGGCGCGATGCCCTCAGACCCGCCGACGAGGAGCCGCGCGGGCTGATCGTGCGGCTCTTTCCCGATGAAGGTTACGGCTTCCTGCGCACGCCCTATGGCGAAGAGCACTATTTCCATCGCAACAGCGTGCTCCACGACAATTTCGACCGCCTCGCGGTCGGCACCGAGGTGCGCTTCGAGCCGGAGATGGGCGACGCTGGCCCACAGGCGAGCAGTGTTCAGATCGTCAACAAGCCTGGAGCCCGCGAGACCGAAGACACCCAGGCTCGGGACGATGTCCCGGCTGAGTGGCGTAATACCGCCAGCTGAGGCGGAGACTGAGCATCAAGGCCTCGCCACACCACAGAGATGCGACATACCAGACCGTTAGCGGTGCATCATGAGGACGAAGGGATCGCGGACAGCGGCAGGAACATTGGCAAAGGCTCAGGTCGCTCGAGCAAAGCCCCTTCCAGTACCCTGAATGCCTCAAAGCCATACTGGCGATAAAACGCCTGCGCCTCCGGCTTGGCGTCGACTACGACGCCGATGCAACCGACCTCCTCAGCCGTCTGACGGGCGAGCGCTAACGCGAACCGGAGTAACGCCTTGCCAACTCCATGACCCTGTGCCTGCTCGGCCACTGCCAGTCGCGCAACACGGAGCACGGGCAACGTATAGCGCGGAAGTTGACGGCTTTGCCATGATCTTGACCCTGCCGAGAGCCGAAAGCCGAAAGCCGACACTCGCCGCAACAGTAATGGAGGAACCGATGAACGAGCCTGATCACCCTTTCATGGACCAGCGAGCTGCATCACAGTCTCTGGTACTCGATCAGATGAGCGCGCGGACATGACGGATGCTGGTAGTGCCAATGATGCGGTGCCGATCCTGCTCACCATCGGCGGGATCTTCCTGATCGGGTTGTTCGCCGATCTGCTCGGGCGGCGCACGCCGTTGCCGCGGGTCACACTGCTGCTGCTCGCCGGGCTGCTGGTTGGACCCGAGGTGTTGGATCTGCTGCCGGCCTTCACCGAGCAGTGGTTTCCGATCCTGACCAATCTGGCACTGGCGATGATCGGGTTTCTGATCGGGCAGACGATCCGCCCCGAGAACCTGCGGCGACTGGGCCGGCGCGTGCTGATCCTGTCGACGAGCAAGGTGATCCTCGCCTCGGCCTGCGTGTTCGGCGGCCTGCTGCTGCTCGGCGTGCAGCTGGAGGCCGCACTGCTGCTGGCCGGCATCGCCCCAGCCACGGCGCCGGCGGCCACCTTCGACGTCGTCCACGAAATCGAGGCCGAAGGCGAATTCACCGACACCCTCCTCGGCATCGTCGCCATCGACGATGGCTGGGGCATCATCCTGTTCAGCCTGCTGCTCAGCATCGCCGAGCGCGTCGCCGGCGACAGCGGCTCGCTGGGCGTGCTGCTCTCGGCAAGCTGGGAGCTGTTCGGCGCCTTGGCACTCGGCGCCTTGCTCGCCGCACCGATGGCCTATCTGAGCGGGCGCATCACACGCGGCGAGCCGACCCAGGCCGAGGCGCTCGGCTTCGTGCTGCTGTGCGCCGGACTCGCGCTCTGGGCCGAGGTCTCCTACATCCTCGCCTGTATGACACTCGGCGCCTTCGTGTCGAGCTTCGCGGCCCATCACAAGCGCCCGTTCCAGGCTATCGAAGGGATCGAATGGCCCTATCTGATCCTGTTCTTCCTGCTCGCCGGGGCCTCGCTGCATCTCGACGCCCTCACCGCGGTCGGTTTGATCGGTGCCGTCTACATCCTGACACGCGCCGCGGGGCTGTATCTCGGCGCGCAGCTCGGGGGACGGGTCAGCGGTGCTCCACCGCGCATCTACAACTGGATCGGTCTCGCGGTCCTGCCGCAGGCCGGGGTGGCCCTGGGCTTGGCGCTGGTCGCCGCCCAGGCCTTCCCGCCGCTCGAGGATCTCATCCTGCCCACGGTGCTTGGCACTACCGTGGTCTTCGAGCTGATCGGCCCCGTGGCGGCCCGCTTCGCGCTGCGTCGGGCTGGGGAGGCGCACGCCTGAGTGCGCACTGCAATCGAGGCACGGCGATCGAAATAGCGACAGCGAACAGCGAAGCAACCGAGTGGCACGCAAGATGCTCCAATTTCAATAAGCGCAACCGATGCAGACCCAAACCACCGGCTGGCGCCGGTCGCAAAAGAGGAGTCGTGAACGATCGAGGTCGATGCGGTCAACTTGGCGCGCAAGGTCGGCGGGAGCGATCGGCTAGCGACGATTCGTTCGACGGTTGGGGATGAGGGTACGTTTCCGCCTCAGGCCGCCTGGCGCGGCTTTGCGCTCAGGCGCAAATCAACGTGGATATTGGCATAAGGGCAGAGCACCCCACCGCGCTCAGTGCGCTCCACCAATCCCAGTTGTGCGAGCGCCGTCACATCCTCATGCACCCGTTTCACGTCACGCCCAAGGCGGCGGGCGAGCTCGCGAACGGACAACGCTCCGGTGCCCATCAGCGCCTGCACCAAGGACCAGCGCCGTTCCGTCAAACGGCCAAAGAGTATGTCGGCAGACTCGAAATTCAGCGTCTCGCCTTGATAGCTCTCGGCCTGCGCGAGGGTGCCTGCCGCACGCAACGCCGCACGCCAATCCGCATTGAGCGTGATTCTTAGTGTTCGCTTCTCCATCGTTCGACCTCTGTCATCAGATCCTCGATCAGCTGATCGACGCCTGTAAATTGGTACGGCTGTTCCTGCCCCTGGCGGTGGCAGTGATCGCCCTTGCCGCGCTCGTTATCGAAGCCAATCACCCGTTCGCCGTTGACCACAAACACCGCTCGGTATTTATAGCGGTGCATGCAGGGTGGCACCGCTGCTGGTAGGTGCCAGACCACCAGCTCAAGGATTCCGCCCTCTGGCGTGATGTCTTTGAAACTCGTGATGAGCGTGGCCTTCATGTTGGCAACAATGCCAACGCAAGCGGCCGTTGTCAATAACGTCAACGAATTGAAAAATCGCGGCCTGACGCGGTCGGGGATCGAGCTTCGCGATAGAGCTCTCCCGGCGGGGTGTTCGATTGCTGGAGTCAAGCCATCGTCAGGGGAAGCGGCCCGGCTCCCCAGGCGATAAACCCACTGCGCTCCGTTCAGCGATGAGCGCCAGCCAACCCATGGAGACTGTTCCCGGCGAACAGCTCGGCGGCCTCGCCGAGGGTCTCCGAGAGCGTCGGGTGGGGATGGATGGCGAGCGACAGATCCTCAGCGAGTGCGCCCATCTCAATCGCCAGCACGGCCTCTGCGATCAGCCCTTCGGCGCCGCGCCCGACAAGGCCGGCACCGAGCAAGCGTCCGCTGTCCGGGTCCATGATGAGCTTAGTCAAACCGGCCTCGGCGCCCAGACTCAGCGCCCGGCCCGAGCCCTGCCAAGGAAAGCGGGTGACGCTGACCTGGCGCCCTTGCTGCTCGGCCTCGGCCTCGCTCAGGCCGCACCAGGCGATCTGCGGATCGGTGTAGATCACCGCCGGGATGGCCCGGGCATCGAAAGCGGCCGGCCGTCCGGCGATCACCTCAGCCGCCACCCTGCCCTCGTGCATGGCCTCATGCGCGAGCTGCTGGCCGCCGGCGACATCGCCAATGGCGAAGATTCCTTGCGTGCTGGTGCCGCGTTCGGCATTGACCTTGATGAAGCCCTGATCATCGGTCTCGATACCGGCCTCATCGAGTCCGAGGTCGCTGGTGTTGGGGCGCCGTCCGATCGCCACCAGCACCCGCTCGAACGACTGCTCGCGCGAGCCATCGGCGTCTTCGAGTCGGACGCTCACCCGATCTTGCTGTTCCTCGGTCGTCCGCACGCTGGTCTCCAGCGCGATGCGCTCGAAGCGTTGCTCGAGCTGCTGGCGTAGCGGCTCGACCAGCTCCGGATCGGTACCCGGTAGCAAGCGGTCGGTCTGCTCGACCAGACTGACCCGCGCACCCAGCGCAGCGTAGACGCTGCCGAGCTCGAGTCCGACGTAGCCGCCACCGACTACCAGCAGCCGCTCGGGGATATCGGCCAAGGCCAAGGCGCCGGTCGAGTCCATGATCCGCCCCTGCGGGCTCGCACTCAGACCCGGCGGCGACAGGGGCTGCGAGCCGGTTGCGATGATCGCCTGCTCGAAATCGATGCTCGAGTACTCGGACGCCGAGAGCAGCAGCCGCCGTGGCCCGGCGAAACGCCCGCGGCCCTGGATGCGCTGGATGCCGCGCGCCTCGCACAGGCCGGCAAGGCCCTTGGTCAGACGCTCGACGATGCCATCCTTCCAACCACGCAGCCGCTCGAGATCCCACTGTGGCTCGCCGAGCCCCAGCCCCATCGCCTCAGCCTCGCCCGCGATGACAGCGGTCTCGGCGGCCTGCAGCAGGGCCTTGGATGGGATACAGCCGCGCTGCAGGCAGACGCCTCCGAGCACCGGCTCATCGCTCACCAGGGTCACATCGAGCCCGAGATCAGCGGCCCGGAATGCCGCCGCATACCCGCCTGGCCCGGCGCCGAGCACCAGCACCTGGGTCTCGACTGGTAGATCGCCCATTACCATCTCGATACCTCCATCGCGCCACCGCGATCGCGACAGCTCGATCGTGACAGCCCAATCACAACCGCTCGATCACGACAGGGCGGCTTGCTTGCTCAGGCCGTTAGCAGCAGGCGTTCAGGGTCCTGCAGCGCGGCCATGATTTGGTTGACGAAGCGGGCGGCATCGGCGCCGTCGTTGACGCGATGATCGAAGGCCAGGCACAGCGGCAGACGACGCCGCGCACTGAACCTTGGATTGTCCGGATCACCCTCGGCAACCGGTTGCAGCGAGGCCCGCCCGAGCCCGAGGATGGCGACCTCGGGATGACGGATGATCGGCGTGAAGACCGTGCCGCCAATGCCGCCGACATTGGTCAGCGTGAAGCTGCCGCCTTGCAGCTCGTCGCGCTCGGCCTTGGCCTCACGGGCGCGCTCGCTGAGGTTCACCAGCTCGACGGCAAGCTCGATCACGCTCTTGCGATCGACATCCCGCAACACCGGCACCAGCAGACCCTGGCCGGTGTCGACGGCGACGCCGATGTTGTAGTAGTGCTTCAGCAGGATGCTGTCGTCGTCCTCGTCGAGGCTGGCGTTGAAGCGCGGAAAGGCCTTGAGCGCGCCGACCAGGGCCTTCAGCACCAGCACCGTGAGCGTCAGTTTGCCGCCGGCCTCCTCGACCTTGGCAAGATGCGCCTGCCGAAACCGCTCAAGCGCCGTGATATCGGCGGTGTCCTGGTGCATCACATGCGGGATCCGCGCCCAGGAGCGGGCCATCTCGCGCGCCGTGGTACGGCGAATCGAGCGCAGTGCGAGGCGCTCCGTCTCGCCCCAGCGCGAGAAATCCGGCAGTGTGTCTCCGCGCTCGCCAGCCTGGGGTTTCAGTTGACGGTCCGACTTGGGCTTTGCTGAGGGCTTTGCTGGAGGCTTTGTCGAGGTTTCCGCTGGCGGCTCCTCTCGCTTCTCCGCAGAAGGCTCCTCTGCTGGTGCCTCCGCTGATGGCTGCTCTTGCGTCTTCGCTGATGGCTCCTCAGGCTGTCGTTGCGACTTGCCTTCGGTCGCGGACTCCGCCTCGCCGGCGGCCTGCGCCCTGCGGCCCTCGGCAGCAGCACGCACATCCTCAGCCAGCACTCGGCCTGCGGGTCCGCTGCCGTCGACCGCCCTGAGATCGACCTTGAGCTCACGCGCGAGTCGGCGGGTCGATGGGGCGGCCGGCACGGGTCTGTTGCGGGTGGAGCGCTCGGCATCTGCTTGGCGCTGCGCTGCTTCGCCGCTGCGTACATCGGTCTTGGACGCCTCTGCTTCGCGGGTGCGTTCATCAGCCCTGCGCTCGCTGGCCTCTGACTCATGTTCATTGTCACCATCGCCCGAGACGGTCATCAACAGATCACCCACACGTACCTGGTCGCCGGTTTCGACAGCGATACGCTCAACGGTGCCGGTATAGGGTGAGGGGATCTCGGTGGTCGCCTTATCGGTCTCGGCGGCGAGGACCGTCTCGCCTTCTTCAATCTGGTCGCCGACGGCCACATTGATCTCGACGATCTCGGCCTCGTGGATGCCTTCGCCCGGGTCCTGCAATCGAAATGCTCTACTCATCTTCTGCCCCTCAAGCCCTGCCCCTCAAGCCTCGAGCACCTGATGTGCGCTGGTGACGATGCGCGCGACATCCGGCAGATAATCGGTCTCGCGCGCGAAGAACGGCACCTGGGTGTCGTAGCCGGTCACCCGCGCGATGGGTGCCTCCAAATACCAAAAGGCCTTCTCGACCAGCCGGGCGATGACCTCGGCACCCGGGCCATAGCTGCGGTGCGCCTCGTGGACGATGACCACCCGGCCGGTGCGCCGCGCCGAGTCCGCGAGACGCGTATCGTCGAGCGGCGAGAGGCTCAGCAGATCGATGACCTCGGCCTCGGTGCCCTCCTTGGCAAGCTGCTCGGCGGCCTTCAGCGTCGGCTGCAGCATCGCGCCCCAGCTGATGAGCGTCAGATCGTTGCCCTCGCGCCGGGTTTGCGACTCGCCGAGCGCCATCGGCTCGTCGTCGTCGGGAACCTCCTCGCGGAAGGCCCGATAGAGACGCTTGGGCTCGAGGAAGACGACTGGATCGGGGTCGCGGATCGCCGCGCGCAGCAGCGCGCGGGCGTTGCGCGGCCCCGAGGGCGCCACCAGCTTCAACCCCGGCGTGTGGGCGAAGTAGACCTCCTTGCTCTCGGAGTGGTGCTCAAGGGCGCGCACGCCGCCGCCATAGGGCATGCGCATCACCAGCGAGGCGCTGAAGCGCCCGCGCGAGCGCCAGCGCAGCCGCGCCGCATGCCCCTCGAGCTGCTGCATGGCCAGATAGCTGAAGCCGGAGAACTGGATCTCGCAGACCGGACGCAGCCCGTGCGCGGCCATCCCGATCGAGACGCCGACGATGGCCGATTCGGCCAACGGGGTGTCGATCGCACGTGCGGCGCCAAAGCGATCCAGCAGGCCCTCGGTGACGCGAAACACGCCGCCGTCGACACCGACGTCCTCGCCGAGCACCAGCACCGCATCATCCTCGTCCATCGCCTCGCGCAGGGCCTGGTTGAGCGCCTGCGCCATGGTCAGTTTCGCCATCACTCAGCCCTCCCCCCGCCTTCCCCCAGGCGGCTCGCCATCTCCTCGCGCTGCTCGCGCAGCGTCCGAGGGAGCTCGGCATAGTTGTGCGCGAAGATATCAAGCGGCTCGTCGAGTTCCTGCATCGCCTGCTCGGTCTATGGCCCACTGGTTGTTTTGGCAGACGAACAGGGTCGGGGTCGCGAAGACGCTGGCGAAGTTCATCGCCTCGTGGAAGTCGCCCTCGGAGGTCGCCCCATCGCCGAAGAACACCAGCGCGACCGCGTCGGTATCGCGGTAGCGGGCGGCATAGGCCAGCCCAACCGCATG
>NZ_NHSF01000090.1 GCF_016653295.1 Halochromatium salexigens | reverse complement strand
GTCCTTACCTGCCCCTCCTCTGTCCAGATGAGGTCCGACAGCTGTGCTCACGCGCGTCTGGGGTCTTGCGCCCAATCGGCCAATGGGGCCGGATTCACTGACCGCGCTTGCGCGCGCGCAGGTGCTCGGCCAAGTAGAAGGTGTATCATGGCGGCTGCGCCCCGCCCCGCCCACCAGCGTACCCCTACCGAGTGCTGTTTGCGGTTCGGTTAGGCAGGACAAAACAATGATCGAGGCCTAAACGATGGATGAGCTGTTACAAGAGTTCGTCAACGATGCGCAGGAACATCTCGCCACTATCGAGCAAGACCTGCTCGCCATCGAAGACCAAGGGGCGAGCGCGGACAAGGAGCTGATCAACAAGGTTCTCCGCGCCGCGCACTCAATCAAGGGCGGTAGCGGCTTCTTCGGCTTGGTGCATGTCAAGGATCTCGCGCACGGCGCCGAGACCGTGCTGGACTTGATGCGCGGCGACAAGATGACCCCGAATGCCGAGGTCGTTAATGTGTTGCTAGGGGCCTTCGATACCCTGCGCACCATGCTCGATGACCCCGAGAATAGTGCGCAGGTCGAGACCACGGGGCTGATGACAAGTCTGAGCGAGCTAACGGCGCCGGCTCACCCCCCGGAACACAAGACCTCCCTGAGCGAGCACCAGACGTTCGATTCGCCGCTGGGTCCGGTGACCCTCTCGAAGCTCGATGTCGAACGGGCCCGACAAGACAAACACAGCATCTACCTGATCGAATGCGACCTGGTCGAGGATGTCGAGCGAAAGGGGGAGGATATCTACGCGCTGTTCGACAGCGTTTGGGCCAGTAGCGAACTGCTCGATTGCACGGTCAATGACCAGGCCGTCGGTACGCTCGAGGAAGCCCTCCATCATCGCGTGCCGTTGCAACTGGTCATCGCGACCATGCTCGACAAGGAACTGATCAGCACCCTGTTCCACGATCTCGAGCTACAACGCATCCATCTGCTGCTCGATGCGGATGCCGACGAGGCCGAGGAACAGGCGGCGCCCGCGCCCTCGGCGGCTCCCGCGCCGGCCCCGCCCGCCACGGAGCCTGCGTCGACGGGCAAGTCGGAGCCCGAGTCCGAGCGCACCTCCCCGCCCGCCGCCGCCTCGTCGTCGGCCGACGACACGCTCCGGGTCAGCGTGAAATTGCTCGAGGATCTGATGAACCTGGCTGGAGAACTTGTGCTCAGCCGCAACCAGCTGCGCACCGCCGTGGCGATGGACGACCGCCATCTGCTCTCGAGCGTGGATCAGCGCATCAACCAGGTCACCGCCGAGCTGCAGGATGTCATCATGCAGACCCGGCTGCAGCCGATGGGCAATGTCTTTGCCCGCTTTCCGCGCGTGGTCAGGGATCTCTCGCGCTCGCTCGGGAAACAGGTCGATCTGGAAATCAACGGCAAGGAGGTCGCACTCGACAAGACCCTCATCGAAGGCCTCTCCGATCCGCTCACGCACCTGGTGCGCAACGGCGTCGATCATGGCCTGGAGACCGAGGCCGAGCGTCAGCAAAAGGGCAAGCCCGCCACCGGGCAACTGCGCATCGAGGCGCGCTACGAAGCCGGCCAAGCGGTGGTCGAGATCGCCGACGACGGCAAGGGCCTCGATCCCGATGCGCTCGCGGCATCCGCCGTGCGCAAGGGCCTGATCACCCAGGAGAGCGTGCCAGGCATGTCGGTGCCGGACAAACAGGCGCTGATCTTCACGCCCGGCTTCTCCACCGCCGAGCAGGTCACCGATGTCTCCGGGCGCGGTGTCGGCATGGATGTCGTGAAGACCAATCTCGACCGCCTTGGCGGTCAGGTCGAGATCCACTCCGAGGTCGGCAAGGGCAGCACCTTTCGCATCAAGCTGCCGCTGACGCTGGCGATTATTCCCTCGCTGATCATCTCCGTGGAAAACGAGCGCTTTGCCATCCCCCAGGCCAATATCGAGGAGCTGTTGCGCCTGCGGCCCGAGGAGGTCTCCAAACAATTGGAGATCGTCGGCGACAGCGAGGTTTTGCTCCTGCGTGATCGCGTGCTGCCGCTGATTCGCTTCACCGATGTGCTGGGCATCGTGCCGACCTATCAGGCGCCCGACGGCGAGCGGCGCGAATTCGATCGGCGCGTGCGTCTCGCCGATCGGCGCTCACCGAAGAGTCCGCTCGAGCCCGGCGCCGCCGGGCAAGGAGACCGCTCGTCGGATGCCGCGCCCGGCGATGAGGAGGCCGTGCCAAGACGCGGTGGCGAGCGCCGGCGCGCGGCGGCCTCGGCGGTGGAGATCGCCATCATTACCACCGGCACCCTCTCCTATGCCCTCGCCGTGGGCGCCTTCCACGACACCGAGGAGGTGGTGGTGAAACCGCTCGGGCGGCGCCTGAAACACCTGCACGAATACTCGGGCGCGACCATCCTCGGCGATGGCACCGTCGCGCTGATCCTCGACATGGCCGGACTCTCGGCCAAGGCCGGCGTGGTCTCGGTGTCGGGCTCGCTGCGCGCCGCCGAGCTGGCCGCGCAGGCCGAGAAGCGTCGCCTCCAGGATGTGCACTGGCTGCTGCTGTTCCACAATACCCCGGACGAGCCCTGCGCCCTGCCGCTGGACACGGTGCAACGGATCGAACGCATCCAACCCGAGCAGGTGCGCTATTTCGGCAAGCAACGCACCATGCAGTATCGCGGCGGCTCCCTGCCCCTGGTCTCGATCGCCGATGTCACCGGCTCGGGTGATCTGGATAACGCTAGCAACCTGATCGTGCTGGTCTCGCGCGTGGCGGGCCGCGAGGTCGGCTTGCTCGGCACCCTGCCGGTCGATGTGGTGCAAAGCCAGGCCATCATCGACCAACGCACCCATCGCCAGCCGGGGATCGCCGGCTCGACCCTCATCCAAGAGCGCACCGTGTTCCTCGCCGACCTGCATGAATTGGTCACCACGCTGCACCCGGACTGGGACGACACCCCGCCCGAGATCAAGCAAAACCGCGCCGAGAGCAACCTCAGCATCCTCTTGGCCGAGGATTCGGATTTCTTCCGCGCGCAGGTGAAGAAATATCTCGAAGAAGACGGCTACACCGTGTTGGCCGCACCCGACGGGGAAGCGGCCTGGTCGCTGCTGCTCGACAATCTCGATGCCGTGCGCATCGTGGTCACCGACATCGAAATGCCGCGCTTGAACGGCTTGGACTTGGCCAAGCGGATTCGCAACGATGGTCGGACCTCCTCGCTACCGATCATCGCCGTGACCTCCTTGGCCGGCAACGAGGATATCGCCCGCGGTAAGGCCGCCGGCATCGATCACTACCAAGTCAAGCTCGACCGTGAACAACTGCTGGGACGCGTCAGAGAATTCAGCCACTGAACCCCTTGTCAGCTCTTACCCATTTCGTCCACCGATTCAACGATAGAGGCGGCCAATGAGCCTAAACAACTTGAGTATCAATGCCAAACTTCTCATCGGGTTTCTTGCTGTCGCGGCGGTGACGATGATCGTCGGTGGTGTCGGCTTGTACGGCAAAAACGAAATTCAAGAAAACCTGAACTACGTCGTCGATGTGCGCATGCCCTACATGAGCGCGTTGGGGACGCTGAACACCGAGCGCATGAGCATCCGCGCCCAGACCCTGGATATGTGGATCGAGGAAAACGCCGAGCATGAGGTGGCCCTCGAGTCCTATCGGCGCATCCAACAAGAGCGCAACCAAAGCTGGGAGATCGTCGAGGCAGCCTGGGAACAATTGCAGGAGAGACCACGCTCCACCGAGCGCGCCCGCCGGCTGATGGATGAACTCCGGGAGGCCTACCAGGTCTGGCGTGGACATTATGAAGTGCTCGACCAGCTCGTGGATGATTTTGTCAACAGTAACAACGATTTGCGACGGGCGTCTCTCTACAGGAAATATCGAACCGCGACCGACCGCATGATCCCCGACTCCAATCGCATGGGCGCGCTGTTCGAGCAACTCACCGAGGCCGAGAACGAGCACTTCGATGACATGTCCGAAGAATCGCTCGAGCTCGCCAGTCAACTGGAAACGGTGATGCTGGTCGTCACCATCATCGGCGTCTTGTTAGCGATCGCCCTAGGACTCCTGCTCAACAAAAACATCTCCGGTCCCCTCAAGCGCGTCTCAGCCCTGTTGTCGACCGTGGCCAAGGGGGATTACTCGGTGAACGTCGATCCCAAGAATGCCCGTCGCGGCGATGAGATCGGCGCCCTGGCCAAGGCCGCGGAGACCCTGATCAGCAATATGCGCCAGGTGATTGCTGATCTCTCCAACAACGCGCAAACGGTGGCCTCCTCGGCCACCGAACTGGCCACTGTCAGCACCCAATCGGCGCATAGCGTGCAGGAGATGTCGAGCCGCACCACGACCGTGGCCGCCGCCGCCGAGGAGGCCAGCGCCAACACCGCGTCCGTGGCCGCGGCCATGGATGAGGCGACCAACAGCCTGTCGTCGGTGGCGAGCGCGACCGAGCAGATGAGCGCGACCATCGGCGAGATTGCCGCCAGTTCCGAGAAAGCGCGCTCGATCAGTACCGATGCCGGCGCGCAGGCCAATGATGTCTCGCTGCTAATGCATCAGCTCGGTCAGGCCGCCCAGGAGATCGGGCAGGTCACCGAGACCATCACCGACATCTCCTCGCAGACCAACCTGTTAGCGCTCAACGCCACCATCGAGGCGGCGCGCGCCGGTTCGGCGGGCAAGGGCTTCGCGGTGGTCGCCAACGAGATCAAGGAGCTGGCCAAGCAGACCGCGACCGCGACCGAGGACATCAAGGGGAAGATCAGCGGTGTGCAGAACAGCGCCGGTGGCGTGATCACCGATATCGAGAAGATCACCGGTGTGATCGGCGAGGTCGGGCACCTGGTCTCCAACATCGCCACCGCGATCGAGGAGCAGGCCGCCGTGACCCAGGATGTGGCGGGCAATATCGCCCAGGCTTCGGAAGGGGTGCGCGTCGCCAACGATCAGGTCGCCGAGATCTCCAGCGTCTCGGGCTCCATCGCCCAGGATCTGGCCAGCGTGACCAACGCCACCAACGAGATCCGCTCCGGCGGCGATCAGGTCAAGGAGAGTTCACAAGAACTCTCGCGCCTCGCCGAGCAACTACAAAGCTTGGTCAAACAGTTTGTGGTCTGAGCCACGCCCTTTGATTCGCACCCATTGATTGGTCATCGCTGTTCGGGACGTTCTCCATGCAAGACTCGAAACCGTCGGACGAGAAGGAATTGGTCACCTGCTTCAACCTATGCCGAGGGGTGTTCGGGATCAACGCCCAGCTCGTGCAAGAGGTGATCAAGGTCGGAGAACTCACACAGGTCTATGGCGCGCCCGACGAGGTGGTCGGGATTCGCAATCTGCGCGGGCGCATCGTCACCGTCATCGACACGGCGGCCCACCTGGGCATTGGCCGTGTCGAGATGGGAACCGAAACTCGTCTCCTGATCATGGAGCATCAGCAGGAATACTACGGTTTCCTGGTCGACAGCGTCATCGAAGCGATTACCCTCGAACAGGATCAGATCGAGCCCGTGCCGAGCAGTCTCGACCCCGCCCTGCGCTCGCGCCTGCTCGGTGTCTGGCGACAAAACAATCAATTGACCGCCCTGCTTGATCCCGATGTCCTGTTCACCTGGCCGGATGCGCAATGAAAGTTCTGGTAGTCGATGATTCAAGTCTGTTCCGCCGTATCATCACCGAGGCACTGAAGCCCCTTCCAGGCATCGAGACCATCGACCAGGCGCCGAACGGGCGCCTGGCCCTGCTCAAGGTGGCAGAACTGCAGCCCGACCTGCTGACGCTGGACATGGAAATGCCGGAGATGGACGGCATCGCGGTGTTGGACGCGCTGAAAAAGCTGCCCAACCCGCCGGTCGTGATCGTCGTCAGTACCCTGACCCACAAAGGCGGGCATCTGGCCATCAAGGCCATGCAGCACGGGGCTTTCGACTTCATCACCAAGCCCACCACCGCTAGCCCCGAGCAAAGCCTCGAGGCCCTGCGGGCGGAACTGGCGCCACGCCTGAAGTCGCTCTCGGTGCGGTTCAACGTGCGCAGCATCCTGCATGCGCAACAACGCACGAGTGGCCGGGCCGCACCCCCGCCGGCGAGTGCGCGCGCGAGCACCCCCGGCTCGGGGCCCAGCACACCCCAGAGCGCGACCCAGGGCGCGACCCCGCGGGGGTCCACCCCAGACACCGCTTCGAGTCAGGCGGCGAATCAGGCACCTAGCCGCCCGGCTCGGCTCGCCCCGCCCGAGATGCTCCTGATCGGTGTCTCCACCGGTGGTCCCAATGCCCTGGATTGCTTGATCCCGGCCTTGCCGGCGACGCTCGGCGTACCGGTGTTCATCGTCCAGCACATGCCGCCGCTGTTCACCAAGTCGCTCGCCGAGCATCTCGCCGAGAAGAGCGCGCTCAAGGTCTGCGAAGCCGTGCATGAGACCGTCGCCGAGGCCGGGACCGTGTACATCGCCCCGGGTGGGCACCACATGCGCCTCGCTCATGGCGCCAATGGGCAGACAATCATTCAGATCACCGACGCGGCACCGGAGAACCATTGCCGACCGTCCGTCGATTACCTCTTTCGCTCGGCGGCAAATCATTTCCCCGGACGTGCGATGGCAATCATCCTGACCGGCATGGGCAGTGACGGAACCCTGGGTTTACGCCTGCTGAAACGCCACGGCTGTTTCGTCATCGCCCAGGATGAGGCCACCTGTGTCGTCTATGGCATGCCGAAGATCGCCGTCGAGGCGGGCGTCGTCGATAGCGTGTTGCCGCTCGACGCCATCGCCGAACGCGCGGTGGCGGCAATCAAGGGGCGCCATCGGTGAGTATTCCACCACTGAAGGGTGATGAGCTGCCCGCCTGGAGCGAATACATCGCCAAGGGCTGTGGCGTGCACCTGGACAGCAACAAGGGCTACCTGATCGAGTCGCGCCTGGGCGCGCTCATGCGCGAGACGGGTGCGAGCACGTGGAAAGAGCTGCTGCGCAAGGTCAAGACCGACCCGACCCGACAGCTGCACGCCAAGGTCATCAGCGCTATCACCACCAACGAAACCTCGTTTTTCCGCGATCAGGCGCCGTTTCAGCTGTTAAAGCACAAACTGCTGCCGGAGCTGATCGATCGCCGCCGCCAGGAGCGCGCCAACCCCGTGCCCATTCGGGTGCTGAGTGCCGCCTGTTCGACCGGTCAGGAAGTCTATACGACGGCGATCGTCCTCAAGGAACTGCTCGGTGACTTCAACGGCTATGACATCCGCATCCTGGGGCTGGATGTGTCCCAAGAGGCGATCGCTCAGGCCAGTTACGCCCATTTCAGCCAGCTCGAACTCACCCGCGGCATCTCGCCGCAACAACTCACGCGCTATTTCGAGCCCGTCGGCAGCAAATGGAAGGTCCGCGACGAACTGCGCGCCACCGCGACCTTTCGCCAAGCCAATCTGCTCGAGCCCATTTTGACCCCAGGGCTCTTCGACATCATCTTTTGTCGCAATGTCGCAATCTACTTCAGCGAACCGGACAAGATCCGCTTGTTCAAGAACCTCGGCCGCGTGCTCGCGCGCCAAGGCGCGCTGATCATCGGCAGCACCGAGTCCATCACCAGCCTGTGTCCGGAATGGGAGCCACAACGCTACCTGCGCACCCTGTATTACACCAAGAAGTCGGCATAAGGGGGCGCTAGCGTGATCCCGCCTGCTGGCGGATGGCCGCCTTCAGGGTGTTGAACTCAATCGGTTTATGCAGGATCAGCGTCGGCTCCCCCCAGTGATTCAGCGGCGGGTCCCAGTGCGCCTGTTGGCCGGTCATCAGGATCACCGGTAGATCCGGATACTGCTTGACCAAGCGCGCATGGAGATCGAGGCCATCCATCACCGGCATGGCCACATCGGACAGCACCAGATCGATGGACGCCGCCTGGCGCGCGAGCCGATCGAGGGCCGCCTCGCCATGATCGGCCGTCTCGACCGCGATGCCATCGGCCCTCAAGACGCGCGACAAGGCATCGCGGACGCGACGGTCATCCTCAACCAAGAGCACGCGTAGCGATTCGCCAGCCTCTCGCCCTGCGGGAGCAGCCGCGGCTACCGCGGGTGCCCTCTCCTTGCTTGGCGGCACCGGCGCCTGCTCGGCAGGCTCAGGCTCTTTCGGCAGCCTTTCCAGCGCCTCCCCCAGCGCCTCTCTGAGCACCGCTGCCGACGCCTCAACCGGCGCCTCTTCCTGGGTCTCGGCCAATTCCTGGGTCTCGGCCAACGCCTTTCCCTCGATCTCAAGCGGTGTCTCCGCCGGCAGCAGAAGTCGAAAGCAGCTCCCGGCACCTGGTACCGACTCGACGCTCAAGCCAGCCTGCGTCCGGGACACGAATTCGCCGACCATGAACAACCCGAAGCCATGACCACGGCTTTTGGTCTTGGTGGTGAACAAGGGTTTGAAGATCTTGTCGACCAGCTCGGGGGGGATACCACCGCCCGTGTCGCTCACACGAATCTCAACGCACTCCATGGCCGCTAAATCGCCGACCACGAGGGCGGTTGACGCATCCCAATGCACGGACCGAGCGGCGATGGTCAGCGTGCCTTCGCCATCGATCGCATCGCGGGCATTGAGCGAGAGGTTGAGCAGTGCCGATTGGAGAAAAGCCCGGTTGCTGAAGGCCTGCACTCCCGCCGCGATATCCAGCTCGAGCCGGATACGCCCGGGCAGGACCTGGTCGATGATTTGCGAGAGTTCACCGATGGCATCGGCGATATCGAGCAGCTCGAGCGGAATTCTCCCCGAGCCGCTCATGGTGAGCATCCCCGAGGTGAGTACCTTGGCCTGGCCCAGGGCGCTCAGGGTCTCGGCGATGACTTGGTCAACCTCCGGATCGGCGGCGTTGCGTTCATGCAGCGCGCTGGTAACAAAGAATAGATTCGCGTCGATCACGCCGAGTAGATTATTGAAATCGTGCGAGACGCCACTGGCAAGATGGCCGATGGTCTCGCGCTCACGCGCCTGAACCAGATTATCCTGCAGGTGTTGGCGGTAGCGCACGGCGGCGATACGCTGGGCGATCAGGCGCAACAGTTGGCTCTGCCCGAGGTCGAGCTGACGCAGCGTGGCCGAGCCATCCAGTGTCAATAAGAGTCGCTCTGGATGACCATCCGGCGTCAAGGAATCCAGCACCAACCCGATCATCACCGCCTGCTCGTTCGCGGCTAGCGCCTTGGCATCCTCTCGCCCCGACACCAATACCGGGCTGCCCAGGACGGCGATCGCCTCGGCAACCAACGCCGGCGGCACGGGCGGAGGCGAGCGCGCGTCCTCATTCGGCACAGCCAACAGCAGACGCTCGACGTGCTCCTCGTCCATCAGCCAGACAGCGGCGGCATCGAGCTTCAGCGTGCGACGCGCGAGCCGCAGCAGTGACTCGATCTGCTCCGTGTAAGGCTGCGAGAGATTGAGCACATCGATCATGTGCTCCAACTGCGCCGCGTAATCCGCTAGCTCCTGCTCGGCGACGCGCTGGCGCTCACGCGCTTCATGGAGTTCGGTCACATTCTCGATCATCACCAGCGCCAAGGGATCGGCATCGGGATATGTCGACAGCAACGAGAGGCGTAGATCCACCCAGACCATCTTGCCATCGGCGCGCAAGTAGCGGCTCGTGAAACGATGCGTGGGGCAACGACCGGCAAATAGCTCGCCAAAGGCCTCCAGGGCCTCGCGCAAATCGTTGGGATGCGTGAGTTCATCCAGGCGCATGTGGGTCAGAACCTCGGTCTTGGTACCGAGGAGCCGCGCTAGTGCCTGATTGACCAGGATTGGGCGCCGATCCTCGCCAACAAGCGCGATCCCCAGGGGGGAATGATCGAAGATCGCGCTCAGTTGGGCCTCGCTGTGCGCGAGGCGCTGCAATGCCAGTTCACGCTCGGTGACATCCTTGGTCGTACCCTGATAGCCGAGCAACCGGCCGTCCTCGGCGAGGACCGGCGCGCCGTCGGTGGCCAGCCACAAAAGATCGCCGGTGCGATGCCGGCACGGGGCGACGAAGTCTTGGAACAACTGCTTGCGCGTCATGATATCGGCCGCCTTAGCGGCCAGGCCGCCGGCTTCGGGCTCGGTGATACAGACACTGTAATGCTGACCCAAGAGCTCACTGGGCGGATGACCGAGCACGGCTTCACAGACATCGCCGATATAGGTGAAATGGCCGTGCGTATCCAGTTCCCAAGCCATGGTCCGGCTCTGGCGTGCGAGTGCGTCGTAGCGGGCATGGCTCTGCCGAAGCGCCGCGAGCGAGTGCGCGCGCTGCTCACCGGCCACCAGGATATTGGCGAAGAGTTGCAGGAATTGGATCTCGACAGTGCTCCAATGCCGCGGCGCCCGCACCATCTCGGCGCCGACAAAGCCGAACAAACGCCCCTCGAGCTGCAGCGGCGCTAGCAGCAGCGATTGCACCTGTTGCGTCTCGGCGAAGCGGCGCTCCATGACCCAGCCGCTGTCGCCGAACTCAGCGACATCGGGAATCATCACCGGCTCGCCGACGGCCAGCTGCGTCATCATCATCGGAATCTTCGCGCTCGGCAGACCGAGATACTGCGCTTGAATCGAATCGACCCCATCAGCGGTCCATTCGTTGACCGCCTCCACTTCGCCGCCATCCGCGCTGAGGCGAAACAGATAACAGCGATCGGCGTGGATGAAATCGCCGACTCGGGCCAGGGCCTGCTCGCAGGCGCTCTGGTTGGTCTCGTCCGAGACGCTGACGAAGCCGGTGGCGAGCCTGAGCAACTCGCTGACCATGGCCTCGCGCTCGGCGAGCGCGACCTCGGCCTGCTTGCGTTCGGTGATGTCGCGGCCAACGCCAATAATCCCGACAACCTCGCCGCTGCTGTCGCGGATCGCCGTGTTGGACCATTGCAACCAGCGCCAGCCGCACACGGTGTACTCGCGTTGCTCCAGGCTGCAGCTATAAGGCGGCGCATGCAGAGACTGCATCGCGGCCGCGACAGCAGCCTGGTCGTCCGGGTGCACCGAGGGCATGAAGGTATTACCCAGCAACGCGTCTTCCGTGCGTCCGAAGGTCTCGCAATAAGAGGGGCTGACAAACTCGAAGCGTCCCTGCACGTCGACGCGCACGATCAGGTCTTCGACGTTCTCGACCATCAACCGATAGCGCTCCTCTTGCTGGCGCAGCGAGGCCTCGGTGCGGCGCAGTTCGGTGACATCCAAACAGGTGCCGACCAGGCGCTCGGGCGCGCCCTCGGCGTCGCGGTGCAGACGCCCCTGCTGCAGCAGGGTGCGCGCCACGCCATCCGGGCCGAGGACGCCGTGCTCAAGCTGCACAGCGCTTGCCGACTCGGGGCCGAGTGCGGCGATCGTCTCGCGCACGCGCTCGCGGTCGGTCGTCGCGATCACTCCAAGAAAGGCCTCATGCGTGGCCTCGATGGCGCCGGGCGCGAAGCCGAACAGGCGAAAGGTCTCATCGGACCATTGCGCCTGGCCGCTGCGCAGGTCGAGTTCCCAACTGCCGACATGGGCAATGGCCTGCGCCTCTTGCAGGCGCGCCTCGCTCAGGCGCAGGCGCTCCAGGGTCTCGATGGCCTCGCTGACATCCTGTTGCACGCCGATGTAATGGGTGACCTGCCCCTCGCGGTCGCGCATCGGCGAGATAGAGAGCGAATTCCAGAAACAGGTGCCATCCTTGCGGTAATTGCGCAGAATGACACTGCACGCCTCGCCCTCCTGGACCGCCTCGCGCATCTGCCAGCGCGCCGCTTGCGCGCGATCCTGCCCTTGCATGAAGCGGCAGTTGCGGCCGCTGACCTCGGCGGCGCTGTAGCCGGTCATGGCCTCGAAGCCAGAGTTGACATAGGTGATCAGGTCATCGTCGCGGATGCGCTCGGTGATCATGACCCCGGTCTGGGCTTGCGAGAGCGCCTCGTTCAGCACCTGATGCCGACGCCGCAACTGCAACGCCTCGATGGCGACACCGGCGGTGTTGGCCGCGGTCTCCAGAATCGCGCGCGCGAAGGCGGCGCCGGTCTCGGTCTGCTCGACGTCTCGCGGGCGCTGCTCGATGGCGACGAGCACCGTCGAATAGCCAACGATTGGCCACACCTCCCCGGATAACGCGACCAGCTCGAGGTTGATCGAGCCCTCCAAGCGCGCGGCCGAGACGAGGTCGCTCACCGCCAGTGGGTACGACCTTGCCGTGCGCAATGCCTCGTCAAAACCGGTGATCAAGGCGGGATGTTCGATGAGCCGCGTCACGCTGAACTCGGCGTCTCTCGTTCGCGAACGCCGGAGCGGCGTAAAGGTGCCATCCGCCGCCCGCTTGAGCAGCAGGCAGGTATGACGGGGCAGTATCCCCTCAACCTCGTTACAGAGCGAGGCGCCAAAGGAGTCCTCGTCGCCCTGCCGCTCAACCAGCTCTGACAGCAGCCGGGCCTGCAAGGCCGCGATCGCCTGCTGACGGCTCTGGCGCTGCTTCTCTTGCTCGAGCTGCTCGAAGCTGACGCGCAGTGAGTGCGCCATCCCGGTGATGGTCTCGGCCAGCTCATCGGTCTCGCGGATCGCGGTCTTGGTCAAGCGCGGCATGGAGCGGGAACCGGCAATCGCCGCTGGCAATCGCTGGGTGGATTCGATCAATTGATGCAAGGGGCGGGTCAGCCAGTAACTCAGCCATGCCGCGAGGGCAACGCCGAACAAGGCTAGGCCGAGCAAGGCCAGGAGCAACCGCAGGAAGTACACTTGGAGGTCTTCGATGAACGGCGTTGCCGGCGACTCGAGGGAGAACGACGACCAGGTCTCGACGTCGAGATCACGTTGTTCGCGTTGCCGATCGCCCGCATCCTCGAAGACTGTGAAGTGTTCTTCGTGCTCGATCAGATGGGGTTCGCTTGCCTGCAGGTCATGCACGAGATCCTTGTTCTGCCACACACTGAGCAACAACGCCGGCGACAGCAAGGACAGCACCAGGATATTGAACAAGATACGATCGAAGGTGATGACGCGGCGCTGGCGCCAGATCAGGGCCGCTAGCAACACGATCAGCCCCGCGACAGCCGCGTTGATGATCCCATTGAGCGCCTGCTTGAGCGCGACCAGCCAGGCGACGATCCACTCCATCCCAAGGGCAAAGTGGTAAAACAGCAAGACCAGCGGTATGCCCAGCGCTAGCCAGAAAAGCGTGTCGACGGCGGCGAAGGCCGGTCGGCGGCGATGACGGCCCTGCGCGCGCTGGCGCAACCAGCCAACGAACGCAATCTCGGCCGTGAAGGTGATCATGGCGTAGGGATGCCCCCAAAGCACCCAGGTCGCGCTGCTACCGACCACTGCGACGAGCAGACCAGCGCGCGGGCCAAGCCAGTACATGGCGAGAAAGGCGGCGATGGAGCCAAATAGCAGGTCGAAGCCGAAGAAGAGCGGCAGAGTCAAGGTGTTACCGGCAATGGCCCAGAAGCTCAATAACACGAGCATGAGCCATTGGGTCGCGCGGGGCAGTTGCAACAGGGAGGGCGAAGCAGGGTCACGAGCGACGTTGCTCGAGGAATGTTGGTGCAAGAGAACCTCGCGAAGGGATTGAATCAGCGTGATCGGAGCCTATGAACCGACTTCGGGCTCCGCTATCATCGAGCTTAGCTAGAGAGTCCCGAGCAGACGAGTGCGAGCGACGGCCGGATGGTTGGGGCTCGCCGAATGCAACAGCAATTCGTTCATTGTACCGAGATAGAGAGCCATGATCCTCAGTTGCTTGGATGACGACCCGCGCATGGAAAGAACCCTGCGCCGCTTCGCCGGCTCACTCGGTCACGAGGTGCGCTTCCAAACCACCAGCCATGCGCTGCGCGAGGACCTCGACCGACAGGTGCCGGATGTTATCGTGCTCGACCTTGGTCTGGGCGCTGAAACCGGCGTCGACGTCCTAGGCTGGCTCGCCGAGCATCATCCGGCGGTCCCGCTCGTGTTCCTGTCGGGACACGGCGACGAACTGCTCGATACCGCTCGGCGCATCGCCCAAGGGAATGGGCTGACCGTGTACGGCGTCGTCAACAAGGCCAACCTGGTGCGTGAACTCCCCGACGTGCTGTCCCGATCCAGCCCACCAGAACGCCCGAAAAAGGCCCGTCCTCAAGGTCAGGCCCAGGACCCACTCAGTCTCGAAGGTCTGCGTGAGTCTCTGCGTGCGGGACGCATCAAGCCCTACTTTCAACCCATCCTCTCGGCGCGCACCCTGCAGCCGGTCGGTGCCGAGGTGTTGGCCCGCTTGTCCTTGCCCGAGGGCGGCATACTCGGCGCCGGCGCCTTCATCCCGCTCGCCGAGCAATCCGGCCTGATCATGGACCTGACGCGCGTGCTCAGCGAACGTCTGATCGAACTCGAGCCACAACTCAAACCGCTCGGGCTCGATTTCCTGTCGGTCAATCTATCCGCCGCCAACGTCGAGGCCGTCGGTGCCGCCGCCATCGTCAAACGCTTGGTCCATGCCTTTGCCGGCAGCAGCCGCATCATGATCGAACTCACCGAGACGGCGGTTTTGCCGGATATCCAGCAGATGCGCGCGCTGACCACCCAGCTGCGTCTCGGCGGCGCCTCGCTGGCCATCGATGATTTCGGCATCGGCTATTCGAGCATCCGCGCCCTCGCCGAGCTGCCCTATGATGCGTTGAAGATCGACCTCTCATTCGTCGCCGAGATGTTCGACTCGGAGAAATCCGCCAATCTCATCGCCTCCATGCTGCACATGGCCCACAGCCTCAACCTGCAGGTGGTCGCCGAGGGCGTGGAGACCGAAGCGCAACGCGATCGGCTCATCGAGATGGGCGTCGACCGCCTGCAAGGCTATCTGTTCGGCCGCCCGGTGCCGATCGAGCAATTTGCGTCACAATTCGTGTCCTCCTGATTCGGTCCAGCGACGTTCATTGATGCGCTGAATAACGATGGACGAAAAACCAAGCATTATCGTCGTCGAGGATGATCAACGCATGGGACTCGCGCTCCAGCGTAACCTGACCAAGGCGGGTTACCAGGTCATGCTCGCCGATAGCGGACAATCGCTTCGCCAAGCCTATCGCCGCAATGAGGCTGACCTCGTACTGCTCGACCTCAACTTAGGCATCGAGGATGGGATCGACATTGCCCGTGAGCTAGTCTCGACCACCTCCGTCGCGGTGATCATCATCACCGGCCGCCTGGAACTCGAGGACCGCGTCGAAGGCCTCGACGCAGGCGCAGATGACTACATCGTCAAACCCTTCGCAACCGACGAACTCCTCGCCCGCATCCGCGCGGTCTTGCGCCGCCGCGCGCTCGATGATGTCCCCTCGGGGATGATCGAGTTTGGCCCATACCGCTTGGATACCACCACCCAAACCCTCCATCGGGAGGGCGCCTCGACACCGAGCTTAACCCTGACCGGCACCGAAGCACGCCTCCTCGGCATCCTGCTGCGCCAGCATGGCCGCGCCGTCAGTCGCGAGCGCCTGAGTAACCGAGGGCCCCAGGATCCGGGCGATCGCAGCATCGATGTACACATCGGCAACATCCGGCGCAAGCTTCGCGAGACCGGTATTGACGAGCTTGTGATCAGCCCTGTGCGCGGCTTTGGCTACCGCCTGAGGCTCGACGGAACGGAGGCCCCTGACGAAGACCCAGCGGAGTCTTGACCCTCACGCCCTAAGCGGGTACCTCGCGCGGAACTGGCTAGCCTTAGCCCCCTCATGGCCTGTCACTGACCGCCCTAATGGAGCCACCCAAGACCGGGTTAATGGAGCCACTCAGAGGTGGCTCACAGGGATCTCGAACTGGGGCTATTGTTCGGCGGTTTTAGCCAAATTTGCAAGGGGTGAATTGGGCGGTTCCGGGAGTGGTTTCGGGGTGCGATAACTGGCCCCATCGAGGACCAGGCGGTAGGCGTGTTATGGCGCAGCCGATCCAGCGTCGCGGCCCCCAGCAAGCGATTCGGGAAGGCATCGCCCCACTCGCTGAAGTCCAGATTGCTGGTGACGATGGTTGCGCGCTGCTCATAGCGCTCGCTGATCAAGTCATGGACATCCTCATCCTGCGGCGAGCGCAGCGGTTTCAGTCCAAAATCGTCGATGATCAACAGCGCCACTCGTGAGAGCGCCTGGAAACGGCGCTGGAAGGTCCCGGTCGCGCGCGCCTCATTTCAACGCGCCGAGCAGCTGGGTTTGGGTCATGAAGCGCACATCCTGTCCCTGGCACGCCGCGATCTGGCCCAAGGCCTGGGCCAGATGACTCTTCCCCGTGCCACTCGGTCCGGCGATCAGCACCGAGGCCGGCTCCGTGATAAACTGCCCCGTAGCCAGTTCCTGGATCAAGGCCCGATTGATGCCAGTATTGAAGGCGAAGTCGAACTGCTCCTGGGTCTTGTGCGAGCGAAAGTTGGCCCGGCGCACGCGTTGGCTCAAGCGCTTGTGCTCGCGGCGGGCAATCTCATCCTGGATCAACAAGGCGAGAAAGTCGGTATAAGACAAGTGCTCCTCGATGGCTTGGCGGTTGCGCGCCGGCAGGGCCTCAAGGAGGCCAGAGAGGCGCAGCTGTTTCAGCATCGGGGCGAGCTCAGGCATCGGATTCATGGGTGTTGTCCTGTTCATCAGGGCAATCGCATCAAGCTTTGCTAATATTAGACTTATCTGATGCTCCTATTTTCTCCTTGTACTCGGGCCACTCAAAGAGCAGTTTTCCAGGTAATCCTCGTTGCAAGCCGCCTTCAAGCGTTTATTTTTCAGCCCCACCTTGGTGCCATCATTCTTCAGTCGTGAGAGCGCGAGGTGACGCAGCACGGCGAGGTTCTCACGCGCCCCCGGCTGGCGCACACGGCACTCATCCTCGCGAAAGGAGATGTCGAGAGTCCAATGCAAGCCGTTTTCGACGCCCCAGTGGCCGCGCCCGGCGTGGGCAAAACGGGTCGCGCTGGTGCCGATGCTGCCGATGAAGTAACGGGTTTCGATCGAGACCTGGCCGTCGACCTCGCGGCGCGTGTCGACCATGCCGATCATGTTCATCCCCTCCCACAGCTTGCTGCGGGGCACCCCGGAGAGATCACCCAGGGTGCGGTAGCGACGCGTCTCGAGACGGCCATGTCCACGCTCGACGGTCTCGAGGACCTCCGTGTCAACGCCTTCATAGTCCCTGGCATCGGCGTCGATGAACGCCTCCTCGACCTCGGCGGCCAGGGTTTCCTGGTTGCCTTTGAGCGACAGCACGTAATCGCCGCCCTGCCCAATGATCTGCTCGGCAATCGCGGTCTGACACCCCATCGCATCGATGGTGACGATGCAGCCTTCGGCCTTGATCATCGCTTGGTCCAAAACTGAGTATTCCGGTAGGCGATCAGCCACGCTGAAGGCGTGGCAGGAGCGCCGGGTCGGCGTACCCTTGGAAGTGCAAACTGACCGAGGGAAAAGCCGTTGCCCGATGCCCCTAGCGCTGTTGACTCTAGTGCAGATCGATGCCCCACGCCAATCCATGATCGCCTGGATCGCGCCAAGCATCGGCAGACGGTGGCGCACGCGCAGCAGGCTGGGCAGAGTCAACGCGCGGCGATCACCAGCGCCGGCGTCGCCCGCAGCACCGTGCGTCACTGGAACGCTCCCGCTGAGACATCGGCCGCGGCCCCGGCCGCGCTGGCGGCCTTCATCGAGACGCCCGAGGGCGTGGAGTGGCTGCGCCGGGTGCAGATGGCCGCGCACTGGTGTATCTGTGAGCAAGGCGGCGCGGGCGTGCGCGTGGTCTGCGACTTTCTTGAGCTCAGCGGGTTGTCGGCCTTGACCGGTGCCTCCTACGGCACGCAGCAGGCGTTCCAGGTCAAACTGGAGGAGTTGATCGTGAGCGAAGCCACCGATCTGCGCGAGGCGCTGGCCAAGACCATGCCGCATCGCACCCTCAGCATCGTCGAAGACGAGACCTGGCAGGACGGCATGCGCTTGGTGGCGATTGAACCGGTCTCGAACGTCATCCTCCTCGAGCAGGTGAGCGCAGCGCGCTCGGCGGCGGCCTGGAGCCAGGCGCTGGAGCACGGGCTGGCGGGGTTCAAGGTCACCGTGGTGCAAGGCATCAGCGATGAGGCCAAGGGACTGCTGGCCCATGTCGAGCGCGACCAGGGTGCCCATCATTCGACCGACCTGTTCCATCTCCAGCATGAGGTGAGCAAGGCGATGAGCCTGGCGTTGAGGCGCGCTGAACAGCAAGCCGAGACCGACCAGACGACGGCCAAGGCGCGCTGGCAGGCGCAATGCGCTGCAGAGCAGGCTTATCATCGCCGTCGTCATGGCCCGGGGCGCCCGCCGGCGTTTGCCGCGCGCATCGATCGCGCACTCGAGGCCTACATGCAAGCCAGCCTCGCGCGCGAGCGTGCCCAGGCGCAGCGCGCGGAGTCCAAAGCCCTGATCGGCGCTTTCAGCGCGGTGGATCATCCCTACGAACTCGAGCAGGGACACGCGCAAACGCCCGAGCAGCTGCAGACGCACTTGGCGGCGCTGTTTGCACGCCTGGAGGCGCTCGCCGAGGAGGTGGACCTTTCTGAGCGCCTGTGTGCGCATCTGGCCAAGGCGAAGCGCTTAACGCACAGCCTGGTGGCCACGCTGACGTTCTTCTTCATGACGGTCAACACGCGGGTCCAGGCGCTGAACCTGTCCCCGGCGATTGAGCAGGCGATGCTCAACGAGCTGATCCCTGCGCTCTATCTGGAGCGCGCCGCCGCGCGCAGTCCCGGTGCTGAGCAACGCCATCGGCTGCGGGCACTGAGCGCCCAACGCCTCGCCCCGCTGCAGCAGCCCGCGCACCCGATCCAGTCGTTGGATGAGGCGACGCGTCGGTACCTTGAGCAGGTCGCCGGGGACTGTGCCGATCTGTTCCAGCGCAGCAGCTCCTGTGTCGAGGGCCGCAACGGCGTTCTCGCGCTCTATCAGCATGGCCATCATCGCCTGAGTCCGCGCAAGCAGCAGGTCTTAACGGCTCTGCACAACTTCGCGATCAAGCGCCCCGATGGCACCACGGCGGCTGAACGCTTTTTCGCTCAGCCCCATCCCTCGTTGTTCGAGCAGGTGCTTGAGCGCATGCCTTGGCCGGCCCGACCGGCGCGACGACGACCGCGACCAGCGAAGCGGCCTTACCTCACGCTTGTGGCGGCTTAGCAACAGTGAACCAAGGGATGATCAAGGCCCCGCCTTCGAGCTTGAGCCACTGCAGCAGCCGCGGGATCGCCGTGATCTCATTGGATTTGGCCTCAGTCGCGACCTGGCCGAGCACCACGCGGCGAACTGCTCAGGGTCGATCAGCGCAAACACGCGCCCGAAGCGATCGTGCGACGGGATGCCATGGGGCAGCGTCAGAACGGTGCGCAGCCACGCCTCCTTGGCCTTGGCAAAGGTCTCAACCCCCACCCAGCCATCAGCGCCGCCAAGCGTCGCAGCGATAGCCATGACCAGCATCTCGCTGAGCACATGCCGGCGCTGAGTCGGACTGCGCGGGTCTTCCAGTGCGGCAAAATGATGCATGATCGATCGTTCTACACTCAGGTCGCCCATGGCTGACATCCCCCAACCGTCAAATACAAGGGGCGGGAATCATAGGGGATGTAGGCTAAACTGTTTAACAGTATCCGCTAATATATTGATGCGATTGCCCTGGTGATGCGATGAGCTTGCTTGTTGACCCAGCACACCCAGGCGAAGTGCTTTCAGAACTCTATCTCAAGCCACTGCGGATGAGCACTAGTGGGCTGGCAAAACGCCTTGATGTGCTGCGCACTCGGATTGAACGGTTGGTCAAACAGGAAGCAGCGCTTTCCGCCGACAGCGCCTGTTGTTTTCGACCTTGATCCGCAAACCACCGCCAAGATTCCCAGCCACTCCTCCACCGGTGAAATGAAGATCGGGTGGAACAGAGCGGTCGAGGTTTGAAGCCGCCTTCTCAAAGGCGCCACCGCCAAGCGCTGGATCTGCGCATCGGCGAGAGCGACAATCCGCAGACGCTCGATTCATCAGAAGAGGTGGCCCGCCCCGGGGTGAGGCCGAGGGGCGGGCCGAGTGCCGGTGCAACTGCGGTTTGCCTACGCGAACACCGGCGAGGAGTACGTTAAGCGCAAAGGCTGGCAGCAAGCAACGCTGAGTCGTTGTCCGCTGCATGCGCAGGGCGGCTGCCGTTTCGCCCGCCATGGCACCTATGCCCGCGTCTCCCCGCCTGGAACCCTGATCACCCGCTACTACTGCCCTGATGGGCATCGCACCTTCAGTCTGCTGCCCGACTGCTATGCCGCGCGCCTGAGCGGGCAGCTCAGCGAGGTCGAGGCCGTGGTGCGCGCGGTGGAGCAGGCGCCAAGCCAGGCGGCGGCCTGTGCCGGACTGCGCTTAGACATCGAACTGCCGGGCGTGCAGCGTTTCGTCACGCGCCGCGTGCAGGCGGTGCAGGCGGCGTTGGTCGTGATCAAAGGGCTGGTTCCCGAGCGCTTTGGCGCCTGCGTGCCAACGCTGCTGGCGTTTGCCCTCATGCTCGGCGTCCCAGAGGTCTTGGTGGCGCTGCGCGGGATTGCCGAGTCCTGGCTGCAGGAATTGCCGAGACCGCTTGGATTCTGCCCCCGGCCACGGCCGGGGGGCGGGCGCGATCGCGCCCGCCAACACCGAGCGGGGGCGGACCCGCCCGGGCTGCTGGCCTAGGGTCGCGAGTGCAGGCAACGGGCCTGCGTCTTGTGGACTTTGCCGCTATGAACGACCCTGACACCGAGCGTCAGCAAGAGATCGCCCTATTTCGCTATGGGGTGATCGCCGAGCTGGTGCACTGGCCCAAGCACACCAAGGGCCTGTACGCCGCGATGCAGGCCAAGGCCGAGCGCGACTACAGCATTCCCGGCAGCACGCGTACCCGCATCGCCACCGAGACCCTGCGCGATTGGCTCAAGGCCTATCGGCGCGGCGGTTTCGAGGCGCTGATGCCCAAGCCCCGCGCCGATCGCGGCCAGGTGCGCGGCCTGCCGCCGAGCGTGGTCGAGGCGCTGTTGGCGACCAAGGAAGGCAACCCGGCGCTCTCGGTGCAGCTGGTGATTCGCGCCGTGCGCGAGCGCCCCGATGTCCCGCCCGATCTGCCGCTGCCACCCTCGACCGTGCATCGGCTGCTGGCCCGCCATGGGCTGATGGCGAGGCCCAAACAGGACGGTGATCCCCAGGATCGACGCCGCTTTGCCTTCGAGCACGCCGGCGAGCTGTGGATGAGCGACGTGATGCATGGCCCCAGCGTGGTGGTCGGCGAGCGGGTCAAGCGCAAGACCTATCTGATCGCCTTTATCGATGATGCCACGCGCGTGATCGCGCATGCGGCCTTTGCGATGTCGGAGAACACCGCGAGCTTCCTGCCAGTGCTCGAGCAGGCGGTCCTGCGTCGGGGCTTGCCGAAGAAGCTGTATGTCGACAACGGGGCGAACTACCGCTCCAAGCATCTGCTGGAGCTGCGCGGCATCGGCCTGGTCACCGGTGAGGCCGGCTCGGGCAAGACCACGGTGTGCCGCAAGGTGGCCGCAGATCTGCATCCGGGGCTGTATCGGGTGTTCTACATCCCGCTGTCGACCGGCAATGTGATGGATATGTATAAGACCATCACTTGGGAGCTGGGGCTGCCGGTGGAGCGCAACCGCGCGGCGGCGTTTCGCCGTATCCGCTTGGAGATCACGCGCCTGACGCTGGAGGCGAAGCAGCGCCCGGTGTTGATCGTCGATGAGGCGCATCATCTGCGCAATGAGGTGCTCGAGGATCTGCGGCTGTTGACCAACTACAACATGGATTCGGAGAATCGCCTGTGTCTGTTGTTGGTCGGGCTCACGGAGCTGCGCCGGCGCTTGACGATGGCGGTGCATGAGTCACTGGCGCAGCGCATCGTGGTGCGCCATCACTTGAGCGGGCTGATGCGTGAGGAGGTGCCGGAGTATCTGTGCCATCGCCTGCGCTTGGCCGGCTGTGAGGTGCCGTTGTTCGAGCCCGCTGCGGTGGAGGCCCTGTTCCAGGCCACCCAGGGGATGCCGCGCAAGGTGAATCGCTTGGCGCATTATGCGCTGACCAGTGCGGCCTTGGCGCAGGCGCGCCAAGTCAGCGCGGAGCATGTACAGGCAGCGCGTGAGGAGGTGGCAGCATGAGCGGCTTGGCTGATCTGATGCGCTTTGAGCTGCCGGAGCATTGGACCCCAGAGCAGGCGCTGGCGGTGCAGGAGGCTCTGGATGCGTTCTCTGAGGCGCTCTTCGCTGTTTACGGCTCACAGATGCAGGCGCTGATCGCTGAGGAGACGCGTCGCAATGAGCCACTGGAGCTGCTTGAGCTCGACGATCCGCAGTTCGACGATCCGCTGCCCTTCTAGATCCCCTTCGCCTTTCCTGCCGGCGGGCCGTCTGGCTCGCCCTTTCCGAGCACATCGCGCTCGTTTGTCATCCGCGCGCCTGGCGGCGCACTCAGCACATTCGCGTTCGCCTCTCACCAGGCACGACCCGCGCTCGTTCACCTGCTCTGACTCTGTCACCGGTGTCAGCAATCCGAGAAAGGCTCGGGGATGGACTGCGGTATAGCT
>NZ_NHSF01000089.1 GCF_016653295.1 Halochromatium salexigens | reverse complement strand
TGGCGGCGCACTCAGCACATTCGCGTTCGCCTCTCACCAGGCACGACCCGCGCTCGTTCACCTGCTCTGACTCTGTCACCGGTGTCAGCAATCCGAGAAAGGCTCGGGGATGGACTGCGGTATAGCTCGGGAAAACTGCGGTGGAATAAAGTGAGAGCTAACAGCTGGACACCCCACCGATTCCGTGGAACAAGCTCTGGGATGACGTCAAATTCAGCTTCGAGCACCTGAGCGATATCACCCATGTCGCCCTGGTGGCCGATCAGGGCTGGATTGGCGCCTATGTCAACATGCTGAATCCGATGATGAAGGCCGAGCTTAAGCACTTCAAACGTCCCGAGCTGGAAGTCGCTCGGAGCTGGCTGGCCCAGGCGGTCTAGTCGAGAGCATGCCGCCGGTGGCGCAGGTCGGATCGTAGATGGCGCGGTAGACACCGGGCTATCGTCAGCCAAGACACCGATTCAGCAAAATTTGCTCCAGTGAGTGCTGCCGATGACTGATCCTTACCTGCTCTTCCACCTCAGCGACATCCATTTCGGGCTTGAGGACAATCGCGCCCTGGACTGGGTGAGACAAGAGATTGCCGACAAGCAACCCGATGCCGTCGCCATCACCGGTGATCTGACGATGCGCGCCAGGCAGCACGAGTTCGACGCGGCCTGCGCCTGGATACGTTCACTCGAGGCCTCGGTCACGGTCGAGGTGGGCAATCACGACCTGCCCTATTTCAACCCGGTTCAGCGCTTCTTCGACCCGTACAAGCGGATACGGGCCATTGCCGACAAGGTCGAGGTGGAGATCGACCTGCCCGGGCTTGCGATCGTGCCGCTCAAGACCGTCGCCCGCTGGCAGCCGCGCCCAAACTGGTCGAAAGGCTGGGTGACCGAGGCGGCGCTGGAGCGATGTCTCAATAGGCTCGATGCGCTACCCGAGGGGACGCAAGCGCTGGTGACCGCCCATCATCCCCTGCGAGAAGCGGGCACCCAGGGCACCGCGTTGACCCGACACGGCCAGAAGGCGATGACTGAGCTGGCCAAGCGCAAGGTGCTCGCCGTGCTCTCGGGCCATGTCCATGATGCCTTCGACCTCACCGAGGAGACGGGACAGGGGGCGGTGCGCATGATCGGTGCCGGCACCTTGTCGCGGCGCCTGCGCTCAACACCACCGAGCTTCAACGAGCTGCGCTGGGATGGCGAACAGCTCGCGGTCTCTGTGCGCAATCTCAAGGGTTCCGATACACCGGAGATGATGATCGGCGAGGTTCCCGAGGACGCAACGCCGCCGCGCAAGCCGGACGAGCCGAGCGCCCCGGTCGATCAGGTCCCGCGCACCGACCCACCAGTGCACTGATCGTCGGTCAAGGACGGGCCAGCCGCACAACAGCCTCTAAGGCCGAGTCGCACAGATCGGTACATTGTGTCGGCAATCGAGACGGGCCTTGGCTCCGCATAAGACGTCGATCGGCTTGCCGGCGGTGCGCCAGGCGAACATGCCGCCGCCCAGCTACACGAAAACCGGGGCTACCACAACAGCCCAACTTCAGCGAGGATGGCCCGGGTTGCCGCTGACCCGAGGAGCATCCGTGCATGGCGCACACTGACCCTTTCGATCCGACCTACGGCTATGACCTTGCCGGACTCTTGGGCGTCCTGCCACCACAGGCACCGGACGACTTCGCCGAGGTCTGGCAACGACGCTACCAAGACGCACTTAAGGTTGACCCGGCCCTGCAGCTGAGCCCCTCGGCCTATCAGCGCCCGGGCATGCGGGTTTGGGATGCCCATTATCGCTCAACGGACGGGATCACCCTCGGCGGCTGGCTGCTCGAGCCCGAGCATGGTGCGCCGCCGCAGGGCTTTGTCGTCGGCCACGGCTACGGTGGCATCGCGCAACCGGACTTCGCCCTGCCCTGCGCCGATGCGGCCTACCTGGTGCCCTGTTTCCGCGGCATCGGCCGCAGTCGCCACCCACCGATCTCCGACAACCCTAACTGGCATGTGCTGCACGACATCGACAAACCGGACCGCTACATCATCGGTGGCTGCGTTCAGGATCTGTGGATCGGGGTGACCGCGCTGCTGACGCGCTTCCCCGATCTCGCTGGCCACATCGGCTACATGGGGATCAGCTTCGGCGGCGGTATTGGTGCCTTGGCGATGCCTTGGGACCAGCGCATCGCCTGCGGACACCTGAATGTCCCGACCTTCGGTCATCAACCGCTGCGCCTGCAACTGCCCACCACCGGCTCAGCCGCCTCGCAGCAGCGCTTCGCCCGCGAGCATGGTCACCTGTTGGAAACCTTGGCGTATTACGATGCAGGCTCGGCCGCTCGGTTCATCCGGCAGCCGATGCATATTGCGGCCGCGCTGTTTGATCCGTCCGTGGCGCCGCCGACCCAGTTTGCCATCTACAACGCGCTCGCAGGTCCCAAGCAGCTGTTCGTGTTGGCCACCGGTCATGCCGAGAATCCAGCGCGAATCGCTCAGGGGCACAACCTGCTCGACGCCTTAACGAGGTTCTTTTGCGGCGATGAATCGCGAGTATCACCGGTGGTATAGCCCCCATCTCGGTCGCGAGATGGAACTCTTGGTGTTCGGCCATGCCGGGGCCAAGGTGTTGGTCTTTCCGACCCGCGACGGACGCTTTCATGAGTACGAAGACCTGCGCATGACCGAAGCACTCAGGCACAAGCTCGAGGCCGGTCAGCTGCAGCTCTACTGCGTCGATAGCCTCGATTGGGAAAGCTTCTATTGCGACTGGGCGCATCCCGAAGGTCGCATCCAACGTCACCAGGCCTTCGAGGAGTACATCCTCAACGAGGTGCTGCCGCTGATGGCGAGCAAGAACAGGCATCCTTGCACCATCGCCCATGGTCTGAGTTTTGGCGCCTTCCATGCGGCCAATATCGCCTTTCGCCATCCGCATCTGTTTCAGAAGCTCAGCGCCTTCTCCGGGCGGTACGATCCCACGCTCAACATCGAGAGCTTCCGCGATCTGCTCGACGGCTATCGCAGCGAGTTGATCTACTATCACTCGCCCGCGCAGTACCTGCCGGGACTTGATGGCTGGCGGCTCGATGCCTTGCGGCGGATGGATATCGTGCTGGTGATCGGCCGCGAGGATCCCTTCCTCGACAACAATCGCTATCTCAGCCGTATCCTCTGGGAGAAGGGCGTCTGGCATGCGTTGCACGAATGGGATGATCGTGCTCATAGCGGCTACTATTGGCGCCGTATGGCACCGCTCTATCTCTAAGGGATCAACATCACAGATTCCTGCAGCGCGAACTCATGCAACCGGTAATCGCCTCATGCCAAGATGATCGACTCACTCAATGGCTGATCGCATCAGGCAACTGCGCCGTCTCCTGAGACAGGGCCGCTCGAGCACCGGCCGTGTTGCGGCGTTCGCTGGCCGCGGCACACGGGGCCTGCAGTATCTCTGGCACCTGTTGATCTGGTCGCGGATCTCGGCGGGGCGCTCCGGGCTCCTGCCGATCGAGCTGCCGCCCGAGGTCCTGCGCCGCAAAGGGATCGAGACACCGCCGCCGCACCTTCAGGTCGTGGGCCATGCCCAGGCAACCACTTTCGAGCGCGGCTTCGCCGAGGTCTATGCCCTGCTGTTCGCCAACCTGCAACAGGCCGATCTGCTGTCGCCGACGCGCCACGCCATTCCTGGCCCTGCGTTTCGCGGCGTCTATCTCTGGGATTCGGCCTTTATCGCACAGATCTGGCGCTGGTGGGACGCCGAGGTCGCTGCCGAGGTTCTCAGAGCGGTCATCGATCTGCGCGACGGCGACCGCCTCCAACATGTCGTCACCGAGTTCCATCAGTCGCGCTACACCCAGCCGCCCCTGATCGGCTGGGCCCTGCTTGAGGTGATCAACGCGCTGCCCAAGGACCAGGCCCGTTCGCTGCTCGAGACCACCTACGAGCCCTTGCGACGCTATCAAGCCTGGCTCGACGCCAACCGCCAGCTCGCCGATGGCCTCTACTTCTGGGCCCACCCCTACGAGTCCGGGGTCGAGAACGCGCCGCGCTTCAGCAATACCGACGAGAGCGCCCTGCGCGACACCCGCACGATCGCCGCCCCCGATTTCAGCAGCTATGTCGTGCTGCAGCTCGACGCTCTCGCAAAGATGGCGCGGCGTCTGGACCAGGCCGCCGAGGCCGCCGCCTTCGAGGCCAAGGCGGCCGTACTGCGCGCCCGCATCGATGAGCAGCTGTGGGATGTATGGAAGGCTCGGGCCGGTCGATGACGCCGGCGCCATGGCGTTGAACATCTTGGACGTCGCCGCCCAACGCCAGACGCTTGGGGCGGCCGCGCGCCGGCATGTGCTGGAGTCCGGCTATGGTTGGGACTCGACCTTCCACCAGTTGTTCGCGATCTACCGAGCCGCAACGGGGACACAGCATCCCTAAGGGCAGCGAAAAAGGTGGATCGTGCAGGCCGTCAGATCAGCGACAGGGAAAGACCGCCGAGCTCGCCGAGGAGATCCATGGCGTCTAGCCGTTGGGTCGTCAACGCCTCACCATTGATCCTGCTTGGCAAGGTCGAGCAGATCCAGAGCTACTTGGTCCTTTGGCGGGGACGCTGGTGGTACTCAAAGCGGTATTTCGCGAAGTGAGTGGGACTTATCGAGCACTCTGAGCCGGTTGTCCAACGATTGCGGGTCCCCTCCAACGGCCCGCGCGACACCAAGGTCCGCCATGTGCGCAAGCAGGCCAGGGTGATCGGCACGGTGGTTGAGCCTTATCGCTCCATCTCGGTGGAGTCGTTGCAGGTCGAGCTCGGCGATGGCTATCGCGAGGTTTGGAGCCCGCAGGCGCAGCAACGAGCCTTCTAGACGATCTATCACAGTGGCTGGGATGCCCCGCCATCAGCCAATGATAAGGTCAGCGAGCTGCGTTGATGCGGATGCCAGTTCCAGTGCCAATACAGCGCAATGCTGCGCGCCACGAGGTCTTGATGATCCTCGCTCAGACCGGAGCGGCACAGCTGGCCCCCTCCACCGAGCGACCCAGGTGCAGCAGCTCGATGCGCTCGGGGCGCTCCAGCAGTTGGCAGGCGACCAGATAGCCGGCGGCGCTCCAGGTCTGGTGCCGGCGGGCCTGCTGACCGACCAGGCGACCACGACGGCCGTCGTAGTACTCAGGCCAGTCGTCTTGGAGCAACCGCCGCTCGGCATCGCTCATCGCGCGCTCGACCAGCTCATCCGCCCCGGTGCGCAGACCGACCAGGGCCAGCAGCCACAGCAGCACTGGCCAGTTGCCGCCATTGTGGTAGGACCAGGGGCGGTTCTTCGGGTCGCAGCCGGTAAGCAGGCGCCAGTCCTGGCCTTCCAGCGCCGGGAAGCAGAGCTTGAGCGGCATCTGGCCGATCAGGTCGTCGTAGCGCTGTGCGATCAGCTGCATCAGCGCGGTGGTCTGCGCCTCGGTGGCCAGCCCGGCGGCGCAGGCGAGCAGATTGCCCTGGCCGAAATAGCGATAGTCGAGCCGGCCGGGGCCGACGTTGCCGAGCAGGTAGCCGCCGGTCTCCGGCAGCCAGTCCATGAGCCAGTCGGGGATGGCCTCCGGGTAGATGTTGAACTTGTTGACCGCCGCCGGTCCGTATTCCTCGACCCCGTAGCGGTAGATCTGATTCAACCGCTCGAGGTCGAGCCAATAGTAGGTGCGCACATGATGGGCCAGATGCGGTAGGCGCTCATCGAGGGCCGCGCGATAACGCGCGTTGGCCGGCTCGTCGGCGTCGAGCAGATCGGAGGCGGCGCAGAGCGCGGCGAAGAACTGCGCCTGGATATCGATCGGGTAGCCGTAGACGCCCATGCGCCGGTCGATCATGAAGGAGCCATCCGGCACCAGCATGGTCGGGAACATGTCGAAGCGGCTGGTCATGCTCAGATCGAGCAGCAGCCGGATCGCCTGCTGCACGCTGGCCTGATGCAGGAAGGCGCGGTCCTCGGTGACATGCACATAGGCCTGCAGCGTCAGCAGCCACCAGAAGCCGGAATCCACCGGGGCGACGCGGGCGATGGCGTGCTCGCCGAAATCGGCGAACAGTTCCTCGCCCTCCCCGTTATCGGTGACCTTGAAGCTGGCCGGGATCAGCCCCTCGCCGGGCTTGAAGCAATCGAGCTGACGCTCATGGCTCTGCAGGCGCACGGCGGTGGTCAGAAAGTGGCGCACGATCTCGGGGCGGCCGTCGAGCAGGAAGGCGAAGGCGGAGATGGCGAAGTCGCGGGTGAAGACCTGGTCGTAGTTGAGCGCTTCGGTCTCGGGATCATGGGCGGCGACGGTCCCCACCGGCTGGCCGCGATAGGTGACCACGGATTCCTCGAGGAGTCGCCAAGCGCGCTGTCTGGCCTCTTGATTCATCGGTGCTCCTGTGATCCGCTTGAGCGGTGTCTCTGGTGAATCAGCGCGCACAGGCACCGACGTTGTCGGCGATCGCGCGCCAGTGGTGGTCATTGCACCTTGCTGAAGCGAAAAAAGAGGATGTTCTGGACCGTCTTCTTGCCCAGATAGTGATCGATGCGATAGAGCTGCGATTCGTCGAAGCCCTCAGCGACGACGACGTGGAGTAACTGCGCCGAGTCGAGATCATGACCGAAGGGCTTCTCGATGACGACCCGCGCAAGCCACTAGCGCCGAAGATCACCAAGACGCTGGGCTCAGCCTGGGGCAGCTCGGCGCGCGGTAGCTCGACATGGGTGGTGAGATCGATCTCAGCCGGCATCGGGTCGTCCTCGGGGCTCGGTTTGGGTGGATGTGATCAGTAATGGAATGGTCCGCCCCGCTCCTCCAACACACCCTGAGCGGGCACAATAAGCGATGATGAGAACCCCCTCGTCAACCGAGGTAGCGGAGCAGACCAATGACAGAGCCTAACAAAGACCGGGGCATCGCGTTTGTCGGCATCGATCTGGCCAAGCGCAGCTTTCACCTTCATGCCGGCGATGAACCCGGGCAGCCGTGCGCGGGTGAGCTACCTGATCGAACGCTTGCCCGACTGGGCACGGCAGCCCATCGCGGGTCAGGTGCTGTGGAAATGAGCCATCCTCGTGGCCAGTCTGGCGCTGACGCTGGTCCTGCTCGGGCTGGTGTTTTCCTCGGCCCGAGATCTCGGGATTCCGGTCTATGGCCTGGTCGCCAACGCTGGAGGTGTGGATGCGCCCGATGTACTGCAGCCAGGCATCAGAGGCGTGGAGGCTCTTCACAGCAATCTCGCCGGGGCGTTTGGCTACCGGCGAGTATCTGGCGGGCGACTAAGGCCTGTTGGTCACGCTCTGTCATCGGGATGCCGCATCGGCACGCAGGACGGCGTCAACATCCGCCTCAGTCACGGGCAGCGTCAAGACCGCATGAAGTGGAAACCGCTCAGCCAGCAACGGCACATACCCCGCCTGCTCTTTGCTCACCAGGACGATGACCCGTGCGTCGGGCGCCTGCTTGCGCAGGCTAGCGAGGAACACATCGAGGTTGCAGACATTGGCACCGGCATAGTTGTTGCCGAAGCCGTAGAAGAATTCGGCCACCACCCAGTCCGGCGCGCTGCGCTTGAGCGTTTGCAGGGCTCTGCGCTGGGATGGGAGCTTGATCTGGGTGATCCCCAAGCGCTGGTAGAGTGCGTCGAGCCGGGGATGGCTGGGGGATTCGATGATCGAGAACAGGGTCGTCATGGTGGCCGCATGGGTGCTGGTTGGAATCGGGTTGGCGACCAGCTTAGCGCGAGGGGGCCTTGTTCTTGCGCTTGCCCTCCCCAGACTGTAGCAGTATTGCCAGCGCGATGGGTGTCAAAAGAGGTTGGGTCCCGCTGTCAGCCTTCACCCGCTTCACGTCCCGCCCAAGGCGGCGGGCGAGCTCACGAACGGACAACGCTCCGGTGCCCATCAGCGCCTGCACCAAGGACCAGCGCCGCTCCGTCAAACGGCCAAAGAGTCTATCCGCGGACTCGAAGTTCAGCGTCTCGCCTTGATAGCTCTCGGCCTGCGCGAGGGTGCCTGCCGCACGCAGCGCCGCACGCCAATCCGGATTGATATAGCGGTGCATGCAAGATGGCACCGCTGCTGGTAGCTGTTGGCAACAATGCCAAATCCCTGCGGCGCTCTTGAACGAGTGCGGTCAGGCCATGATCGCCAGCCCGGACATGAGCGCATTAGCGCCCGGCGATGGCCGCTTCGAGCTCCGGCATCGCGACCGGCTTGACCAGTTTGCAGGGAGCGATCGGGCTCGGTCGACGGTGCTGTCTGCAGCGGCGGCAGCCCCCGGAATTGGCTGCCTTAGCCGGGCCCGTCACTCTCGGCGTGGATCGAGCCGGCATGCATCTCAACCAGCGAGCGCGCCAGCGTGAGGCCGACGCCCAACCCGGAGCGCGAGGTCTGTGGCTCGCCGTCGCCCCGCGGGGCCTGAAAGAAGGGCTCGAAGATGCGTGCCTGGGTCTCGGCGCTCATGCCGACGCCCTGATCGCGGATACCGACCTCTGCCAAGCCATTGTGCGAGCCGGCGCTTGATCTGTGCCGACTGCGTCGAGATAACGCTCAGGCAACGCGCGGCGGCTGGCGCCTCGAGCTGCAGCGAGTCCAAGACCTCGCCACAGGTCATGATCGCCGCGAGTGGATTGCGCAGCTCATTGCCCAGCGTTGCCAGGAACTCGTCGCGCTGGGCGACATGCTCGGCACGCTCGCTCAGGAGATCAGTAGATCATACACCTGCAGGTTGATCGATGAGTCATTTGGCATCGCATGAAGATACTCGGCGTGGATTTCCTGCCCTTGGCCCGCTAACCGGAGGCGGCGAGATGCAACGGTAGCAGCGTCGCGCTGAGGAAGAGCAACAACACGCCCATGAACACCAGCCGCAACGCCCGAGCGCGCTAGCGCGCGCTATGGGTGTTACCGGCGACATCGCGTTGGTAGGCAATGTAGTAAGAGGCCGTCAGAAAATCGCGCGTCTGCATGTCGATCTCCTGCTGCATGCGGCCTGACCGCCTCCCTCACCGCGACGATGGATCTCCCGCTCAAGTCGCAGGAATTCCTCTAGGTCCGGCGGCTCGCTGTAGACGAAACGCCATTCGGCCCGGAAACCATGCCAGACCGAGACGAACAACAGGAGCATGGCTAGGATCGCGAGGGTAATCATCGCAATCGACGGTGGATGGGCCTGCTGCAGCAGCCTGATCTCGAGATGGCTGCTCAGCGTCAGGAAGGCGAAGAGCGCGAACGAGAGTCCGGCGGCCGGGATGCCAATGCTCGCGCGAATGCTCTCGCGCCGCGAGCGCTCCGCGAAGTAGAGATCGCGGAAGGTCTCGAAGCGCAGCAGGCGCGCGGCCTCTGGCGTCGGCGGTAGTTGCTCGGTACTCACCCGCACTCACCCGTACACTCTGCACTCAGGCGGCGACGGCCAGCGCCTCGCGCTCGATCTCCTGACCGGAGATCCGGTGGCGATCCATCAGTGCCTCTGGCGAGCCGGAGCGCGGCTCACCGCTGACACCGAGCTGGAACACCCGACCGAGCCGACCGACCTGAGCGGCGACCGCATCACCGAGCCCGCCATCGCGGTGGTGATCCTCGATTACCAGGAGGGTCCCGGTCTCCTCGGCGGCCCGCTGCAGGGTCGCCACGTCGAGCGGCTTGATCGAGTAGGCATCGATCATGCGTGTGCATATCCCCTGCTCGCGCAGCCGCGCGCTCGCCTCCAAGGCGGTGTGCACAGTGATGCCGGCAGCCACCAGCGTGAGTCGGTCCTCGGTCGATTCGGCCAAGGTCTTGCTGCCACCGATCTCGAAGCGTTCGTTCGATGAGTAGAGCACTGGCGTCTTGCCGCGCGTGGTGCGCAGATAGACGATCCCGTCGTGCTCGAGCCCGGCCTCGGTCAGGCGCTCGGCGCTGATGGCATCGGCGGGATAGAGCACCGTGGTACCGTTGAGGGCCCGGAACATCGCGATATCCTCGAGCCCCATCTGCGACGGCCCATCCTCCCCGATCGAAATCCCGGCATGGCTGCCACAGATCAGCATGTGCGGGTGTTGCGAATGCGCTGCCATGCGAATGACGTCGTGCGCCCGCGTGAGAAAGGCGGCAAAGGTGGCGACACAGGCTCGCTTGCCGCTGGCGGAGAGGCCGAGCGCCGCACCCAACATGTTCTGCTCGGCGATCTGCGCCTCGACGAAGCGCTCAGGGAAGGTCTTGGCAAAGTGCTCGGTCTTGGTGGAGTTCTTCACGTCGCCATCGAGCACGACGAGGTCGGGGAAGCGGTCGCCGAGCTTCTCCAGTGCAGCGCCGAAGGCGGCACGGGTTGCGACCTGCCCGCCGAGCGGATACTCGACCTTGAGCGGCAGGCTGGTCGCTTCTTGTGCCTGTTCCGAGGCGACCTGGGCCATGGTCGCGGCCGTTGGCTCAGGGATCGGCACGCGGCGCGGTTCCACTAAGAGGCGCACATTCGGCTCATCGAGCTGGGCGAGCGCTTGGGCGAGCTGGTCGTCATCCAAGGCCTTGCCGTGCCACCCCTCAGCCCCCTCGAGAAACGAGATCCCCTTGCCCTTAACGGTGCGGGCGATGATCGCCGTCGGCCCGGGCTCTCGGCTCGCCTTGAGCGCCGGCAGGATAGCGCCGAAGTCGTGGCCATCGATCTCCAGGGTGCGCCAGCCAAAGGCACGGAAGCGCTCAGCCAGGACCGAGGAATCATGCCCGTAGGGTGCCGGCCCACTTTGCTCAAGGCCATTGGCGTCGACGATGGCCACCACCTGCTCGAGCCCTTGATCGGCCGCGAACTGCGCGGCCTCCCAGACCGAGCCCTCCGAGCACTCGCCGTCGCCGAGCAGGCAGAACAGCCGGGCCTTGATCCCATCCAGGCGGTCGGCCAAGGCCATGCCATTGACGGCGGCAAGCCCCTGGCCCAGTGAACCAGTCGCGACGGGAATCCAGGGATTACGCGGGGTCGGATGGCCTTCGAGATCGCTGTCGAGCTGCCGCAGGGTCAGTGGATCGGTCTCGATGGCACCGGCCTCGGATAAGGCCGCCCATAAGATCGGCGCTGCATGGCCCTTGGACAGCAGAAAGCGATCTTGATCGCGGGCGCCTGCAGTGCTCGGGTCCCAGCGCATCTCGTGGAAGAAGAGCGCGGTCACCAGGTCCGCGCAAGACAGCGAGGAGGTCGCATGGCCAGAACCGGCCCGGCTGGTCATCCGCAGCACCTCGGCACGCAGCCGGCTTGCCTCACCCACCAAGGGCGTTGCGAGCGCAGCGTCCTGCATGGACGACTGCCTGTGCTCGATGCGCTCGGCAAGCCGTTGCATCAGCTGATCATAGGGATCGATGAACTTCTGCACGCCTTCGGCGACCAGTTGATGAGTGATCGCATCGAAATCGATCTCGAGCTTACGCTGCAGGCGCTCGAGCACGGCTGCCGCCTCGCTGGTGCTGTCCGCCGCCGGGATCTCGATCCAGCCATGATGGTCGAAGGCATCGGCGGTCGCCTCCGGCATCGTCGAGATGGTTCGCGGCAGGATCAGCGATTCGACATAATGGGTTTCCGACAGGCTTGGGTCCTTAGTGCCGGTACTGGCCCAGACCAGCCGCTGCGGACGCGCGCCTGCTTGGGCTAAGCGCTGCCAACGCTCGCTCGCGCTGATATCCACGAACCGATCATAGGCCAGCTTGGCATTGGCGACCGCGGTGCGTCCAAGCAAGGATTCCGCCTCGGCGACAATGCGCTCATCGACCTGCGGATCGATGCGTTGGCGCAGCTCGCGGTCCACGGCCGTATCGATGCGGCTTAAGAAGAAGCTGGCCACCGAGGCGACAGTGTGAAGATTCTTCCCGTCGCGCAGACGCTGTTCCATGGCGCGCAGATAGGTTTGCAGGGTCTGCTCATAGGCGTCGAGGCCGAACAGCAGCGTGATATTGACGTTGATCCCCTCCACCAGCAGGGCCTCAACCGCGTGCAGCCCCTGCGGCGTGCCAGGCACCTTGATGAACAGGTTTGGACGCCCGACACGGTCCCACAGCTCGCGCGCTTGGCGCAGCGTTGCGACCGGATCATAGGCCAGGTGTGGCGAGACCTCGAGGCTGACAAAGCCATCGCGGCCTTCGCTCGCTTCATACTCCGGCAGCAGCAGATCGCAGGCGTCGCGCACATCATCGGTGGCAAGGCGCTCGTAGACCCCCTCGGCGGCCACCGAGCCGTCGCGTTCCAGGGTCTCGACCGCAATGGCGATGCGGTCCTCGTAGCTTGCGGAGTCCGCCATGGCCTTCGCAAAGATCGCGGGATTGGAGGTGATCCCAGACAGGCCCTGCTCGCGGATGCGCGATTCGAGCTGGCCGTTGTCGAGCATGTCGCGTGACAGGCTATCAAGCCAGAAGCGCTGACCGTGACTGTTGAGCGTGGTGAGTTGATGAGTCGGCATTCCGGTCTCCCCTCGATGATGGGCACAGATGGCAAGGATTGACGGCCGGGGCGCACTCGCGGCCAGTACCTCGTCGAGTCAGCAATCAAATGCAAGAGAAAGGCCAGCCTCGCCAAACGGGCGGACCTTCGGGCAGATCGCCGAAAACAGCGTCGAGCCGCTGCCTGAGGCCGGGGCCAATGCCCCGGCGGGCGGGGCAAAACGCCCGCGCGCCATTGCAGGGCTAGCCCATTGATGAGGTGCCGCAAGTGGTGAGGCGACGCAAGTCGGGCAACGACTCCATCAGCGCCAATCGCATCGCGGAAGACCTCGAGGCCGGGGAGATCCAGGGAGCCTATTGGATGTCAACATCAGGGAAACGGTGGTGATCCGCCGACATCCGGCCCAAGCACCAAAAGCTCGGGATGACGCTGATTGACCCGCTCCTCGAGACGCGGCGCTTCGGCCTCCGGCAGATCCGCAAGGATCAAGAGCTCGCCGTCTTCAAGGGCCTCTTGCTGGGCGGATAACGGAAGATTGGCGCTACGGTTCCTCCGCAGCCACCAGCTGCCCCCAATAACGGCGCCGATGGCGATCAGCGTCAGCAGCACAAATGGCGGTAGCGCTTGCAGCAGCAACAGCGAAATCGCCAACATGAGGGCGGTGCCGACCAGGGCTCCGCGCAACGCGGCGCTCGAATCATCACGCCAGCGTCGAGTGTGGACCGGCAGCCCGTCCGGGATCTGTTTGCCGATCAGCGTGAACGCACCGGGATCAACCCGATCGGCGATCAGCTCTTCAACCAGACGTCGGCCATTCTGCGAATCGCGGGCACGAATATAGATGCGGGTGGTCATCAATTGTCCTCCAAGCCTGAGGGGAATGGATGGCCGCAGCGGCGCGACGGATCCTGCGATTCCGTCTTTAAACTCCAGCAACCCTTGTGCCGAAGCCTGGAGTCCGCTGGGCAATCCCACCTAGCCGCCAGCCGTCGTCCACCAGCAGGCGATCTGAAAACAGCAGCAGACTCACCGAGACGAGCGCGCCGGCGCCCCGCCATCCACGCCGACCGACAAGACACCGATTCAGTGCAGTGACGGCACCTAGATGACTCGGTCGATCAGGGGCAAATCCACCAGACCGGTGCTTTTCGACAAGCGCCAGCTATCACCCTCTGGCCCGCAGGCTCGGAGCGCACGCCCGCACTCATCTGCGTGACACGCGCCGCAGCTGACGCCTGATGCACCCGCTAACCTGATGCGGTTGAAGAGACCAACAAAGCCGATCAATCGGAGTCTTGGCATTGACCTTGCTTATTTTTGGTTGCGCCAGGCAAAGCCTGGAAGAGGAGGAAGAACGCCAAATGAGTTGAGCAATCGGAAACCTCTTGTCGTGACCCGCCGGGTGAGAGTCCCGAACCGGCAAGGACTGGCCATCCACCGGAACCGAG
>NZ_NHSF01000088.1 GCF_016653295.1 Halochromatium salexigens | reverse complement strand
ACAACGACAATGATCCCTTGGTGGCCGCCCTTTTTCACCCCCCTGCGGGGCGGCTGGGGTGATTTTTACGCTTCTCGGCCGAGCATTACGCGCAAGTCATTGATTGTTCGTTCGCCGCTGGGGTAAACGAAATCTGACCCGACTTGTAGGCTCATTCAATTCAGTGGGTTAGAGACTGCGCAATTGTCTCCTGTAAGTTCGGCAGGGCGAAGGATTTCGCGAAGCGACGGGGCAACTATGAGGAAACCTTCGGCACACAGAACGTCAACTTCTTGCCGATCGCTGCCTTGGCTGAGGCCGACCTCGCTGCCGCCGAGCGTTGCGTGCTCGAGCAAGTCTCCGCTTACAAGATCCGCGGACCCTCGGGCTATCGCCTCGAGTGGCTGAAGGGGATCAGGCCGGAGCAGGTGATCCAGATTGCGCGAGAGCGCATTGCGCTCAAACCACATCACGTACAGCTGGCTGATCTGAACCATGGCCAATAGCTTCGAACGCCACAAGCGTTACACCCGGTCTGACATTCATGCCGTTGTAGGTGGCAGCGTCCAAGCGTATTTGCCGACGATGGCCAAAGTGGTTGTCGCTGCCTGCCTCAATCCTGCTCAGAATCCGCAAGCCCCTGAGGTTGTGCTTGTCGGGTGTGGGCCGCGTATCGAGGCGACGGCCGCGCAGTTTCTGCGCCAGGGTTCAGCGGTCCCAACGTTCGTCAAGCACCAGGCGAACGCGTGGGAATTCGTCGGCGACTATCGGGCAGTGCGCCAGAGTTTTGACCTCGACGAGATCGAGCGCCACGCCAAGACAGCTGGACGAGACGGCGATGTGACATCGATCCTGTTCCTCGAGCCTGTCGTTTAATGCCTGCCACCTCCTCGGACGGGATATTGCGCGCGGTGGCCTTCGCGCAATGCCGCCAGCTGATGCATCGATGGCTTGCATCTCTTCGGCGCTGAGCGCGAAGTCGAAGAGGTCGCGATTCTCTGCCATGCGGTTGGACTTGGAGGTCTTAGGCAGGGCGGTTCGACCGCTCTGCGGATGCCAGCGCAGGATGACTTACACCGTAGTCTTGCCGTGACGCCCAGCAATGGCAACCAGCGTTGGGTCCTGCAGCAGGCTGAAGGCGCCAAAGCCGCCGGGCCAGTTCATCAGCAGCGGGTCGACATAGCCGAGACCAAGATCATCCAGGGTGTCGACCATGTCATCGCGGACCTGTTGCGCAATATTCTCGACCTTGTCGGCATCCCAGGTACGCTTGTGCGAGCTGTTGATATGCGGCGGCTCAACAGCGAACGATCGAGCGTTCCATCGCCCACTCCATCAGGTCAATCGATGGTGCGATGATCAGTGTCCACCGCCTCATAGCCCCTACCCCGTGCGCCTGCAGATCGTCCAAACGCGAGTGACTCACCCCGCAGGCAATCAGAGTCCAATCGCCAAAGACATCGGCAACAAGCGGCAGGCTCTCATCGCCAGCTCCCGCCACTGGCCGATTCGCTACACTGCCCCGATGTCATCTCTCTCCCCCAGCCATGCCACCGACACCCCCGCGAGCGTCTCTCCGGCAGCATCGAGCGGCTGACCTTCCACAGTGAGTCAACCGGCTTCTGTGTGCTGCGGGTCAAGGTCCGAGGCCAGCGAGACCTGGTCACCGTGGTCGGCAGCGCCGCCGCCGTCAGCCCCGGCGAGACCATCGAAGCCCTGGGCCAGTGGGTGCAGGATGCCAAGCATGGGCTGCAGTTTCGCGCCGAGCGCCTGCAGGTGATCCTGCCCGGCACCCGCGAGGGGATCGAGAAGTACCTCGGCTCCGGGCTGGTTCGGGGCATCGGCCCACACTTTGCGCGCACGCTGGTGAATGCCTTCGGCGAGGCGGTGTTTGAGGTTATCGAACAGAGCCCAGAGCGTCTGGAGGAACTGCCCGGCATCGGCCGCAAGCGCCGCGCTCAGATCACCGCCGCCTGGGCCGAGCAACAGGTCGTGCGCGAGATCATGGTCTTCCTGCAATCGCACGGCGTCGGCACCGCGCGGGCGGTGCGCATCTACAAGACCTATGGCGAGGCGGCGATCCTCACCGTCAGCGAGAATCCCTACCGCTTGGCGCTCGATATCTGGGGCATTGGTTTCAAGACCGCCGATACCCTGGCGCAAAGCCTTGGCATCCCGCGCGACTCGCTGCTGCGTGCCTGCGCCGGAGTCCGCCATGCGCTGCAGGTCTGGTCCGAGCAGGGACACTGTGCCTCGGAACCCGAAGCCTTGCTCACACAGGCCAGTCAGCTGCTGGAGATTCCGGCGCCGATCATCGAACAGGCGATCGAGGATGAGGTGCAGGCCGAGCATCTGATCCGCGATCAGGGGTTGCTCTATCTGACCCCGCTCTATCGCGCCGAGCAGGGCTGCGCGGTGCAGCTGCAGCGCCTGTTGCAGGGCACTCCGCCCTGGGGCCAGATCGATGTCAGCCGTGCCCTGCCCTGGGTCGAGATCCAGACCGGACTGACGCTCGCGCCCTCGCAGCGTGCGGCGCTTAGACCCTGCTCTCAAGCAAGGTCGCGGTGCTGACCGGTGGCCCCGGGGTCGGCAAGACGACCTTGGTCAACAGTCTGCTGCGTATCCTCCAAGCCAAGCAGGTCGAGGTGCAGCTTGCCGCCCCGACCGGGCGTGCAGCCAAGCGCCTGCAGGAGACCACCGGCTGTGAGGCAAAAACGGTGCATCGGCTGTTGGAGTTCGACCCCAGTGCCTATCGCTTCAAGCGCGATGCCGAGTATCCGCTGGAGGCGGAGCTGTTGGTGCTGGATGAGGCCTCGATGCTGGATACGGTGCTGATGAACCAGCTGCTGCGGGCGTTGCCGGATGAGACTGCGCTGCTCTTGGTCGGCGATGTCGATCAGCTGCCGTCGGTGGGGCCCGGTCGGGTGCTGGCGGATCTGATCGCCTCGGGGGCGATCCCGACGGTGCGCCTGACCGAGGTGTTCCGTCAGGCGCTGTCCTCGCGGATCATCGTCAATGCCCATCGCATCCACAGCGGTGAGCGGCCGATCGCCCCGGCCAAGGGGGAGACCAGCGACTTCTATCTGATCGAGGCCGCTGATGCAGAAGACCTGGCCGACAAGCTCGTCGCCAGTGTCACGCAGCGCATCCCGAAGCGCTTTGGGTTCGATCCGCTTGCGGACATCCAGGTGCTGACGCCGATGAATCGGGGTGGGCTCGGCACGCAGGCGCTGAATCTGGCCTTGCAGCAGCGACTCAATCCCGATGCGCAACCGCGGCTGCAACGCTTCGGCACCACCTATGCCCCGGGCGATAAGGTGATCCAGCGCGTGAACAACTACGACAAGGAGGTGTTCAACGGCGATATCGGACAGATCACCCGCATCGATGCCGAGGCGGGCCTGGTGGTGGTGGAGATCGATGGCCGGGCGGTCGAATATGAGGCCAGCGCGCTCGATGAGCTGAGCCTGGCCTATGCGATCAGCATCCACAAGGCACAGGGCTCGGAGTATCCGGTGGTGGTGATCCCGTTGGCGATGCAGCACTATGCGCTGCTGGAGCGCAACCTGCTCTATACCGGGGTCACCCGCGGGCGGCAATTGGTGGTGTTGATCGCCGAGGCGAAGGCATTGCGCATCGCGCTCGGGCGGCAACAGGCGACGCGGCGGATCACGCGCTTGGCGGAGCGCTTGGGTGGGCTTGGATGAGTGGCTGGACAGCGGAGGTGCGGGCTGTGGTGGTCGCTGGTCAGGGCGGCGTCTGAGCGCCGCCCGTCTTCGCTCCCTGGCTCTTGGATCAGAGCGCTTTCTTGCAGAAGTACCAATCACTGCACTCATAGCCCTCGGCCATGCGCGCCTCGGCCTGCTCAGCGGTGGCCGGCGGCGGCACGATGACCTTATCCCCTGGCTGCCAGCCCTCGGGGGTCGCGACACCGTGCTCATCGGAGGTCTGCAGCGCCTTGACCAGCCGCACGAACTCGTCGATCGAACGGCCGTTGCTCATCGGGTAGTAGACCATCGCGCGCAGCACGCCATTGGGGTCGATGATGAAGGTGGCGCGCACCGCCGAGGTGTCGCTCGCGCCGGGCTGGATCATGCCGTAGGCCTTGGCGACCTGCATCGAGAGGTCGGCGATGATCGGGAAGCCGATCTCGACACCGAACTTCTCCTTGATGTTGCGCTCCCAGGCGATGTGCGAGAAGTTGCTGTCGATCGACAGGCCGAGCAGTTCGCAGCCGAGTGCCTGGAAGTCCGCATGGCGTTTGGCGAAGGCGATGAACTCGGTGGTGCACACTGGAGTGAAGTCGGCCGGGTGCGAGAACAGCACCAGCCATTGGCCACGGTAGTCCTCGAGGGTCTTGCGCCCGTGGGTGGTCGGGGCATCGAAGGCTGGGGCCGGCTCGTTCAAGCGTGGCATGGACGGGGTGGTCTGGACGTCGGTGGTCATGGGTACAGCTCCTAGTCGGTGGGTGTGGATGCCTCGTTTGAGGTTGACACCAGGTTAGGCGCCGCGCCGCTCGGGGTGAAATCGTTTGATCGGATGGCTGCCATGGGCCAGACCTATTGTGTTTTATCAATCCATAGGTCGAGCCTTTCATTGATCCGATCAACAGCCCGCCTCAGCGGTCGATTGGCTGGCGGCTGGCTGTCCTGGCCTGCGCCGCACCCGATGTGCCCGGAGTCGGGCAGCCACTGGCAGGCGAGCTGCGGCATTCTGAGTCTGTCAGACGCGCCATGCTCGCGCTCGACGACGTCGCCCGTTTACTCGTTACCTTGACCGAAGGAGGTTCGGCATGTGCGGACGCTTCGCCCAATACGCCGATCCCGAAACCCTCGCCGATCACTTCGGGCTCGCGACGACAGCGGTTGACGCACAACCGCGCTACAACGTCGCGCCAACCCAGCCGGTGCTGGCAGTCCGACTGACAGAGGACCAGCAGCATCGCGAGTGCGTGAACCTGCGCTGGGGCTTGGTACCGTTCTGGTCCAAAGTGCCGGATCATCGCTACAGCATGATCAACGCCCGCGCCGAGACGGTGGCGAGCAAGCCGGCCTATCGGGCCGCGTTTGCGCAGCGTCGCTGTCTGATCCCGGCCGATGCCTTCTATGAATGGCAGCCCGGCAAGGATGGCAAACAACCCTATGCGATCCGCCGCAAGGATCAGGCGCCGTTTGCGATGGCTGGACTCTGGGAACACTGGGAAGGCGACGACGGGGCCGTCATCGACTCTTGCACGATTATCGTGACTGAGGCCAACGCGTTGTTGGCGGCGATCCATGATCGGATGCCGGTGATCCTGGCGCCTGAGGACTATGGGAACTGGCTCGGCACTGGGCGAACGGACCGGGAGACAGACAAGGCGTTGCTTCAGTCCCTACTCAAGCCGGCCGATCCCAGTGGCTGGGAGGCCTATCCGATCTCGCGGGCGGTCAACAGGCCAGCCAACGACAGCCCAAACCTAATCGAGCCACTCGTCGCTGAAGCGCCATGAAGTCATCCCCGCCCGCTGAGACCCTGACGCTCGAGATCGACCCGTCCCTGCTCGAGCATGTGCGCGAGCGCTTGGCACAGCGGCACCGGGACACCCCGCCTAAGGAGCTGATTGCAGCGCTGGTGACCAGCATCCTCGACAACTCGGGCTACCCGATCAGCGCCACTCGAACGGACGCTGGCCAGATCCGCATCCGCTACCGGCTGCGCTCGTTCAGCGAGCCGATCCTGTAGCAGCGTGCGACTTGGTCCTGGGGACGATCAGTTCGGCAGGCAGGACATCAGCCCCCTGAATGCGTCCTGATGAACGCCGAGTGCGCTGGCTTCAGGTCCAGCAAGGGTGTGCCATCCAGGCAATCCAAGCCGCGCACCCGTAGCACTGGACCCTCGATGGCGATCAACCGGACAACGCTGCTGCCCATCGGATTCGGCCGTACCGGCGAGCGCAGCGCAAAGGTGCCAACGGGATGATCCCGTCCTGTTGGGCATTGCAGGACCAGGTCGCGCCGGGACTGATCGAGCCAATAGAGCACCTCGAGCGGGGTCGTCGTCTGCAGACCGACCAGCGCCTGATCCCAGGGCTGGAACACCTCGATCTGACACTCGGGGCCGTCCAGGTCACCTTGGCGCGGACAGTCTTCGCGCCGCTGCCAAGGGGTGTGGATGCGCCCGATGTACTGCAGCCAGGCATCCGACGCTTGGGGGTGCTCCACGGCGATCTCGCCCGGGCGTCTGGCTTGCTGCGGGCTCACTGCGGTGCTCCGTGCACGCTGCCTTTGAGCGATGCCGTCGAACAGGTTGGGCGCGCAGCCGCTTCATGCAGCACGCCCAGCTCGGCGAGCACTGCCGGCTCGAGCACCTGCTGCGCGGTCTCGAACAGCGTCCGCTCTTCAAAGCGGATATGCGCCTGCAAGGCGTCACCGAAGCGCGTCGGGGCATCAGGGGCGTCGCTCACAATCAACCCCCGCAGCTCGGTATGCTCGGCAAGGGTTTGCTCAACCAAGGCCTGCTGGCCGGCGACACGCAAGGCGGGAAGCAGCCCCCGCTCCTCAAGCTGGAAGTGCGGTTCAAGCTCATCGGCAAAGCGGGCCTGGATCTCGGCCCAGAGGGCACGACGCTCGGGGGCTTCAGCCGCCGCCAGTTCACGCGCCCGCTTGGCCAGGACCAGTGCTGATTGATGGTCATGCGACAGGCGCACCAGGTTGGGATCGCGTTGCATCGGCAGGGTCCGAATCGAGCGCTGAGGATTGAGGTTCCCACTGCCGGGGCTGGGCGGTCAATGCCTCACCGCGACCGGCGGCCAGACACCGGGCTTCCAACGCCGGCTTAGACCGCGACCTCAACCAGCTTTGGCGACAGCAGACGTTGCAGATTCGCGCTGCGCAGCCGGAGGATGTAGCCGCGCTTGCCGCCGTTGATGTAGAGCTGCTCGAGTTCCAGGATGCTGCGCTCGCAGTAAACCGGCATGGTCCGGCGTGTCGCAAAGGGTGAGGTGCCACCGACCTGGTAGCCGGAGCGCTTGTCTGCAATCTGAGGTGTGCAGGGCTGAATCCGCTTCGCGCCGATCTGGCGCGCCAGGGCACCGGTCGCGACCTCGCGATCCCCGTGCATCAGCATGATCAAGGGCTGCTGCTGTTCATTCTCCATGATCAGGGTCTTGACCACTTGGTGCTCATCGACGCCCAAGGCCTGAGCCACCTCAGCCGTGCCACCACCGTTGTAGGGATAGCAGTGGCCGCTGAAGGGGACGTCAGCCTGGCGTAGAAGCCGCACGGCGGCGGTCACAGGTTCTTTGGCTCGTGCCATTTAATCCCCTTCGATCGATCGTCTTGCCCTTTTGGGGCAACGGGTCACACTAGCGCTCAGCACAACGGGTCCTATGATCGGACGTTCATCGTCCAGGAGACACAAGGTATGCACACAGGTTACGCGATGATCGTCGGCGCTGGCTCCGGCACCGGCGCCGCCGTTGCCAAACGGTTGGCCGCTGAAGGCTGGCCGGTGGTGCTGACCCGGCGCAACGCGAAAGCGCTCGATGCGCTCGCTGCGGAGATCGAGGCGGCCGGTGGTCGGGCGCTGGCCATCGCGGCCGATGCGAGCGATGCGGCCGAGGTCAGCGCCCTGTTCGAGACCGCGTCGGAGCACTTCGGCACACCGGAGCTGGTGGTGTTCGCGACGGCTGGGTTCGCGATGGGGCCTCTGGTCGAGACCGAGCCCAGCCGGCTCTATGAGCTGTGGCAGAGCAGCACGCTGGCAGGCTTCCTGATTGCGCGTGAGGCGGCCAAGCGCATGCTGCCGGTCGGCTCTGGATCATTGCTGTTCATCGGCGCAACGGCATCAGTCATACAGAGCGCTGGCTTTTCCGCTTTTGCGGCGGCCAAGCATGGCCTGAGGGCACTGGCAGGCAGTCTGGCACGCGAGGTTGGCCCGCAAGGGATTCATGTCGCGCACCTGATCATCGACGGCATCATCGATGTCCCACGGGTGCATGAGCAGATGCCGGAGATGGCGGCAACGCGCGGTGAGCAGGGCTTGATCCAGCCTGAACATATCGCCGAGACGTTGCTCTGTCTGCATCGCCAACCAAAGGATGCCTGGACCTTCGAGCTGGATCTGCGCCCGGCCAACGAGCCTTGGTAAGCCGCACCCGACCAAGAGCGTGCGAGATAGACCGCTCAGCAACAGCATCGGCAGGCCGTTTTCGTTGCCTCCATGGGTTGTTCATCGACATGACATCCTGATGCCGGAATTGAACGCAGCAAGCAACATCGGCGGATGGGGCGAGCCTGTGGCAAGCAGCTGACTCACCGCTATTGACGTCAACCTGACCCCGGAGGAGCTTTCCCGTTTTGCACGACCAACCACAGAGGCTCAAACAGCCGCTCTGCATCTACCACGCCGATTGCCTGGATGGTTTCTCGGCCGCTTGGGTCGCCGACACCGCTCATGCGCAGTCCGGCCTCGAGTTCTACCCGGGTGTGCACCAACAGCCACCGCCGGATGTCCACGGGCGTGAGGTCATCCTGGTCGACTTCAGCTACAAGCGCGACCTGCTGCTGGCCATGGCCGATACAGCCAACCGTATCCTGATCCTCGATCACCACCGATCCGCACAGGCTGATCTGGTCGACCTGCCGGAGAACGTCACCGCGATCTTCGATATGGATCGGTGCGGTGCCATGATCGCCTGGTCGCACTACTTTCCTGATCGGCGCCCTCCTCGCTTGCTCGAGCATATCCAGGACCGGGATCTCTGGCGCTTCGAGCTGCCCGGCACGCGCGAGATCACCGCCACCCTCGCCTCCTATCCGTTCTCGCTCATCGAATGGGGCCGGCTCATGCGCGAGGACCCCGAAGAGCTGCGCGAGGAAGGCATCCCGATCCTGCGCCAACACGACAAGGACGTGCAGGAGTTGGTCGAGACGCTGGCCTACCGCAGCCAGATCGCTGGCCATGAGGTGCCGGTCATCAACGCCCCCTCGAAGTACAGCTCCGATGTCGGAGCGGCACTTTGCGGCGGTGAGCCGTTTGCCGCCTGCTACTGGGATACGCCTGCCGGGCGACGTTTCAGCCTACGTTCTGAAGCACAGGGCCTTGATGTCTCGCGGATCGCGGCCGGCTTCGGCGGTGGCGGACATCCGCATGCGGCTGGATTTCTGGTGCAGCAGCACACGCCGCTTCACCTGGCTTAACGCCGAACGATCCGCTTACCTCCAGCAAGGGCAAATCCGTGCGAACCCACCAGCGCGTCTCGCCAGAGCGCGCTTAACGCCCTGCCAGCCGGGGTCCTGCTTGGCGAGCTTTGACCGTGAACGCGCCATCGACCACGGGTATGACCATGCGACTGGGCGCCATCATCCCCGTCGGTCTTCCCTGACATCCCACAGTTATCCCATGCTTCTGTCCGTTGTTGCTGGGGTCCGTCGGCTCAGCCTCTCGAACTCGGAGCCTGGCTCCGCTGTGGCTGTTGGTTGCGCTAGAATCCTGACCTTCGCCTGCGACTGGGGTCGACTGCGTTGATCGAGATCGCAGCAATTCCCGGTGAAAGTCTATTCGGCAGGCTTTAATGTCATACTCTCAGTACGCCATTGTGACTGGCAAGGGTCCACCCTCAACACGATCAGTTGCTTTAAATAGATTCGTTATTTTAGACGC
>NZ_NHSF01000087.1 GCF_016653295.1 Halochromatium salexigens | reverse complement strand
TCCGGAATCTTGCGGGCATCGTTCATCCACTCGTTGGCCATGATATCCTCCGCAGGGTGGTCTGATCGCCTGCTTTAATTATAGACCAGATGCGTTAGTTGTCTGGATTACAAATGGCTGGACAATAATCACATTGATCGTCATCCTCGTCGTTGTCGGATTGATCCTATAGTTGATCAATAACCACCTGCCAATGGACGGTAAAATCAAGAAGATCCTGAATGTGCTCGTCGTGCTCATCGTGATTCTCTGGCTATTGTCCGTCTCTGGGCTTATTCCAGGGCTGTCTTTGATGTAGTGCGGTTAGTCGATGGGTAAAACGTCATCAATGAATAGTTGTGAAGTTCTTATGAATCAAGAGCAAGCCGAAGGCTACTACAAAGATTTAAAATGAGAAGATCCTGACCGAAGGCTCTTTTTATCGCCGCCTATCAGGACGTCACGGTCCTACGCCTAGGCGAGCTTTGGGCCATCCCGATCATGCTGCGGGCCTTGGTCATCGCCTGGTCCAACACCTAGCGTAGCGGTCAACAATGGCCTGTTTAAGTCAGCAAAATCAGACTCTTAATCCGCTGCTCGAAGGATAGCCGCCGTAGGTGGGCTAAGGGATGATCAAGGCCGGCGCGAGCCCCGATCACGCCAGCGTCCACGGTGTTCCATCAATGTGCGATACCGTACCGACTCCAGCGGGCGTGAGGATCAAGCTATATCAATCACGACCTATCACAACTTGGAGTCCGATCTCATGCCACTTAGTCTCATTGAACTGCCCTGGTGGGGGTATGTACTCGTCATCCTCGGCTTGACCCACATCACCATCGCCTCGGTCACCATCTTCCTGCACCGGCACCAGGCGCACCACGCCTTGGACCTGCATCCGATCGTCAGCCATTTCTTCCGCGCCTGGTTGTGGCTCACCACCGGAATCATCACGCGCAATTGGGTCGCCGTCCATCGGAAGCATCACGCCAAGTGCGAGACCTCGGATGATCCGCACAGCCCGCAGATCTACGGGCTCAACAAGGTCCTGTTCGATGGCGTCGATCTCTATAGCCGCGAGGCTGCGGTGGCGGAGACGGTGGAGCGCTACGGGCACGGCACGCCCAACGACGCCCTCGAGCGCCACCTCTACGCGCGGCATAGCCAGCTTGGCATCGGGCTCATGCTGGTGATCGATCTGATCCTGTTCGGTCCCATCGGGCTCACCGTCTGGGCGGTCCAGATGCTGTGGATTCCGTTCTTCGCCGCCGGGGTCATCAACGGTGTCGGCCACTACTGGGGCTACCGCCGCTTCGCACCCAATGATGCCTCCAGGAACATCGTGCCCTGGGGCATCCTGATCGGTGGCGAGGAGCTGCACAACAACCACCATGCCTACGCCACCTCAGCCAAGCTCTCCAATCAGTGGTGGGAGATCGACATCGGCTGGTTTTATATCCGCCTGCTCGCGGCAGTGGGACTCGCCAAGGTGCGGCGCGTGGCGCCCAAGATACAGATCGACCCGAGCAAGCGGCACTGCGATGCCAACACCTTACAGGCCATTGTCATCCATCGCTATGCGGTACTGGCCAGGTTTGCCGGCAGTCTGAAGTCGACGGTCAAGCAAGAGGTGCGCAAAAGGCAACTTGGGGCGGCCTTCGGGCTCGGCGAGAAGAGGACGCTGCGAGTCGTCCAGAGCGGGTTGCAGCGGGGGGCGGAGAACCTGCCCGCGTCCGAGCGCCTCATCCTGGAGCGGTCGCTCGCGGCCAGTCCGCTGTTGAGCATCCTCTACGCGATGCGCCAGGAGCTGGTCGCCTTATGGAGCCGCTCCAACGCCTCGCGCGAGCAGTTGGTCGAGCAGTTGGAGCGCTGGCTCCAGCACGCCGAGACGAGCGGCGTCATCGCGCTGCGGCAGTTCTCCAAGCGGCTCTGTGGCTATAGTTGAATCTCCCTATCCGGTCGTCGGCGTAGCGATCAAGCTATGCCGTCGAGCCGCCTTTGGCGTTGTCCATCAAGCCCTTGGGCTCTTGCTTGGTCTTCTTCGCATTGCGCTTCTCCTTCAGCGTCAGGCCGGGTTTCTTCTTCGTTTCCTTGTTGCTTTGTCTTTCTTTGGTCATGGCATGCGCTCAGGGTCAGTATGGGGTGGTCGAGGGCTGCTAGGTGATAGCGGTCGGTCTCACTCCATGCTATGCCAAGCGGCCTAGCCCTGACTCTGCGCTAGCGAACTTAGCGCCTGACATTGCCGCCGCTGGCCGGCATCCTCATCGTTGCCAGCGTACAATCGCCTTCGATCGACCATCCACTCAGCCGAGGGAGTCCCAAAGATGGCACTCGTGAGTTCGACCCCAGCATGGCAGGCCCTAGAACGGCACTGGCAGCAGATGTGCTCGCGGCACATGCGCGAGCTGTTCGCCGATGATCCAGCCCGCGCCGAGCGCATGAGCGCTGATGCCGCCGGGCTGCATCTGGATTTCTCCAAGCATCTCGCCACCGATGAGACGCTGCGGCTGCTCTTCGATCTCGCGCGCGCGGTCGACCTCGAACACTGGCGCGAGCGCATGTTCACCGGCGAGCACATCAATCTCAGCGAGGATCGGGCCGTGCTGCACACGGCGCTGCGCAACCGCGCCGATGCGCCCACGCTGGTCGACGGCGAGGATGTGATGCCGGCGGTCGACGGGGTGCTCGCGCGCCTGCGCGACTTCAGCGAGCGAGTACGCTCGGGCGAGTGGAAGGGACACACCGGCAAGGCCATCACCGATGTGGTCAACATCGGCATCGGCGGCTCCAACCTGGGGCCGAAGATGGTCTGCGAGGCGCTCAAGCCCTATCAGTCCGATCAGTTGCGCCCGCACTTTGTCTCCAATGTCGACGGGACCCACCTAGCCGAGACGGTGCGGGGCCTGAACCCAGAGACCACGCTGTTCATTGTCGCCTCCAAGACCTTCACCACGCAGGAGACCATGACCAATGCCCAGAGCGCCCGGCGCTGGCTGGTCGAGGCGCTCGGTGATGACAAGGCGGTGCGCAACCACTTCGTCGCCGTCTCCACCAACACCGAGAAAGTGGCCGAGTTCGGCATCGATACCGATCAGATGTTCGCGTTCTGGGATTGGGTCGGCGGGCGCTATTCGCTCTGGTCGGCGATCGGGCTGCCGATCGCGATCGCGGTCGGCTTCGAGCGCTTCGCCGAGCTGCTCGCCGGCGCCCACGAGATGGACGTGCATTTTCGCTCGGCGCCGCTGGAGCAAAACCTGCCGGTGATCCTGGGCCTGCTCGGGGTCTGGTATCGCAATTTCGCCGGTGCCAAGACCCACGCGATCCTGCCCTATGATCAGTCCCTGCAATACTTTCCGGCCTATTTCCAGCAGGGCGACATGGAGAGTAACGGCAAGCATGTGACCCGCGAGGGCCAGCGCGTCGATTACAGCACCGGGCCGGTGGTCTGGGGCCAGCCCGGCACCGATGGCCAGCATGCGTTCTACCAGCTCATCCATCAGGGCACCGAGCTGATCCCGAGTGACTTCATCGCGCCGATCAAGAGCCACCATCCACTCGGCAACCACCATGATCTGCTCATCGCCAATTGCCTGGCGCAGACCGAGGCGCTGATGCGCGGGCGCACGCTGCAGGAGGCGAAGGAGGAGATGATCGCCGCTGGGGCCTCGGAGGCCGAGGCCGAGCGGCTGGCGCCGCAGCGTCAATTCGACGGCAACCGGCCGACGAGCACGATCCTGCTCGAGCAGATCACGCCGCACGGTTTGGGGGCGTTGATCGCGCTCTATGAGCACAAGATCTTCACCCAGGGCATCCTCTGGGGCATCAACTCCTTCGATCAGTGGGGCGTCGAGCTGGGCAAGAAGCTCGCCAACGTCATCATCGACGAACTCGAGGCCGGCGAGGTCAGCGCGGATCACGATGCCTCGACCGCCGCGTTGCTAGGTTATTTCCTCGCGCGTCGTTAGAATCCGCCCTCACTGTCAACCGAGGACCAGATCGATGACCGATGAAACCGATTTCACCTATCTTCGCCATTCACCCCTGACCGCCGGGCTCAGCGATGATCAGGTCTATGCCTTGGCCAATATCGCCTATTGCCGGCGACTGGCCGATCAGGAGGTACTGATCGCCGAGGGCAACGTCGAGAATAGTCTGCATATCATTGCCGAGGGCGGCATCGCCGTGACCCGGGATCTTGGGAAGGGCGAGTTCACCACCATCCATGTGCTCCACACCGGTGATCTCGCCGGTGAACTGGGCTTCATCAGCGGCCAGCCGCATACCGCGACGCTGCGCTCGTTGGGCCGCACCCAGGTCTGTAGTCTCGAGCGCAGCGCCTTCGAGTCGCTGCTCGAGAAAGACCCCTGGCTGGTCTATAACGTGATGCGCAACATCATCCAGGTGAGCCAGGACATCCTGCGCCGGATGAATGCCCAGTATGTGGAACTGACCAAATATGTCTATCGCTCGCACGCGGTGTTCTGAACCGGCGCTTCCGAGTCGCCTCAGTCGGGCTCGGAGACCTCGCGTAGACCGAGCGCGGAGAGGGCGGCGGCGAGTGCTGCGATGCCAAGCACCAGGATCACGAAGGCGGTGCCGAAGAGATCGCCGAGCAGCCCGATGAGTCCCCCGGCCAGCATCGCGAGGCCGATCACGGTGTTGCTGACCGCGACCATCGAGGCGCGGGTCTCGCTGCTGGCCATGTCGACCAGATAGACCTTGCGCCCGAGTCGCACCCCGGCATGCGCGATGCCGAGCAACAGGAACAGCAGGCCGAAGCCGAGCCCCGTCAGCAGCGAGGCGGCGAAGTGCTCCAGCGCCCAGGTCAGGATGCCGAGCAGGCCGGCGAGGGCGGCCGCGACGACCATCACCAGCCGCGCCGAGCGGTCGCTGAAGCGGCCCCAAAGTGGGGCGCTGAGGCTGTTGGCCAGGCCGCTGGCGATGATCAGCAAGCCGAGTGCGCCGAGGTCGCCGCCGCTGTCCTGCTCGGCCAGGAGCACATAGAAGGGCGGCGCGAGCGCGACGCTCAACAGTGCGGTGCGCACCAGCACGAAATAGCGGAAGGTCGCATCGGTGCGCAGCAGGCCGATGCTCTCGAGGGCGGCACTGAGGGCATTGCCGCCGCCCTCGGTGGCGCCCGGCTGTTCGCGGATCAGCACGAAGACGCCGGCGGCGAGGGCGAACGACAGCGCAGCGCCGCCGAGCAGCAGGATGAAGAGCAGGCTGCTGCTGTCGTCCTCGTCGAAGAACTGCAGCGCGAGGCCGAGCGCCAGTGTCAGCGTGCCGGCGATCCCGGCCGCGAGCCCCATCAGGTGGCCACGCCGCGCCTTGGAGACGGTCTTGCCCAGCACATCCTTGGCCGAGACCGAGCAGAGCCCGCGCATGAGGCTGAACAGCGCCAGGAGTCCGACGATGATCCAGCCGGCGAGGGCGCCGGTGAAGGTCGCCGCGGCCAGCGCCATCAAGGCCAGCGCGATGGCCGAGGCGAGAGATCCGATGATCCAGACCCATTTGCGCACCGGCAGGCGGCGGATCGTGGCCGCGACGGCCAATTGCGGCAGCAGCACCCCGGCCTCGCGGATCGGTACCAGCAGGCCGACGATCAGCGCCGGCGCGCCAAGCCAACCGATCAGCCAGGGCAGCACCAGCTTGGCGCTGGCCAGTTCATCGGCGACCTTGGTCAAGAGGTTGGCGAGCAGATAGGCAAAGAAGTTGCGCGGTTGGTCGTTGCAGGATTCGCTCGGGATGTCCTTGCAGACGCGCGCATCCTCGTCGCCGGTGATCAGATCGTAGAGGCTGTCGATGGGCGATCGACGCGGCCGAGGCGTTTGGAGGGTTTGCGTCGAGTCGATGGACTGTTGGTTCATGGCGAGCGGTGACTGCGAAAAAATATCCTTGCGTGACGAGCACGGAGGCCCACTTGAAGGAAAGAAACCCAGCGCTTGCGGCGGCGCTCGCAAGGCCCATCATCCGAGACTGGTCAGCGGAGGTGAAACCTTGGTCAAGGCAGAAGCCCGTATCGAGATCGAACGGTCTCCGGCGTTGGTCTATCGCTTCATCGCGGAGGATTTCGCGCTGAATTATCCGCGTTGGTCACCTGAGGTCAAAGAGCTGGAGATCAACACCCAGGGTCCGCTGCGCGTTGGCAGTGTCGGGCGCCAAGTGCGGGTCGATCAGGGGCGGCGCACCGAGTCGGTATTTCGCATCACCCAGATGGAGCCTGCGCAGCGGCTGACCTTCGAGAGCAACGCGCCGAATTTCCTCGTCGATTATCATATCGCGCCCCAGGCCGAGGATCGCACCCAGCTCACCTTTACCTTCGAACTCAGGCGCTTGGAGCTGATCATGCGCCCGTTCGAGAAGCTAATCCGATACGCGGTGCAAGAGGGCGCCCAGCGCAACGTGCGCACCCTGAAACGGCTGATCGAGTCCGAGCAGGAGAGGGTTTCTTGAGTGCGGTGCCGAGAGTGTGGTTGCCTGAACGTGATAGGCGATCTGCCTGGCGATCAGCGCGCGCGTCGAGACCGGCGCCAGGCCAGCCCGGCGAGCAGCAGCGCGCCGAGCAGGCCGGCAAGCCAGGGCCAATGCGCGAGCAGCCAGAGCTGTTTGATCGCTGACGGGGTTGGCGCGGTGCCGGTGCTCGGCTCTCGCCGGTCGGTGCTGCCCGCGCGCTGCCAAGCCGGTGTCGGCCGGCGCGAGGCGGAGTCGAGTTCAGCCACTTGCAGGTGCCATGCGGGCAGGCGGGCGCGCTCCCAATCTGCGGTCTCGACGTTCCACCACGCCAGCGTCACGCCAGGCAACTCATAGAGACCGGGCTCGGCGCTGCCGAGGGTTATGCGCTCACTGCGATAACCGGTGACGCCGTCTGCTCCGTACTGGTTCCAGAGTCGCGGTGCATCCGCGTGCATCTGGAGCTGAAACGGCACCGACGGTTGGATCGGCGGCAGATCCTCGGCGCGCAGCCCCACGGCCTTCAGCGTCAGCATGCGCTCGATGACCTGCCCTGGCGCCAGGCGGACCATGCTAGGGCCTGCCTCGCTCAGGCTGACTGCAGTTGCTGGGAGCCAGGAAGAGGCGTTCGAGAGCGGAGCGGGCGCCACTTCGATCTCGATGGCGTCCGAGCGCCGCTCTTGGGGGCCGTCCGTGCCCGGCCACCAGCCGGAAAAGAGCGCCGGCGGAATCTCGAGTCGACCCGCGTGACGCGGAAACAGCGCATAGCGATGCTCCTGGACCCAGGATTTGGAACCCTCGTCACTGCCGCCGAGGCGCAGCAGATCGGCGCCCTCGGGTCGCGGTGGGATCAGTCGTCCCGGCGGTAATGGACCCTCACCGATGACGAGGATGCGGAGCAGGATCTGCTGGCCGACGATGACCGCTTGCCGGTCGGTGCTCGCCTCGACGCGCACCGTGTCACGGGGAGCGAAGGATGCCTCGATCGGCTCGGTCTCGGACGCATCGGCGCCAAGCGCTATCAGCAGCAGCGGTGCGAGCAGCAGGATGACCAATCCTGATCTGGTGTGGTGTGCGCTGTTCGCACCTCGGGCGCTCTTAGCAGCGCCTTGGCTCATGCGCGAGAGGCCGTGTCACCGCTTGGGTGCTCGATACCGGACTCCGGCGTCAAGGGTCGGCCGAAGGTCTCGGCATAGTCCTCCGCATAGGGCGCGAGCGTCCGATAGACATGCGCTGGCACGATGCGCTGCTCGAAGCGGCCGAAGCGCTCGCGCACATGCTGCAGGTTGCGGAACAGCTTCATCTCGATGATGGCGCGCGCGAACTCGAGCCCGCGCGGTCCGCGATGGCGCTGTAGCCAGGCGATCAGCATGCGGATCGGCTTCGGCGGCTTGCCGGGTGGGTTGGCCAGCATCTGCAGGTAGCGCGGCATGCCGCGATGGCGATCGCCGGCGCTGCTCGCGGGCTGGAATTCCAGCTCCGGGCGCAGCATCTCCAACAGCGCCTCGCCGCGCTCGCTGCGCGCCAGCACCCATTGCCAGCCGAGCGGGGCGCCCATGTAGCCGATGGTGATGTCGGCGAGGCTATTGGGATAGTCGAAGCAGGACAGACAGGCCGAAGGGAAGACGCCATCGAGTTTGTCCATCGGGAAGTCGATGAAGTTGAGCTGCTCGATGTGGCCGTCCTCATGGCGCATCTTCAGGCTGTAGTCCTGCATGAATTCGTAGTGGACGATGGTCCGGGGCGATTTCGAGACTTGGTCCAAGAAATAGACCAGGTCCGGGTAGGCGACGTTGTCGCTGCAGGGGATGCCGATCACATCGAGCCGTTCCAGGCCAAGCTCGGCCTCGAGCTGGGGCTGGGCGGCGCGCAGCATGTGCACCTGACAGCTGGTGCCGATGAAGGCGAGCCGTTTGACGCCACGCGCGCGCACCTCGTCGAGCAGCGCGAGGTTGGGTGAGAGGGCTGGTTTGTTGCCGGCACTCGCGCGCACCTTGTCGGGCGTGCGGGCGAGGATCGGACGCGGCGCAAAGCGGGTGCCGGGCATGGTGGTGGCGGTGATCACCGCCTCGACCTCGCCGCGCTCGAGCAGCCGCGCGCCGAGCGTGGTGACCATGCCTGACCATTGCGCGCCCGGCACCGGCGGTTTCATGCGCGCGATCTGCATGTCGCGGTAGATGCCGAAGCGCAGTTCGTCGCCGTCCTGACGGTTGCGCCCGAACAGCCGCTGCTCGATGGCCTCGGTCTGGTTGCGCACGAAGACGCAGGTGCGCGCCATCTCGGGCTTGAGGAAGCTATCGCAGAGGCCGCAGTCGCTGCACAGCTTGGGCCGCCCAGCGAGGCGCGCATCGCGGCTGAGCAGGGTGGTCTCGCGCAGGCCCTTGGAGGGGCCATCGCCCATCAGCTCGGGCTCGAGGTCTTGGAAGGCGTCAGCGGGCTGGTCAGGCATGAGAGGCGGGCTGCTCGGCGGAGGTTCGGTAGACAGTGGCGCTTTTGTAACCTCGAGGCGCCGCGTCTGGGTATGCGTTAGGTCAGGCTGGGGCCGGATCAACCGCTGGCAAGCACGCGAATCCATTGTCGCGTGAAGGGATGCTAGACGCGATCGGTTAGGATAGTATTCTTACCATGATGAGTAAATGACCATGATGAGTAAATGTTCAACGCCATCCGCTGCGGATTCCGAGCACGGGGGAGGCTCCCGCAGGTTGCTGCGGCGTGCTAGCTTGGGTGCCCTCGAGCTGTTCGAAGGGATTGGACTCATCTTGATTACCATCGCGGCTATGATCGCGGCGGGTCAGGAGATCTGGCAGATGATCCAGATCCGCGAGGTCAGTCTAGCGGATCTGTTGCTCTTGTTCATCTATCTCGAAGTGCTAACCATGGTTGGCATCTATTTAGAGTGTGGCGCCCTGCCGGTGCGTATTCCGCTCTATATCGCTATCGTCGCACTCGCGCGTCACTTGATCATCGGTATGAAGACCATGAGCGATGCCCAGCTGATCGCCACCAGCGCGGCCGTGCTCATCCTTGCCTTGGCGGTTCTAGTCGTCCGTTACGGCCATTTTCGTTTCCATGATCAGTCCGACTCGAAAGCCCAGAAGGACGGCGAGCCGGATTGAGCGCTCTCCAACGGCCACTCAGCCGCCCGACCAGCCGCCAGCGCCGTGATCGCCGCCACCGCCTGCCGCATCACCCACGCGCGCAAGCGCCTCTTCTCCCGCGCCGTGCCCGGTGCTGGGTCCGCGCATAACCACTCGCAGAGGACATCGGTCGGCGCCTCGAAATCACAATGACCCGCCTGCGGAATCCGCAACAAACGCGCCTGTTTGCGCTCGGCAAAGAGCGCCTCCGCGTTCCCCTGAGCATTGCAATCGGTCGGCGACCCCGCCAACCCCAACAACGGCTGCTCCAATTGCCGCGCCGCGCGCTGTCCGATGCCCTGGGTATCCACCAGATCCAGAGTGACCACGCCCAGCGCCCGCTGATCATGGCGCGCCGCCACCAAGGCCGCCAGGCCCCCGGCCGAGAACCCGACATAGATTCGCTCCCCGCCGCCGACCTCGGCCTGCAGATGCCGGGCCAGCGCGATCATATCCAACCCATTCTGCTGATGACGCCCGGCCCAGGGACGCATGTTGCACAGGTCCAGCGTCGCTACCGCCAGCCCGGCCGCCGCGATTGCCTCCGCCAACCCGCGCATCCGCGCCTGCGAGCGCAGGAACCCATGCCCCAAGACCACCAACGTCGGCTCCCGCGCCGAGCGCGCCGCCGCCTCCGGCCGATAGAGCCGATATGCCAGCGGGCAACCGGTCGTCGAGGGCAAGACCCCATGCTCCGGTCTGCCGCCGTCCATGCCCGCACCCGACCCCGCATCCAAGCCAGACTGCGGTGCCAACTCCAGGCCACCCGGCACCCAAGGCGGCCGTGAACAACCGGCCAGCAACAGCAGACCGGTACAGATCCACACCCCAATACGCCTGCTCATATCCATAAACCCCAGATGGCTCTACCCAGGGCAACGCGCAAGCCAACGCCTCCAAGCAAGACTGACACCATGCCGCCAACCCCAGCCCCCATCCACCGCC
>NZ_NHSF01000086.1 GCF_016653295.1 Halochromatium salexigens | reverse complement strand
ACCGCTCAGGGCCGCCGCGATGGCGATGACCATCATCTCGCTGAGAAGATGCCGGCGCTGGATCTCACAACGCGGATCTTCCAAGGCAGCAAAATGACTTGCAATCGATCGTTCGACACTCAGGTCATCCATGGATGACATCCTCCCACCATCAAAACAAAGGCCGGGATCATCGGGGAAGTGGAATGCCTTGTCTAACAGTATCCGCTAATATGTTGATGCGATTGCCCTGCAAGCCGAGTGGCTCGAGCAGATCGATAAACGCCTCCAGCGAGAGGCCCGCGACTTTGGCGGCTTGGGCGAGCGTCAGCTGCCGCTGCTCGAAGAGCGTCAGCGCCAAGGCGCGGTGAACCCCCTGCTCGAGCAAGCGACGGTCGAATGGGACGGCGAGGATGGCAGGACGACCATGCTTGGTGATCAGCGCCAGCTGCCCCCGTTCGGCATCCCGCAGGAGATCACCTGATCGGGTGCGCAGATCGCGCACAGAGAAGACATCAAGGTTATCCATCAAGGGGTTCTCGTTAATTTGTGCCCACAAAGCGTAGCAGAGATGCATTGGACTCGTCTCTGTCATCGGCCGCCCTGCGCTTCGGCATTCGCTGAACAGACTGGATGCTCAGCGGCGTCTGCGATGCCTACAATGACAGCCGGTGCAGATCGCTGCGGTGAACACCGCGCGCCTGTATTCGTCGTGAACGCTGCAGCCGCCGTTCGGGGTGAAGCCCGCGTGTCTGGCTATCCTGCGTCCCTTGGAGGCTTTTCTTGCATCCCCTACTGCGTCACTGGCGCTTCCTCAGCGTTGGCTTCCTGCTGGTCGCCTTTTCCGCCGTCGGCCAAACCTTCGTGTTGTCGCTGTTTGGGGGCGAATGGCGTGCGACCTTTGGGCTCTCGCACGGGGGACTTGGACTGGCCTATTCCGCAGCCACCCTGCTCAGTGCCCTGCTGCTGATCGCGGCCGGACATCTAGTGGACAGGGTGGCACTGCCGCTGATGGTCGCCGGCGTGGTGCTGGGGGCGGCACTCGGCAGTGTCGCACTCGCGCTCAGCGTCGGCGTGCCCGGTCTGGTGCTGGGCTTCTTCCTGCTGCGCTTCTTCGGTCAGGGGTTGATGGCCCATACCGCGCAGACGGCGGTCGCGCGGGCCTTTCGTCAGCATCGCGGCAAGGCGGTCAGTCTGGTGGCGGCCGGCTTTCCGGTCGCGGAGGCCATCGCGCCAATCCTGGTGGTTGCCTTGGCCGCCGCGCTTGGCTGGCGCACCACCTGGTGGCTGATCGCGGGGCTGCTGATCCTGCTGGCCGCGGTCTTGCTTGCGCTGCTTGGGCGTCACTTCCCGGGGCGCCCCAGCCTCGAGGTCGACTCATCCGATGAGCCCGCGCCCTGGACCCGGGCACAGGTACTGCGCGATCGACGCTTCTATCTGATCCTGCCGGCGCTGATGGGCGCGCCGTTCATCGCCACGGCGGTGTTCTTCCATCAGGTGCCGCTGGCCGAGTCCAAGGGCTGGACCCTGGCCTGGCTGGCGGCGAGCTTTCCCGCCTTTGCGGCGGCGCATCTGGTGTCTCTGTCCTTCAGCGGCCCCTTGATTGATCGCTTTGGTGCACGTCGGCTGCTGCCCTGGCATCTGACACCTTTTTTGTTGGCATTGTCGGCACTTGCGCTCACCGATGGGGACTGGTTGGCGCCGCTCTATCTGGGCTTGGCCGGACTCGGCATGGGACTGGCCAACAGTCTGATGGGCGTGATCTGGGTTGAGCTCTATGGCAGCACCCATCTGGGTGCGATCCGCGCCTTGGCGCAGTCGGCGATGATCTTCTCCACGGCGGTGGCACCGGTGTCCGTGGGTCTGTTGCTGGATGGGGGCTGGAGCATGGCGCGGGTCGCCGTACTGCTCGCCGGGATGGTCATGCTGGCCTCGGTGTTGGCCTGGCAAGGGTTGCGGCGGTGAGCGTTGGTTGTCGTGCTGTCGTTGATCCAGAACGCTCTCGGGTCGCCATGCGCTCAGCGTCATCGCCAGCTTGCGATCGCCGAGCCCGGGTCCATGGCCCACACGCCGGCACTGGACTCGAAGGGCTCGTCGATGGGCGCGATGACCGTCGCGCTGTCGGGCTTGAGATCCTCGATGAGCTGATAGAAGCCACGCGAGGGCTTGGGTGCCTTGGAGAGCTTGATCTCAAACACCCAGCGTTGGCCGCCGCGCTCCAGCAGCAGGTCGATCTCCGCACCGTTGCCGGTGCGCACAAAGGAGGGACGCCAGCGCGGCAGCGCAGTGACCACTTGCTCGATGACGAAGGCCTCCCAGGACTCGCCGACTTGCGGGTTGGCCAACAGTTGATCGAAGTCTTCGATTTCCAGCAGCGCATGCAAGACTCCGGTATCGCGCAGATAGAGCTTGGGCGAGCGTACCAGTCGTTTCTTCAGGTTGGTCTCAAACGGCGGTAGCAGCCGGATCATGTAGGTCTGCTCAAGCAGCGCCAGGTAGCGCTTGAGGGTCGGGACACTCAGGTCCATCGCCCCGGCCAACTTGCTGTAGTTGATGGCCTGGCCGTTGTAATGGGCGAGCAGACGCCAAAGGCGTTCCATCACCGGGGCTGGGACGTTGAAGCCAAGCGACGGGATGTCGCGCTCCAGGAAGGTGCGGATGAAATCCTCACGCCAGTCGAGACTGTCCAGCTCATCAGCGGCCAGCAGGCTGTTTGGAAAGCCACCGCGGACCCAGAGCTGCTTCCAGTCGGCCACAGCCGCCACCTCTGGTAGCAGGAAGGGTGTGAGCTCGACTTGGGTGATGCGCCCAGCCAGGGTCTCGTTGGACTGACGAATCAGATCGCGGGAGGCGGAGCCCAGGATCAAGAAGCGCCCGGCTCGGCGATCACGATCGATTTCGGAGCGCAGAGCAGAGAAGAATTCGGGCAACAACTGGATCTCGTCGAGACAGATCAAGGCGTCGCGGTGGTGATCGAAGAACAGCTCAGGCTCGTTGAGCTTGGCGCGATCGGCACGATCCTGCAGATCGAGGTAGACGGCGGGCGCATCGCCCAGCCAGTGGCGGGCCAGGGTCGACTTGCCGCATTGACGCGGCCCGAGCAGGGCCAGCGCGGGTGCTCGCGAGAGTCCGCGTTGCAGTGCCTGCTCAGCGAGGCGCGGGATGTATCCATGCATTTTGATCATGGCGAATTCTGATTTGCATGGTTCTATGATAGCCCAATGCCGATGACAGCCGATGATCAAATCCATCTCCAGCAGTCTGCAGTTTGCCGCACGCTTTGCTCTGGTGGGGCTTGTCGTGGGCAGCTACGTCGCCTGGTCAGCGATCGGCGACGGCTGGGAGTCCTTTCCTGTTTACTCGAGCACGGCCGCTTTTGTCACTGGCTTCGGGCTTTGGCGCTGGCTGGTCGAACGTCGGCAGGCAAGACGCTGCCGAACGGGTCTGTTCACGGTCGCGCTCGCAGGGCTGCTCTCACACCTGCTCTGCTGGTGGCTCTTCATCCTGGGTGCTTGGATCGATGACACCTGGCTCACCGGCGGGGCCTCTCAGGATGAGCCGCCGATGAACCCGCTGCAGGGAGTCATCGGAGCGGTCGTCTTCAGCCTGTTTAGCCTTGCGCTCTTTGGCTGGCTGACCATTCCAGCCGGTGCCTTGATCGGCTGCTGGATGCTGCGCAATGCGGGTTCGGGTTCGCGTTAACCCAATCTCGCGGCATTCAGCTGCCGGGGGTATCGCATCGCCATGGCTGTTAGGTGATCGGCAGCCAGTGCGATGGGCGGCTGCGACCTGCCACGCCGCCTACTCAGGGATCACGCCAGATCGGGGCATGGCGCTCTGCGCTGGGGATGATAACGGCATGATGCGGAGCGAGGAGACGCGTGGGAGTAACATGGAGTCACATACCTGAGCGAGCGTCAGTGGTGACGCGACAACATGAACACTGGAGACAACCTATGGGACTCTTGAGTGGCCTGCACCTGCTCAGCCCGAGCGACCTCGAGCTCGGCCTCCATGCGCATCGCCTTACGCTGCTGCTCGGCCAACGCCTTGCTCAGCGCCTGAAGACGCTGTTCAGACTCGCGCGCCTGTGCCTCGAGCCGCTGCTTCAGCGCATCGCGCTCGCTGCGCACCTCCTCGATCACCCGCAGACACTGCTGCTCCTGGCCGGCCTGGTAGTCCCGCTCACGGGCCAGTTCGACGCGCAGGTCCTCCGCCTGCACCCGGCTCTGTTCAAGCTGTTGGCGCAGGCCGTTGCGCTCGGCGCCATGGGCGGACTGCAGGGTCTGGCGTAGGGTCTCCTGAGCGCGTTGGGCCTCGCGGACCTCTGCGCGGGCCTGATCCCGCTCCCCGCGCAGGGTCTCGTTCAAGACGCGGCGCTCCTCTGCGACGGCGGTGATCTGATCGTGCGCCTGTGCGGCCTGACGGGCCTGTTGCTCAGCGGCGGCTTGGGCCGTCTGCGCCTCGCTGATCTGGCGCTGGGCCTCGGCTCGCTCCTCCGCCAGGCGGGCAAAGGCGACCTCCTGGGCCGTTTGCCACAGGCTGGCCATCGGCGCCTGCAGGCTCTCCGGCATCCCCGCCGGGAGCGCATGCCCCTGCAGCTGATCGCGGATCTCCTCGATCACCGACTCGCGCAGGCGCAGGATGGTGGTGTTGGAACCGCGCCCCAGGTGGGTACGCAAGCGATCGACCGAGGGCGCTTCGCACTGACTCAGACACTCGTAGATGGCGGCGCGGACATCCTCGGCTGAAATCGAGCCGGGACGGGGCATTCAGTCTGTTTCCATAAGGTAACGTGACGATTGTACAGTATAAAACAGAATGAAATCACAAAAGATTGCAACAGAAGCCCCCCTCTGTTGCAATCTTTGGCCCAACCGCCGGTTTCGCCGTGAGCAGACCCCGGTGAGGCGTGTAACATTCCCGATGGAAACCGGGGTTGCTAGGGAGAAAGCACCAGCGAGACAATCGCTTAAGAAGTCACCGCGGCGGCATTGGGTTCGCCGTGGAACATTTTCTGGCGGTGACGCACTGGTTCCACGGGCGCAGCGTTGCGTAGAAACAAAAAACCCGCCAGCAGTGCTAGCGGGTTTGGGGGAGCGGGCGCTGCTCAGGGAGCAGGCCGCGCCTGGTACATCCCCGCCTCCGATTCCGGCCGGTGGCTCAGGCCGGTTGCCACGGATAGCAAAATCGAGTGTAATAACAAAGTTACCATATTAGGGGGTCGGCGGTGCAGACCACGTTACGCAAGATCGGCAACTCGAGAGGCGTGATCATCCCGGCAGCCCTGCTGGCTCAAGCCGGACTCGACGACGCCGTTGATTTGCGCTTGGAAGGGAACCGAATCATCATCGAGCCAGTGAAAACACCGCGGGAAGGCTGGTTCAACGGCGCAAACCCGATTCAGGACGCCGACGCCTGGGAGGATCTGCCACCGGATGACGATGCCAGCGAGTGGAGATGGTAGGCCAGCGCCGAATCATTCGCCGCGGCGAGGTTTACTGGATCAATCTCGATCCGACCATCGGCAGCGAGATCAACAAGACCCGACCTGGGCTGGTCGTTTCGCCAGATGATCTGAACGCCGCGTTGCCACGCGTGATCATCGCACCGCTCACCAGTCGAGGACAGCCACTCGGTTGTCGTCCCGAGTTGATGTTTGGCGGTCAGCAGGCGCGCATCCTGCTCGATCAAATCCGCTGTGTCGATCGGCGTCGTCTGCTGGACAAGCTGGGTGCAATCGATCCGGCGCTTTGGCATGACGTGTTACTCGAAATGCTCAGTTGATGCCGACGATCTTCCAGTAGAAATGCATAGAGTCTTGACTTTTTTCCAGCCAACAAAACAATAGTCGTCATCGAGCGACTGATCAAACCGTTGGTGCAGCGCGATCTTGCCCGCAAGATGGTTTTCCTCACCGGTCCCCGGCAGGCCGGCAAGACCACGCTGGCCCAGATGATGGCGGGCCAGTTTCCCGATGCTCAGCTGTTTAACTGGGACGTCCTCGCCGACCGTCGGGTGATGCTGGCACAAAGCTGGGTTCCCACAGCGTCCCTGCTGGTGTTCGATGAACTTCACAAGATGAAGGACTGGCGCCCCTGGTTATAAGGCGTGTACGACGGGCGAGCGCCAAGACAAGCGATCCTGGTCACGGGCAGCGCGCGGCTCGACGCCTTCCGCCAAGCCGGGGAGTCGCTGGCCGGGCGCTACTTTTCCTGGCACCTGCTTCCGGTGACCGTGCATGAACTCGTCGCGACGACGGACACGGCGCCTGAAGAGGCGCTGAATAGGCTGCTGATCCGGGGCGGCGGGTTCCCCGAACCGCTCTTGGCCGATGCCGATGCACGGCGCTGGCGGCAGTTGTATCTGGACGGACTGATCCGCGATGACATCCTGGAGTTCTCCCGCATCGCTGAGGTGCAGGCGATGCGACTGTTCGTGCAGATGCTGCGCGAGCGCGTCGGCTCGCCGGTCTCGTTGGCCTCCATGGCTCGCGATCTTCAGCTCTCCCCCACGACGCTGAGTCGCTACCTGGGCATCCTCGAGACGCTGCATATCGTCCTGATCGTGCGTCCTTTTTACCGCAACATCGCACGTGCCTTACTGAAAGAGCCGAAGGTGTATTTCTACGACACCGGGCTGGTCAAGGGCGATGACGGCATCCGCTTTGAGAATGCCTGCGCGACCATGTTGCAGGCCGAGGTGCAACGGCGGCGCGATGCCGAGGGTCAAGAGGCGACGCTCCATTACATTCGTGACAAGGAAGGCAGGGAGATCGATTTTGTCGTCTGCGATGCCGATCAACCGACCGAACTGGTCGAGTGCAAATGGTCGGACGCCGCCGTTCCGCGTTATCTGGCGGCCACCGCAGCGCGCTTTCCGAAGGCCCGCGCCACCCTGCTGGTCCGCCATCTGCGCCATCGCGAGCAACGCGGAGCCGTCGCGGTCGAGCCCGTTGCACCCTGGCTGGCCGACCTTGGCGCCGGCCACTAACGCTCGAGACGCTCACCAACATGCCGCAGTCCGCTATCCCCACGTCGACGCCCGCGGTCCTCGCCAACGCCAAGGCCTGACTTCCCTGGTGTATCAGCGACTCATCGGAGACCTCGCCGCATCCCGGCGCCCTGCCCCCGATTCCGGCCGGTGGCGACGGCTGGCTGATCGCGCCTGAGCGCGAGCATCTGGCCGACTGTCGCACCGATCTGCAGGCGGTTAGCCGCTGGCTTGCGCGGCAGAAGGACAACCCGCTAACGCTCGAGGCCTACCGTCATGAACTCGAGCGCTTCTTGCTCTGGCTGGGCCTCGAGCGCGGCAAGGCACTGTCGGAGGCCACCGGCGAGGACATCAGCCTGTTCGATGATCTGCTGCAGTACCCGGAGCGTTGGCCGCAGTGGTACGGCGAGCGACATCCGCGCGCTGATCCGCGCTGGCGGCCTTGGACCCGCAAGCTCAGCGCGCGCTCGCGCCATGAGGCGCTGACCACGGTCGAGCGCTGCTATGCCTGGCTGCTCAAACAGGGCTATCTGCGCTACAACCCGTTCGAGGCTGCGGCGGTGCGCTTACGCGCGCCGCGCTTGGCGGCGGTGCAGGCGCGCTATCTGGATGAGCACTTGTGGCAGGCGGTGCTGGAGCAGGTCCAGGCGATGCCGCAGACCACGGCTACCCAGCGCGCGCGGTATGAGCGCACGCGCTAGGTGGTGATGGCGCTCTATGCCCTCCTCGCTCGGGCCTCGGAGTTCTGCAACGCGCGCATGGGCGATCTGGTGCCGCTGCGCCGGCCCTCCGGGGTGCATTGGTGGTGGCAGGTGCGCGGCAAGCATCGCACCGAGGCCGATGCGCCGGATGAGGTACCGATCCCGCCGGCGCTGATCGAGGCCTTGAGTCGGTACCGCAGCCATCTGGGCCTGAGTCCACTGCCAGAGCCGGGCGAGCCGACGCCGATGGTGTTGAGCCTCTATCCCAAGCGCGACGGCTGGGCGGCGGTCAATCGCTCGAAGCTGTGGCGGTTGATCAAGCAGGTGTTCACGGCGACCACTGAGGCGATCGAGGCCGATGATCCCGATGGCGCCGCCCATTTTACGCGCCGCCTCGCCGCATTGGCTTCGCCATACCGGCATCACGCATCGCATTGATGAGGGTCTGGGGCTGAAAGAGGCGCAGGCGCTCTCAAGGCATCGCTCGCTAAAGGATCTGGGCACCTATGCCCATGCTGATCGCGATGCCTTGTATGCGCGGGTAGCTGGGTGGCGGGCGCTGCCCGCTGACGAGTTCGGGGAGGCTCCCTGAGCCGCGCGGCCCCGACACTGCCCGGCAACGCTCGGGCGAGCAGTGACGCCGATCGTCCTTTGACACGCATGCGAGAACCAGCAACACCCGTGCTTGCGCTGAGAGCTGCGTTGCAGGCTTGGCTTGCCGAACACCGGCACGAGCACAGCGACGCTGCTGGGCGCGGCAAGAGACTTCACTATGCCTGGGATGCCGGCACGAACATCCTGCTCGTCGACTACTCAGCGCTGCTCGGCATCGACTGCCTGCACGCAGTCCGCGACTAGGCCTCGGGCTTCGCCACCCTGCGTTATGCCGAGGGGCTGTTTTAAACCGCCTGCATCCGCGACCTTTGGCTGCCGTTTCAACGCGACCATGAACACAGCGCTTTTCAGCACTGGTTTGCGCCCCTGCCCGAGGACTTGGCCGAGGCATTGGAGATACTGCCGACTCGGCGCTATGCATTAGCGGTGCTCGCGCAGCGCTCGGAGGCGGTGCGGGATCTGATCCTGTCCAACGTCACGCTCTGCTTCCTGCTGCATCACTGGGCCGAGACACTGGGCTGGTCCGAGCAGCCGCTGATCGAGATCGCCGGCCGCAAGCAGACCGAGATCCTCAGCGCCTTGGGGCTGCCGCCCTATCGCCGCGTGCTCAGGCTGATCGCCAAGCTTCGGATCGGCGAGTTCGATGCCTATGAGGTCGACCGGCTGTTGCGGGTGCTGCGTCAGGAGGCGACCTGCAACGCCCTGGTGCATGAGCCTGAGTTGAACCTTCGACTGGTGAAGATCCTCGACGACTACCCCTGGGTGGCCGGTCGCCCGTTGCAGCGGTTGCTGTGCGAGGCCTCGAACCGAACGCTGCGCGAATGGATCAACGACAGCCTGCGCATGGGTGGCGAGGCGGCGCTGCGGGAGCTACGCCGCTGCGATCGGCCGTCGCAGGTGCGGCGGTTGCATGAGCGCTTGCTCGTCGAGCAGATCGAGCAGGACGGCAACCACCGCCGACGCTTCGATGCCAGCGGCCACCTGCTCGCGTTTCCGCCAGCCCCATTCACTGATACCGCGTCCATTCAGGCGATCACGACGCCGGATGCGCTGCAGCTGGAGACCCAGTTGATGCGCCATTGCGTGGCCTCCTACACCGATCGGGTCTACGACGGTCAGTATGCGGTCTACAAGGTGTTGGAGCCGGAACGGCTGACCTTGGGGCTACGCTTGCGCGACGGTGGTGGTGTGTTCTTGGATCAGCTGAAGGGCTTTGCCAACCAAGCGCCATGCCCGCAAGCGCAGGCGGCGGTGGAGCAGTGGCTGCATGAGCAATTGAAGGCGGGGCGGTCTTGATGCGGAGGCGCAGGACGTCGCTCGAAGGATCTTGTGGTCGATGCGCGGAATCGTCCGCGCTGTCGATATCCGTTTCGTTCGCCGCCACAGCAGCGGCAACACAGACTCGGGGACGCGAGACACATCGGGCTCAGCAATTCCCGGTGAAAGTCTATTCGGCAGGCTTTAATGTCATACTCTCAGTACGCCATTGTGACTGGCAAGGGTCCACCCTCAACACGATCAGTTGCTTTAAATAGATTCGTTATTTTAGACGCT
>NZ_NHSF01000085.1 GCF_016653295.1 Halochromatium salexigens | reverse complement strand
CCCAGGTCGATCGCATGTTGCGTTGGTTCGTCGTCACGCCAGACATGCATCGGGTGCATCATTCGATCGAGGACGACGAGACCAACTCCAACTTTGGTTTCAACCTCTCCTGGTGGGATCGGCTGCTTGGCACCTACCGCGCGCAGCCGCGCGCTGGCCAGCAGGGCATGACCATCGGTATCCGCCAGCAGCGCGAGCCCCAGCGGGTTGATCGCCTCGATGGCATGTTGCTGCTGCCCTTCGTCGGCCAAGTGACCGACTATGCGATCAACCGGCGGCAATGGGCTGATGCGCTCGAGCCAAACAGGGCGGGAGTGTCAACTCAGGTGCGCGAGGTCAGGGAAACGAGCACGGGTGAACGCTGACACCTATCGGGTCCATTGAGGCCCTTGACTTCCACTCCATCTCCTGGAAACACCTGTGCTGGGCGACCTGCTGGGCGTTGTGGCCTTTGCGCGACTCGATGACGCAGCGCTTCGTTGCTCCGAAGCGGACGGCTCATCAGGACGCGCCGGCCTCCTCAGCCGCCTCGATGGCCCGTTGGTTGGCCTCAAAGCCGCCCTTGGCCTTCCAGCCGACCAGGCCGTCTTGCAGGATGCGGACATTGTCCCAGCCCAGCAGACGCAGGGCGAAGCCGGCCTGGGCTGATAGCGAGCCGGTGTTGCAGTAGATGACGACAGGTTGGTCGCGGGGGATCTCATCGCGCTGCGCCACCACCTGGCGCCACTCGATGTTGGTTGCTCCGGGGATGTGATCGGCCTCGAACTGCGCTGCATCGCGGGCATCGATGACCAGGATGTTGGTCCAGTCCTCGGCCGGGATCTGCTCGGGCAGAATGACGCTCGAGCCGTACTCAGTGAATTCCAGATACTCCTCGATGGCCTCGGCCAGGGCGGAGCGGTCATCAGCATGGATCGGTGACGCGAAGAGGACAAGGGCCGCGCAAGCGGCGAGGAGAGGTTTGTTCATCATGGTGTTTGTGACTCGAGTGGCGAGGATGGCGGCGCTGCAGTGGCATCGAGGCATCAGAGCCGCGATCGCACCGAGGCAGGGCTCAGGTCATCTACGCGCCCATTGTCGGGTCGAGCGGGCTGTGCGCGATAACCTTCAACCCAATCGTTGATCATTCGGTTGAGATCTGTCAATCTTTACGGCCATCAAGATCGTCCAAGTAGCACCGAGAAATCCATTCATGATCAAGACACCCGAGCAGAGTATTGCCACCCGCTGCGTCCACGCCGGCGAGGCCGCCGACGCCCACGGCAGCCCGCACACGCCGATCTACAGCACCAGCACCTTCGCCTTCCCGTCTACCGCGGCGATCCTCGACGTGGTCGAGGGGCGCGCCAGCGGCAGTCTCTACACCCGCTATGGCCTGAACCCGACGATCCAGGCGCTGGAGGCCAAGCTCGCCGCGATCGAGGGCGCCGAGTCTGCACTCGCCTTCGCCTCCGGCATGGCCGCCGAGGCAGCGGTATTCCTGGCGCATGGGCGCGGCGGCATCGTCTGCATCGGCGATGCCTACGGCGGCACGCTCGAGCTGCTGGCGGATCAGCTGCCGCTGCTTGGCATCGCGACCCATCTGCTGCTCGGCACGGAGCTGGACCAGCTCGACGAGCGGCTCGCCAGTCTGTCCGGGAATGCCGGTCGGCTGGTGTTCCTGGAGACGCCGACCAATCCGGCGCTCGAAGTCTTCGACATCGCCGCCATTGCCGAGCGGGCCCATGCCCATGGCGCGCGGCTGGTGGTCGACAACACCTTCGCCTCGCCGGTGAACCAGCAGCCGCTGGCGCTCGGCGCCGACCTGGTGGTGCACAGCGCCACCAAATACCTCGGCGGCCACAGCGATCTAACCGCCGGCGCGTTGATGGGCTCGGCCGAGCTGCTCGGCGCGGTCGCGGGCTGGCGCAAGAACCTGGGCACCACGCCAGCGCCCGAGACGGCGGCGCTGCTCGCGCGCAGTCTGCGTACCCTGCCGGTACGGGTGCAGGCGCAGAACGCCTCGGCGCTGGCCATCGCCGAGACCATGCAGGCGCATCCGCGGGTCGCGCGCGTGCTGCATCCGGGACTCGCATCCTTCCCCGGGCACGCGTTGGCGGCGCGGCAGATGAACGGCTTCGGCGGCATGCTGACGTTGGAGGTCGCCGCCGAGGGTGCTGATCCGGCGGCGGCTGCCGCAGCGGTGGTGGATCGGCTCAAGCTGTTCACGCTCGCGCCCAGCCTGGGTGGTGTCGAGAGCCTGGTTACCCAGCCTTGCACCACCACCCATCATGGGCTCACGCCCGAGGAGCGCCAGCGGCGCGGCATCAGTGATGCGATGATCCGGCTCTCGATCGGGCTTGAAGACCCGGCCGAGCTGATCGCCGATCTGGAGCAGGCGCTGGCTGACACGGCTGCCGAAGAGCCCAACCGGGTCGACCAGAGGTGACCGGTGAACAGCGCCGACCCCTCCCGGGCGGGAGTGATCCAAATCCCTTCACCACCGCCATCGCGTGCACAACGGGTTCCTGTTGCTGATGACATCTGTCGGTTGATCAATGATCCAGGTGCCGAGTGGCCTATGAGCGTTCATGGACCAAAGACACGCTGTCCTCGCGGTCCGCTTCGGTGGTTTCTGGTGGACCAGGCCAATAGCGTTTCGGGATTTTAATCCCGCGCCACCGGCAGCCCGGCATGACGCCACTCGGGCAGGCCATCGGCCAGGCGTCGAGCCTCGAAACCGGCCTTGCGCAGGGCCGCAACCGCCTCGAACGACAGCACACACCAGGGACCACGGCAGTAGGCGACGACCTGTCGCTCCGGCGGCAGCTCCGCCAGTCGGGTCTTGAGCTGCTCGAGCGGGATATTCAGGGCGCCTGGCAGATGGCCCTGGCCGAACTCCTCGGACGGGCGCACATCGAGCACCGTCACCAGCCCATCCTGCGCCTGTTCCAACAGCTCCGCTGCCGGCATCGGCTCGAGCGCATCACGCTGCAGCAGATACTGCGCCATCAGCTCAGCGACCGCATCGCTGCGATCCTGGGCGATGCCGCGCAGCGCGGCGAGGGCATCCAGCGCCCGCTCATCGCCGAGCGAATAGCGCACATACTTGCCATCGCGCCGCGCATTGACCAGCCCTGCGGCCTTGAGCTGCTGCAGATGCTTGGAGGTGTTGGCCACCGACAGCCCGCTGAGGCGCACCAGCTCTTCGACGCTGCGCTCGCCTTGGGCCAGGTAGTCGAGCAGCTCCAGCCGTGCCGAATGCCCCAGGGCGCGCGCGATCACGGCGAGATGCTCGAACAGCTGTGTTTTGGGCGATGCAAACTGAGACTGGGTCACGATGAGCGGCTGGCAAGGACAGGGAGCTACAGTATACCGCCACGCGCATCAGAAGCCGCTCGCCATCCCTCGACACTCAGCCTTCACCAGCTAACAGCCGACAGCCGACAGCCGACAGCCATCATTCAACGTTGTATTTGAATGATGCCGATGCTCATGGGATACTGCTGCCTTCAATCTCGACCGCGGAGCCCACACCCATGACCACTTTGTTCATTCTCAACGACCCCGCTTACGGCACCGAGCGCAGCTTCAACGGGCTGCGATTAGCGAAGGCCTTGCAAAACAAGGGCGAGAGCGTCAGCGTCTTTCTGATGGCCGATGCCGTCTCCTGCGCCAAGGCCGGGCAGACGGTGCCGCAGGGCTACTACAATCTCGAGCTGATGGTGAAGGGCGTCGCCCGCAAAGGCGAGATGCTGCTCTGCGGCACCTGCATGGACGCGCGCGGCATCACCGACGAGGAGCTGGTCGAGGGCGCGCGCCGCAGCACCATGGATGAGCTGACCGAGCGCACGCTCGCCGCCGACAAGGTGCTGGTGTTCTGAAGTATGCTCGTGTCCTCATCTGCCACTGGCGAGGTTGACGATGGCATCTGGAGACGATGCGCACTCTGGCTCTAACGCTGAGGGCGGACTCTGGCCCTCGGCCGATTATCAGGCTCAGGTCGAGCGCCTGCGAGCCGCCGTCGGCGAGCCGATCTATCTTGCCGAGTTGCGCGAGACCGATATCCAGCTCGGGGTGCATCTGAGCGATCGCGCTTATCTGCTGCTCGGCGTGATCGACTTTCCGCGCCCGGACCCGGCGCGCGGGCTGGCGCCGCATCTGATCCTGCTCGACGATGGGCGCGGAGTGAACCTCGGGCGCATCGCGCGCATCAGTCGCCAACCCTTTCAGCCCACCGACGACCAGCTGCTCTATCTCGACCGCGCGGCCGATCAGACCCTGCTGTTCGCCGATCGGCGTCTATCGCAGCGCTTCATCGCCGAGCGCACCCAGGCCGTGCTTGGCCAGGTGCTGGGGCGCTCAGCCGCCGCTGCGCAGTCACAGCTTGAGTCTGCGCCAGCGGCCGCACCCTCAGCCGCGGGTGCGGAGGAGCCCTCTTCGAGTAGTGATGATGAGTGGCATCACTGACAGTGTTTGGACCGCTTGGGTTTAATGGTGAGCTGGTGTTGCCTGCAATCATGAGCCGCCAATGAAGCTGTCGATTATCATCTCAACCCTGAACGAGGCCGAGACCATTGGTGCCTTGTTGGCCGATCTGGCGCGCCTGCGCATCGAGGGCGCCAAGCTGATCCTGGTCGACGGCGGCAGCCGCGATGCCACCCTGGCGCGCGCGGCTGTTGGTGTGGATCAGATCCTGCACGCGCCGCGCGGGCGAGCGGCGCAGATGAACGCCGGCGCTCAGGCGGCAACAGGTGATCTGTTCTGGTTCCTGCACGCTGACACCCGTGTACCAGAGGACGCAATCGCAGCGCTGCAACGCGCTGCAGCTCAAGCAGTATCCGGGCTCTATGAGGCTGATGGTGACGTGCTAATGCCGATGCGGCTAACGCAGCTGCGGCGAGCCGAGGCGCATAGGGCGCGCACAAAGGAGCTAAAGCAGCCAAAGCTGCCAAGGAAGACTGCCGAGCAGCCGCGCGATGCAGGTGCTTGGGCAGGCTTCTGGGGTCGCTTCGATGTCCAACTTTCAGGCCGGCATCCACTGCTGCGCCTGGTCGAGCGCGGCATGAATACGCGCTCGCGTCTGACCGGCATCGCCACCGCCACCGGCGATCAAGGCCTCTTCGTCAGCCGCGCCGCCTTCGAGCGCGTCGGTAGCTTCCCACCGTTGGCACTGATGGAGGATCTTGCCTTATCGGCGGCGCTGCGCCGGCTTGCGCGCCCGGTCTGCTTACGCGCGCGACTGCTGGCCTCGAGCCGGCGCTGGGAGCAGGGCGGCGTGCTGCGAACCATCCTGCTGATGTGGCGCCTGCGCCTGGCCTACGCGCTCGGCGCCAATCCGCATCGCCTCGCCGCGCGCTCTCATGGCCAGGAGAAGACCCATCCGAGCGGCCCTGACGGGCCATCGACCATGACCTGAGGAGACCGTCCGACCATGTTCAACTGGCTCGACCACCTGCCGCTCGGCCTGCTGCTGATCATCGCACTGACGCTCGGGCTCGCCCCCTTCGTGCCCGAGCCCCATGTTTGGGAGAAGCTCAAAATGCTCGCCGCTGGTACGCTGGTTCGGCCGATCGATATTTTTGATCTCCTACTGCATGGCATCCCCTGGCTGCTGGTGCTGGCCAAGCTCGGGCGCCTGGGCTGGGTGCGGATGCGCTGAGCGATCACTCGACGTCCGTTAGAGCCCGCACCATGCGATGGCCGATTTCTCCCTGCGAAAAGGCCGAGGCGCGGGAGTATTCACCGCTAATGGATGAGGACGACTGATGGCTGAATGGCGTACCGAGCGAGAGACCTTGACTGACCCCAGCAGCGGGGCCGATGCGGACGTGACGCCAGCGAATGCGGTAGGGGGCCGCGATCTCGCGACGGATCTGCGCCAAGCACCATTGCTCGCAGCCTTGAGTCCGGCGCAGTTAGCACGCCTGTTACAACGGGCGAGTCAGGTCCGGCTTGCCGCAGGGCAGATGCTCTTTCGCCAAGAGGAGCCGGCGGAGCGGTTCTACTTCGTGCGCTCGGGCCAAGTCCGTCTGTTTCGCCTCTCCAGCGACGGCGGCGAGAAGATCATCGAGCTGATCCGTGCCGGTCAGACCTTTGCCGAGGCCCTGTTGTTCATGGGCACCGGGCGTTATCCGGTCTGCGCCGCGGCGCTGGAAGCGACCGAGCTGGTCAGCATCGACGGAGCAGATTTCGTGGCCATGCTGCGCGAGTCTCCCGAGACCTGCTTCGCGCTGCTCGGTGACCTCAGTCGACGGCTGCACGCGATGATCGCCGAGATCGACAGCCTGACATTGCTCTCGGCACAAGGGCGTGTGGCGCGCTGGCTATTGCGCAACAGCGAGCCGGAGCGAGCGACGCTGAAGCTCGACGTGCCCAAGACGGTGTTGGCCTCGCGGCTCTCGATCCAACCCGAGACCTGGTCCCGCGTCACCCGCCGTCTGATCGACAAGGGCGTGATCGCCGTCGCTAGCGAGTGGATCGAGATCCGGGACCGAGAAGCGCTGCAGGATTACGCCGACGAGCTTTGAATTCGGCACGCGAGCGCGACGGCGACTCGGCATCGAGACCTACCAGACCCGAGACCCTCTGCCAAGTGACTGTTATCCGGCATGGCCGCTGAGGCAGCGGTGTTCCTGGCGCATGGGCGCGATGGCATCGTCTGCATCGGCGATGCCTACGGCGGCACGCTCGAGCTGCTGGCGGATCAGCTGCCGCTGCTCGGCATCCCGACCCATCTGCTGCTCGGCACGGAGCTGGACCAGCTCGACGAACGGCTCGCCAGTCTGTCCGGGAACGCCGGTCGGTTGGTGTTCCTGGAGACACCGACCAATCCGGCGCTCGAGGTCTTCGACATCGCCGCCATTGCCGAGCGAGCCCATGCCCAAGGTGCGCGGCTGGTGGTCGACAACACCTTCGCCTCCCCAGTGAACCAGCAGCCGCTCGCGCTCGGCGCCGAACTGGTGGTGCATAGCGCCACCAAATATCTGGGCGGCCATAGCGATCTGACCGCCGGTGCGCTGATGGGCTCGGCCGAGCTGATCGGCGCGGTCGCGGGCTGGCGCAAGAACCTGGGCACCACCCCAGCGCCCGAGACCGCGGCGCTGCTCGCGCGCAGTCTGCGCACCCTGCCGGTGCGGGTGCAGGCGCAGAACGCCTCGGCGCTGGCCATCGCCGAGGCCATGCAGGCGCATCCGCGGGTCGCGCGCGTGCTGCATCCGGGACTCGCATCCTTCCCCGGGCACGCGTTGGCGGTGCGGCAGATGAGCGGCTTCGGCGCCATGCTGACGTTGGAGGTCGCCGCCGAGGGGGCTGATCCGGCGGCGGCTGCCGCAGCGGTCGTGGATCGGCTCAAGCTGTTTACGCTCGCGCCCAGCCTGGGCGGTGTCGAGAGCCTGGTCACCCAGCCCTGCACCACGACCCATCACGGTCTGACACTCGAGGAGCGCCAGCGGCGCGGCATCAGCGATGCGATGATCCGCCTCTCGATCGGGCTCGAGGACCCGGCGGAGCTGATTGCCGATCTGGAGCAGGCGCTCGCTGGTGCCGCCGGATGAGGCGGTGCATCTCCCCGGCGCAGGTGCTCCAGGTTACGAGAACAAGCGTGCGTAGGCGGTCTGAGGAACATGATATCTGTCAGCAGCTCAACCCTGCCGCGTAGCGAGCTGCCCATGGGCACTGAGACTAACTGCCAGATCAATTCAGAGGAGCAAGGCGTGAAACCCTCGAGGGCACAGAACCCGACTTGGCTAACCCTGCCACTGCGCACGGTGGGCCTCTTTCTGATTACTTATGGTCTTTGCAACGCGGCTGCAGCCGAGCCCGACCGGGTCGACCAGGTCACCGGCGCCGCGACCTGGGCGATGCAGCGCGAAGGCGTCAGCCTGTCCCTGACCCAGCTCCTGCCGGATCAGGTTTAGGCCTTCTCCGTCAACCGCCATGACCATCGGCATCCGCCAGCATCGCGATCCCCAGCGCGTCGACCGCCTCGATGGCATATTGCTGCTGCCCTTCGTCGGCCAAGTGACGGACGATGCGATCAATCGTCGGCAGTGCGCCGATGCCCCCGCTGCGTCTGACGCTCTGGGGGCATCGAAGTGAGCACACAGGAGAGCACCGGAGCCTACAGTTGATCTATCTCGACCACAACGCCAGCACGCCACTTGCGCCGGAGGTCATTACGGCGATACAAGCGGCGCTCAGCGATGGCTTCGGCAACCCGTCGAGCCCGCACTGGGCTGGGGTGCCGGCGCGAGCGCTGGTGGAGGGCGCGCGTGCCGAGGTCGCCGCGCTGCTCGGCTGCGCGACAGACGAGATCGTCTTCACCAGCGGCGGCACCGAAGCCAACAATCTCGCGCTCAAGGGCGTCTTCTACGCCAACAGCCCATCCAAGCGACCAGGGCCTGCGCATCTGATCAACAGCGCGATCGAACATCCGGCGGTCACCGCACCGCTGCGTTTCCTCGAGCGACTCGGCGCCCGTCTCACCTGGCTGCCAGTCGACAGCCGTGGCCAGGTCGACCCGGACGATCTGCGCCAGGCGCTGCGCCCGGAGACGCGGCTCGTCAGCATCATGCATGCGAACAACGAGGTCGGCAGCATCCAGCCGATCGCCGAGTGTGCGGCCATTGCCCGCGAGCACGGTGTCTTGTTCCACAGCGATGCGGCGCAGTCCGTCGGCAAGATCCCAACCCGCGTCGATGACCTGGGTGTCGACCTGCTCAGCATCGCCGGGCACAAGTTCCAGGCGCCCAAAGGCGTTGGCGCGCTCTATGTGTGCCGGGGCCTAACGCTGGAGCCGCTGCTCCATGGCGCCGGCCACGAGGGCGGCCGGCGCGCGGGCACCGAGAGCGCGCTGCTCGCCGCCGGGCTCGGCACCGCCTGTCGGCTGGCCGCGGACCTGTCACCGATGACGCGGGTCGAGGCCCTGCGTGAGCGCCTATGGCAGGGCCTGCAGGCGCGGCTCGGCGAGCGTGTCATGCGCTTCGGCGGTCCCGCACGCTGCCTGCCGAACACCTTGGGCTGTGCCTTCGTCGGTCAGCGCGGCGGCGAGCTGCTGGCGCGGCTGGACGGCATCGCGGCCTCCGCCGGCTCCGCCTGCCACACCGGCGAGGCCGCCCCCTCGGCAGTGCTGCACGCGATGGGCGTGCCGGATGCGCTGGCGCTCGGCGCCGTGCGCTTCAGCCTGGGTCGCGAGACCACCTTTGATGAGATCGACACCGTCGTCGAACGGGTGACCGATCTGCTGGCTGGCGTCTGATTCACCTCGCCCTGCCAGCGATAAGCCAGCGAGCGCCACCGAGGAACCGCCACCGCCATGTCCGCGATGCCCGCTGCAATTTCCCCTCAAGGACACTCGGCTTGCCATATAATCTAAAATTCGTTAGATTAAACGAATGAAAGAACGACAACTCAAAGATCTGCTCTACGAGCAAGTCGCGCGGATCGGCAAAGCGCTGTCGAGCCCGAAACGGCTGGAGCTGCTGGAGCTGCTCGCGCAGGGCGAGAAGACCGTGGAAACCTTGACCAGCGAGTCGGGGGGCGACGTCAAGCTGGTCAGTGCCCATCTGAGAGCGCTGCGGGAGGCGCGGCTCGTTGAGGTCCGGCGCGAGGGGCGCTTCATGGTCTATCGCGCGAGCGGCGCTGATGTCGGTGCCTTACTCGCCACGCTGCGCGATGTTGCCGAGAGTCATCTCGTCGAGCTGCGCCTGGCCCTGGAACAGCTTGTCGATGCCGAGGCGCAGCTGACCGGTATCTCCCACGAGACACTGCTTGAGCAGGCTCGCCGAGGAGACGTCTTGGTGCTCGATGTACGCCCGGAGAGCGAATACCGCAGCGCTCATCTCCCCTTCGCGCGGTCCATGCCGCTCGATGAGCTCGAGCACTGCCTGGATGCCTTGCCGTCGGATAAGCCCATCGTCGCCTATTGCCGTGGCCCCTTCTGTCTGATGTCCGAGCAAGCCGTTGGACTGCTGCGGGCACGGGGCTTTCGCGCCGCCCGCATCGACGACGGTGTCAGCGAATGGCTCGCGCACGGCTTAACGGTCGATTCGTCGACCGACCCGACGCATTAATTGGTCCCTGAGGAGAATCGCGTGTCCAACGTGGAGAGATTGACCGGCGCCCAGCTTGTGATTCGCCTGCTCGAACGGCAAGGCGTTCGCGTGATCGCCGGTATTCCAGGCAGCGCCAACCTGCCTTTGTACGATGCCTTGTCCAGCTCGCTCACCATCAGACATGTGCTGACGCGGACCGAGCAGGGCGCCGGGTTCATTGCTCAAGGCATGGCGCGCGCCAGCCGACAGCCCGCCGTGTGTTTTGCGACGTCTGGCCCCGGAGCGACCAATCTGCTGACGGCCATCGCCGACGCCAAGCTCGACTCCATTCCAGTCGTAGCCATTACCGGACAGGTGGCCTACGCATCCATTGGCACGGATGCGTTTCAGGAGGTCGATACCTACGGCCTGAGTCTCCCGATCACGAAACACAACTATCTGGTCAGGTCGGCGGCGGAGTTAGTGCATATCCTGCCGCAGGCGTTTCAGATCGCAGCGTCCGGGCGACCAGGGCCCGTGCTGATCGATATTCCGCGGGATGTGCAGCTGGAGACGGTGGCGATCGAACACTGGCCGGAACCGGGCATCGCCACGACCCCGCCCGCCGTGGATGCGGCATTACTCCAAGAGGCGGCACGGCTGGTCGCCGAAGCCGAGCGTCCGATCCTCTATCTGGGTGGCGGCGTCATTCAGTCCGGCGCGGCTGCCGTCGCCCGCGAGATCCTGGAGCGATGTGGATTACCGACGGTGACCACCCTGCACGCGCTCGGCGTCCTGCCCGTCGATCATCCACTGTGGCTCGGCATGCTCGGCATGCATGGTGCCCCCTGCGCCAATAGGGCGATGGACGAGAGCGATCTATTGATCGTCGTCGGCGCGCGCTTCGATGACCGCGCGACCGGCAAGCTGGCGGAGTTCTGTCCCCATGCCCGGGTGATCCACATCGATATCGATCCGGCCGAGCTTGACAAGCTGCGCGCCAGCCATGTCGCCATCAGCGGCGAAGCCGATGCCGTTCTTCAGCAATTGCAGCCCCTGCTCGAGCCGTCGGCGCGTCAGCCCTGGCTGGCACGGGTCCGCCAGTTGAAAGCGGACTGGCCGCTGCGTTTACCCGGCGCGGCCAATCGCGACATGATCGGAGTCTGAGATGAAACCGTCTGCCTTGAAGCGCATCGTGCTGGAGCTGACCGTCAACAACCATCCGGGCGTGATGTCGCATGTCGTCGGGCTCTTTTCCCGTCGGGCCTACAACGTCGAGGGCATTCTGGGCCTGCCGGTCGCGGGTGGCGACATCAGTCGCATCTGGCTGCTGATCAATGAAGACGAGCGTTTGCCGCAGATGATCAAGCAATTCGAGAAATTACACGACGTCAAGCGTGTCGCCCAGCGTCCGGGAGAACGTGAGCTCTTCGACCAGCTTGAAGCATTGGTCAGTCCTGGAATCTGCAACGAGAAGTAACCATCCAACCATGAAACAACACGCGGGTGTCTTCATTCTTGGCTCTGACCCCGCCGGTCTCGGACTGAATCAGGTATGCGCTTCAACAAGGAGAACCCAATGGCATTGCTCACGCAGCGCCGGCTGTGGCTGCTTATCGCCGGTGCCAGCGCTGCACTTGCGCTGGCAAGCATTTTGATCACCGAAGGGCTGGCACTCCAGCCCTGCCATCTGTGCATCTTTCAACGCCTGTTGTTCATGCTGATTGCGCCGCTGGCGCTCATCGCGGCCTTGACCAAAGGCTGGCTCCGGCGCATCAGCGCTATCCTCGCCGCCCTGGTAGCCCTCGTCGGGACCGCAACGGCGAGTTATCAGACCTGGCTGCAGGCTCAACCCGAGGGCAGCGTCTCCTGTCTCGGCCCAGACATGGGCCCGATCGAGCAGGTCGTCGAATGGCTCGGCAGGCTGCAACCGACACTGTTCATGGCCACCGGATTTTGCGAGGACGTGGCCTTGGTCATCCTCGGGCTATCACTGGCGCAATGGTCGCTGCTGGCATTCTTACTCATGCTGGGGCTGAGCCTGTGGCTGCTGATGAGTCGCTCCGCGGCTTGAATGCGTAGTCGGTATGAGGATCTTCCCAAGCAAGCACTCGTGAGTAGGAGCAACGCGCCATGAGCTGGGACCCAGCCCGCTATCATGCCTGGTACGAGAGCCCGCGCGGTGCCTGGATGGGGGCGCGCGAGCGCCGTCT
>NZ_NHSF01000084.1 GCF_016653295.1 Halochromatium salexigens | reverse complement strand
CGCATCAAGCAGCGCTTTGAAGCGCGGCTCTTCCTCGTGCGCGACCGGGCGCAGGGTGATGTCGTGCACGTTCACGCCGCTACCTCGCCAACCAACAGTGGCGGGCAGTTTGGACCAGACGAAGGGAATTGTCCAGAATCGAGGGTAAATCCCTCAACTGCTGGTCAGTCAGAGTCAGAACGGTTTCGCCCTGATTGGAGGGGCTTATAGGCTGGACGCGGCGGGGAAGACTGCTCTATAATGAAGGGCTTCGTCTGAGACAGGATGCACATGCTGCGATTCTCGGACAAGTCGGGGCCGTTAGCTCAGCTGGTAGAGCAGGGGACTCTTAATCCCTTGGTCGTAGGTTCGAATCCTACACGGCCCACCAGCTCTTGAAGGCTCGCGGTGCATGCTCCGCGGGCCTTTTTTCATGCTGCCCATCCTAGGTTCAGGCCGCTATTCTCCACCCCCACTGATCTTCACCTTTGAAGAGTAGGATACCAATGTCCTATCCGAGCCGCAGGGGCGAACGATTTGATGTTGATGCCCCCTTAGGTGTCGATGGCCAGCAGGCTGCGGATGGGGCAAAGGCGCAAGAGATTATTCCAGGTGGGCCGAAGACCTGGCTGCGCGAGCCCCCCGGAGCGACTGCTCAGGACGATTGGCACGGCGGTAATCATTGGTCGCTGCCCTGGTCGGACTTGATGATGGTGATGTTCGTGCTGTTCGCGGTGCTGATGACACAGCAGATGCGGACGAATTTCGAACTCATCGAAGCCGCCGAGCACCAAAAGATCGTCGCAGAGCTGATCCCCGAGACGGAGCCTGAGTCCGAGCTTGAACCCGCGTCGGTGCTTGAGCCCGAACCTGAGCCAGAACCCGAGCTGGAACCGATGCTTGAACCCGAGCCGGTGCCACTGCCTGAGCCGGAACCTGAGCCGGAACCCGAGCTGGAACCGATGCTTGAACCCGAGCCGGTGCCACTGCCCGAGCCCGAGCCCGAGCCTGAGCCGGAACCTGAGCCGGAACCTGAGCCGGAACCTGAGCCGGAACCTGAGCCGGAACCTGAGCCGGAACCTGAGCCGGAACCACTTCCGATTCCGCGGCCGAGTTTCGAGCCCTTGATGTGGTTGAATGTATTCGCGCGCAGCCAGGATGCGATCCGCGAGGCACGCATCGACAACGTCGAGGTCGTCTTGATGGAGGATCAATCGGTGAAGGTCAGCGTGCAGGGGCCGATGTTCTTCGAACTCGGGGAGGCGACGCTGCAGTCCGAGGTGCTGGAGTTCCTCGATCGCTTGGCAGCGGTGATCGAGCAGACCCCCTTCGCCGTGCAGGTGATCGGGCACACCGATGACAATCCCATGGATACGGAGCAGTTTCCGAGTAACTGGGAGCTATCGGCCGCGCGGGCGGCGCGCGTGGCGCGCTATCTCATCGACAGCGCCGGCATCGATCCGCGCCGCTTCACCGTCATCGGACGCGGCGAGATCGAACCCGCAGTTCCCAACACCACGGCCGCTAATCGCGCGCTCAATCGGCGCGTGGAGATCATCATTACCCGAGACGAGGTCGAGCCCAAGGAGACGGCGGAATGAGTATCTTGAATTATCTGGCCGCAGTGTTCTTCGGGGCGCTGTTCGTCGCCAGTTTCGCACTCGGAAACGATGCCGGCCTGTTCGTGAATCTGGTCGGTCTGAGTGTCGTCATCTCCGGCACCCTGGGCGCGACCTTTCTCAGTTATCCCATCGGCGACATCCGCTCCGCGTTCTTCGTCGCCCGCAACAGCTACACACGCAAACTGCCGACCGAGCACGAGATCATCAACTCGCTGCTGGACATGGCGGTGCGCTCCCGCTACCAAGGGATTCTGGCGCTCGAGGAGTTGGAGGATCAGACCACGATCAGCTTCCTGCGCTCGGCCCTCGGCATGCTCGTGGATGGCTATCGGCCCGCCGAGGTGCAGGAAATCCTCTCCACCGAGATGCACTATTTCCGCCAGCGCCGCGCGCAGCATGAAAAGTTGTTCCGGCACATGGGACGGCTGGCGCCCGCCTTCGGCGTGGCCGGTTCGGTGGTCGGACTGATCGGGATGCTGACCGGGATCGGTGATCCCGAGGTCATCATCAGCACTATCCCGATTGCCCTGACCTCGACCCTGTACGGGATCGTGCTCGGCAACTTCCTGCTGATGCCGGTCGCGGAGAGCATCCATGCCAAGACCGAGAAGGAGCTGATGCTGCAGATGCTGATTAGTGACGGTGTGATGGCGATCCTGCAGGAGCAGCACAACACGATCAAGTTGACCAAGAAGCTGGAGTCGTTCCTAACGCCCTCGGGGCGCACCGACGCATCGCCTAGTCTGCTCGAGATTCGCGATCGCTACCAGGCATTACATGGAAAGACGATTGCTGAAATGGGATCTCGGACAGCGGCCGGAGAGGCGGCGGCCCAAGCCAACCGTCCATGATGGATACCGGGATGCATGCCGGGTTGCATGCAGGTGGCTAGGCGGGCCTAGCGAGAGAAGGTGGCGCTCCCTAGGGGATTCGAACCCCTGTTACCGGCGTGAGAGGCCGACGTCCTAACCACTAGACGAAGGGAGCGGAAGCGATGCGAAGAATCGCGTATTATACGCAGGTTGCCGGCGCGCTCAAGTCGAAATCGCCGCATCGGTTCAGTCATTACCCTCACCTTTAAGGAACCCTGGTCCGCTTGCTCTCCGACACTCTTCCCGAGCCTCTGATCGTCCCGCGCCCTGAGCATTCGATCTCGCGCGCCCACATCAGCCCGAACGCGCTCAAGGTGCTCAACCGCCTCAAGCAGGCTGGGTTCCAGGCGTATCTGGTCGGTGGTGGCGTGCGCGATCTGCTGCTCGGCCACGAGCCGAAGGACTTCGATATCGCCACCGATGCAACGCCGGAAGAGGTGCGCGGCGTCTTTCGCAATTGTCGGCTGATCGGGCGGCGGTTCCGACTCGCGCATGTCTTCTTTGGGCGTGAGATCGTCGAGGTTGCCACCTTCCGCGGCAGTAATGCCGAGGGCGGCAGCGAGACCGAGGCCCAGGTCACCGAGCAGGGGATGATCCTGCGCGATAACGTCTACGGCAGCATCACCGAGGACGCCTTGCGCCGGGACTTCACGGTCAATGCGCTCTACTACAATATCGCCGACTTCTCGCTGGTCGACTACGCCGGCGGGCTCGCCGATATCGAGCAAGGGCGCCTGCGCCTGATCGGCGCTGATCCGGTGGCCCGCTACCGCGAAGACCCGGTGCGGATGCTGCGCGCGGTGCGCTTCGCCTGCAAGCTCGGCTTCATCATCGATCCAGACTGCGCCGCGCCGATCCGTGAGCTCGCCGGGTTGCTCGGCGAGATCTCGCCGGCGCGCTTGTTCGAGGAGGCGCTCAAGCTCTTCCACGGCGGGTATGCGCTGCAGGCCTTCGAGAAGTTGCGCCACCATGATCTGTTCGCGCAGCTGTTCCCCGAGACCGATGCCTGCCTCGCGCGCCAGGAGCACGACTTCCCGATCACCTTCGTCAGTCGCGGGCTCGATAACACCGATCGGCGCATCCTCGAGGGCAAGCCCGTCGCTCCTGCGTTCTTGTTCGCGGTGCTGCTATGGGAGCCAGTGCGGCTGCGCTACCACGCCCTGCTGGCCGAGGGCATGGCCTCGGCCGAGGCTATCGCGCTGGCCTCCCACGAGGTCGCCTCGGCCCAGCAGCGGCGGGTGGCGATTCAGAAACGCTTCGCGCTGCCGATGCGCGAGATCTGGGCCCTGCAGCCGCGGCTCGAACGCCGCCAGGGTAAGCGCCCGCTGGTGCTGCTGAGTCATCCGCGCTTCCGCGCGGCCTATGATTTCCTGCTCCTGCGCGCCGAGGCCGGCGAGACCGATCCCGAACTCGCCGAATGGTGGACACGCTTTCAGGACGTCGATGCCGCCGAGCGCACCAGGATGCTCAGCAGCTCAGCCCCGCGCAAACGCAAACGGCGCAAGCGCAAGCCGAAGGCGAAAGGAGAGGCGGTGGCGGCGAGCGCTGGCAAGGAGGCTGCCAGCGAGGCGGGCGTCGCGACCACGGCGCAACCGCGCAACGGCCAGGCCAATGAGTGAGTCGCCCATGCGGGAGTCACCCGCGACGGCCTCGCCAGCGATCGAGGCGGCAGCGGCTGGGTGTCCGCCGCGCCTGCCGGTCTACATCGGGCTCGGCGCCAATCTCGCCGATCCGCGCCATCAGGTCGAGCAGGCGTTGCTGGAACTACGCCGCCTGCCGCAGTCGCGGCTGGCCGCCGTCTCGCCGCTCTATCGCACCGCGCCCGTCGGTCCCGCCGATCAGCCGGATTTCATCAATGCGGTCGCCTGCCTGGAGACAGCGCTGGAGCCGCTGGCGTTGCTCTCGGCGCTGCAGCAGATCGAGCGCCATCACGGGCGCATCCGCACCGGCCGCCGTTGGGGCCCGCGTACCCTGGATCTGGATATTCTATTGATCGCCGATCGCGAGCTGGATGTGCCGGGCCTGCGCGTGCCACATCCGCACATGCAGACGCGCGCCTTCGTGCTGGTGCCGCTCGCCGACATCGCACCGCCCCGGCTCGACATCCCTGGACAGGGTCCGTTGGATGCGCTGCTGGCCGTGGTCGCCGACGAGGCCCGTACCGTGGTGCCGGTGCGCACGCAGGCGCCACGCCTCGACACCCGCCGCTCTGGGAGCCTCTGAGCCTGATGCCCACTGCAACCATCACCACCACGGCGTTGCGCGCGTGCAAGCAGCGCGGCGAGCCGATCGCCTGTCTGACCTGTTATGACGCCGCCTTCGCGCAGCTGCTCGAGCGCGCCGGGGTCGAGGTGCTGCTGGTGGGCGATTCGCTCGGCATGGTGGTCCAAGGCCACTCCACCACGGTGCCCGTGACCCTGGATCAGATGGTCTACCACAGCCGCTGCGTGACCCGTGTCGCCGAGCAGAGCCTGGTCATCGCCGATCTGCCGTTCATGAGCTACGCGACCCCGGAGCGGGCCTTGGAGGCTGCCGCGCGCCTGATGGGCGAGGGCGGCGCGGCGATGGTCAAGCTCGAGGGTGGCGAGGCGCTGGCCGAGACCGTCGCGCGCTTGACCGCGTTCGGCGCCCCGGTCTGCGCCCATCTCGGGTTGCTGCCACAGTCGATCCATCAGCTCGGTGGCTATCGGGTGCAGGGCCGGGATGCCGAGATGGCGGCGCGCATCGAGGCCGATGCGCTCGCGCTGCAAGCGGCCGGTGCCTCGCTGCTGGTCCTGGAATGCGTGCCAAGCGCCCTGGCAGCGGCGCTGGCGCAACGGCTGCACATCCCGGTGATCGGCATCGGCGCCGGCCGGGGCTGCGACGGCCAGGTGCTGGTGCTGCACGATATCCTCGGGCTGACGCCGGGCAAGGCGCCGCGCTTCAGCAAGAATTTCCTCGCCGAACGCGCGGATGACGGTGCCAATGACAAGGCGGAGGTGAGCATCGAGGCGGCGGTGCGGGCCTATGTCGCCGCTGTCAAGGCAGGCGCTTTTCCGGCCCCCGAACACACCCTGGCCTGAGCCTGATCGATGGAACACATTGAACGACTGAAAACGCTCCGCGGGCGCCGCAGCGCATGGCGCCAGGCGGGTCTTCGCGTTGCCCTGGTGCCGACCATGGGCCACCTGCATCCTGGCCATCTGTCGTTGATCCGTGAGGCCAGGGCGCGCGCCGATCGGGTGGTGGCGAGCGTCTTCGTCAATCCGCTGCAGTTTGGTGCGGGCGAGGATTTCAGCCAGTATCCGCGCACCCTGGAGCGCGATTCGGACATGCTGCGCGATGCCGGCTGCGATCTGCTGTTCGCGCCCTCGGAGGCCGAGGTCTATCCGCGTGGACGTGAGGGCCAGACGGCGATCGAGGTGCCCGGGCTGTGCGATCAGCTCTGTGGGGCCAGCCGACCGGGCCATTTTCGCGGTGTCGCTACCGTGGTCGCGAAGCTGCTCAACATGGTGCAGCCGGAGGTCGCCATCTTCGGTGAGAAGGACTTCCAGCAACTGTTGATCATCCGCCGTCTGGTCGCAGATCTGAATCTGCCGGTCGAGATCGTCGGCGCGCCGATCGTGCGCGAGCGAGATGGACTCGCGATGAGTTCGCGCAATAGCTATCTCAACGCCGCCGAGCGTGCGATCGCGCCACGGCTGCATGCCAACCTGGTCGCGGCGGCGACGCGCTTGCGCGCCGGTGTGAGCTGCGAGGCCGTCGAGCACGAGACCGAGCAGGCGCTCGCGGCGGCCGGATTCGAGCCGGACTATGTGAGCGTGCGGCGGCGCTCAGATCTCGCCAAGCCCGCGCCCGCGCCGGGCACTCCGGACGATCGCGCGCTGATCATCCTCGCTGCGGCCCGGCTCGGGCGCGCCCGCCTGATCGACAACCTCGCCTGTGATCTCGATGCCTCCCTTGCCTAGCCAGCGGCCGGGTTGAGGCGATAGAATATATTGCACTGCAGCATCCGCTGCCGACCGACACGCTGACCAACACCGCTCGCACGCCTGTCCCGCCCATCCGCCGGTGCAAGCATGCCCCCATCTTGACCATGACTGTCCTGACCTCGGCGCGGAGATTCTGTGCCGACGGGCCCGTAGTGATGACAGAAGGCCGTTGCCCAGGGAGATGATGACCAATGCAACTCACTCTGCTCAAATGCAAGCTTCATCGCGTGTGCGTGACGCAGGCCGAGCTCGACTACGAGGGCTCCTGCGCCATCGACGAAGACCTGATGCGCCAGGCCGGCATCCGTGAGTTCGAGCAACTGCACATCTACAACCTGGCCAATGGCGAGCGCTTCAGCACCTACGCGATTCGCGCCGAAGCGGGCTCGCGCGTGATCTCGATCAACGGCGCCGCTGCGCACAAGGCGAGCCCGGGCGATCGACTCATCATCTGTTGCTACGCGGGGATGAGCGAGCACGAGGCGGCCCAGTTCGAGCCAACGCTGGTGTATTGCGACGAGCACAATCAGGTGACCCGGCTCGGCCACCAGATCCCGGCTCAGGCGGCCTGAAGACGCCTTGCCCCTGCCTGCCGTGCACTCCTAGCTGCGGGGCGCGGCGGCGACACCCGCTCAGGCCGAAAGCGCCTCGTTTTGCTCGAGGCGCGCGCCGAGTGCCTCTTGATAGAACAGCTCATAGCGCTTGGCGCTGGCCTCCCAGCTCAGATCTTGCGCCATCCCGGTCTGCATCAACTGCCGCCAACGCTCGGGCGCCTGGTGATAGAGATCGAGCGCGCGCTCGAGCGCGTCCCACAGGGCCTCGGCATCAGGGCTGTCGAACAGGAAGCCGGTCGCCTCGTTGCCGGCGAGTGTATGCGGGTTGGTATCGACGACGGTGTCGGCGAGCCCGCCCGTGCGACGCACGATCGGCACCGTGCCATAGCGCAGGCTGTACATCTGATTGAGCCCGCAGGGCTCGAAGCGCGAGGGCATCAGGAACAGATCGCTGCCAGCCTCGATCAGGTGCGCGCGCGCCTCGTCATAGCCGATGCGCACACTGAGCTGGCTCGGGTAATGCGCGGCCTGTTCGAGCAGGCGTTGCTCGAGCGCGCGCTCGCCTTCGCCTTGCATCACCAGTTGCACATCGCCCTGCGCCAAGAGCCGGGGCAACAGGTCCAGGATCATATCGACGCCTTTTTGCTCGACCAGCCGGCCGACATGGCCGAGCACCAGGCTGTGCTCGGCGTGCGGGAGGTCGAAATGGTGCTGCAGCGCGACCTTATTGGCGGCTTTCAGCTCCAGGCTGTCACGGCCGTAATTCTGTGGCAGCGTCGCATCCTGTAGCGGATCCCAGGTGCGGTAATCGATGCCGTTCAGGATGCCCTGGAAGCGACTGCCGAGCTGTCTCAGCAGGCCGTCGAGGCCACAGCCGTAAGTGGCCGTGCGTGCCTCGGTGGCATAGGTCGGGCTGACGGTGTTGATGCGATCGGAAAAGACGAGGCCGCCTTTCAGGAACGACATGCGCTGGTGGAATTCGACCCCGCCGATCGACCAGAGCGCCGGCGGGAGCCCGAGCCGATCGAAGGTCGCGCGCTCGAACACGCCCTGATAAGCCAGATTGTGCACCGTGAAGACCACCGCTGGTCGTTCCTCGTAGCGGTCCAGGAAGACGGGCGCGAGTCCGGTCTGCCAGTCATTGCAGTGCAGGACATCCGGGCGCCAATCGAGCGTGGGCAAGCCGAGCGCCACGCGCGCGAGCACGCGCGCGAAGAGCAGAAAGCGCTCTGGGTTGTCCCCCCAGTCGCCACCGCTGACGTCGGTGTAAGGATTGCCCTCGCGGCAGAAGTAGGCCGGCGCCTCGACCAGATAGACCGGCAGATCGCGGTCCGGGAGCAAACCGCCGAGCAGCGACACCGGCCCCTGGGTATTCTTGAGACTTAGTTCACTGAGCACCCGCAACTCGCGCACCAGGCGTTTGGCCTGCGGGTAAGCCGGGATGATCAAGCGGGCATCGTGGCCGAGCTCTCGCAGCGCGGCGGGCAGGCTGGAAGCCACATCGGCGAGACCGCCGGTCTTGACCAGCGGGTGCGCTTCGCTACTGGCGAACAGAACGGCTTGGCCGCCGCGAGCGAGAGAAGGGGACATGAGATCGGGTCCGAGGCTTGTGATGTTTATTAACGGGTCTCACCCATTGAACCTAGCATACAACGTTTATCTTGAGGGGGCTCGCATGCAGGCGGATTGTACATTGGTGATCTTTGGCTCGACCGGGAATCTTGCGCGCATCAAGCTGTTGCCGGCGCTTTATCACCTGGAGGTGGCGGGTCATCTGCCCCCTTCGATGCGGGTGCTGGGGTTCGGGCGGCGCGATTGGAGCGATCAGCACTGGCGCGACGAGGTGCGCGGCTGCGTCGAGCACTCGGCGCGCGGTGGGCTCGATGAGGCGGCGCTACAACGATTGCTCGAGCGGCTCTTCTTCGTCGAGGGCGATCTCACCGATGGGGCGGGCTTCGAGCGGCTCGCCGAGCGTCTGCGCGGCAACGAGGGTTTTGCACGCAATCTGATCTTTTATCTAGCCATTGCTCCGGGCCAGTACGGCCATGCGGTCGATGGGTTGGCGGCGCAGGGGCTCAACGAGCAGCGTGATGGCTGGGCGCGCCTGGTGGTCGAGAAACCGTTCGGCTATGACCTGGAGAGCGCCGAGATCCTCGATGAGCATCTGCACCGGCACTTCAGCGAGGAGCAGATCTTCCGCATCGACCATTATCTCGGCAAGAGCACGGTGCAGAACGTGCTGGTGTTCCGCTTCGCCAACCTGCTGCTTGAACCCCTTTGGAATCGCAATTACATCGATCATGTCCAGATCACCCATGCCGAGTCACGCGGCATCGATTCCCGGGCTGGTTTCTACGAAGGGGTCGGCGCCCTGCGCGACATGATCCAAAGCCATCTGCTGCAACTGCTGACACTGGTGGCGATGGAGCCACCGCCGAGCCTGGATGCCGAGGCCCTGCGCGACGAGAAGGTCAAGGTGCTGCGCTCGATCCGTCCGATCAGTCGCCAGGCGGTGCATGCCCAGGCCTTTCGCGCCCAGTACCGAGCCGGTGAGGTCGATGGTGAGCGGGTCGCCGGTTATCTCGACGAGCCCGGTGTTGATCCGCAAAGCGCCACCGAGACCTATGCCGCGCTCAAGCTCTACATCGACAACTGGCGCTGGCGCAACGTGCCTTTCTACCTGCGCACCGGCAAGCGCATGAGTGGCACCGATTCGCTGATCAGCATCCGCTTTCGCCATCCGCCGCAGCAACTGTTCCAGGACACCCCGATCGCGCGGTTGGAACCAAACTGGCTGCTGATCAATATCCAGCCCACTGAATGTATTCGCATGGAGCTGCAGGTGAAGCAGGCCGGGCTCGAGATGCGCACCGTCACCGAACGCCTGGACGCCAACACCTGCTTCATGGGCAGCGAGCAGATCGATGCCTACGAGGCGCTGCTCCTGGACACCATCGAGGGCGATCATTCGCTGTTCCTGCGCTACGATGAGGTCAACTACGCCTGGCGCATCGTTGATCCGATCCTCAAACTCTGGGCCACCGAACGCAACTTCATCCACACCTATCCAGCCGGCTCTTGGGGGCCGGCCGAGGCGACGCGGTTGTTCGACAAGGACGACCAAGACTGGCGCAACGGCCTTGATGATTGAGTCACGATATAAGCGAAAAGAGCGAAAGTTTTTTGCTATGCGGTACTTCATTATCACCAATTTTCTACAATTGGAAAGGTCTCATAGCAAGGTCTCACACACTTGGCCCCATGAGCCGAAACGCCTTCCCGTGGTTTTGGCAACCTGCTCGCTGCTTGTGATCGGCGGGCAGGCGCTTGCGGCGCCGGCGGCGGCTGTCCGGCGCCGTCAGCGAGTTATTGATACTTCTCGCAGCCGGACTTGTCTTTGATCGAATCCAAGAACATCGCGTCGTACCAGGACACCTCTTTGTCACAGATGTGGTAGAGGTTCACCGAATTGGCATGGCCCTTAAAGTAAAGGGCGATTCCAGCGACAACCATGGCGAACAGAAACAACAGGACTAGTGATCTCATCAACGTTTCTCCTCAAGTGACGGCCCGTGAGGCCGATGTCGTCTTGATCTCACTGCAGAGTAGTGAAACCCAAGCGCCCCCTGTAAGTCCGCAGCGGCCCGAGACCTGGGGTAGACGAGGGTTACCGCCGTATGACGATCGGGGGCGACAAGGTTAACAGAGATGCGAAAGCATCGGAACCAGAGATGGCGGAGTCCGCGAGAGCCGGTCGGTCCAGACTAGGACGGTGATGTTCCTTGCTCTGTGCGCTTGTGTACAGACGCTCAACATGGCGGGCGCTATGGTGGTGCCTGCCCTATGCTAAAAGGATCTGAACAGGAGAAACGCTATGCCTCTATTGACCAGTTAACAATTATCCGGACACTTTCATTGCGCATACTGAGTATACGGGAGCTTGAAGAACGACTTGATCAGCTCGGTTTCTTCTTTCAGTGACCGCAATGCTGATTGTACGGAGTGCTT
>NZ_NHSF01000083.1 GCF_016653295.1 Halochromatium salexigens | reverse complement strand
GGGGGCTGCGGGCATGGGGCTTCCTGGGCGGGGCGGGAGTCGGTGGTGGAGCGGCGGCTAGGAGCGCCGATTATAACTCCAGCCTATGCCCATGGCATCGCCGCCCCCATGGCTGGCATGATAATGACTACCGCCATCGACCAGCCAACCTCATGCACCCGGACTTCGACCTCGATCCCGACCTCATCTATCTCAATCACGCCGCGATCGCGCCCTGGCCGCAACGCACGGTCGCGGCGGTCGCGCGCTTCGCCGCCGAGCAGGGCCGGCTCGGCTCGCAACGCTATCCGGCCTGGCTTGAGGTCGAGCAGCGGCTGCGCGAGCGCGCGGCGCGGCTGATCGGCGCCGCGTCGGCGGCTGATATCGCGTTACTGAAAAGCACCTCGGAAGGTCTCTCCTTCGTCGCCCAGGGGCTCGAGTGGCAGGCCGGCGACAACATCGTCAGTCTCGCCCAGGAGTTCCCCTCTAACCGCATCGTCTGGGAGACATTGGCTGAGCGCGGGGTGGAGCTGCGCACCCTGGATCTCGCCGCCGGCGAAGGACCGGCGGCTGATCCCGAAGCCGCACTCCTCACGCTTTGCGATGCGCGCACGCGCTTGCTCGCGATCAGTTGGGTCCAGTATGAACGCGGACAACGCCTCGACATCGCCCGGCTGGCCGCAGCCTGCCGCGCGCGCGGCATCCTGCTCTGCCTGGATGCGATCCAGGGCCTGGGCGCCCTGCCCTTCGATCTGGCCGAGAGCCCGGTCGACTTCCTCGTCGCCGATGGTCACAAGTGGCTGCTCGGGCCGGAAGGGCTGGCGCTGTTCTGGTGTCGGCCGGAGCTGCGCGCGCAGCTGCGTCTGACCGAATTCGGCTGGCACATGGTCGAGGACATGGGCGCCTTCGATCGCCCGGACTGGCAGCCGGCGACGAGCGCGCGGCGCTTCGAGTGCGGCAGCCCGAACATGCTCGGCATCCATGCCCTCGAGGCCAGCCTGTCGCTGCTCGAGGAGACCGGCGCCGAGACCATCGCCACGGCGATCGAGGCGCGCATCGCGCGTCTGGTCGAACTCGTCGACCAGGCCGGCTTCGAACTCCTGTCGCCGCGAGTGCCGGCCCGGCGCGCGGGCATCCTCACCTTCCGCGTGCCCGGTGTCGATCAGCAGCGACTGTATCAACGGTTGATGCAACAGGGCTTGATGTGCGCGAGCCGGGGGGGTGGACTGCGGTTCTCGCCGCATTTCCATACCCCGGAAGCGCATCTGGCGCGGGCGATCGCGTTGACCAAGCAGACGTCATGAACAAGGCCGCCTTGCCAGCAACCCATCCGTCTCCGGCCCTGCCCCTGGAGACGAGCGAGTGGCAGCTCGCGCTGCGCGTCTTCGCGGCGCCGGCCGATACCAACCCGGATGGCGATATCTTCGGCGGCTGGCTGCTGGCGCAGGCCGACATCGCCGGCGCCACCCTGGCCGTCGCCCGCGCCCAGGGCCGGGTGGCGACCGTGGCCATCAATGCCTTCCAGTTCCGAGCACCGATCCGGGTCGGCGACCTCGTTGATCTCTACGCCCGGGTCGAGCACACTGGTCAGACCTCGATCACCGTCGATATCAGCGCCTGGGCGCGGCGGGCCTCACGGCCCGAGGCGACGCGCGAGGTGGCCACGGGTCGGCTGGTCTTCGTCGCCGTCGATGCCGCCGGTCGTCCACGCCGCCTACCGACGCCGGGTGATACATGATGCTGTCGAGGAATTACGCGATCTTGTTGGTCTTCTCGATCGCGTTCCAACTGATCCTGTTCCAGCTCTCGTCGTTTCTCGCCTCCCACTCGCATGCCAGTTTCTGGTATGCCCCGGCGGGGCTCTCGGTGGCCCTGTTCCTGCTGTTGGGAAGCCGGGCCTTTCCCATCGTGTTCTGCTGTGTGGTGGCGACGACGCTGCTGAACGACTCGCCCTTCGCGCAGGGCGCGGACCCGATCCTCTCGCTCCTGCAGCTGCTGTGTTATCCACTCGCCCACGCCATGCCGTACTGGGCCGGCGTGTATCTGCTGCAGCGCATGACGAACGGCCCGTTCGACCCGCGCAATCCCAGCCATATCATGCGCTTCCTGCTCATGATTCCCTTCGCGGCGGCCGGGGCGGCGTTTGTGGGCGCCTACTGTGTGCATCTTCTCGGCGGCATGCCCTACGCCCAGATCCAGGAGATCCTGGCCACGCGCTGGATCGGCGACATGGTCGCGGCGGTCTGCCTCAGCATCGCGCTGATCTACCTGCATCTGATGGCGCTCGAGTTGGTCGGCGCGGATCTTCGCTACCAATGCGTTTACCAGGACGAGGTCCACCATAAGCACCTGCCGCTGCGCGATCTGCTCTATCTGCCGTTGGCGTTGCTCCTGTTCCTGGTCAGCGGGTTGCTGTCCTACAGCTATCCCGACCAGGTCGGCCTGTCGTTCACCGTGTATGCGATGGTCATCGCGCTGCTGGTGACCATCTACAAGACGCGCTCGCCGATCGTCTATGTGGTGCTGGCGTTCCTGGCCTTCGCGCTGGCCTACTCGGCCTCGACCTTCGGCTTGCTCGCCAGCGCCGCCGAATACCAGGTCGCCATGATCGCCGTCGGCGCGATCACCTATTTCGCCAATGCGGCGGTGTCGGGCCAACGCGCGGCCTTGGCCCAATCGGAACAGGTGACGCAACGCCTCCTCACCGAACTCGAGGAAAAGGAGGCGCTGCAGGCGGACGCGCAGAGTCTGCGCTTCAAATCCAGCCGCGATGGCCTCACCGGGGCCCTGAACCGGGCGTTCTTCGAGGACGCGCTGCATCGCCAGTACCACCGCAGCGCGCGCCGGGGAGACAGTCACTGCCTCGCCTTCATCGATCTCAACGACTTCAAGCAGGTCAACGATGGCTTCGGCCATCACGCCGGCGACGAGGCGCTCAAGGTGGTCGCCTGGGTGCTGATGGGCCGCTCGCGCGAGGGCGACATCGTCGCCCGCTATGGCGGTGATGAATTCGTCGTCATCCTCGCCGACATCGACACCGAGCAAGAGGCCGATGCCATCATCGCGGAGTGGAAAGCGGAGGTCGCGGCCAACCGCGTGCCAGGCTATCCGGAGATCAGACTGTCGATCAGCGTCGGGCGTGCCCTCTTCCCCGGCGCCTCGAAAAGCGATAACGAGATGACCACCTTGCGCGCGGCGGATCAGAATATGTACGCGGACAAGGCGCGCATGAAACGCGCCGCCTAGCGCCTGCGCGCCCTCATTCGGTGCGCGCACTGACCACCGGCCACTATCAGCCATCGGCGCTGCGTGCGATGATTCGAGCCGGCGAGGATTCGACAGCACAGCTTCAGTGGGTACCAGACAGATGTTTGAGGCAGCAAAGGTTGGCCGCACGGTCAGCAAGGCGGATTTCAAGGCGCAGCGCGACGAGCTGCGCACGCAGTTGCTCGAGGTCCAGCGCACTCTGCGCGACAGCCATATCCCGGTCATCGTCATCGTCGCCGGGGTCGAGGCCGCCGGCAAGGGCGAGGTCGTCAACCGCCTCAATGAATGGCTCGACACGCGCGGCATGCAGACCTTCGCGTTCTGGGACTTCAGCGACGAGGAGCGCGAACGGCCGCGCTACTGGCGTTTCTGGCGCACCCTGCCGCCGCGCGGCGAGATCGCCATCCTGTTCGGCGGCTGGTATCTGGCGCCGATCGAGCAGCGCTTCCGGGGCGAATGCGACGATGCCGCGCTCGATGCCGAGCTGGCGCGCATCGTCGATTTCGAGCGCTCACTGACCCACGACGGCGCCTTGGTGGTGAAGTTCTGGTTCCACCTCTCGGAGCAGGATCAGAAGACGCGGCTGAAGGAGCTCTCGCGCGATGATCGCAGCCGCTGGAAGATGCTGCCGAAGAAATCGAAGTTCAGCGAACAGTATCAACTCTTCGAGTACGTCGCCGAGCGCATCATCCGCCAAAGCGACCGTGGCATCGCGCCCTGGTATCTGATCGAGGCCGAGGACAAACGCTATCGCGATCTCACCGTCGGCAAGACCTTGCTGCAAGCCATCCGCGCCCGGCTCCAGCAGCCGCTGCCCACCGAGCCGCCGGCGACCGCCGATCCGCTCGACCTGCCCGAGTCGGCGAGTGCCCAGATCACCCTGCTCGATCAGCTCGACCTGAGCCAAACCCTCGCGCGCGATGACTACAAGGAGGCGCTCAAGCACTATCAGCGCGAGATCAATGAGCTGGCCTGGACGGCCTACAGCAAGCAGCGCACCACGGTGCTGGTGTTCGAGGGGGTCGATGCCGGTGGCAAGGGCGGCGCCATCCGCCGTCTCACCCATGCGCTCGATGCGCGCCTCTATCGCACTATCCCGATCGCCGCGCCCACCGACGAGGAGAAGGCGCATCACTATCTGTGGCGCTTCTGGCGCCATCTGCCGCGCGCCGGCAACATCATCATCTACGATCGCTCCTGGTACGGGCGCGTCCTGGTCGAGCGCGTCGAGGGCTACGCCAGCGAAGCGGAGTGGCGCCGCGCCTACACCGAGATCAACGACTTCGAGGAACAGCTGGTCGAGAACGGCTCGATCTTGCTCAAGTTCTGGCTCCATGTCAGCGAGGACGAGCAGCTACGGCGCTTCCAGGATCGTGAAAACACCCCCTACAAGCAGTACAAGATCACCGATGAGGACTGGCGCAACCGCGAGAAATGGCCGCTCTACAAGGTGGCGGTCAACGAGATGGTCGCCCGCACCAGCACCGAATACGCACCCTGGACCCTGGTCGAGGGCGACGACAAGCCGTTTGCGCGTATCAAGGTGCTGAAGACCGTCTGCGATCGGCTGCGCGCGGCGCTCAATGATGACTCGAGCCCGATTCCCGGTCGAGGTATCGCCCGCTGTGGCTATCAGTCGGGCGACGGCGAGCACTGAGGCTCAGCCGGCCCCACAGGCGGCTCTAGCCAGCCAGCCACTCCAGCCGTTGACGCCAGGCCGCGAGCTTCTGCTCGAAGCGCAGCCCGGCATTGGCTGGGCTGGTCGAGGGAAGGCGATGCGTCGTCATCTGCCGATACCGCGCGGGAAGTGTCGGCAGCACCCGGCGGCGATACTCACGCTCGGCGGTGCCGCCGTTGAACAGGAGGTGATCGACCGATGGGGCCAGGGCGAAGAAGGCGGCGAAGTCATTGACGCGAACCGTCTCCGAGCGAATCGCCTGATCCAGACTACCGGGGCGCGCGCAGGCCGCAATCACGTCCCAGAGGGCGATCCGGTGCGCCTGCAGCGCCGCACAGCGCACGTCATAGTCAGCCTGCGGTGGAATCCCGAGTAGCGCGCCCATGATCGGCCAGAAGGCATTGCGCGGATGGCCATAGTATTGCTGCTGGCGCAGCGAGGCCTCGCCGGGCATCGAGCCCAGGATCAGCAGCCGTGCGTCAGGGGCGACGATCGGCGGAAAGGCGGTTTTCAGCTCGGACTCGGCAGTGTTGATCACAGCATCAGCCGTTTGCACTTTGGCAACCTTACGCGATCCGATCACAGGCACAAGCACGCACTGCATCGATCTCTGCAGGAGCGCCGCTCATCCGGCCAGCAGGATGACGAAGACACCGCTCACCATGAGCAACCCACCCGGCAGGCGATTGATCAGATTCGGCTCGCGAAACAGCAGCACGCCGTAGAGGATGCCAAACAGCAGGCTGCTGCGCTTCACCGCGATCATGTAGGCGACCTCGGTCAGGCGCAGCGCCATGAAATGCGTGATGACCATGATCCCATTGAGCGCCGCGACCGCCAGCACGGCGCCGGGTCGGCTGGCCAGGCGCCGCAACGCCGAGCGCGACGACGAGCGCGCCCCGCCGAGCGGCACCAGCAGCAACAGCGGTATCGCCAGCAGGCCGATCACGGCGAAATAGAGGGCGCCGAACGCAGCCGAGGGCAGATACAGCAAGGCCACCTTGCCCAGGGTCGAGGTCAGCCCATAGAGCAGCGCCACGCCGAGCATCATACGCGAGCCGGCCTCCCAGCGGATCGCACCGAGCGGTCGCAGCCAGGTGCGCCAGTCATCGCGCCGCGCGTGCTCGACGTTGAGCAGCCAGGCGCCGGCGACGATCAGCACCACGCCGATCGAGCCGGCTAGGCTTACCCGCTCGCCGAGCACGAGCGCCGCGATCACCATCGAGAACACCGGCGTAAAGGCCAGATACGGCAGCGTCAACGAGAGCGGATGATCACGAATGGCCGCCATGTAGAGCAGCATGGCGCCGATCTCCAGGGGCACTAGGAGCGCGAGCCATCCCCAGAATGGCGCGGGCAACGCGCTTGGGTCCGGCAGCCAGAACAGCAGCGGCGACAAGAGCGCGCCGGTGAGGGTGAAGCGGATCAGGGTCAGCTCGCGCGCCGAGAAGCCCTGCAGCCAGGCCTTGGTCGCCGCATCGGCCGAGGCCACGCTGAAGGCGCAGAGCAGCGCGAGCAGCAGCCAGCTCATCGAGCGCCAGCCGCATGCCGCCCAAAGGATGCACAATCCACGAACTCGGACTCAGACTCGGACGCGCGTGGACTCACTCGGGATGCCGCCGTGGTCAGCACCTCGATCCCCGCGCCCGGACGATGCGCCTGCTCGCTCAGCGTTCGCCGCCAGGCCTTGGCGCCTGGACAGGCGTGGAAGAGGCCGAGCAGATGCCGCGTCATCGATGCCAGTGGCACGCCCTCGGCCAGTTGGCGCTCGACATAGGGCAGGAAAGCGGCCAACGCCTGTTGCGGTGTCGAGACCGGATTCGCGGTGCCGAAGAGCCGCCGGTCGACATCGGCCAGCAGCCAAGGATTCTGATAGGCCTCGCGGCCGATCATCACGCCGTCGAGCTGCCGCTCGCTCAGCAGCTCCTCGACCTGCTCGAGCCGGGTGACGCCACCGTTCAACACCATCGGCAGCGTCGGGAAGTCTTGTTTCAATGCTAGCACCCAACCCCAGCGCAGCGGTGGCACCTCACGGTTCTCGCGCGGACTCAGACCCTGCAGCCAGGCCTTGCGCGCATGTACGATCAGCGCATCGCAGCCGGCCGCGGCTACCTGTTCGGTAAAAGCGACCAATTCCTCATAGCTATCGCGATCGTCGATCCCGATGCGGCTCTTGACCGTCACCGGGATCGACACCGCTGCCTTCATCGCCGCGACGCAGTCGGCGACCAGCGCCGGCTCGGCCATCAGGCAGGCGCCGAAACGTCCGTTTTGTACCCGATCCGATGGGCAGCCGACGTTGAGGTTGATCTCGTCATAGCCCCAGTCAGCGCCCATGCGCGCGCAGCGTGCCAGCTCGGCGGGATCGGAACCGCCGAGTTGCAGTGCGAGCGGATGCTCGGCCGAATCGTAGCGCAGGAAACGCGCGCTATCGCCATGGATCAACGCGCCGGTGGTGACCATCTCGGTGTAGAGCAGGGTGTGCCGTGAGAGCAGTCTAGCGAAGTAGCGAAAATGCCGATCCGTCCAGTCGAGCATCGGCGCGACGGACAGGCGGCGATCTAACAACGCTGTGGGGTTCAGGCTCATCGAGCAGCTTGAAGCGAAAACTCAACCCCGCCCGGCACGCTTGCGCTCGTGCTCCTTCAGAAAGCGTTTGCGGATGCGAATCGCCGTCGGGGTGATCTCAACCAGTTCATCGTCCTCGATGAACTCCAGCGCTTGCTCAAGACTAAAGCGCACCGGCGGGGTCAACAGGATGTTCTCGTCCGAGCCGGCGGCGCGGATGTTGGTGAGCTGCTTGGCCTTGAGCGGGTTGACGACCAGGTCATTATCGCGCGAATGGATGCCGACCACCTGCCCTTCGTAGACCTCGTCACCCGGCGCCGCCAGCATCCGGCCGCGTTCCTGTAGATTGAACAGCGCATAGCCAAGCACCTTACCCTGGGCATTCGCGATCATGGCGCCGTTGTGCCGCTTGGCGATGCCGCCCGAGTGCGCCGGGCCGTAATGGTCGAAGACATGGTACTTGAGCCCAGTGCCCGAGGTCAGCGACATGAACTCGGTCTGGAAGCCGATCAGCCCGCGCGAGGGCACCTCGTAGTCAAGGCGCACCCGGCCCTTGCCGTCCGGCACCATATCCTTGAGCTCAGCGCGCCGCTCGCCGAGCGCCTGCATGATCGCCCCCTGGCTGGTCTCGTCGACATCGACGGTCAACTGCTCATAGGGCTCGCAGATCTGGCCGTCGATCTCGCGGAAGATGACCTCCGGGCGCGAGACCGCCAGCTCATAGCCCTCGCGGCGCATGTTCTCGAGCAAGATCGACAGGTGCAGCTCACCGCGGCCGGAGACGCGGAACTTCTCCGGATCATTGCCCTCCTCCACCCGCAGCGCGACGTTGTGGATCAGCTCGCGCTCGAGCCGATCCTTGAGCTGGCGCGAGGTCAGGTACTTGCCTTCCTTGCCGGCGAAGGGCGACGTGTTGACCTGGAAGGTCATCGACACCGTCGGCTCGTCGACGGTCAGCGACGGCAGCGCCTCGACCGAATTTGGGTCGCACAGGGTGTCCGAGACATTCGGCGCATCGATGCCGGTCAGCGCGACGATATCGCCCGCATGGGCGCTCGGCACCTCGAAGCGATCCAGCCCCAGATAACCGTAGACCAGCCCGACCTTGGCCTTGTGAGTGCGGCCGTCGCGTTTGATCACGGTGATCTGCTGATTCGGCTTGACGATGCCGCGACGGATGCGGCCGACCGCGATGGCGCCGACGAAGCTCGAATAGTCCAGCGTCGAGACCTGCATCTGGAAGGGCGCGTCCGGGATCACCTCCGGCGGCGGGCAATGCTCGACGATGGCCTCGAACAGCGGCGTCATGGTGCCTTCGTGCACAGTTTCATCGAGACTGGCATAGCCGTTGATGGCCGAGGCATAGATGATCGGGAAATCGAGCTGCTCATCGCTCGCGCCGAGCCGATCGAACAGGTCGAACACCTGATCCACCACCCAGCTCGGCCGTGCGCCGGGCCGGTCGACCTTGTTGACCACCAGGATCGGCCGCAGCCCATGCTGGAAGGCCTTGCTGGTGACGAAACGCGTCTGCGGCATCGGCCCTTCCTGGGCGTCGACCAGCAGCAGCACCGAGTCGACCATCGACAGCACGCGCTCGACCTCGCCGCCGAAGTCAGCGTGACCCGGGGTGTCGACGATGTTGATACGGTAGTCGTTCCAGTCGATCGCGGTGTTCTTCGACAGGATGGTGATCCCGCGCTCGCGCTCCAGGTCATTGGAGTCCATGACCCGCTCGACCGGGCCGAAACGCTCGCCGAGCGTGCCCGACTGGGACAGCAGCTCATCGACGAGGGTGGTTTTGCCATGATCGACGTGGGCGATGATGGCGATGTTGCGTAATTGCTCGGTCACGGGACGAAAAACTCCAAAGCGGCCAACAGCGGATCGAGCCATTGGCCGACACAAAATCGATGAGGCAAGGATGGGCGATGGGACGGCACTTATTATGCACCGAAACGCGGCGTAATCCCTGATTTCCAAAGCAGCATCCAGGCATCTCGGCCAGACTCACCGAGTGGGGGAAAGACTATAAGCCAGGCGCGGAAGGCTTTAGGCGCACGCTAACCTCGCCAGCGGCAAAGGTACGCTGGCCCTCGGTAGTGTCGAGTCGGAGATTACCTTGGCAATCGATACCGCGATACCAGCCCTCGATCCGCTGCTGGCCGGCGATCAAGACCACCGGCTCACCGTTATAGGCATCGAACGTGCGCCAGTCCTCAAGGAAGGGGGCGAGCCCGGCGTCAGCATAGCGCAAAAGGGTTGCGGTGAGGTGATCGATCAGCGTCGCTGCCAGAACATTGCGACTAGGGACGTGGCAGACAGGAACATCGCGGTTAGGGGAATGGCAACCGGCGCCATTGCCGCGACGGGCTGCGCGGCTGGTGGGCCTCTCGCCACCGCAGACCTCGGTCAAGTCCACCCAAGGCTGATTGATCGCTTCGGCATCTGCAGCGCGCAGCCCAAGATTGATCCCGACACCGACCACGACTCGACTCGGCCCTTGCGCCTCGCCAGCCACCTCCAGCAATAAACCCGCCAGTTTGCGCCGCTGCCAGTGGACATCGTTCGGCCACTTGAGCCCGATGCCCTCAACGCCGAGTCCCTGCAACGCACGCGCAATGGCGACGCCACAGGCCAGACTGAGCCCACCAAGCTGCGCCGGGGCCAGCGGATAACACCAAAGAATCGAGAGGTAGATGTTGCGCCCGAACGGCGATACCCAGTGCCGCCCGAGTCGCCCGCGGCCCGCGCTCTGGCGCTCGGCCAGGCAGATCTCGCCGTTGTTGAATCGCCCTTGCCGACCACGCTCAAGCAGATAGGCATTGGTCGAGTCGATCTCATCGAGGATCTCGAGCGCCCCAATCCGTTGCCGTGCCGGCCGATCAAGCTTGGAGCAGATCGCCTCCGACGACAGCAGCTCCAGCGGCTCCGGCAGCCGATAGCCCTGTCCGCGCACCGACTCGAGGCCAAGACCAAGCTCGTCATCAAGCTGATGCAGGATCTTCCACACCGCCGTGCGACTGATCCCAATGGCGTCGGCAATCGCCGCTCCCGAATGCGGCTGCCCATCTATGAGCAATTCGATGAGCGCGCGTGCGCGCGGGGTCATGGCGGTCATCTCGCTGGTCCAGCCGTCCGCCCGGTCGTTCGCCCAATCACCTTCTCAATCGAGCGGGTCGCGACGAGCGTGCGAAGGGTGCGGGTCAGGCTATGCAACCTCAGGCCTCCTCAGCATCCATCATCAAGACTCAGGCCGGCGCGTCTGCTTCATCGACGACGCCAGCCAGGCCGCGCGCCGGGCACGGCGGGTCTCGGTGGCGTCCGCATCGAGCCGCAGCTCGCAGGTATCCTCGGGAGCCGGCTCCGGCAGCACCTGCATCTCCAACAGCTCATCGCGGCGGAAGGCATGCACCCGGACCGGTCCCGTGCCGGCGGCGCGGGTGATCAGCGCATCCAGGTTGCCGGCGGTTGCCCGCAGCCCGTCGACGGCGACGATCAGATCCCCCGCCGCGAGCCCCGCGCGCTGCGCGGGCCGGCCGTCGAGCACCACTCCGAGCCGCGCCTCGGCCGTGTCCGGCGCCAGGCGCACGCCGATCTCGGGCCGTGGCGAGGCCGGCTCGAAGCGCTCGACGCAGCCGCCGTTGTCCTTGGCACCGGTCGCCGGGCGCAGACGCAGCTCGACCGCAACCGTGGCGAGCAAGCGCGCCAGGTCCAGATCCTCGGTCGAATCCAGTGCCTGATCGAAAAAGCCGGTGAGATCGAGGCCGCTGACCTCGGCGGCGACCCGCTCGACACCGCGCTCGCCAACACCGATGCCAGTGCGCCCGTAGTCTTGCCAGAGGGCGCGCATCACATCGTCCAGGCTGTTCTGGCCTTCGGTGCCCTCGCGAAGGGTCAGGTCCAAGGCCAGCGCGATCAGCGCGCCCTTGGCGTAGTAGCTGACGATCGCGTTCGGCGCGTTCTCGTCCTGCTTGTAGAACCGCGTCCAGGCATCGAAACTGGACGCCGCCACGCTCTGGCGCAGGCGCCCAGGGTTGCGCATCACGCGCGTGATCAGCTCGGCGAGCAGGGTCAGATAAGCCTTGGCATCGATGACCCCGCTGCGCACCAGCGCCAGATCATCGTAATAGGAGGTGATGCCCTCGAACGCCCACAGCAGGCGCGTATGCACCTCGCGCTCGAGCCCCTGCTCGGCGAAGGCGCGCGGGCGAATGCGCTTCACGTTCCAGAGATGGAAGTATTCATGGCTGCAGAGGCCGAGGAAACGCCGATAGCCTTCCGAGGGTTGCTCGGGAGCCTGCATCGCCGGCTGCGCCTGCGTCTGGGCGTGCTTGGCTTGAGCGCTTTCGGTCGAGCCGGTCTCTGTGACAGCCTTCTCTGCCGTGCTCGCGCCAGCCGCTCCGGCCTCGCTCGGCCAGGCCGGCGCCGGCAGATCATCGCGATTGGCCAGCAGACTGGTCGAAAAGCGATGCTCCAGTCCGCCATAGCCATCGCCGACGAGCTGGGTCAGGAACAGGTAGCGGTCGATCGGCAATTCGCCGAACAGGGCCGCATGCTCGGTGCAGATGCGCGGCAGGTCCAGCGTCAGGCGCCGTAGATCGGCGCGATGGCGGCCGCTGATGGTCATCCAGTGCGGCACGCCCTCGACCTTGAACGCGATGCGGTCGAACACGCCCATCTCGACCGGATGATCGATCAGGTCGGCATAGTCATCGGCCCGATAGCGCCCGAATCCCCAGGCCGGCGCACCATCGCGCGCGAGACTGGTGGCGACCTGCCAGTGACCCTCCTCAAGCGCGGGCGGTGGCAGCAGTTCGACCGCGCAGGGTCGATCCTCGGCCCCGGTCACGCGGAGGAACAGGCTGGTGCCGTTGAAGTAGCCGTGATGCCGGTCCAGATGCGCCGAGCGCACGGTCAGCTCCCAGGCATAGACCTCGTAGCGCAGCCGCACCGGCCCGGCCTGCGCCGAGAGCCCACAGAGCTGCCAGGTCTGCTTGTCCAGCTTCTCGATCGCGATCGGGCGTCCGGCCTGCTCGGCCTCGATGCTCAACAGATTGCGCGCAAAATCCCGAATCATGTAGCTACCGGGAATCCAGGCCGGTAACGAGACCTGCAAGCTGGGCGCTTCCGGCTCGGGGATCTCGAGCCCGACCTCGAAGCAGTGAGCCTCGGGACGTCGGGGGATGACGCGGTACTTCAGCGGAGCCGATGCGGACATAAGGTGGAGGCCTTGTTTCTGATGATCTGTGCGGACGATTGCGCTCTACGGTAGCAAATCGGTGCGATGAGCCGCGCCGACCAAAGCCATCCATACCGTTCCAGCATGGCATCGGACTCTCCTAACCCGCCCAGCCAGACTAGGCTGGCCAGCGGCGGGAGGTTTTTCACAGCCTTCAGGCGAAGATCACATCACCAAAGCTGTCGCTAGCTGCATTGAACTCAGCCACGGAGGTGAAGGGACCAGCGACGCCGAGCAGAACGATCTGGGAGACATCACCTGCGCCGTTGTCGAAGGCGAAGGTGGTGGCGTCGTCGGCGACGCTGACGTCGACATCAGCAGCGCTCACTCCTTGCAGCATCAGTGTGTCGTCGGCGCCGAAGTCGTTGATCTCGGTGTGGCTGGCGAGGGCGATGTTATCGAAGAAAGTCAGCGCGCCGTCGCCAGCATCAGCACTGGCGGGGGTCTGCACGGTGCCGCCGAGGGCGTCGAGGTTGATGACATTGCCGAAGATCGGTTCAGAGGTCTCGCTGGAGTCGACCGTCAGCTCAGCACCGGACACGCTGAGGCCGTCAGTGAAGGCTGTGCCACCGAGGGTGAGCTGCTGGTCGGCCACGGCGAGTTCGAGGAAGCCGTCGGCGAAGACCAAGGTGCTGGTCTCGGCGCTGGAACCTTTGACCCCAGCGGTGAGGTGTCCGGCCTCATCGCGGACCTCCAGGATGGTGCCATTGCGGCTGAAGGTGAAGACGCTGCTGGCGCCTTCGATGTAGAGGGTGGTGTTGGGGTCAACGCCGTCGGCACCAGCCCCCTGGGGAATGTTGATCGTCTTGCCGGCGCTGTTGCCAAGCAGTTCGACCACCAGCCCCTCGCCGAGGGTGAAGGTCGCAGGGGTGGTGTCGGTGAGGGTGAGGAAGGCGGTGGCCTCGGCGCTGCCGGCAAGATCGGTGACTCCGGTGAAGACCCCGCTGGAGGTGGGTGTGTCATCCAGGCTCAAGGTGCCGCCGGCGATCGGCTCCTCGTCGCTGAGCGTGGTGCCACCGATGACGAGATTGCCGCCCTCGAAGGTGAGGTCGGCGGCGCCGTCGCTGAAGCGCAAGCTCGAGGTCTCGGTGCTCGAGGCGCTGAGGGAGGTGACCGGGGCGCCGGTGCTGTCGAAGATCTCCAGGGTGGTGCCGTTGCGCTGCAGGATATAGTCGGTGCTCGCGTCCTCGAGGTTGACGGTGGTGTTGGGGTCTAGCCTGCGGGCGATGGCACCAGTGGGGATGTTGATGGTCTTGCCAGCCGTATCGCCGAGCAGTTGGGCGTCTAGGCCGATGGCGAGGAAGAATTCCTCAGAGGTGGTATTGGTGAGCGTGTAGTAGGCATTGGGCTCGCCTTTGGGCAGGGGTTGCGGAGGACCATCCCCTTCGACGGTCACTGTCACCGTGGCGCTGTCGGTGGCGCCGTCGTCGTCGGTGACGGTGTAGCTGAAGCTGTCCTCGCCGGTGAAGTCGGTGGCGGGGGTGTAGGTGATGGTGCCGTCGTTGTTGATGACGGCGCTGCCGTTGGCCGGGGCGCTGACGCTGGCGAGTCCGAGCGTATCGCCGTCGGGATCGCTGTCGTTGGCGAGCACGCTCAGGGTGACAGGGGTGTTGATGTCGGTCGTGCCGCTGTCGTCGGTAGCGACAGGTGGTGCGTTTTCGTCATCATCATCATCGTCATCGTCATCATCGCCGTCGTCGTCGTCATCATCGCCGTCGTCGTCGTCATCATCGC
>NZ_NHSF01000082.1 GCF_016653295.1 Halochromatium salexigens | reverse complement strand
AAACGCTTGAAGGCCGCTTGCAACGAGGATTACCTTGCAAAACTGCTCTTCGAGTGGCCCGAGAACAAGGAGGAAACAGGAGCATCAGGGAAAGCTAATATTAGCAAATCTTGATGCGATTGCCCTGTCTCTGGTATGCCTATCAGGATGTGAAGGCAGCGTATTCCCACTTCGCAATGGAAGAGATCAACGGTGCCGAGGATATCTTTCCGGTCTTCCGTGAGCTGTTCAAACGGCAAGAGGCCTAGTTCCCGGTATGGCAAGCAATCGCATCATCTCCGATAGTTCGGAATGGACCTTTCCGTTACTGAAGCAATTCGATCAAGAGATCGCGCGGATCGCGCATGACGAGTTTGGCTTAGACACCTATGCCAATCAGGTCGAGGTGATCTCTTCGGAACAGATGATCGATGCCTATTCATCGGTTGGGTTGCCGATCAATTACCATCACTGGTCCTACGGCAAGCAATTCGTCGCTACCGAGCAGACCTATCGGCGCGGGCAGATGGGCCTGGCCTATGAGATCGTGATCAACTCCGATCCCTGCATTGCCTACCTGATGGAGGAAAACACCCTGCCTATGCAGGCGCTGGTGATCGCACATGCCTGCTATGGTCATAACAGCTTCTTCAAGGGCAACTACCTGTTCCAGACCTGGACCAGTGCCGATGCCATCATCGACTACCTGGTCTTCGCCCGTACGTACATTGCCGAGTGCGAGGAGCGTTACGGCACCGAAGAGGTTGAGCTACTGCTCGACTCCTGTCACTCGTTGATGAACTACGGCGTTGATCGTTATCGGCGACCCGCACCACTCTCGATGGCCGAGGAGAAGCGCCAACAATGCGAACGCGAAGCCTATCTTCAGTCCCAGATTAATGATCTTTGGCGAACGCTGCCGGTGGCCGATAAGGAGCAGGGCCGTCTCGACGAGCGACGTTTCCCGGACGAGCCGCAGGAGAATCTCCTCTATTTCATTGAGAAGAATGCGCCATTGCTCGAGCCCTGGCAGCGCGAGATCGTGCGCATCGTGCGCAAGGTCGCACAATACTTCTATCCGCAGCGCCAAACCCAGGTGATGAACGAGGGTTGGGCCACCTTCTGGCATTACACGCTGCTCAATCGGCTCTATGATGAAGGGTTCGTCGGCGACGGTTTCATGATGGAAGTGCTGCAGTCACATACCAACGTCGTCTATCAGCCGCCGTTCGATTCCCCCTATTACAGCGGCATCAATCCCTACGCGCTCGGCTTCGCGATGATGCGCGACATCCGCCGTATCTGTGAAGAGCCTACCGACGAAGACCGCCACTGGTTCCCGGACATGGTCGATCAGGACTGGCGTCGAGTACTGGATTTCGCGATGCGTAACTTCAAGGATGAGAGCTTCATCGCTCAGTTTCTCTCGCCCCATCTGATGCGCGAACTGCGGATGTTCGCGGTCTCCGACAACGACCGTGAAGACACCTTGGAGATCACCGCGATCCACGAAGAGACGGGCTATCGCCAGTTACGCCAACGCCTGGCCGATCAATACAACCTTGGCAGTCGCGAGCCCAATATTCAGGTCTACAATGTCGATGTGCGCGGCGACCGCTCGCTGACGCTCCGTCATTTTCGCTACAATCGGCGCCCGCTCGCCGATTCGCTGGATGAGATGCTACGACATATCCGTCGCCTCTGGGGCTTCGAGGTGCGTATGGAGGCCGTCGACGAGCAGGGGCGCGTGCAGCTCATCGGCGAGACTTGAAGCGGAGCACAGGGGCGCGAAACTGCCCTGATCCACGCTCGGCGACCGCTCGCTTGGCAGCTGCTCACTTGGCATAGGGGGATCAATGCCGTTACTCGCCTTTCTTTTTGGACTCTTCGTCTATATCGCCTTCAAAGTCTTTATTCGGGCCCTCTACACCGTCAAGCCCAATGAACGGGCGGTGCTGACCTCGTTCGGGCGTGCGGTGCGTCTCGGTGATCAATGGGTCACCGACGAACACCTCAATGAGGATGAGCGCGCGCGTTACCACTTCCCGCAGTTGCGCGTGATCGGGCCCGGTGGGCCGTACTTCAAATGGCCCTGGCAAGCGGTGCACAAGGTTGATATCGCCACCCAGTCGATCGACCTGACCTGGGACCCGACCAAGCGCCAGAACACGATCGAGGCGGTGACCAAGGACAATCTGACCACCGGCGTCGATGGCCAGATCCGGTTTCGCGTCGCCGAGGGCAATCTCTATGCCTACTGTTTCGGTGTCGATAGTCCCCTCGAGCATGTGATGGGGTATTTCATCGCGGTCTTGCGCGAGCGCATCGCCAACTTCGTCGATCCCAGGGGCCAAAGCCTGGTCGATACCGGCGATGTCGCCGGCGAGGAGGCGAGCGCGGCGGTCGAGTTGACCGAGGGCGTCTCGATCAACGATCTGCGCAAGAATCTCCCGCTCCTGAACGACTACATGGAGACCCAGTGCCGCTCGACCGGGGCGCGTTATGGGATCGAACTCGACGCGGCGCTGATCACCCAGATCGACCCGCCCAGCGAGGTCGATCGGGCGCTGTCGGCGATCAACAGCACGCGCAACCAGGTGGCCGCCGACATCAGCACCGCGCGTGCCGATGCCGAGCAGCAGATCACCATGAGCAAGCGCGCGGTCGACATCGCCAGCAACAACGCCCAGGCCGAGGTCGCCCCGCTGCGCGAGCTGGCGACGACCCTGATGGGCATCAAACGCACCGGCGGCAGTGCGGCCTTGCGCGCCTATATCCGCAATATGCGCATCCCGCTGCTGAAGCAGGCCAAGCGCATCGTGCAGGTCGCGGGGCCAAGGTCGGAGGACACCGAGCAGCGGTCTCGCTGAGGAACACGATCATGCCCATCTCCGAACTCTCCCCGCTGCTGGCCTTCCTGGTCGGCCTCGCCGCGATCCCGCTCCTGCTGGGCCTGGCCCAGAAGCTTGGTCTCTACGCGATCGTGCATGAGCGTGAGTCACAGGTCTTCACCCTCTTCGGCAAGGTCATCGGCACCCTTGACGAGCCCGGTTTGCGCTTCCCGATCCTCTATTTTGGTCCCAAGGCGCTGTTGGTGGCCTTCTTCGGTAAACGCTACCTGGTCAACACCAAGCTGCGTCAGTACTACCTGCGCGATCTGATGGTGAACTCGGAGGAGGGCACCCCCATGGGCGTCGGCATCTGGTACGAGATGCAGGTCTGCGATCCGGCCGACTATCTGTTCACCAATGCCAATCCCGAAGGCTCGCTGCAGGCCAATGTCGCCAGCTCGACGATCTCGACGCTGTCCAACCTCGAGATGGACAAGATGCTCGAGGACCGCCACCAGCTCAGCCGCAAGGTGCGCGCGACGGTCTCGCCGCTGTCGGAGAAGTGGGGCTACAAGCTCGGCTCGGTCTACATCCGCAAGGTCGCCTTCACCGATCGGCAGATGGTCGACAACATCACCGAGAAGGTGGTCAAGCGCCTGATCCAGGTCACCAGCGCGATGAAGCAGGACGGCGAGAACCGCGTCGGCCTGATCAAGAGCGAGACCGCGTTCAAGGTCTCGCAGAAGATGGCCGAGGCCACCGCGACGCGACCCCGCGTGGTCGGCGAGGCGCTCAACGCGATCGCCCGCGAGGACCCGGAAACACTGGCGGCGCTGATGGAGGTGATGGAGACCGAGCAATTGATCGCCTCGGGTGCCGAGGTCGATGTGCTGCCGCGCGAGGCGCAGGTGCTGGTCTCGCTCGGCAACGCCGGTCGCGGTGCGGGCGGTGGCAGCAGTGGGAGCGGCAGCGGGGGCAGCGCCTCGGGGCTGGCGCTGGACCCGAGCACCTTCTCCTGAATGAAGGAGTTGCGTGATTCAATGGGGTCGCAGCGCCCGTTGTATTTTTCGCGCCGGGCTCGGACAATGCACGCACGGGAGCGGCCAGCACGTTGGGCTCCTGATCCTGATCATTCATCGGGGCTGTCGCGCATCGGCCCCCCCTGCTGTGGAGACGCATCATGTCCAATGAGGGCTATCACGAGCCGGTTGCTGAGCTGTCGGAGGCCACCCGCGATATGCATCGCGCCATCACCTCGCTGATGGAGGAGTTGGAAGCCGTGGACTGGTACAACCAGCGCGTCGATGTCTGCAAGGATGCCGAACTCAAGGCCATCCTCGCGCATAACCGCGATGAGGAAAAGGAGCATGCGGCGATGGTGCTCGAGTGGATTCGCCGCCAAGACCCGACCTTCGACGAGGAACTCAAGGACTACCTGTTCACCGAGAAGCCCATCGCTCACGACTAGCGCGCGCTGGCGCCGCTCGTGATGGCCAAACAGCCGGTTGGTTCGCCCGGCCGGCTGCCCTCGCGGCCGATCGCCCCGCATCCTCGCCAGGAGAGAGCGCATGGCCGATTTCCACCAAGAGCCGCAGATCACGACGCTGCATGCGCTGCACGAGGCCTTCGATCGCACCGCCTATCTGAGCAACCTCGAACACAAGCTCGAGTGCCATGCCAAGCACGATCACATGTGCCTGTTGCTGCCGTCGCTGTTCAGCGAGATCAGCAATGGCGATGTGCTCGATCGCATCGTCACTCAGATCGCCGAGGTGGGGTATCTGAGCAGTATCGTCATTGCGCTCGGAGGCGCGCCGGAAGAGGAGCACTTTCGCGAGGCGCAGCGGTATTTTGGCCGCTTGGCACGTCCGGATTGCAGCGTTCGGGTGGTCTGGGTCGATGGGCCGCGCGTCCAAGCGCTGCTGAGCGAACTCGGTGAGCGCGGGATACCGACCGGCCTTCAAGGCAAGGGGCAGTCGGTTTGGGTGACCTTGGGCTACCTGTTCGCGCGTGGCGAGGCCCATACCATCGCCCTGCATGACTGCGATATCGTCACCTACGATCGCACCATGCTTGGGCGATTGATCGAACCCGTCGCCAACCCGAACAACGCCTTCCAATTCTGCAAGGGGTACTATGCACGGATCTCGCCGAGCGAGCGCTCAATGAAAGGGCGGGTGACGCGCCTGTTCGTCACCCCCTTTGTCGATACCCTCTCGCGGGTGATGTGCAACCAAGGGATGCCGGAGCTTCAGCGGTTCTTCGAGTATCACCGTGGCTTCAAGTATCCGCTTGCGGGCGAGTTCTGTTTTACCTCGGACCTCGCGCGCGGGCTCAATATCGCCTACGACTGGGGGCTCGAGGTCGCGACCCTGTCACAGGTCTACGACCAGGTGACACGGCGCCAGGTCGCGCAGATCGATCTCACGGCCAACTACGAGCACAAGCATCAGGAGCTATCTCCGCACGATACCTCGCGCGGCCTGCATCGGATGGTGGTCGACATCGCAAAGTTCTATCTGACTTACATGCGCTCGCATGGCGTATCGCTCGATGATGCCTATGTCGACATGCTGTTGCACACCTACTATCAGACCGCGCTGACCTATGTGCGCAAATACAGCTACGATGCCGACGTGAATGACCTTGCTTACGATCTTTACCAAGAAGAGGCCGCCGCAGGTCACTTCCGTGGCTTTCTCTGGGATGCCTGGATGCAGACCAAGGGACCGCAGGAAGCGAAGTTGATCCCGTCCTGGAATCGTGTCGCCTATAGTTTTCCGCTGGTCTACGAGCGTCTGCTCGAGGCAATTGAAGCTGATCATGCCTCGGCCTGAGCCCGCGCTGGTTGGTCCGGCGCCTATCCGCGTTGATACTATGCTGATCGCGGCCTTTGCTTAGGGTTGCTCGATGGACGCCCGAGCCCGCGAGCGCCAAGGGGGCAAGTCCGCGTCGATGTGCGTTGCACAAGAACCCACCTACAGAGGAGATATCACGTGTCCGAATCCGCGATGACCGACGCTCATTCCGCCTCTAAGCCAAGCTGGCTCAAGCTGCTGATCCCCAGCCTGCCTTATCTGGCCCTGTACATTGCTTCCCTCGTGCTCATCGGGATGACCGAATCCCAGCCCGAACGGGCAACCACGCTGTGGAAATGGTTCATGCCCGTCGTGGCGCTGGTGTCGATGATGGGGGGATGGCGTTTTTCGGGCGAGGACGCAAAGGAGAAGGGCGTCTACATTGCCAAACAACTGCTGTACTGGGGCGCGGTGCTGCTGGTGATCAATCTATTGTTCATGGGCGATACCCCGAACTTCCTCAACGCCGAGACGCAGGGCTTCGTGATCGCCTATATCCTGGGGCTCTCGGCCTTGCTGTCGGGCATCTATCTCGACTGGAAGATGTCCCTCTTCGGTGCCTTCATGATCGCGAGCGCCATCGGTCTCGCCTTCCTCGATGACAATGCCTTGCTCATCAGTCTTGCCGCTGTCCTCGTCGCCGGCGTCGTGATGCTGCTGTTGCTGCGCCGGCGCGGCGGCAAGTCGAGCGACTGAAACGGCGGCGCTCGCTCCTCCTGAGCGATCTTGGCGATGGTGCCTGCGCCGTCGCCGAGGTCGGCACAGGCATCAGGTCCGCCCACAACCGAAGAATCCATGGATAACAAGACACCGATCAACGACGAGCAGTGGGTGCGCGAGCAGGCGGACCGCTCCCTCGCGCGCCTGCTCCCGCGCCTCGAACAGCGCTTCAGTGGCGCCGCCGACGAGGTCGAGTGGCTCGGTTACCGCGAGCGCCTCGAGCGCCACTTTCCGCGCCTGTTCAAACGCCTCTATGGCCTCTACGGGGGCTACTACGATTTTTTCTATCATCTCGAGAGCATCGTCGCCTCGGCCACCGAGATGTGGATCGCGCGCTCGCCGGAACTCAAGGCGCTGGATGCGATGCGCGGTGCCGATCCCTACTGGTATCAGTCCAATCGGATGGTCGGCGCCATGTGCTATGTCGATCTCTTCGCCGATGATCTGGCCGGGTTGCGCGAGCGCATCCCCTATCTGACCGAACTCGGCATCACCTACCTGCACCTGATGCCGGTGTTCCGCTCGCCCGATGGCGACAACGATGGCGGCTATGCGGTCAGCAGTTATCGCGAGGTCGACCCCGCGCTCGGCACCATGGACGATCTCGCCGACCTGGCCACCGAGCTGCGCCATCACGGCATCTCGCTGACGCTGGATTTCGTCTTCAATCACACCAGCGACGAGCATGAATGGGCGCGCGCGGCCCTGGCCGGTGATCGCACGCACCAGGGCTACTACCGGCTGTTTCCGGATCGCACACTGCCGGATCTGTACGAGAAGACCATGCCCGAGGTCTTCGGCGAGGACCATCCCGGCGCCTTCACCTATCGCACCGGCATCAAGAAATGGGTCTGGACCACCTTCCACACCTATCAATGGGACCTGAACTACGAGAATCCGGAGGTCTTCAACCGGATGCTCGAGGAGATGCTGTTCCTGGCCAATCAGGGCGTCGAGATCCTGCGTCTGGATGCGGTCGCCTTCCTCTGGAAGCGGCTCGGCACCAACTCGCAGAACCTGCCCGAGGCGCACTGGATCATCCAGGCCTTCAATGCCTTGGTCAGCATCGCCGCGCCGGCGATGGTGTTCAAATCCGAGGCCATCGTGCACCCGGACGAGGTGCGCGAGTACGTCAGCATCGATGAATGTCCGCTGTCCTATAATCCGCAGTTGATGGCCTTGCTCTGGGACGCGCTGGCGACACGCGATGTGCGCGTCCTGCAGCGGGCGATGCAGAGCCGCTTCGCGGTGCCCTCGGGCTGCGCCTGGGTCAACTATGTGCGCTGCCATGACGATATCGGTTGGGCCTTCGCCAACGACGATGTCGAGGCCGTCGGCTTCGACCCGGACGCGCACCGGCTGTTTCTGACCCGCTTCTTCACCGGGCGCTTCGAGGGCAGCTTCGCGCGTGGCGCCCCGTTCCAGGAAGACCCGGCGACCGGCAACGCCCGCGTCTCCGGGACCTGCGCCTCGCTGACCGGATTCGAGAAGGCACTCGAGCAGAACGATGAGGCCGAGCTGGAACTGGCGATCGGCCGCCTCCTGCTGATCCACGGCATCATCATCATGATCGGCGGTATCCCGCTGATCTACCTCGGCGACGAGATCGCCACCCTGAACGACTACGGCTACGATCAGGATGCCGAGAAGGTCGGCGATTCACGCTGGCTGCATCGCGGCACCTTCGATTGGGAACGCGCCGAGCAACGCCGCGATCGCGAGACGGTGCCGGGGCGCGTCTATCAGGGGCTGCTACGCCTGTTGCAGGTGCGCGGCCATAACCACGCCTTCGCGCGCGGTGACACCGAGCTGCTCGATACCGGCAATCGGCAGGTATTCGGCTTCCTGCGCTCGAGCGAGCAGTCCACCGTCTTCGTGGTCGGCAACTTCAGCGAGCATCCGCAGCGCCTGGAGGCACGCCGGCTGCGCCAGATGGGGATGCGCAAGACCATGGTCGATCTGTTCGCCGGTCAGACCATCATCGCCACCCAGGAGCTGCTGCTCGAGCCCTATCAGCTGATGGCCCTGGCGCGCTCGGCCTAGCGGCGGCCATCCAGTGCCGCTCAGGCCCAGGCTCAAGCGGCCGGCGTGTGGTACTCGGTCTCGACCTCGAACTCGATGTCGAACTGCAGCGCATCGAGCACCTGGTCGTACTTGTCGAGCAGCTCGGTGCGATCGCGCCCGCCGATGTAGGCATTGGCAAGCTCGAAGCTATAGCTGTCCTGGTTGGCGAGCGTGAGCAGATCGTCGCCCTTTTTGACCATCACCTGGATGCGCGTATCGCCCTGTCGCCGGCTGACCCGCGTCAGGGTCTCGGGCTTCGGCACGAAGGTGACCCGGCCGGGCTCGAAGGCACGGGTGAAGAAATGCGCGGCGACATTCCAGCGCCCCTGGCGACCGAGCGGGGCGGGCTTGTGCCCGAGCGCGAGGTCGACCACCACCGACAGGTGCGAGACCCCATGCACCTTCTCGAACAGGTCGGCGTGGCTCTGCGAGGCGCGCGGGTTGACCTCCAGCAGCCAGACCTTGTCGTTGGTCTGGTCATAGAAGAACTCGACATTGAACGGGCCGTGCGCGAAGCCGAATTGCTGGATCACCAGCCGCGTGACATCCATCATCCGATGCTGGATCTCGAGCGGCAGGATGGAGGGGTATTCGTAGCGGGCAAAGGATGAGGAGGTCGCCTCGCGCACGCTGTCGACGACGCCATAGACCACGACTTTGCCGTCATAGGCATAGCCTTCCAGCGTGCATTGCGCGCCGCCGATCGAGGATTCGGCGATGAAGCTCTCCGGCATCTCGGTCAGCTCTGGCGGCATGTCATAGGCACGCATGACCGCGCGGAACGGCTCGGTGATGGCGCCGCCGCGTTCCCGACAGACCTCCATGATGTCGGCGAACGGGCGCGGGCCGTTGATCGCATAGGCGAGGTAGGAGCGAAACGACTTCACCGGCTTGATCCAGAACGGCGGCAGCATGCCGATCTTCGCGTAGGCGTCGTCATCACGCGGATCGAAGGCGACGAAGGCCGGGATGTGCTCCGGCACCACCTTTTGTTGCTCGAGCCGCGACCAGTATTTGTGCTCGCACTTGAAGATTGGCTCGAGGCCCGGCCCGGGCAGTCCGAACCGCTCGGCCAGCGCGGCTGCGATGATGGTGCCGGGGAAATCAAAAAAGCTCGCCACACCAGCGGGCCCACCGGGCGCCTCGGCCATGCGCGCGGCCGCAAGCTCGATCAGCTCGGCGACATCGACATCCGGGTCATCGCGCATCTCCGCCAGCGTCAGGGCCGGGAGAAAGTCGAATTCGTTGGCTTGTAGCAGGGTCTCGAGCGTTTCCTGGTTGAAGGCATCGAGGCCGACGAAGAAGAGTTGGCGTTTTTCAGGCATTCAGTGGTGTTCTCATCAAACGAGGTTGCGGGGCACCGTCTCGTCCCAGCTCTTGGAAAAGATGCGCGCTTCGCCCTCATAGGCGTCCAGCGTGGCGCGGATGACGAAATCGGTCTCGGTGGAGGTCAGCACCGTGCGCGTCACGGTACTGACCACCCAGTCGTTACGACGAAATTCACGGACGTGCTCGACGAATCCGCGCAGGGTGGCGTAATCGTTGTTGACGTAGGAGTAGCGTTCCCGCGCATGGCGTTTGAACGCGATGATCGTCTCATCGAGCCGATAATGCGCGTCGTTGTTGACCACATTCAATTCCACCCGGTTCGATCCCAGGTCCAGATTCACCGTCCAGCGCCGATCGGCGGGGGCGAGCAGCGTCTGTGGCAAGGGCTCGGCCATGCGCGGCGGGCCGAACGCACGCAAGGCGCCGTCCTCCGCGCGTGGCGGGCGCACGGGCAGGATCAGCCGCGAGTGCTCGGGATAGATCGTCAATCGCGCCGGGCGCGGCGACGGCCAGGCCAGGGGCCAGTAGGACGAGGAGATCGCCACCCGAATCGAATGCCCGCGCGGGAAATGCTGGGCGATGTTGTTGAGCGTGACCGCGACCCGCTGACGCTCGCCCGGCTGCAAGGGCCGCGGGAATTCATGGCTCTCGGCATGGGTCAGGTTGAGGATGCCGAAGCTCACCCGCGCCGAGCGCCCATCGGGCGAGACATCGCAGAGGCGCACCGCGACCATCGCGATGGGCTGGTCGGCGGCCACCTCGAGTTCCACCACCGGCGCGCCCATGATCTCGATCGCGTCCTCGAGCGGCCAGCTGTCGAACAGCAAGGCACCGCCATCTTCCTGGCGTTGATCCCAGGGCAGGTCGGTCTCTTCGGCGTAGGAACACCACTTGCCCGCGAACAGCCCGACCGACAGCGGCGACTGGATGGTCATGGGCTCGGCATCGCGTGCGCGTGCGATCAGACCGGGATTGAGCAGCGCACCGGCGCCGAGGCGCCAGGCCTGCTCCTTGATCCGCGCTGAGGGCCAGGTCTCCTCGGCCACCCAGTGACCGGGACTCGAGGTGGTGAGCGGCGACGAGGGGTCCATCATCCAGGCGCGCAGGCAGGGCTCGGACTCGATCTCGTTGTCGATGCCCTTGAGCCAACGATCCCACCAAGCGAGGCACTCGCCGAGGAAGTCGATGGCCGGTCCTGGCCCACCCATGTGCGGGTACTTATGACCCCAGGGGCCAACGATGGCGCGGCGCGGCACCTCGAGATGCTGCATCAGCCGGAAGACCGGATTGGTATAGCCATCGCGCCAGCCCGAGACCGCCATCACCGGCACCTGAATGGCGGCGTAGTGCTCGTTCACCGAGCCGGATTTCCAATAGGCGTCGCGGTGTTGATGCTGGAGCCAGGTGTCGAGCCAGAGCCCCGAACCCTCGAGTCGCTCGAGCCACATCCGACGCCAATCCTCGCCCACATGCGCCGGGTCGGGCGGGCAACTGTTGAAGGCGAACATGTTGCCGGCCCAGGACAGGTTGTCGGTCAGCAGACAGCCGCCCATGTAATGGACATCGTCGGTGTAGCGGTCGTCCGACGAGCAGACCGTGATCACGGCGCCAACCTGTGGCGGGCGCAGGGCCGCGAGCTGCAGGCCGTTGAACCCACCCCAGGAGAGCCCGAAGAGGCCGACCTTGCCGTCGGACCAGGGCTGCTCGGCGATCCAAGCCAGGATATCCAGACCATCCTGCATCTCCAGCGGCAGGTATTCGTCGGTCAGGATGCCCTCGCTGTCACCCGAGCCGCGCATGTCGACCCGTAATCCGGCGTAGCCATGGGCGGCGAAGAAGGCATGGATCTGATGATCGCGATTGGCCTTGTTGTCGTTGCGCCGGTACGGGATGTATTCGAGGATCGTCGGCACCGGTGTGGTCTCGGCCCCTTGCGGCAGCCAGAGCTTCGCCGCCAGACGCGTGCCATCGCGCATGCGGATAAAGAGCAGCGGTTGGGTGTCGACGGGCTGCGTCGTCGGTGGCGGGGGTGTGGTGTGCATGGCAGGGAAGCGGCGGACAGGCGATCGGAAACGGCGATGATCACGGTATCATAGTCGGCTCGCAGGTCGGGTATCATCGGCGCGCTATGTTGCTCCGCGAGACCCACCGTTATCACCTCCATCGCCAAGGCCGCTATCTCTGGGCGGCCTTCAAGCGCCCGCATCGGGTGCTCAGTACCTGCAAGGTCAACGGCGGGCTGCGCGAGGATCTCACCCATGTGGCCAACCATCAAAGCTGCGAGGGTGTTGCCCATAATCGCCAGCCCGGGCTTGCTCAATCGCCGCTGCCGGGGCTGGACGCCTTCCATGTCCAGTCCTGTCGCGAGGCGCAGTTGCCGCCGGCGACCACGGCGCTGATGTCGACGGCGGCGAACATGCAGTGCGCGGTGCTCGCGCAGGCCGAGCATGAAGAGCTGTGCGTCTCGGTGGTCGCCACCGCTGGGGTGTTGGGTAACGCGACCCGCGCCGGTGATCCCGCAGGCTGGCACGAGCAGCCTGAAGGCAGCCGCCCCATCCGTCGTTCGGATTCTTCGCGGGCAGACACTCAAGCCGAGGCCGACGCTGATTCTGACGTCAACGTCAACGTCAACGTCAACGCCAACGCTGGCGCTGGCGCTGGAGCCCACCCGGATGGCGTGGCGATCGAGGAGCTTTCGATGGCCGAGCCCACGGTGGCTCGCCTGCGGCCGTCACCGGATGAGACCGGCGCTGGAACCATCGTGCTGCTGGTCTTCATCAACCAGCCCTGCACGCCGGCCTGTCTGACGCGGGCGGCGACCGTCGTGACCGAGGGCAAGAGCACGGCGCTGCTCGATCTGCGCATGCCAAGCCTGCAATCCGCTGGATTGGCGACCGGCACCGGGACGGATCAGCTAGTGATCGCGGCGCCGCTGTTGTCCTCGGGTGGTTCGGAGCAACGCTGGCAACCACAGTGGGAACGCCATTGGGCTGGCGGCCACAACAGCCTGGGCGAATTGCTCGGGCGCGCGACCCATGCCGCCGTGACCCGCTGCATCCTGCTGCAAAATGGCGTCTGTGCCGAGCTGCGCCGCTCCATCTGCGCGGCCTTGGCGCGCCATGGCTGCGACGAGGCCGAACTGCGAGCACAGGCCCGCGCCGCACTCGCCGCGCCCGAGGCCGAGTTGTTCGCGCGCAATCTGACCGCGCTGATCCATGATCCACAAAGCGCAGCGGCCGCCTATGCGCTGGCAGAGATCATCGATCTGGCGCGCGCTGGCGTGCTGCATACCGAGGTGGCGCGCGAGGCGCTGATCAACCAGGCCGCGCTGCTGGCAGCGGCGGTCGCAGTCGCGCCGGAACAATTCGCCGCACTGCGCGAGGCCCTGCAGCCGCATCACGACCTAGCGCCTGGCGCGCTCGCGGCGCGTGCCGTCGCCTTGGGATTCGCGCGCAAATGGACCTGAGCGCGCACCTGCTGCTGATTCTCGGCGCCTGCGCGCTCGATGCACTGCTCGGCGATCCGGTCTATCGGCTGCATCCGATCCGCGTGCTCGGCGCCTGGACGCTGCTGTGGGAGCGCTGGCTGTTCCGTCTCGGGCTCGATGGACACGTTGGTGGCATCCTGCTCTGGATCGCCACCGTGGGGGGTGCGCTCGTGGCCTGGTGGGCGGTGCGCGCGGTGCTCGGCCTGCTGCATCCCTGGCTGGCGTTCGGCTGGGATCTGTTCATCGCCTACAGTCTGCTCTGCGCGCGTGATCTGTTGAATCAGGGCCGGCTTGTCCTGCGGGCACTGGAAGGGGTGCATCCTCAGGATCTCGCCCTCGCCCGGCGCGAATTACAGAAGCTGGTCAGCCGCGAGACCGAGCACCTGCCGCGCGCCGGGATCGTGCGCGCCACCATCGAGAGCCTGTCCGAGAACCTCACCGATGGCGTGTTGACGCCGCTCTGGGCGCTGTGCCTGTTCGGGCTGCCGGGGCTGATCCTGGTCAAGGTGGTCTCGAACCTGGATTCGATGGTCGGCTACAAGAACGCGCGTTACCGCCACTTCGGCTGGGCTGGGGCGCGCTCCGACGATCTGGTGCACTGGCTGCCGGCACGCCTCTCGGTGCTGGTGATCGGGCTCGCGGCGGCGCTGTTGCGCCAGCATCCGCAGCTGGTCTTACCGGCAGCCAAGACCTACCACGCCATGCTGCCGAGTCCGAACTCGGGCTGGAGCGAGGCGGCCTGCGCGGGTGCGCTGCGGGTGCGATTGGTGGGCCCGATCTGGCATGCCGGCCAACGGGTCAACGAGGCCTACATGGGCGATCCCGACTGGCCCGCCGAGCTGGATGGCGAGGATCTGCGCCGCGCCTTGCGGCTGATGCTGGTCGCCTGCCTGATCGCGCTCGTCATCGGGCTGGCCCTGGCGCCGCTGCCGGTGTTGATGCCCTGAGGGCTCAGTGCAACTTCATCTGCCAAGCACGCTCGGTCAACGGCTGATCATGGGCGCGCGCGGCGAGCTGCAGCCAGTCTGCGGTTTCAGCGCCCGACATCGGCGGCGCGATCAAGCGCCCCTGGCCGTGCTCGAAGCCCAGCTCGCGCAGGGTGCCGAGCTGGGTGTTGCTCTCGATGCCTTCGGCGATCGCAAGACTGCCGACCTGCGCGGCGAACAGGCAGCCGATGCGCGCCAGATGCTGCGCGCGCGGCAGATTGGGCAGGGCGGCGACCAGGCTGCGATCGACCTTGATGAAATCTGGCTGCAGGTCGGTGAGCATGGTCAGCGAGGTCAGCCCGGCGCCGAAGTTGTCGACACCGAGCAGGATGTGCTGATTCAGCAGGCGCGGCAGCACCAGGCGCGACCAGTCCAGGTCGGTGCCCAGGGAGCGCTCGGAGAGTTCGAGCCGCAGCGTGCAGGCGTCGATGCCGTGTCTCTGCAAGCCAGCATGCAGGTCATCGAGAAAGCGCCCGTCGATGAGCTGTTGCTCGCAGACATTGATGCTGAGGAAGAGCCCAGGCGACCAGACACCGCGGCGCTGCCAGTCGGCGATCTGCGCGAGCGCCATCTCGATGATCCGTTCACCGAGCGCGCCCAGCAGTCCGGCCGACTCGGCGACGGTCAGGACCTGCTCGACGCTGATGCTCTTCTGGCTCGGGCGCTGCCAGCGCAACAGCGCCTCGAAACCCACCGGTGACATGCTCTCGAGCATCACGATCGGCTGATAGTGCAAGTCGAGCTGATGCGTGCGGATGGCATCCTCGAGCGCCAGCTTCAGCGCCTCCAGAGCTTCGGCGTTCTCGCGCATGCGTGCCTCGAAAGGGGTCGCGCGCCGGCCACCGAGCTGCTTGCTCACCCGCAGGGCGCGGTTGACGTCCTGCATCACCTCATCGACGCTCTGGTACTCGGCGCTGATCCGCAGCAGACCGATGTCGGGCCTGACCAGCACGCTGTCGTCATCGATCTTGATCGGCTCGCGAAAGCGCGCGAGGATGGTCGCCGCCGCGCCCTCGGTCTGGCTCCAGTGCGCCTCGCCAGGCATCAGCACCATGAACTCATCGCCCCCGAAGCGGCCGATGGCCTCGGCCTCGAAGCCAAGCTCGCCGAGGATGGCGGCGAACTGGCGCAGGATCTGATCCCCGCGCGCCTGGCCGAAGCGGTCGTTGATGCGCTTGAAGCCACCGAGATCGATGTAGATCAGGCCCGAGGTGGGGTGGGCCGATGATTTGGCATCAGCAAGTGCCTTGACCAGGCGGGCATGCATCGAGGCGCGACTGTGCAGACCCGTGAGCGAGTCATGGTGCGCCTCGTGGATGAGGCGCCGCTGCAGGGACAGGTTCTCGGCCTTCAGGCGCATGAGAATGGCGATCAGCCAGCAGAGCGACTCGACCAGATTCCCGAGCGGGAAGGCGAATGCGGCGATGGGGGGCAGCCAGACGCCCTGGGTGACCACGGCGGTGGCCTGGATGCCGCCACCGATCAGGGCGGCGGCAAGACCGACGGCGAACCACCGCATGGCGGGCTCGCCGTCGCGCAGGCGTCGCGCGAGCAGCACGATGACCAGGAGCGCCAACAACGGCAGCAGGGCGGCACCGAAGCGGTAGGCCTCGGCATCGAAGGCGGAGAGATAGAAACCGCCCGCACTCAAGGCAACGCTGGTGATCACGATCGAGCGAATGCGCCCGCACGGGCGCAGGAAGGCGATCACGAGCAAGGCGAGACCGATCACGGCGGTGCCAGCGGCGATGGCCTGGAGCAGATGATGCGCGCTCGGCGGAGGCCAGAACGGCAGCCAGGCCGCCCCCAACCCAAGTGCCTGCAATTGATAGCCCTGCAGGGCAACGATGTAGGCGAGGTAGGCGAGGGTGAGGCGACTGCGCTGATAGCGCGTGATCAACAGCGCAATCACGAACAGGGTCGCGAGCATGCCGGTGAACATGCTGATCGCGATCCAGAGAGACTCGCTGAGGCGCTGGAAGCGGGCCTCGCTCATCAGGTCGAGCCAGGGTCGCACCGATTGGTGATCGATGACGATGGCGACCGCCGGTGTCGCGCCCAGCGCCGCCGGTAGCCGCGTGTTGGGAAAGGGACTCGAGAGACTGCGCTGGGCAAAGGGTGTGAAGCGGCCCGATTCCTGTGCGTGGATGCAGCCCTGGGCGTCTTCGGCGAGGACGATGAAACGCTCGACGACGGGATCCTTGATCACGGCGATGAGGGGCGGCGAGGCGGATCGAACGGCGCCTGGCTCGAGGATGAAGGCGCGTTTCGAGGCGTGGCCGTCGAGCGCCGGGATGCGCGGCGTCGGGCAGTGCGCGGGCGCCGCAGCGGCGAGCGTGCGGTAGTGCGCCAGCCAGTCCTCGGCGGAACGGGGGCTGGGTGAGATGGGGG
>NZ_NHSF01000081.1 GCF_016653295.1 Halochromatium salexigens | reverse complement strand
ATCTCTCCGGGGTGCCCCGCAGCAAGTTGTGGGAGGGGATGAACATGATCGGCCTGGTCGACACGCGCCGCGAGGTCGACGGCCAGGTCGCGATCGAAACCCGGTATTTCATCGGCAGCATCGGCACCAGCGCGACCCGTTTTGCCCACGCCGTGCGCGGCCACTGGGGCGTTGAAAACGGCTTGCATTGGACTCTCGACATCGCCTTTCGCGAGGATGAGTGCCGTGTGCGCCAGCCGGTGGCGCGTGAGAACCTCGCCGTGCTGCGTCACCTCGCGCTCTCACGACTGAAGAATGATGACACCAAGGTGGGGCTGAAGAACAAATGCTTGAAGGCCGCTTGCAACGAGGATTACCTGGAAAAACTGCTCTTTGAGTGGCCCGAGAACAAGGAGAAAACAGGAGTATCAAGCAATCCTAATATTGGCAAAGCTTGATGCGATTGCCCTGCCGGGGACCAGGTCGGACGGCTGCGCTTGGGGACCAGGTAGGTGGTCTGAGCGGACATGCGGCGTTCCTCGGGTGGTGAGAGGGTTGCTGGTGGTCGGGGTGTCATCGGCCACAAGACGCGGCTGAACGGACTGAGATCATGGCCCGATCGTCTCTGTCTGCCAAGGCTTTGCGGATGTGTTGCAGATCGATCACCTGGAGCGGCTTGTTGACCTCTGTTGTCGTGCGCATGCAATCTCTCTTCAGAGCGCCGGGCGGTGTCGCTGTGAGAGGACAGCGCCGCTGAGTCGAAGCGGCGGACCTGCAGGACTGAACACGCACGCACCCGATCAGCCGAGGATCTGCAGCCGATCGACCAACTGCAGCTGCGTATTCTGATCCTGTACCAAGGCCTCCCAGGTCGGATAGGGCGCTGGTGGCTGATAACCACTCGCCCGTGCATCATAAGCGCCTTCGATCCCAGTGATGGCGCGCATCAGATCGCTCGCGGCAGCCTTGACCCCGTCGTCGGTCATCCGTGCGCCGCCCCAGTAATCGTTACCGGGCCAGGAGACCTGATCCCAGGCGACGATGCTGTAGAGCCGACAGTCGCTGAGGTCATCACCGGGCTCGGCATAGGCGCTCGGCGCACAGAGCTGTGGACGCTCGACATTGCCCTGCAGTAGCGGGCGCACGCGCAGTGAGAGTGATCCAAACGCATGGCGTTCATTGTGGCATTCGCTGTAGGGATCGAAGTAGATCAGGCGGATGTGCGGGAGCTGCGCGGCATGACGCTCGAGCAGTGCGATCAGGGCCTGCTTGAGCTGCTCGCCGAGCCTCCCAGCGAAGGGACCAGCGAACTGACCGCAGCCGAGTCCGGGAACGGTGATCAGGGCCGCCTGCCCGCGTTCGGCGGCATCGCGATCCGCGTAGCGCAGCAGCGGCAGCAGGCGGCGTTCGTAGACGGCGCGGTAGCCGACCGGGTCGAGCTGATCGTCTCGCGTCACCGCCGACCAATCCGCCGGCACACAGCCGCGACCATTGCGCAGCAGGGCTCCAGGGATGAACAGGAGGGTTCCCGAAAGCGGCTCGGGATGCACGGCTGGACGGTGATGGCGCCCATCGTCGAAGATCCGAACTGGCACAGCAACACCCAGATCGCCAAGCAGCGACAGCTCCGTCGGCGACCAGTCGCGCCCATCGCCATAGACCGCCGACTCGGCGAAGATCAGCGGGCGTTTGGTGTTGATCAGGTGCTCGAGGAAGGCGTCCTCGCTGAGGCTGTCGGGGGCTTGATCACTCAGTTGCTCTCGCAGGTAGGCACCGGCCTGGGCCATCCCCTGCTCGGCCAGTTGCTGGCGGTAGTCGGCCACCGCACGGGCGCTGTCTGGATGCAGCAGCCAGTGATAGGCAGGCTTTTGGATGGGGTCAATCATGGGCGGCCGGATTGGATAAGCGATAGCGATTTGAGCCAGGTGCGTCAAAGCCGGCATGATGCCGCAGATTGCGCCGGTGATGCTGCAGAACGCGCCGACGCTGCAGCCCTAGCGTCTGCCAAGCCACCGTCACCGCTGTTCTCCCCTGTAACCGGAGTCTTGACCATGGCCCTGATCCTCTATCTGCACGGCTTTGCCAGCGGGCCGAAGCCCAAGAGCCCCAAGATCGATCTGCTGCATGCACTCGGCCATGAGGTCCGTTGTCTGGCGACGCAGGGCGGCTATCGGCCTGAAGATTATCTGCGCGCGGCCGAGACGGCGTTGAACCGCTCGCCCGTGCCCGACCTGTTGGTCGGCAGTAGCCTGGGCGGGTTTTGGGCGCGTTACCTGGGTGCTCGGCAAGGCCACCCCTGGATCGGTTTGAATCCGGCCCTGCGCCCGTCGGCAACACTGGCGCGTTATCCGGGCCGCTTGCAACGCTTTGATGTCGATGCGAGCTTCGACTGGACTGCGGCTGATGCCCTCGCCTATCGGGCCTATGAGGAGGAGCCAGAGGAGATGATGGTGCCGGGTCTGATCGTGGTCGCGAAGGATGATGAGGTAGTCGACGCGCAGGAGACTCAGGCGCTGGCTGTTGGCGGTGAGATCCTGGTGCTTCCGCGTGGCGGCCATGAGTTGGCGAATACCGAGGACTATGCCGACAGGCTGGCGGATTTCATCACAAGGGTCAGCGAAAGGCCCAACTGATGCTCAAGCTGCGCTGTCGTGCAAGAGCGTTGGCAGCGCTAGTGCGCCGAGCTGTCGAGCCCGATAGCGAGCGGACTGCTTGGGCATTGGCGCGGTTCTATCGAACAATGGTTGACCTCGCCAGCAGTCACTCGGGCGGCGTCCGTCTGGTTGCCAGGCATCCCTGCATCCCCTTCTGCATCAATCGATCAGCGGATCACAGCAGTCGGCGCTGACATCAGCGCTCCAAACGCCCAGCCTGAAAGTCCAACACCGCCTGATTGATCTCTTGACGACTGTTCATCACGAACGGCCCGTGCTGCACGATGGGTTCGTTCAGGGGACGGCCGGCGATTAACAGGGCGCGGGTCTCGCCCTCAGTCGCCTCGACCAACACGCCATCGCTGTCGGCAGGGTTGTCCAGGATCGCCATCTGCTTGCGCGGCACACGGTTCCCCGCAATCTTCAATTCGCCGCGATAGACATAGACGAAGGCATTGCGATCGGCAGCCAAGGCTTGTGCAAAGTAGCCGCCCGGGCTCAGGTGCAGATCCAGGATCAGCGGCTCGGTCACCGGGCGCGTCACCGCCCCGCACAGGCCATGACTCTCACCGGCGATCAGCACCACCTCGGCACCGGCTTCGGTTGTAAAGCCTGGCAGCTCGGTAGCCTGGAGGTCGCGATACCAGGGCGCTCGCAGCTTGTCGCGTGCTGGAAGATTCAGCCAGAGCTGAAAGCCCTCCATCAGCCCGGCTTGCTGCTCCGGGATCTCGGAGTGGATGAGGCCGCGACCGGCCGTCATCCATTGCACGCCGCCAGGCCCGACCCGTCCTTCGTGGCCGGCACTGTCGCGGTGACGCATGCGCCCGTTGATCATGTAGGTGACAGTCTCGAAGCCGCGATGCGGATGCTCGGGGAAACCGGCAATGTAGTCATCAGCCTGATCGCTGTCGAAGTTGTCCAGCAGCAGAAACGGATCAAGCCGCCGCTGCAAGGACTGGGTCAGCACCCGGGTGAGCTTGACGCCAGCGCCATCGCTGGTCGGCTGGCCAATGACCAATCGTTCGACGCCGCGCGAGCGCAGGACCGTCTCGACCGGGTGATCGGCGGATTGTTGTGTTGCTGTCATGGCAATCTCGATGGGGCCAACATGGTTGGGCTACAGCAGCAACCGCGCAACAGTCCCAGCATCTGCTGTCGATTCGAGCGAAAACGCCCAGTGATGCGCCGCGGCCACCCGCCGCACATAGGCCACCCCCAGGCCATTGCCGGCATCCTTGGTCGAGAAGAACGGCTGACCGATACGCGCCAGCACCTCCGGCGGGATCGGCGCGCCACCATTGCGCACCTCGATCATCGGGCTCGCGGTGCCAGGCTGCCGAGCGGTGCGCAGGGACACCTGATCGCCGGCCGCCACCGCCTCGCAGGCATTGACGACGAGGTTGATCAGGACCTCGCGCAACTGCGCCGGATCGGCTTGGATCTCGGTCTCCGGCAACCCCAAGTCGACCTGCAGCCGGCGATCGGCAACACTCGGCAGCGCTTGCAGCGATGGCAGCAGCGCCTGAATCAGCGCATCGAGCGCCACCGGCTCGGGTGAGACGGTGCGACGGCCGGCATAGGCCAAGACATCCTCGAGCAGCCGGCCGAGCCGATCGGACTCGCGCTGGGCCAGGTTGAGCCGTTTGCGCGCCGCCTCGGTGAGCGCCTGTCTGCCGAGATAATCGAGCGCCATGCGCAGGGTCGAGAGCGGATTGCGGATCTGGTGCACCATCATTGCCGCGAACTCGCCCATCTCGGCCAAGCGGGCGATGGCCGCCTCGGCGCTCTTGCGCTGGCTGACGTCGCGCAGCAGGGCGATGTAGCTCGGCGCCTGCGCCTCGCCGTGGGCACAGAGGCTGACCTCGCTGGGGAAGACCGAACCGTCGCGGCGTCGATGCCGGCTCTCGAGCAGCTTGGGCTGGTCGATCTCGAGTTCGGCGAGCAGCTGCGCGAAGGTCTCTGGCGTCAGGCCGGCGTCGATCTCGAGCACCGAGCAGCCGACCAGCTGCTCAGCATGCTGATAGCCGAGCATCTCGGCGGCCCGGCTGTTGGTGTCGAGGATGCGTCCATCACTGGCGACCAGGAAGAAGCCGTCGCCGGCGTTCTCGACAAAGGCCCGGAAACGGGCTTCGCTGCGGCGTAATGCCGCTTCGGCGGCCTTGCGTGCGGAGACGTCACGCACCATGGCGACGATGCAGTCGCGCCCGTCGACCTGGACCACCGAGGCGGAGATCTCGGAGGGCAGCCGCAGGCCGTCCTTGCGCATACAGCTGAGCTCGTCGGTCCAGCCCTGGCCGCGGGTCTTGACGTCTTGGGCGAACTGGCGCAGGCGCTCCATCTCGTGCGGATGCACGTTGGAGATGCGCACATCGCGGGTGAGCTCGGCCGGGTCGTAGCCGAGCAGGCGCGAGGCCTGGGTATTGGCCTCGAGGATGCGATCGCGCTCGGGGTCGATCAGCAGGATCGCATCGTTGGCGTGGTCGAAGATCTTGCGCAGTGGGTGCGCCGGCTCAGCGGCCTGCTCCCGTGTGGGCAGCGCACTCGGTTCACTTGCTTCAGACATCCTGCCATCCTCCGCGAAAGATCAACCGCGCTGATCGGGTCTTGTTCGCTATCAGCGATCAGCGACTTAGCAACCCGATCGGAGTGTCCCCATGATCATCAACCTTATGACTCAGGCGCGCAGCCTACTCGATGCCACACGGCGCGTCGATTTCATCGCCCCGCTGCTGTTGCGGCTCTATCTGGCGCCGATCTTCTGGATGGCGGGGACCAAGAAGTTCGCCAGCTTCGATAGCACGGTGGCCTGGTTTGGCAATGCGGATTGGGGCTTGGGCCTACCCTTTCCGACGGTGATGGCGTTCCTGGCGGCTTCAACCGAGACGGTTGGCGCGGTCTTATTGGTGGTTGGCCTTGGCGTGCGGCTGATCTCGGTGCCGTTGATCGTGACCATGATCGTGGCGATGGTGACGGTGCACTGGCAGCACGGCTGGCTGGCGATCGCCGAGGGCAGTGGCTCGTTGTTCGCCAACGAACGCACCATCGGCGCTGTCGAGCGTTTGGATCGGGCGAAGGAGATCCTGCGCGAGCATGGCAACTATGAATGGCTGACCGAGAACGGCAGCCTGGTGATCCTGAACAATGGCATCGAGTTCGCCGCGACCTACCTGATCATGCTGGTGGCGCTGTTCTTCATCGGCGCTGGGCGCTACCTGTCGCTCGATGATTGGATCGGGCGTTGGCTGGATCGGCGCAGCGCCCGGTCCGGTCAGACGGCGGCCAGGTTCGCAACCGCGCACGCCTGATTCCATCTGAACCCGCCATCCGACCTTGACGAGCCAAGGAGCCATCGCATGACTCAACGCCTCCGTTCAGTACTCCCAGCCGTCTTTGCCGTCGTCGGTTTGGTCACCCTCAGTGCCAGCCTGCTGCTGGATGCGGCACCGACGGCACAACAGCTCAACGGCTTTGCGGTGCACAACAGCCTGGTCCCGGTCGCTGAGATCCATGCCGGCGGGCCGGATCGGGATGGCATCCCGGCGATCGATCAGCCGCGCTTTGTCGAGGCCGAGGCCGTGGATTTTCTCGCGCGTGACGACGAGGTCCTGGGCCTGGTCCATCAAGGCGAGGTCCGGGCCTATCCGATCAAGATCATGGATTGGCATGAGATCGTCAATGACCGCATCGAGGGCGAGCCGATTGCCATCACCTATTGCCCGCTGTGCGGCTCAGGCATCGCGTTCCGCGCCGAGCAGGCGGGACGGAATCTCGACTTCGGCGTCTCCGGACTGCTCTACAACAGCGACCTGCTGCTCTACGACCGTCAGACCGAGAGCCTCTGGAGTCAGATCGCCAAGCAGGCCATCGCCGGTCCCTTGGCCGGGAGCAAGCTCACCGCCCTGCCCCTGACCCACACGACTTGGGGCGCCTGGCGCCGTGCCCATCCGCAGACCCAGGTGCTGTCGACCGAGACCGGCTATCGCCGCAGCTATGAGCGAGCCCCCTATGGCGGCTATAGCAGCCATGGCGAGCTTTACTTTCCTGTGAGCGCGCGCTCCAAGCGTTATCACCCGAAGGAGCGGGTGCTCGGGGTTGAGGTCAATGGACAGTTCAAGGCGTATCCGTTCGCGGAGCTCTCGCAGACCGATGGCCGCGTGTCTGATCAGCTCGGCGGTGAGTCCATTGAGGTGCACTTCGATTGGGCACAGCCCAGTGCGCGTGCCTTCGATGCGGAGGGGCATTCATTGCCAGCCACGACCCTGTTCTGGTTTGCTTGGTATGCGTTTCACCCCGAGACTGAGGTCTATCGGGCGAACTGAGCATCGGTGAACGGTGCGAATGTCCGAGATCGGCACAGGACTGCGCCTCCTTCAAGGGATTGATCAACGCCGGGAGTGGCAGCCTGATGTGCCGATCAGCTCGCTCAGGCCCACCAACGAGCGGTGGATCAGTGATGGAGGCGGCTAAGGTTCCTGGCCCAGTGTCATCCCGGCAGATGCAGCCTTTGTTTCATCGGAACGGCCAACAGGTTCAGCCAGATACCCCGACCAGCGCAGCCGCGTCTGGCCCTCGTGATCAACCATCTGCACCGAATCCCCGCGCGTGCGCCCCAGTCCAAGCAGGATCGCCCGCTCGTTGGTGACCGTGCGCAGTGGCACCTGAATCCGATCAGGTGAGAGCACCGGCATCCGATAGCTGAGGCAGAGCTTGCCGTCGGTGAGCTTGAGCTGGAGGTCGGTGACCGGAAAGCCGGGGTCTGGGTTGAGGATGCGCCAGGAGCCGAGACGCTCGCGCCAGGCGCGTGGAACCGGCTCCTGCGGCACCTTTTCGCCGATAATGCGCTCACCTTGCGGGGTGTCGGCGATCATCACCTCGCGGCCTTCGATGCGGCGCGTTTGCAGCCGCAGCTTGCGGAGTAAGCGCAGGCTTGCGCTGCCCAGGCTCGCAGGCTCGGTCTCGGACGCGTTGCTGCGTTGATCCGATGGCGCAGCGCCAATCCAGCCCTGCGGATAGGGCATCAGGTCGAGCTGCTCGCCGGTCATGCAGGCGCAGAGACTGTCCTGCTGTGGCTGGATCGCGATCAGACCAAGATCGGTCGCGAAATGGCCTTCGGCCGGGAGCCTCTCTGTCGGCTCTGTGGTACAGAGCAGCGCGATGCTCAGGCGCGCCATGTCCGCGGCGCTGGTCTCCAAGCCCTGCGCCGGCAGATCGCGCAGCGGCAGCGGCGCAAAGCGCTGGCCGTTGCGGTGGCCTATGGCCAAGGAGTCATCGAACGTCGGCTGCGCGGCAAAGCGGGTGCGCGACAAGCCCAGCGGCTCGAACAGGGCCTGCTGGGCGTGCTCGGCGAAGGGCGTCTGTGTGACCACCTGCAGCAGATGACCAAGCAGGCTGTAGCCGAGGTTGGAGTAGTTGAAGATCAGGTTCGGCGGAAAGGCGGCGTACTCATCCCGTAAACGCTCGCGCACCTGGGTGAAGGGCTCATCTGACCAGAGGCCCTTGTTCAGATCGGACGGCAGCCCCGAATGATGACTCAGGAGCTGGCGGAGGGTGATCGGCTGCGCGGTCTGATCGAAACGGCTCTGGAGACGAAAGCCCGGCAGTGCCGAGCCGACCGGCTGGTCGATGTCGATGATTCCTTGGGCCTGCTGGGCCAGAACCAGCAAGGCGGTGATCGGTTTTGCCAAGGAGCCGGCGCGGTAGCGGGTCTGGGCCTGGGCCGGGCGTTGCTGCTCGGGGTCGGCGAGGCCGAAGCCCTCGAGCCAGAGGATGCGGTCGTGGCGCACCAGTGCCAGACTCAGGCCGGGGATCTGGTAGTCGGACTGCGCGGCCTGGATCAGGGGTGCCAGCGCCTCGCGCAGAGGAGCCATCTCCTCGACGATGAGGGCCTCGGTCTCGCCCTGGATTGGCGCAGGCGCGGGTTCAGGCTGGGGCTCGGCCGCAGCCATCGCACTCAGGGCCAGGAGCAGTAACAGGGCGGGTCGTCCCGGTGGCGTCATGGGGTGATGCCTGAATCGCCGAATCAATGCCCGCAGTGTAGACAACAAAACCTAACCAAGACAAAGAACAACGCCGAGCCCCGTCCTGGACTCAGCGTTGCTTGCAGCGGCCTCAGAGGCCGGCCGGCTGATTCGAGAGGTTGGTCTCAGCAGCTGAGATCCGGGTTACCTTTAGCAGGGCCATCGATCTCGGGCGTCTGAACCGGTTGGGCAAGTCGTGTGCGTGCGCCTCGCCAGCTCATTGATCGGCATCGCTTGCCTGCCAGGCGCGATGTTGAAACGGGGCGTCCAGCTCAGTGCCGGCGATGTGGTTGGTGTAGTTCGACAGGGTCTTCATGCCGACCCCGAGCACCACCTCCAAGACCTGCTGCGCGTCGTAGCCGGCCTCCTGAAACGCGGCGACCTCTGCCTCATCAACCCAGCCCCGCGCCTCGACCACTGCGGTGGTGAAGCGTCGCAGGGCCTCGAGTCGTGGATCAGGCAAGGGTTGGCCCGCCCGCAGCGCATCGGTCACCTGCTTGGGCACATCCGCCATGTCCGCGAGCACGCTGTGCGCCCCCATACAATAGTCGCAGCGGTTCTCGCGGCTGACGCTCAGCAGCACCACCTGTTGCTCGGCTGGCGAGAACGAGGTCTGCTCGAACAGCTCACCCTGGGCCAGGTAGCCCTTTAGCAGCGCTGGTGCGCTGGCCATCTTGCGCATCAGGTTGGGCAGCATGCCGAACTGGCGCTCGGCGTCGGTCAGCGCTGGCACGGCGTCCTGCGGCGCTGAGGTTGTATCGTGATAGGGGAAGCGCGATTGCATACTGTTCTCCAGGGCTCGGTTGGGATGCTCACTAACGGTCATCTACTGAGAACGGACCGGAGCAGGCGCAGCATTATTGCAGCCAGCGATTCAACGAGGGGGCCAGCCGCGGTAGGGCTGATCCAGAGGCGCAGTCTGGGCGACGGCGCGCGAGGCAGTGCTGCGGGAACCGATTCCCGCGCCTGGCATTGGTGAGTAGATGGATCGATTGCGCGCGTAACAGAAAACCGCCACCAACAGCAGCGCCCCGCAGACCTCGGCGAGCTCATCCGACTCCTTCGACGCCAGCAGCTGCTGGGGAAGGATGAGCACCGGCACAAACGCGAGTGCCTGCAGCCGGGTTGCCAGCGGCAAACCGAGGTGATCGACCCATGCGCGCACCTGCGCGTAACGGTCCGCCAGCCAAGGCAGCACCAAGAGGTAGAGCGCCAGACCAAGGAAGAGCAGCCAGCCGAAGATCAATTGATTAAAGTTGATCCGACCGACCTTGAGGTTGTGGATGTTCAACTCCTGCTGCTTGTTATAGCGCTTCAGTGGCCCGGGTGTCTCGATGCCGAAGATTCGCTGCCCCCAGGAGAGCTCTTCGCCGATGCCGAAGATGAAGGCCAAGCCCAGAAGCACCGAGACACCGACAAAGGCCCCTGAGCGCATCCGCCGCAGTTGCAGCGCCCGCCAGAAGCAGAGCCCGGCCAGAAAGGCGAAGATGATCACGATCAGCCACTCGAGGACGCCGTCTTCTGCCAGGTAAACGGTCTCCAGTCGCTCTGGTGCAACCAACTCAAGGCCCAAGGCGGTGGCAAACAGGAACACGACGGATACGTAAACCAGCCACTCACCGGGACGCATGCTGCTGCGATCAAACATCTCAACTCCTCTTTCTTCGCCGAACATCTGAGTGAAGACCGGACGTTCGCGTTAAGGGCTTCATCAAAGCATCACCTTCAGCGATCACGCGCCTCCGCGCAGGCCGAGCGCGAGACCAGCCCATCGCCATCAACAGCGGCTGAAAGATTCAGCCCATCACCGCGGTCTTTAGCGAGTGAGAGCCACTGACCCAGTGCAAGCCGACCGGGGCTGCCGCCAGGGCTGTCAGCCTACTCACCTTATGTCTTTTCGGAGTGATTCCATGTCCAAGCAGATCATCACCTCAGCCGCCGTGATGGCCGGCGCCACCCTCGTCGGCACCCTGAGCGTCGCCAATCTGGCGCAAGCCGGCGACAACCCTTTCGTCACCGAGCCGCTTGAGAGCGGCTATCTGCAGCTGGCCGAAGGCAGCTGTGGCGAGGGCAAGTGCGGTTCCAAGGAGGACGGCGAAGGCAAATGCGGCGAGGGTCAGTGTGGCTCCAAGGATGGTGGCGAAGGCAAGTGTGGCGAGGGCAAGTGCGGCAGTAGCTAAGGCCCGCGCACAGCTGACCGATGCCTCTCGCTTCTGAGTAAGCCGCCATGAACACCGACCTCTACCCCGTTCATGGCGCCGGTCTCGGTCTGCGGCGCGCATTCATCGCCGCCGCAGATCAACATTGTCCACTCGAGGTCTCCTCGAACCGGAGCCCGTCATGCCCGATGCATCAACGCCTGCCATTACGGACCCCAACCGCAGCCCCAAGATCATCATCATCGGTGGCGGCTTCGCCGGCGCCACCGCGGCCAAGTCACTCGAGCGACACCTGCGCTCGGCCGAGATCCATCTGCTCTCGGCCGAGAACCATCTGACCTATAACCCGCTGCTGCCGGAGGTGGTCGGGGCTTCGGTGC
>NZ_NHSF01000080.1 GCF_016653295.1 Halochromatium salexigens | reverse complement strand
TTTGCCCACGCCGTGCGCGGCCACTGGGGCGTTGAAAACGGCTTGCATTGGACTCTCGACATCGCCTTTCGCGAGGATGAGTGCCGTGTGCGCCAGCCGGTGGCGCGTGAGAACCTCGCCGTGCTGCGTCACCTCGCGCTCTCACGACTGAAGAATGATGACACCAAGGTGGGGCTGCAGAACAAACGCTTGAAGGCCGCTTGCAACGAGGACTACCTGACAAAACTGCTCTTCGAGTGGCCCAAAAGTGACGAGAAAACAAAATCATCAGGAAACGCTAATATTAGCAAAGCTTGATGCGATTGCCCTGCTCCAAGGGGGAGGTGCGCAGCACTCAGCTGGCCGATCGGCTGGTGCCATTGACCTTCTTGACCGGCCTCGGTGTCTTCGCCCTCACCCGCGATCTGAGCCGCGCCGCGTCGGTGCTGACGGTCGACTATTCCTGTGCCATCAAGCTCTCGAATCCGGTCGCCGTGCGCGCCAACATCTTCGCCGCCAGCCGCGCCGGGGTGTTGTTCAAGGGTGCCCAGGCGCTCGAGAACCTGGATCAGGTCGATACGGTGGTGTTCGACAAGACCGGTACCCTGACCACCGGCGCGATGCGGGTCGCCGACCTGATCCCTCTCCACGGGCTCGACGAGCCGGGCTTGCTCGCGCTCGCCGCTGGGGCCGAGGAGCACTACGAACATCCGGTGGCACGCGCCGTGGTCGCCGAAGCGGCGGCGCGCGCGCTCGCCTTGCCGGCGATCAGTCAGGTCGATTTCGTCGTCGCCCATGGCGTCTCGGCCTATGTCGATGATCAGCGGGTCCTGGTCGGCAGCCGCCATTTCCTCGAGGATGATGAGGGCATCGACTGCGCGGCGGCCGAGGGGTACGCCGGCGACCTTCACGCCCAGGGCAAGTCGCTGCTCTATGTCGCCCGCGGTGGCCGGCTGGTCGGGCTGATCGCGCTCATCGACCGCATTCGCCCGGAGGCGGAGCAGGCCCTGGCCGCGCTGAAGACGCTCGGCATTCAGCGCACGGTGGTACTCACCGGCGATCATCGCGATGCCGGGCGCGCCTTGGCCAGCGCCCTTCCGGCCATCGATGAGGTGTGCTGGGAGCTGAAGCCCGAGGAGAAGGCCAAGACCTTACAGGCACTGCGCGAGCAGGGCCAGCGGGTGGCCTTCCTCGGCGACGGCATCAACGATGCGCCGGCGTTGATCAGCGCCGATGTGGGGATCGGCATGCCGCAGGCGGCCGACCTTGCGCGCGAGGCGGCCCAGGTGCTGTTGTTGCGCGAGGACCTGCAAGTGCTGGTCGCGGCCGTGGCCATCGCGCGCCATACTCAGAGGGTGCTGAGGCGCTGCGCCCAGGCATCGATCGGGATCAACTCCGCGACCATGGCCTTGGCCGTGGCGGGGGTGCTGCCGCCAGTGGTTGCGGCCAGCCTCCACAACGGCAGTACCATCGGCATCCTCGGCTACGCGGCACTCGATGGCCGCAAGGACTGGTCCAGCAGGTCGCTGGCCTCGGCGGCAGCGGCGCTGGCACCCCTGTCCGCCGGTGACGCGGCCGCCCCACCCCGCGCGGAGGCAGATGATGCGGACATCACTTGATCAAGCGCCGGTGGGCCAGCCATTGCGGCTCGGGCCGGTGCTCAATGGCCTGTTGGCCGAGCGGCTGCACCGACTCGGTCTCTATCCCGGCTGCGTGCTCTACCGTCAGGATGAGGAGGTCCAGCTGCAGCCGGTGCGGGTGCGTGGGCCGCGCGGCGAGGCCACGCTCTCCAGCGGCATGGCGGCCAAGGTCATCGTGCATCACGACGATGACCACAAGACGCCGATCATCGAGATGCGACCGGGCGAGCAAGGTCATATCGAAGGGCTGACTGCTGGCACCGGGCTGGAGGAAGCGCTGCGCACGCTCGGCTTCGCCGAGAACGACCGCATCACCCTGCTGCGCAAGATCCCACCGATGCGCTACCGGGCACTGCTCGACGGCGGCCGCCGCTTGTCGTTCACCGAGGGCGTCGCCGCCAAGCTCTGGGGCGAGCTCGACGGACGGCCGATGCAGTTTGCCAATGCGCGCAAGGATCATCCCTTCCGGGTCATCGCCATCCTCGGCGGTGAGGCGGCGCAGGCGCAGATCGCGTCGCTCGGCATCCGCGAAGGTGACCGCCTCAGCTTGCAGACGGTATGCCCGGATAAGGTCGTCGGGGAGCCGATCCCGGCGCCGATCGTCGTGACCAGCGCCGATGGCCTGCGGCTTTATCTGCGCCTCGAGCAGGCGCAGCTGGTCTTGGTCGAGACCGGGACGAGCGCGCCTGCTTGAGCGGAGGGGACTCGCATCGCGACCGAGTCAGCTCTAAGAAACCCTAACAGAATGCCCTCAACGGCCTAATAAATCAGCAGCTTGTGCAGGCTAGCCGGGCATGTTGATAGGACGTCTAAAGCTAAAACAAATACAACTCATTTGTATCTATAGTCGCTTTTTTTGTACGCTGTACGCTTTCGTCCCCCTTAGGCTAGAAGCTAGAAGACAGATCCCCATGAGCCCCAAGCCGATGAACCGCACCGCCTTGCCCCGCGCCGCCGCCGCCCTGACCGCTGCCCTGACCTTCAGCGGCGCCGCCCAGGCGCACTTCCAGCTGCTCTACACCCCAGAGATGATGCTGGAGACGCCCGCCGAGATCGATCTCGCCCTGATCTTCGGCCACCCGATGGAGAATACCCACACCATGGATATGGGCGCGCCGGAGGACTTCTTCGTCCTCTTCCGCGGCGAGAAGACCGACCTCACCGACAGCCTCGAGCCGGTCGACTGGCAAGGGCCGGGCGAGGGCTCCGCGCAGGCCTACAAGGCGACCTACAAGATCCGGCGCAACGGCGACTACCTGTTCGCCCTGGTGCCGGAACCCTACATGGAGGCCTCTGAGGACATCTATATCCAGCAGCTCACCAAGACCATCGTCAACAAGGGCGCCATGCCCACCGGCTGGAATGAGCCGATCGGGCTGCCCACCGAGATCGTGCCGCTGAACAAGCCCTATCAGGTCTTCGCCGGCAGCACCTTCACCGGCCAGCTGCTCGCCGAGGGCGAGCCAGCCGCCGGTGTCGAATGCGAGATCGAGTACATCAACAGCACGCTCGACCTGCAGGCCAATCGCACCAGCCAGGAGACCCTGGGCCCTGTGCCCAAGACCGGGCTGGTCACCATCACCGACGCCAACGGCGTGTTCACCTTCGGTATCCCGCGCCCCGGCATCTGGGGCTTCGCCTGCCTCGGCTCCGGACCGGACAAGGAGCACAAGGGCAAGGAGCTGTCACAGGATGCCGTGCTCTGGATCAATGTCAGCTCGCTGGCTAACGGTGACAACGCAACGGCGAGCCCCGCTACAACGGCACCGCCGCAACCGTTGACAGTGACCCCGGAAACCGTCGAGGCGCTGCAAGCCGCCTTGCGCGCCCAGGGGTTCAACCCCGGTCCGGTGGACGGGCTGCTCGGCCCACGCACGACAGCGGCGATCAAGGATTTCCAACGCGATCGCGGCCTGCGCGTCACCGGCAAGCTGGATGCCGAGCTGGCGCAACAGCTCGACATCCGCTGAGCCGCCGAGGCGCTCGGGGCTCCATTGTCAAAGCGCCCAACGCCGTGGCAGCCGATCCTTGAGATGCTCGATCAACGCATGGACGCGGCGCAGATGCGGCCCGCATGGTACATGGGTAGTGCTACAGATATGTTGGTATCGGGCGGATGACGCTATCCCAGTGACCTGATCATTGCTCAATGATCTCGGAAGACATCTAGATCTAGGGCACCACCAACGCGAGGTAATCGGCCGGCGAGAGGATGTGCAGCCCGTGGCGTTGCCGAAAGCTGCTCCCCAGCACCAACAAATCCTGATCGCCGGTGATCAGACACTGCGCCTCGCCATTGAGGGCGACGTGCAGCAGCCTGTCGTCCTTAGGGTCGCGGCAAGCCTGGATGCGGTGCTGAATGGGGATCATGCGGACGACGCCGCCGAGTAACTCGAGGAACTGGCGCCGCGCTTCAACCGAAACATAGGGGTTGAACTTGGGGCGGGAGAGGACGTCGGCCAGCTCGGTCAAGGTCTCTTCGGAGGCCAGCAGTACGCCTTCGGCCAGCGCCTTGTCCACGGCGCGCCCGGCCGTGCCGCGCGGCACCAGCATGCGGCTGATCAGGGTATTGGTGTCGAGTACCAGACGGGTTTCGGCCGTGCGCATGGCCGGACCTCAGTCGTCCGAAGCGAGCAATTCGACCAGTGTGTCGTCGTCCAACCCGGCAGCTTCGGCCTGACGGCCGATGCGGTCGCAGAAGCGCTGGAATTCGGCGATGTTGAGCCGTGTCAAGCGCTCGTATTCAGCCATGGAGAGCACCACGGCGACATCGCGTTTCTGGCGCTGGATGACCACTGGCTCCCGGCTGGCGGTGTCGATCAGGTTGGCGAAGCCCTGTTTCGCTTCGCTGGCAGTGATGGTGCGCATAGGGCATCCCTTACAGAAAAGAACATCCTGATCATTTTAGACAAAATAGACAAAATATCTAGGCAGGCGACGGTGCGCGCGGTGCCAGCAAAGCCCGTCTAGCTCAACATGAAAGACTAAAAAGAACGATTGTCATTTATATTTGGTTTTGCTAATCTACTCCCCGTGAACGGCCCTCTGTGCGCGACCTTGCATGATCCCGCTGGCTCACAGCAGCCGTTCATTGGTGACATCAGTGTTTGGACGACCATCCCTGCGGGTGGTCGCTCCTTTTTCTCGATCCACGAGACTCAGTCCGCCGCAAGCCTGCCATCCCGGGGCTCGGAGAAGACAGGACCACCGCAAGAGGCAACAGCGCATGTTCATCGCGATGAACCGATTTCGCATCAACCAGGGCTTCGAGGACGCGTTCGAGGCGATGTGGCGCGAGCGCGAATCACAGCTCGACGCCATGCCCGGCTTCTGCGGCTTTCGCCTGCTCAAGGGGCAGGATGACGGCGAGAGCCGGCTCTATGCCTCCTACACCCAGTGGGCCTCGCGCGCCGATTTCGATGCCTGGCGCGAGTCCGAGGCCTTTCGCCAAGCCCATGCGCAGGCCAAGGCGCCGCAAGGCACCTATGCCGGACATCCGGTGTTCGAGGGCTTCGACGTGGTGCTCGAGGAGGCCCTGCCATGAGCCTGGATGCGAATAGCACCCTCTCCCAAGCCTCGGCGTCCGCGCCGCGGGCCTGGACCTCGGGTCAACCGTCGGCTCCATCCTCGCAGGCCCTCTGGCAACGCTGGCAGCACCTGAAGCAGGCCCAGCCCGGGCTGCGGGCGCGCGATGCCGCCGAGCAGCTCGCGGTCAGCGAGGCCGAGCTATTGGCCTGCCATCCAGGAAGCCGGCGCCTTAGTGAGGACTGGGGTGCGCTCATCACCGATCTGCGCGCGGTGGGGCCCGTGATGGCGCTGACCCGCAATCATGCCGCCGTGATCGAGAAGATCGGCCCGTTCGAGGAGGTGTCGCTCTATCCCGAGCACGGGATGGGCCAGGTGGTCGGCGAGGCGGTCGATCTGCGCCTGTTCCTGCGTCACTGGAAGAGCGGATTCGCGCTGAGCGAGCCGACGGACTCAGGGACGGCCTCAGGAACGGATTCAGGGACGCGCGAGAGTCTGCAGTTCTTCGATGGCAACGGCACCGCGGTGCACAAGGTCTATCGCGTCAAGGCGACCGAGGCGACGGCCTGGGAGGCGCTGGTCGCGCGTCACCTCTGGCCAGAGGCGCCGGCATTGCAGATCGCGTCAGCGCAGGCGGCAGCGGCGGAACGCCCCGATGTCGAGATCGACATCGACGGGCTGCGTTCGGCCTGGGAGGCGATGCACAACACCCATGACTTCTTCGGCCTGCTGCGCCGCTTCCAGGTCGGGCGCCGCCAGGCCTTGCGCCTGGTGGGCGATGATCTCGCGCGGCGCGCGGCGCCGAGCAGCTATCAGACCTTGCTCGAGCGCGTGCGCGAGCAGGGTCTGCCGGTGATGCTCTTCGTCGGCAGCCCGGGCTGCATCCAGATCCACAGTGGCCCGATCCAGAAGCGGCTCGTCACCGTCGGCCCCTGGTACAACATCCTCGACCCGGATTTCAATCTGCACCTGCGCATGGAGGCGATCGCCGAGAGCTGGCTGGTGCGCAAACCGACCGATCAGGGCGTGGTGACCAGCCTCGAGTGCTACGACGCCGCTGGCGCGCTGCTGTTGCAGTGCTTCGGCCTGCGCAAGGGCGGCGAATCCGAGTCGCCGCAGTGGCGGGCCTTGCTCGATGAGATCACCTATCCGGAGCAAGCCTGATGCAACCCCGCAAGCGGTTACTGACAACAGTGACGGGCGCAGCGATCGGCCTGCTCTGGTGCGCCTCTGCACTCCTCGCCGAGACAGGCGAGACATCCGCGCAGACCGCGCGGCTGATCTCGGTCGACGGCGCCATCACCGAAATCCTCTACGCCCTCGGTGGCGAGGCGCAGCTGGTCGGCGTCGACACCACGAGCCTCTATCCCGATGCCACCGAGGACATCGCCAAGGTTGGCTACAAGCGCGCCCTGTCGGCGGAAGGCATCCTGAGCCTGAACCCGGATCGGCTGCTGATGACCGATGACGCCGGCCCGCCGGAGGTCCTCGAGCAGATCGCGCGCGCCGGGGTCGACACCCACCCGATCCCTGATACGCCCAGCGTCGCCGGACTGCACGAGACGATCGCCGCGGTCGCCGAGGTGCTCGACCGGACCGAGGCCGGCGCGGCGCTCAGCGCGCAGCTCGACGACGAGCTCGCCCAGTTGGAGGCGGCTACCGAGCGCAGCAGCAAGCGACCGCGCCTGCTCTTCCTGCTGCACATCGGCTCCGGCAACGACATGGCCGCCGGCCGTGATACGGCCGCCGATACCGTCATCCGCCTCGCCGGTGGCGAGAACGTGCTGCATGACGCCTTCTCCGGCTACAAGCCGCTCAGTGCCGAGGCCGCGCTGGCTGCAGCGCCGGAGGTGATCCTGGTGACCCAGCGCAATCTCGAACAGCTCGGCGGTCTCGATGCGGTGCTGGAGCGCGGCGCGCTCCAGGCTACCCCCGCCGGTCAGGCACGGCGCGTGCTCGCCATGGACGGTCCGCTGCTGCTCGCCTTCGGGCCACGGCTGGCGGTGGCCGCCGCGCAGCTCGCCTCTGAGCTCGGCATCATCGATGAAGAGACCGACGAACGCTCCGGTCTCACCGCCGGACAGCCCTGAGCAGTGGTGGCTCGATGAACACCCGCGTGCTCGGCCTTCGCGCCAATCGTCCCGCCAGCCATGCTGCCAGCCATCCTGGCACCCATCCCGTGCTGCAGCGCCGCCAGCTCGAGCGGCTGAGCCTGGCGGCCTTGCTGGCCTTGATGCTGTCGGTGGCCCTGCTGTCGATCGCGATCGGGCCGGTCGCGATCCCGCTCGCCGAGGTGCTGCGCACGCTCGGCGCACTGGCCGGCCTGCCGGTCGCCGAGGTCGCGCCCCAGCACGAGGCGGTGATCCTGTCGATCCGGCTGCCGCGCACCCTGCTCGGTCTACTGGTCGGTGCCGGCCTAGCGGTCGCGGGGGCTGCGATGCAGGGGCTGTTCCGCAACCCCTTGGCCGATCCGGGTCTGATCGGCGTCTCCGCCGGTGCGGCCCTGGCGGCGGTCTCGGTGATCGTGCTCGGCGGGCAGGGGCTGGCCTTTCTGACCCAGGCGCTCGGGCCCTTCAGTCTGCCCATCGCCGCCTTCGCCGGCGGCCTGGTGACCACCTTGCTGGTCTATCGGCTGGCCAGTCGCGATGGCCGCACCTCGGTGACCACCTTGCTGCTCGCCGGCATCGCCATCAACGCGCTCGCCGGGGCTGGCACCGGGCTGTTGACCTATCTGGCCGATGACCAACAGCTGCGCACCCTGACCTTCTGGAGCATGGGCAGTCTCGGTGGCGCGACCTGGCCTGCGGTCGGCAGCGCCGCACTGCTGATCGCGGTGCCGCTGTTGGCGCTGCCGTTGCTCGCGCGCACGCTCAATGCGCTGCTCTTGGGCGAGGCCGAGGCCGGGCATCTGGGGATCGCGGTGCAGCGCATGCAGCCGCTGATCGTCGCCTTGGCGGCGCTCGCGGTCGGCGCGGCGGTTGCGGTGAGCGGCATCATCGGCTTCGTCGGCCTGGTGGTGCCCCATCTACTGCGCCTGGCGTTGGGCCCCGATCATCGCCTGCTGCTGCCAGGCGCCGCGCTGCTCGGTGGCAGCCTGTTGCTGCTCGCCGATCTCTTGGCACGGACCCTGGTGACCCCGGCCGAGCTGCCGATCGGCATCCTGACCGCGTTGCTCGGTGGCCCCTTCTTCCTGGCCCTGCTGCTGCGCTGGCAGCGGAGAACAGCATGAAAATGGATGTCCGACCGCCGGTTGATCCTGGCTCCAGTCAGACCCTAGAGGCCGAGGGACTCTGCATCCGCCGCGATGGCCGTGCCCTACTCTATGACCTGAGCCTGAGACTGGCCGCCGGCGAGGTGCTCGCGGTGCTCGGCGCCAACGGCGCCGGCAAGTCGACCCTGCTGCGCACGCTGAGCGCGGAGCTGAGCCCGGAGCGCGGCCAGGTGCGGCTCAACGGCCGGCCCCTGAGCGCCTGGCCGGCGCGCGAACTCGCGAAACGCCGCGCCGTGCTGCCGCAGCACAGCCCGCTCGACTTTCCGTTCACCGCCTTGGAGGTGGTGCTGATGGGGCGAATCCCGTTCGGCGGTCCGAGCAGCGAGGATGTCCATCGCGCCGCGCGCGCCCTGGGCGAGGTCGAGATCGCGCACCTCGCCGAGCGCCGCTACACCACCCTGTCCGGCGGCGAGCGCCAGCGCGTCCACCTGGCGCGCGTGCTGGTGCAGATCTGGGACCCGCTGCCCGAGCGCGAACCGCGTTTCCTGCTCCTGGACGAGCCGACCGCCAGCCTGGATATCGCCCATCAGCACGCGACCCTGGCGCTGGCGCGACGCTGGGCCCGGCATGACCTTGGCGTCCTGGTCGTTCTGCACGACCTGAACCTCGCCGCCCAGTACGCCGACCGCGTCGCGATCCTCAAGGCTGGCCGGCTGCTCGCGGTCGGCGCGCCGGAAGACGCGCTCGAACCGGACCTGATCGCTGAGGCGTTCGGGCTGCCGGTGCAGATCCTGGCGCATCCCGAGCTCGGCTGCCCGCTGATCGTGCCGCGCGCCGATCCGTCATCGGCGCCGCGCCGCCCAGTCCATCGAGCACAGACGACGTCCTGGTGCCCACAGCCGCCGCACTCGCCATCCGCGGGCGCCTTGAGCACGCGCGTCAACCGTCCCCGTACCGCTTCTCAGACCACCCAAGCCCACGATCATCGCGAGCTATGACTGACACCCAAGCCGACATCAGCACCGCTGACACTCCGCTGTCCGCTCAGCCAGCGGGCGCGCACCCGAGCGACCTCTCACCGGCACCGACGGCATCCGCTCCCGAGCGCGCCGCGGCCGATGCCACCGATGCCATGCTGCCAGACACCAGCGCTGTCGAACCGCAGTCCTGGCTGCAGGGCCTGGCCAACCTGAGCGAGCCGCTGCGTGAGACCGTCGGCAACGGCGGCCCCGTCTTGATGGTGCTGGCGGTGCTGTCGATCGTCGCCCTCACCATCGTGCTGGCCAAGCTCTGGCAGTTCGCGCGCGTGCGTCTCGATACCCCGCACGCGGTCGAGGCGGCGCTGCAGAGCTGGTCTCGCGACCAGCCTGCTGCGGCCTTGGCGACCCTCGGCGATCGCCGGCAGCCGACCGCGCGCTTGGTCGCGCAAGCGATCCGCGGGCTGCAGCAGGTCCGCAATCAACCGCCGGCCGCGCTGGAGCTGCTGCGCGAGGAGCTGCGCCGCGCCGCCAACGCCCAATTGGAGCAACTGCGCTCCTGGCTGCGGGCGCTGGAGGTGATCGCTTCGCTCAGCCCGCTGCTCGGCCTGCTCGGCACCGTGCTCGGTATGATCGAGGCCTTCCAGCAGCTCGCGGCCGCCGGCAGCCGCGTCGATCCCGCCGTGCTCTCGGGCGGCATCTGGCAGGCACTATTGACCACCGCAGCCGGCCTTGGCGTGGCCATCCCGGTGGTGTTCCTGCACAGCTGGCTCGAGCGCCGGGTCGAGCGCTGCGCGCACCAGATGGAAGACGCCGTCACCCGGGTCTTCACCTGCTCGGCGATGCAGCCGGGTGCGCGCTCGATCCTCTCAAGTGCGCATCCAGGCGCGCATCGCGTCCCGTCGAACGCCTCCGAGACGGCCGCCTCGATGGGGCCCGCACCAGCACCAGCCCTCGCTCAGCGCAGACGCCGGCTCGCGTCCACGCCATCAGGGTCTCGGCGATGCAGCTTGAGCCACGTCCATCGGCACGCCGTCGCACGATTGGGCTCACGCCTTTGATCGACGTGGTGTTCATCCTGTTGCTGTTCTTCATGCTGGCTTCGTCCCTCACGCGTCTCAATGCCGTGCCCTTGGAGGTGCCATCGGTGAGCAGCGAGGGGACCGGCCAGCCCCAATCATTGCTGTTGCGCATCCAGGCCGACGGCAGCCTCGATCTCAACGGGGACGCGCTGCCGCGCTCGGGCCTGGCCGCCGCACTGCGCGCGTGGCAGGCGCGCTCGCCAACGCTTGGCGTGGTCGTGCAGCCCGATGATTCGGTCGATCTGCAGCAACTGTTGCGGGTCTTCGACGCCCTTGCCGCCGCTGGCGTGCCAGTGCTGCGGCTGCATTGAGGAGATCGCGATGCGTTTGACGCAACCGCCACCGCGTCGGGATCAGGAAGTGGCCTTGATCCCGCTGATCAACGTCGTCTTCTTGCTGCTGATCTTCTTCATGATCGTCGGCACCATCGCGCCGACAGATGCGCTACCGATCGATCCCCCAGTCTCGCGAGAGGGACAGGCGACCGAGCCCGATCCAGTGCAGTTGCTGATCGATGCCGATGGGCGCATCGCGCTCAACGGCGAGCTGATTCGGGCGGATCAGTTGACCACGGCGCTCGCCGAGTCGCTCAAGCCCGCCGAGACACCCGATACGCCATTGAATCTGACGCTCAAGGCCGACGGTGCCCTCGTCATGGTCGAGCTGCGGGCGCTGCTGACGCAGCTCCGTGCACTGGGTGTGGAGCGGGTGCGATTGCTGGCCCGCCAGGACTGAGGCATCCATCATGGAGCTGACGCTGCGCCATTGGCTCATCGCCTTCCTCATCGCCGGGATGTTGCACGCGGTCTTGGCGTTGGCGCTGGTGCCGACACCGGCCACGCCGATGCCCGAGCCGACGACCATCATCATTGGGCTCGGCGACGGTGGCGATGGCCGCGCCGAGGGTGGCGATGGGCGCGAGGTCGGTGCCGCCGGCGCGCTCTCGGCCGTCGCGCCCGGAACAGCCTTGGCGAGCGCCCATGCGCAACCGCTGGATGCACGAGCAGCTAAGGCAGTTAGCGAGGCTATCAAAGCGTCGGTGCCAACTGCACCGGCACCGGCAACCGCCGCGCAGCCGGTTGCAGCCGCCCCGGCACCGATCTCGGAGCCTGTACGGGCCATCACGCGATCGCCTCAGCAAGAACTGCAAGACGAGGTGCCATCTCCATCAACGCCAATCACCGCTCGTCCCGAGCCAACGCCGGAACCGACGCCCAAGCCTGTCCAGCAGAAGCAACCCAAGCCCGCGCCCACGCCTGAGCCCAAGCTCGAGCCGAAACCGAAAGTAGAGCCCGAGCCCGAGCCTGAGCCGAGATCGGCAACTCAGCCAAGGCCGACGCCCAAGTCCAAGCCGATCGCGGCATCGACGCCCAAGCCAAAGCCCGCTCCGGCGCCTGCCGCACAGCCAAAGCCACGACCAAAGACACCACCCCGCCCGTCGGCGACCTCGGCCGAGCGCTCGCCGACGACCGCTAGCCGCACGGGACCGACTCACCGATCGGCCGTCGGATCGGATTCCGGCGCGCGCGGGAGCACCTCATCCGGAACAGCAAGCGGCCGGGACGGACAGGCCAGCAGCGGTCGCGGCCGCGGTGCCGGACTCGGCAAGCAAGGCGCGGGCAGCGGCCGTGGCAAGGGCAGCGGCCGCGGCTCGGGCGGTGCGGGCAACTACTACGGTCAGCTCGCCGCTTGGCTCAATAAGCACAAGCGCTATCCCTCCCGCGCGCGGCGCCTGCGTCAGCAGGGCACGGTCAAGGTGCGCTTTACCATCGATCAGAACGGCCGCGTCGTCTCGCACCAGATCGTCAGCACCTCCGGCCATCCACTGCTCGACCGGGAGGCGGCCGCGATGCTCAAGCGCGCCTCACCGATGCCGAAGATCCCGCGCAGCCTCGGCCACTCGCGCCTGACCATCACCTTGCCCATCGCCTTCAACCTGCGTTGAATCAACCTCTCGAGGGCTCGCTGTTTTCCCATGACCCCGAACCGCCCCATCATCGCCCACCGCCCGCTCGAGGCTTTCTTCGCCCGCGAGTCCAGCGCGCCCTTGGCACAGGCCTTCGGCGGGCAACGGCCGGTGCATCCCTTCGTCGGTCTAACGCCGGTCGATCCGAGTGAGCTTACACCACTCTGGGAGCAGCTCACCGAGACCCCGCTCGGTCATCCCGCGGTGGCCTATGTGCATGTGCCCTACTGCGCCAATCATTGCCTGTTCTGCGGCTTCTATCAGAATGCCTGGCGCGAGGAAGCCGGCAGCGCCTATGTCGATGCGCTGATCACGCAGTTGCAGCGTGAGCGTGACCGGCCCGACCTGTCCGAGGCCGCCATCCGCGCGGTCTACTTCGGCGGTGGCACCCCAACCCTGCTCTCCGCTGCCGACCTGGCACGGGCCATCGAAGCGGTCCGCGAGACGCTGCCGCTCGCCGCCGATTGCGAGATCACTGTCGAGGGTCGTGTGCACGGCTTCGGGCTCGATAAGGCACGCGCGGCCTTCGCCGCCGGCGCCAACCGCCTCTCGCTCGGCGTGCAGACCTTCGATGAACGCCTCCGCCAGCGTCTCGGTCGCAAGGCGAGCCGCACCGAGCTGCTGAGCGCGCTGGAGGGGCTGATGGGGCTCGATCAGGGCGCCATCGTCATCGACCTGATCTTCGGGCTGCCGGAGCAAGACGCGGCGCTCTGGGCCGAGGATCTCGACACCGCGATCGCGCTCGGACTCGACGGGGTCGATCTCTATGCCCTCAAGCAGATGCGTAACACCCCGCTTGCCAGCGCGGTTGACGCTGGCAAGCTCAAGCCGGCCGCACCCGAGCAGCTCGGCCGTTTCTACCAACAGGGCACCGAACGGCTGGATGCAGCGCGCTGGGAGCCGCTCTCCAGCAGCCATTGGCGTCAAGGCACGCGGGAGCGCAACCTCTACAACCTGCTGGTCAAGGCCGGTGCCGATTGCCTGGCCATCGGCGCCGGCGCCGGCGGCTCGCTGCATGGCGGCGAGCGCGCCTACTCGTTTCGCAACACCGCGGATGTCGACGACTACCAGCGTCGGCTCACGCAGGGCGAGCCGGTGGTGACCGGGCTGATGCGGCATTCGCCCCATGCTCGGCTGTTCAATCGGATCAAGGGCGAGCTCGAGCGCGGACATCTGGACCTGGTCGGTCTGGCCGCCGAGCTGCAGGCCCATGCCGATCGGGAACTCGCGTCGCTGACCGACCCGTTGTTCGCCCAATGGCAGCGCGCCGGCTTGGTGATGCGCGACGGGCGCTGGCTCGAGCTGACGCTCGCCGGTCGCTTCTGGCAGGTGCCGCTAACGCAGAATCTGCTCGAATGGCTCGATCAATGCCTTCGGGAGACGCCAAGCAATGCCTGAGACCCGTTTGTTCTGCTGTTTTTTGCTCCTCATGCACACCGCAAGCCATCCGCCGCCCTCCAGAATCCTGGGGGCCAGGACACAGCAAGCCGTGTGGACCCATCCCGTTTGGAGGTTCGCCCGATGTCTTGCCAAGGCTCCCCGTCTTTTCCAACCCACACCGCTGCTCGCTCACTTGCGAAGACCCGAACCGGCTCATCAGGTCAGGCTTCTCGGTTAGCACGAGCGCTCACACTGAGCAGCCTGCCGGTCGTCTTCGTGGCCTTACCCGCCATTGGCGACCCAATCGAGGTCGAGCTCGGTCCGGTCACCGTCACCGCCACCAAGACCAGCCGGCCGCTCGACGAGGTTCCCGAGTCCGTCAGCATCATCGACCGCGCTGAGATCGACCAGCGCCAACCACAAAACCTCGGCGACTTGCTCGAGGACCTGCCCAATGTGGCGGTTGGTGGCGGACCGCGCGGGATCGGGCAGGCGGTGACCATGCGCGGTCTCTCGGATGACCGCATTCTCTTTCTGCTCGATGGTGCCCGACAGAACTTTGCCGGCGCACACAACGCTCGTCTCTTCGTCGAGCCCGACCTGCTGCGGCAAGTCGAGGTCATTCGCGGACCGGCCTCGGCACTCTGGGGCAGCGGCGCCATCGGCGGTGTCATCGCCTTGGAGACCGCCGATGCCTCCGACCTGCTTGCACCTGGCAAAACCCTCGGCGCTCGCGCGCGCGCTGGCTATCAGGGCGTCAACGCGCAGTGGATGAGTGGGGCAGCCGTTTATGGCCGCATCGATGATCAGCTGGATCTGCTTGTCGACCTGAATCACCGCGACGCGGGCGATATGCGTCTCGGTGATGGCGAGGACTTGGAGAACTCAGGCTTTGAACGAACCTCAGGGCTCGCGAAGGGCACCTGGAGTGTCGATGGCCGCAACTGGTTCAGTGCCAGCTACCTCGGTTTCAGTGAAGATGGCGAGGTGCCGTCCAATGCCCAGAACGAGGCCGCACCAGAGACGCTCGTTGATCGCACCACGCGTCAAGACAACATGACCTTTCGCTACTGGCGTGATGACGCAGACAACCGCTCTTTCAACCCATCGCTGCTGCTGTACCGCAACCTGACCCGGATCGACGAAGACCGAAAACAAGACGGGCGCAGCGACGAGACCGAGCTGACAACCATCGGGCTCGATGCGCGCAATACCATGCGCCTCGGCCTGAGTCGTGGCATCGATCAGATCATCAGCTACGGACTCGAGTATTACGAGGATAGTGCCAACGCGAAGCGCGATGGCGCGCCGCGCAGCAGCGCCCCGGATGGCAGCCAGCAGGTCATCAGCGCCTACCTGCAAGACGAGATCCTGATCGGCGAGCGCCTCAGCCTGATCCCAGGCATACGCTTCGACGACTACTCGAGCACGCTCAATCAGGGAAGCGCCGAGACCAATGAGGATAGCGCCTGGTCAGCAAAGATTGGCGCCAACCTGCGGGTCACCGATTGGCTCTCGCTTCAGGCGAGCTACAACGAGGCCTTCCGTGCGCCGAGCCCGGCGGAGCTGTTCGTCTCCGGCGTGCATTTCACCTGCGGTCGGGGTTGTCAGAACCTGTTCGTTCCGAACCCAGATCTCAAGCCCGAGAAAGCGCACAACAAGGAGATTGGCCTGCGCTTGAGCCAACAGGATCTCCTTGCGGACGGTGACCGCGCCGGCTTCCGGGCAGCGTTCTTTCGCAACGACGTGCGCGATTTTATCGACCGTGAAGTCGTCTTCACCTTCCGGCCCGTGCCCGGCAACCCCGGACCCGGGGGCGTCACGACGCAGGAGAACGTGACCGATGCGCGGCTCGAGGGCGTCGAGATCGAGGCCATCTACGATGCGCCGCGCTGGTTCGCGGGCCTCGCCTACGCGCAGACGCGCGGTGATAACGAGACCACCGGCAAGCCCCTGGCAAGCGTCCAGCCGGATGAATGGATCTCCCGACTTGGCCTGCGTTTCCCGGCGCAGGGCCTTGAGATCGGCGCGCGCGGACGCTTCATCGCCGCCCAAGACCGGGTGCCGGAAGGGATTGAGCCGTCCGACAGCTATAACCTCTACGACATCTGGCTCAGGTGGCAGCCTGCCGAGCGCCTGGCCGGTCTGAGCCTAGACCTCGGCGTCGACAATCTGCTCGATGAGGACTACAGGCCTTACCTCTCGGTGCTGCAGGGGCCAGGGCGCAACATCAAGGCAACGCTGAGCTACAACTTCTGACCCCGCGCTTGACTAGTCAGCCTCGATATCAAGCAAGCGCGCATCGCTCTCAAGTTCGGATTGCGCGTCATTTGGTGGCGCTCGCACCCGTTGGGTGTCGATGTGCAGTATGAGAGACTTCAGGAGCGGAGATGCCGCGACAGATGCTCTAGGCGAATCGTCTTAAGGACCGCGAAACGCCGCGCCAGTGCGCGGCGCCGATCGCGCCACCAGCATCGCAGTGAAAACCTCAGCATGGCCCGCATCAGGTACTGATTGAGATCACACAGCCAGCAGCGATCAGGGACCGAGAATAAGGCGCGATCGATTCCAGAGACAGCTGTCAGCTTCGTCTTGGAAGGTCCAGTCTTCGACACCTGCGCCAGTGTTCCCGGGTTCATCTCTGTACGATCTCGACTCAGGTCCGCGAGCGGCCAGGTCAGTGGTTGGCGGATCAGCGTGGATCGTTGACGGCCTCGCTCGGTTTCATGTCGTCGCGAGCTGGGAACAGTCGCAAGCCACTGAGCAGAACTCTGATCAGATCTATGCGTTGAACCCTGCATGTTCACTGGGCTACACCCCTGGGATCTCCTCTGGCTGTCCGCAGGGGCAGGTCCCTGATGGACAGATCGCTGGTGGTCTTGACTGACAAGCCATGGCTCCATCAATGCAGAGACATAAGCCTCTAGCTGGTCTGTAGACAGCGCGTCGAGGCGATGGCGGATGATGAGGCTGCCACAGGTCGGATTCGCGCGGACTGAGCGAATGTCCGCATTGGCCTCAAGCGCATCCACCAAGCGCTGCGTCAGAGCGGGATCACCGCGGAGCAAGGGAATGAAAACGCGCAACCGTCCTGCGATTCGATGATGCACCCGCATCCGTCGCGCCTTGGCTGAGATCCCAGGCTTGTCCGCTGCTGGCTGCAGGGCATGGACCCACCCTGGGCTGAACCTCGGGTCTTCATCTTCTGGCGCAAAGCGCTCTAGCCAAGCGTCAGACAAGGACACCCACCAGGTTGCGGGCGGATTGCTCAACCACCTTCTGCATCATCGCACCGACCAGCGCCTTGCCGAAGGTCTCGCCGAGCTTATTGGCATGGGTTTCATCGCGCCGCACAGCGGCCATGCAGCCGAGGTCTTCGAGCGCGGCAAAGAGTTCGACACGACTCAGCAGCTCGGGGTCATATTGAACGACGATGCTCGATGCGCGCTGATTGATTTGGACCGCTCGCACACCGTCCATGGCCATTAGCTTGGCCTGAGCATTGCTCGCCCGCTCGCCATAGCAGCGAAAGGCCTTGGAGCGCACGCGAATGCGACCGGGGATATGATGGATGTACTGGCTCATTTTGGCAGGGACTCCAACATCTGAGATGGGTTGCAAGGAAAATGCGCAACGGGAACGGTTCGCATTGTATGCTCACAACGAGAGCTGATGCAAATCATTCTCATCGCTTTCTAATCCCTGTACTTTGTGTGTACTTTTTCTTGATCGCCGAGGCATGCCACCGATGAGTAATCCAAACTGGTTAGTCTTCCAACTGCCTGAGCTGATGTCTCAGCTAGACGCTAACGCCACCCGGTTCAAGGAGCTTTTGCGAACGCCCTCGCTAAGCTGCTCGCTCTACTACATCCCGGCTGGCTCCAAGGAGATGCAGAGTGCGCATGAGGAGGACGAGCTTTATCTGGTGCTCGAAGGGCGTGCTCAGCTGCGGGTTGAGGGCCAGCAATTCCAAATTTGAAACCCTCATGTTACCAGTAGCTTTTCTGAAAGCGGTTGAAACTTGAGTTGTTAGGTGATTTCCAGAAACAGTTATACCGAGCAGGCAGGCTTGATCAAGATATCCCACTTCGGCAGATCGGGGTTGCGCAGTAGCCGCGCTTCGACCTCTCGCATGGCCTTCTTGGTGAGTTTGACG
>NZ_NHSF01000079.1 GCF_016653295.1 Halochromatium salexigens | reverse complement strand
ACGCTCTATACCGTCTATGCCTCATGGGAGGAGCTGTTGACGTTTATGCTCGAGGCGCTCGAACCGGCCCAGCCTCCACCAAAAGCGCGGCGCTTAAGGCGGTGACAGGGCAAATTTGGAATTGCTGTGGGGAGATGGGCCACGAGACGGCCTGGAAACGAGAGCTGGCGGCCGCCTTCACCGACCCCATCGCGCTGCTGAGCGCGCTCGAGCTAACGCCCGCGCAGGTGCCTGGGCTCGCTCCAATCCCTGCGCCGCTGCTGCGGCCCGAACGCTTTCCGCTGCTGGTCCCGCGTGGTTTCGCGGCGTTGATGCGCCGTGGCGACCCGCGTGATCCGTTGTTGCGGCAGGTGTTACCGCTCGCCGACGAGGCCGAGGTGACGCCCGGCTTCGTCTCTGATCCGGTAGGCGATCACGCTGCGCGCCGTGCGCCGGGGCTGTTGCAGAAGTACCGCGGACGCGCCCTGCTGCTCGCCACCGGCGCCTGCGCGGTGCATTGCCGCTACTGCTTTCGCCGCCATTTTGCCTATGGGGAGGAAGGCGCGCAGCGGGACCGCTTGGCCGCCGCGCTCGCCGTGCTTGAGAACGCCGACGAGATCGAGGAGGTCATCCTGAGTGGCGGTGATCCGCTGATGCTCGATGACGCGACCCTGGCCTGGCTGATCGAGGCACTGGACCGCCTCCCCCAGCTGAAGCGGTTGCGCCTGCACACGCGCCTGCCGACGCTGCTGCCGAGTCGGATCACCGAGCGGCTTTGCGCCACTCTCGCTGGCAGTCGCCTGCAGCCGGTGCTCGTCGCCCATGTCAATCATGCCGCCGAACTCGGCCCCGAGGCCCAGCGCGCCTTGCTCGAGCTGAGCGCGATCGGCGCGCCCCTGCTCAATCAGAGCGTCCTCCTGCGCGGCGTCAACGACGCCGTGACGGCGCTCGCCGAACTCTCCGAGGCCCTGCTCGCCAGCCGGGTGCTGCCCTACTATCTGCACCTGCTCGATCCGGTCAGCGGCGCCGCGCATTTCGATGTCCCGGAGACCGAGGCGCGCGCGCTGGTCACCGAACTGCGCCAGCGCCTGCCCGGTTATCTGGTGCCGCGCCTGGTGCGTGAGCGCCCGGGCGAGGCCGCCAAGACGGTCTTGCTCTGAGAAGCTGTCCGACATCCCAATCGCGGCGGCCGCGGTCCGTGCTTGAGGGCGAGGCCAGCGCCCTGTCTCAGGGCTCATCCAGATTCGCGATGCCATGCGGCACATGCCCGGTGGTGACATGGCCTTGGGTGTCGCGGCAGTGGTGTTCCTGATCGTCGAAGAAGAGATCGGCGTCGAACGCGGCCAGGAAGGGCCCCTTGCCCAGCCCATCGAGGAACAGCGATTCATCGATACGGATGTTCCAGGCGCGCAGCGTTCGCACCACCCGCTCATGGGTCGGGGCGCCGCGCGCGGTGATCAGCGCGGTGCGCAGCGGCGCCTGATCGATCGGGAACAGCGCCTGAATGCGCCGCAGAGCGACCAGGAAGCCCTTGAACGGCCCATCGGAGAGCGGTTGCCGGGCGGCCGCGACCTCGTTCGCGGTGAAGGCGGCCAAGCCCTCGGCGCGAAAGATGCGCTCGGACTCATCAGAGAACAGCACCGCATCTCCATCGAAGGCGATGCGCAATTCCTCGTCATCCTCCGCCGCCGCGCGGGCCGGCGCCGGCAGGATGGTCGCGGCCGCGCAACCTGCGTCCAGGGCCTGGCGCACGTCGTCGCGGTCGGCGGACAGGAACAGGTGGGCACCGAACGCGGAGACATAGCGGTACGGGCTGGCGCCACTGGTGAAGGCGGCACAGCGAATCGCGAGCCCGTGGTGGCGAATCGAGTTGAACACGCGCAAGCCGGTATCGCTGCTGTTGCGCGAGAGCAGGATCACCTCGACCCGGCCGCGATCGCCGAGCCGTTCATTGAGCGCCAGCAGCTTGCGCACCAGCGAGAAGGCCACGCCCGGGGCCAGGATCTCGGTTTCATGCGCGACCTGATAGGCGTGATAGGCTTCGACGCCCTGCTCCTCGAAGACCCGATGCGACTCGCTGAGATCGAACAGCGCGCGCGAGGAGATGGCGACGATCAGCCGAATCCTGGGGGCGTCTGCCTGTTCGTCGGCGCCGGCTCGCGTCCTCGGCTCGGTGTCCAGACCCGTTTCCAGACTGGCGTCTGAGCCCGCTCCCGCGTCCTTCATGGCCTGATTCTGTCGCCGATCGAGCAGCCTGTGCCCCGACCTACCAAGGGATGAACGAATTCATGAAGCGCATCGGACGACCGATGTTACGGTTCATCGCCCCGAGATCATCCCGCATGTTGGCGGTGGTGAAGGTCATCGACTGCATGGAATGATTCATCGCCTCGATCGAGGACAGCATCGGCTCGAGGGTCGTCACATCGCGTGCCATCGACTCGACGCCAACCGTCATGGCGCGGACATTGGCGCTGATTTGGCCCATGTTGTCCGACATCGACTGCATGTTGCTCGCGAGCACGGTCATGTTCGAGTCGACGCTGATCGCCAGGTAATGCACATCCTTAGCGAGGCTGAACACCAGATAGAACCCATAGGCGGCGAGGATAATGAAGGCGAACAAGGTCGGATAGACGATCAACTCCCACCGCCGCGCGCTGGTTTCGAACGCCTGGGACAACCGATCCATCGCGAACTGGCTGGCCGCGGGATCATCTTCAACCATCTCCACATCCGTTGTCTTGGTCTCTCGGGGAGGCTCTTGCTCGCGCGGGCTATTGACTGTCATAAGAAGTTACGACCTCTCTCTTACCACTGCAGCCACCAGCGCAGCGTCTTTGGAAAGGAAACGGCTCGCTGAGCCTCTCCCTCATCGCTTAACTCAAGAGTTGAGGGAAAAGGCCTGCCGCTAATGCATAGAACTCTTTCGCCCCTTTACCGCGAGGCTCAAGTTCAAACACGGCGAGCCCCTCGCTGAACGAGCGACGGAAGACCGTGCGTTGCGACAAGCGCGACTTCAGAAACCGAATATCGGGCAACGAAATCAGCGCCGCAGCCGCCTCATTTGTCTCGCGCACAGCATGATGGGTGTCGCCGCGATTAATAAAACCGAGGATCTCGGCTGGGCGCTCGCGCTCGACGGATTTGACCAACTGGATAAAGCGTTGAATCGACCAAATGTCGGCCTGTGACGGCGGCACTGGTACCACCACGCGGTCACAGAGCGTAATCGCCGTGCGCAACGCATCCATGTCAGCGGTACCAACATCGATGACGACTTCCTCATGCTGGCTGAGTATCTCGGCGTTGAGCGAACTCCGTCCCTTGACCTCAAGCGCCGGTTCGAATTTCTCTTCTTGCCGCACCTCGGCAACGTCGGTCAAGGTGCCCTGAGGGTCAGCATCGAGGAGTTGGACGTCGATTTCGGCCATCGACAGCCAAACTCCAAGATTGAAGGTGAGGGTGCTTTTACCGGAGCCGCCCTTTAAGGAACCGATGACTGTAATCATCCGCCTATGACATGATCGCTCAGAGTGACTGCATGGTTAAGAAGAGCGGCTAACGCGGCCATTGCCGTGGTGAACCGTTCGAACGTAGATCATCCGCATGGTAACCGAATGCGGCTCCTTCGTCCTGATAGCTGCGCCAGGGTCCTCGCGGATAATACTCACGCTCATCGATGGGCGGATAGCGACGATTCTCAGCGACAGAGCGCGCCTGCTCGCGCTCGGAGCGGGGTCGAAACTGCCATCCATTCCGCTGATCGGCTTGCCGTGCATCAAGTTTCGGATCATGCCGGAACTGATAACCGTTCGTTTCTAATGGCTCCGATCCGGCGGAGCGCGCACGGCCCCGCTTTGGCTGGCGCCATCTGTCATCAACGATCTCAGCGCCATCACGCCAGCGATCTGGCGCTGCCCAATCAGTGGGCTCGGGGGCCGAATCCCACCCATAATCGCTGGCGCGCCCGGGCTCGGGAGACCACTGATTGCGCGGCTGATCCTCTGGGAGATACCACTGACTTCGACTATCCCAGGAGCCCGGCCGCTCGGCCTCGGGTAGCACGAAACGCCGATCCGATTTGGCGCCCGACCAACTGCTGTCGGTATCGTACGGATTCCAGGCCCACCCCGATGGACTGGCAAGCACCCCGCATAGCAACAGCATGATCGGATGCATCCGAGCCCAGGCATGCTGAACCCCACGTCTTGTTTGTGGGCGGCCTTGTGCCAAGAGTCTCGATCGCCATCCAATCATGATATGTCGCATTAGCCGTTTTCAGATCCGCCACTATCGTCTATCTTCAACCGAATACCGCGCCTCGCCGCCTTCTGCTGTGGCTTGGCTGCGGTTTTTTTCGTCGTCGCCTTCTTCGTCGTGGTCTTCTTGGACCCAGTCTTCTTGGTCGGCGCCTTCTTCGTCGCCCCCTTCTTTGCAGCTGTCTTCTTGCGAGAGGTTACCGGTGCGGGAGCATCGTCAGAAGACTCCTCGGCACTTGACTCCTCGGCACTTGACTCCTCGTCGCTGACTGCAGCCTGCTGTCTCAATGCATTAGGCAGCGGACCGGAAGGCTCAGTTCCCCCTGGTGGTCCACTACCCCCCGGCCCGGGCCCCGGTTTTCGGCGTTTTTTCATCAATCCCTTGATCGAGTCGAACAGCAGCAAGAACAGGCCACGGATCGCATAGAGGATCAACATCAAGACGCTGCCGAGCTTGGCCAAGGCAGCGCCGAGCTTGCTCTCGCGCCCTGTCTTGGCCAGACCTGCGGGCCGATACGGCTCTTCGCGGTGCAATTCCTCGCCACAGGGCACCGTCATCCCGGGCGGTGCGCTTGCCACCGCAACCTCGCAGAGATCCTTGCTCGCGGCGACACAGCCAAGCGGAATCACGATCAAGGTCAGCAACGTGGAAACGAGCACGCCGGACGACAACGAGATCGCCATGCCCTGGAAGATCGGGTCCGTAAAGATGACGCTTGAGCCGGCAACCAGTGCAAGCGCGGTAATCACGATCGGTCGCGTACGCGTCGTGCAGGCACGGATCACGGCTTCGGCCACCGGCACCCCCTTCTGCACCTCATGGATCGAGAAATCGACGAGTAAGATCGAGTTGCGCACGATGATACCGGCGAGCGCAATCCAGCCGATCATCGAGGTCGCGGTGAACTCGCCACCCAAACCCAATTCAAATGCCGCCCAATGGGCTGGGATGATACCCAGCAACGTCAGCGGGATTGGCGCCATGATCACCAGCGGGATGCGGAAGTTGCCGAACTCCCAGACCACTAGGATATAGATCAGGACCAACGCCACCCCAAAAGCCGCGCCCATATCGCGGAAGGTCTCATAGGTGACGGTCCATTCGCCGGCCCATTCGAAGCCCGAGACCTGGTCGGAGGGCGGTGGTCCCAACCAGTAGGCCGTTGGGGTCACACCGTCCGGTGCCACATAGCCCATCTCGTCGATCCGGTTCTGGATCTGCAGCATCGCGTAGACCGGCGCTGCGAGTGTGCCGCCGACATCGGCGACCACATATTCGACCGCGCGCAGATCCTTACGGTACACGATCGACTCCTCGGGCACGCGCTCGAAGCTGCCCAACTCGCGCAGTGGAATCGCCGAGCCAGAATTTGTGCGGATTGGTAAATCGCCCAGGCTCTGGATCTGCGAGCGCTCGGCCAATGGCACCTGCACCACGATATTCACCGGCTCATGCCCAGCACGCACCTTGACATCGCCGATCTCGGCGCCCCCGAGCGCCATGGTCAGATTGCGGTTGATCGTATCGACCGAGACACCCCGTCGCACCGCTTTCTCGGTGTCGACATCGAAGCGCCAATAATCGAAAGACTCGCGCAAATAGTTGTCAACATCACGCGCACTCTCGGCTTGGGCGAAGATGTCCGTCAACTCTTGCGCGAAGGCGCGGCGTACCTCGGCACTCGGCCCATGCACCTCGGCCACCACCGACCGCAGCACCGGCGGCCCCGGCGGCATCTCGACCACGGCGATGCGCGCGCCGCTGGCATCCGCCAGCGGTTTCAGCATCGCGCGCGCCTCGACCGCGATCTCGTGACTGCTGCGCTTGCGATCGTGCTTATTGGTCAGCTGCACCTGCAGCTCGCCCTGCCAGGGATCGGAGCGCAGATAGTAGTGACGCACCATGCCGTTGAAATCGAACGGCCGCGCGGTGCCCGCGTAGAGCTGGATCGCGGTCACCTCGGGCATGTCGCGGAGCTTGCCGGCCATCTGATGGGCCAGATTCGCGGTCACGGGTAGCGCCGTGCCTTCTGGCATGTCCAACACCACCGAAAATTCCGGCTTGTTGTCCAACGGCAGCATCTTCACTGGCACCCACTTGAAATAGAAGAAGGAAAGAGTGAAGAGGAAGGTGCCCCAAAGCACCAGCTTGAAGAGTAGGCGTTTACGCTTGTGCTCGATCAGTGGGGTCAGGATACCCACATAGAGCCGCTCAAGGTTCTTCGCTTCCCTATGTTCGCGCTTCTCGGCCACCTCCAGGTAACGCATCGAGGGCCGCAGCCACTTCGAGATCGCCAGATAAGGCGTGAACACGAAGGCCGCGAACAGCGAGATCAGCATCGCCACCGAGCCGAGCGCCGGGATCGGCTCCATGTACGGGCCCATCATGCCGCTGACGAAGCCCATCGGCAGCAGCGCGGCGATGACCGTGAAGGTCGCGAGGATGGTTGGATTGCCGACCTCGCGCACCGCGTCGACGGCGGTGTATTCATCGGTGCGACCTTCCTCGAGCCAGCGCCGATAGATATTCTCGATGACGACAATGGCGTCATCGACCAGGATGCCGATCGAGAAGATCAGCGCGAACAGGCTCACGCGGTCGATGGTGTAGTTGGTGATCCAGGCCATGAAGATGGTCATCAGCAGGACCACCGGGATCACCAGCATGACCACGATCGCTGGTTTCAGTGCGCGAAAGGCGGCGAGCACCAGCAGGAACACGAAGAAGGTGGCGATGAACAGCTTGAAGATCAGCTCCGAGACCTTCTCGTCCGCCGACTCGCCGTAGTTGCGGGTGACACTGACCTCGACATTGTTCGGAATCCGATTGCCCTTGATCTCCTCGACTTTCTCGAGGATCGCATTGGCCACCGTGACGCCATTGGTGAGCGCCTTCTTCGCCACCGCGATGGTCACCGCCGGCGCGCCATTCGCGCTCGCATCGCCCTCGGCCGCCGGCCCACTGTAATAGGCTACTAATTGGTCCGCATCCTCGGGACCCTGACGCACGCTCGCGATGTCGCGCACGTAGACCGGGATCTCGTTGTGGGTGCCGACCACCAGGCGCTCGATATCCTCGGCGCCCTCCAAGAACGAGCCGGTGACCACCGAGAAGTGAGAGCCGCTGGATTCGACACCGCCAGCGCCCGTTTCGGCGTTGGCCGCGCGAACCGTGCTCGCGACCTCATCCAGACTGATGCGATAGCCCGAAAGCCGCTCCGGATAGGCATCGATGGTGATCTGCTCGCGCCGTCCCCCGACGATGAAGCTATTGCCGGTGTCCTGCACCTCCTTGAGCGACTGCAATACATCCTGCGCCAATAACCGCAGCTGTCCATCATCCACATCCGGGCGGCCGTTGCCGTCAACGTCCTTCGACCAGAGCGTCAGGGTCACGATGGGCACATCATCGATCCCCTTCGTCTTGACTAGCGGCGGCATGACGCCCGGCGGTATCTTGTCCATGTTGGACGCGAGCTTGTCGTTCACCTTGACCAGTGAGGGCCCGACATGTTCGCCCACCTCGAACTCGACCGTGACAAGGCCCTGCCCCCGTTGTGCGGCGGAGTAGACATGCTTGACGCCTGCAATCTCGCTCATAATGCGTTCCAACGGCTGCATGGCGAGACTCGACACCTGTTCCGCGGTGGCGCCCGGGTACTGAACCATGATGTCGATCATGGGCACCGAGATCTGCGGGTCTTCCTGACGCGGCGTCGCGATGAGGCCGAGTAGCCCCATCATCAGCATGCCCACATAGAGCAGCGGCGAGAGCGGTGAGCGGATGAAGAAGCGGGCGGTGCGGCCTGCAAGCCCAAGGCTGTCACCATCCATCGATGCAAGGGTGCGAGCGTCTTCCGGCGCTGGCGTGCGAGGGCTGTCGTCCTGGCTCATAGCATGTTTCTTACGTCAGGAGCGGGCGTGAAAAAACCGAGCGGGGGCGCGAAGGCAGCCCCCGTCACGGTCATCGGAGATCATTTCAACGGCTTGGGCGCTCGCCCTGGGACCAGCCAGAGGCAATGCCTGGGCCAGGGTTACCGAGGATGCGTTCACCGGCGCGCAGACCACTCAGCACCGTGACCCCACCGCGCGGCGTCGGCTGGCCAACGCGGATCAGGCGTAGATGTGGCTGCCCTTCCTCGTCGACCACATAAACCCCGGGCAAACTTCCGTTGTAGCGAATCGCCGTTCTCGGCACCACAGGGTTGACCCGTGCCGGTGCGTTGAAATCGGGCACCAGGACCTTGGCGTACATTCCAGGCTCGGAAACCCCCTGGGGGAGATCAAACTTGACCTTCACCGTATGCCGTTGTGGATCGGCCATGGGATAGACCTGCGCCACACGCACTGGCACATTCCCAGGGTCATCGGCGGGATCGGCGCCTGCGCGCGCGCGCCCTGGAACATCCAGCTCGGCACGCAACATGGCCCCTTCTCGCAAGCCGGGGCGCAGACGTGCCGGCACATCGACCTCGACCTGCAGGTACTCGACATCGGCAAAGTCCAGCAATGGCTGTCCTGGCTGCACCGTATCGCCGACCTCGATGAATTTACTGACGATCACACCATCGAACGGCGCGATGGAGCGTCCATCGCGGAGCTTGGCATCAAGCGCGCGCAGCTCCGCCTGAAGCTGCATCATCGCATTGCGCGCCTCCTGGATTTGGGTGCCCGAAGCGAACAAATCCGCGGACATTTCGGCATCCTGATCCCGATCGCCAACGAAGTCCTCCATCGGCCGCGTGAAGAATTGATCGAACAGGTTCGGCACCCCCATCCCGCCGGGGGCATTGCGCGCGCGCGGCGAACGCAGCTCCCGACCGTACTGCACGCTGGCATTACGGATCTGAGAATCAGCGCTCGCCAACTGAGCAAGCAGGGCCTGACGCTTAGCCTCAAGTTCGCTCGTGTCGATTGAGACCAGCAGGTCATTGTTCTCGAACGCGTCGCCTTCGATACCCGCCAGATACTTGACTCGCCCCGGTAACTGCGCGGCCAGCGTCACTTCTTTATAGGGCACAACGGTTCCGCCAACCGAGACGGTCGGCAGCCCCTCTGCCTGCTTGACCACGTAGATGTCTTCCACCGTTTGGGCCGACACCGGCGTAACGGCACTCACAGCGACAATGAGGCCTATCGAGAGCATGCGCATAATTAGATTTACCATGGTTCCGGGTACTCGAGAGCTGAATTGGGCGGTTCTTCAGGCCTGCCAACCATTGTCGCCGGTCTCACCGCATTGGTGCATGCCGAGTCAAGCATGGTGCGACCGATCAGCCACCAATAGGCTTCGCGAGCCAAGCTCGCGAAGTATCCTGAAAATGCAACCCAATATCAAGGGAACAGACTATTTAGACCAAAAAAATCAGCCTCTTAGACAAGCCATCGCAGCACCTTCAAAGCGCATCCAAAGGCCCCTGAGCATCGCTAAACCGCTGAACCCCGCCTGGTTTGCGCGCGGCAACCGCGCCAAAGTGGCGACTGTCGCGCGCACACTACCCTGCTTGGAGCAAAGCGTATAGTATCCACAGCCATTCGGCCTTTCACGGGACAGGCGTGCGCGGCAATGCAAACGCATCCCGACATCACGGCATGACGACACGTTCATCGATCACACTTGCATTAGTGTAAATTCGACACTAACTTAACGGGAGTAACACCCAATCCCGAGCCCGCAATGGCCGATCCGTCAGCAAACGCAGCCCAGTCGTACTGCTATCAGTATCCGCACCCAGCCGTCACCACCGATGTCGTGCTCTTCACCATCCATGAAGACAGCCTGCAGTTGCTACTGATCGAACGCGGCAATAAGCCCTTTAAGGGCAGCTGGGCACTCCCCGGTGGCTTCCTCAACATCGACGAGGATCTCGACGCCTGCGCCGCCCGCGAGCTAGCCGAAGAAACCGGTGTCGCACCCCCTTACCTCGAGCAGCTTGGGGCCTTTGGCAAGCCCGGACGCGATCCGCGCGAGCGCGTCATCAGTGTCGCCTATCTGGCCCTAGCCCCGGAGACCGCGCTCGCGGTGCGAGCCGGCGACGATGCCGCCGCCGCAGCCTGGTTCTCGGTCAAGGCGCTGCCGGCGTTGGCCTTTGATCATGCCGAGATCATCGCCCTCGCGCACCGGCGTCTGATTGGAAAATTGGATAACTCCACCATCGCCTTTCAACTCCTGCCGGAGACCTTCACCCTAGGCGAGTTGCAACGTGTCTACGAGACCCTGGTTGATGCCGAGATCGACAAGCGCAACTTCCGTAAATGGGCGCAGGCGCTGGAACAGATCGAAGCCACCGGTGAATTGCGCCGTCGCGGTAATCATCGCCCAGCGCGGGTCTACCGTCTCACTGACCGCGATCGGATCACCCGCTTCAAATGAGCGTGAGCGCCCTTGGTCGGACCAATCGGGTCGAACACAGCCAAAAGGGCCCAAGCGCAGCGAGGTATCAGCGTTCCCGCCCCCACGGAACTCGGAGATCAGTATGAACACCGCCAACGCCAAACCACTCGTCCGCGACCGCATCGAGGTCCCGCCGCACCCAACCTGGCCGGTCCTCGACGACGCCGCGAAGGAGTCGCTCAAGGACCGCGTCAAGCGTCTGCTCGCCGAGCAGGAGGCGGTGCTGGTCGCGCATTACTATGTCGACGGCGACCTCCAGGCGCTCGCCGAGGAGACCGGCGGCCTGGTCGCCGACTCGCTCGAGATGGCCCGCTTCGGTGCCAAGAGCGATGCCAAGACCCTGGTCGTCTGCGGCGTGCGCTTCATGGGCGAGACGGCCAAGATCCTCAATCCCGAGAAGCGGGTGCTGATGCCGACGCTCGCGGCCACCTGCTCGCTCGACGAGGGTTGCCCGGCCGAGGCCTTCAGCGCCTTCTGCGACGCCCACCCGGATCACACCGTCGTCGTCTATGCCAACACCAGCGCCGAGGTCAAGGCACGCTCGGACTGGGTGGTCACCTCCAGCATCGCGCTGCCGATCGTCCAGCACCTGCACGCGCGCGGCGAGAAGATCCTGTGGGCGCCAGACAAGCACCTCGGGCGCTATGTGCAGCGCATGACCGGCGCCGAGATGCGGCTCTGGGATAGCGCCTGCGTGGTGCACGAGGAGTTCAAGGGCTTCGCCCTCGAGCGCGTGCGCCGGCTGCATCCAGACGCCGCCGTGCTGGTCCACCCGGAGTCGCCGACCGAGGTCATCGATCAGGCCGATGTGGTCGGCTCGACCACCCAGCTCATCAAGGCCGTGCATGATCTGCCGAATCGCGCGTTCATCGTCGCCACCGACGAGGGCATCTTCTGGAAGATGCACCAGCTCGCGCCGGACAAGCAGCTCATCGCCGCCCCCACCGCCGGCGAGGGAGCCACCTGCGAGAGCTGTGCGCACTGCCCCTGGATGGCGATGAACGCCTTGCAGAACCTCGCCGCCGTGCTCGAGCGTGGTGATCAGGACCAAGACCAGGAGATTCGGATCGAGGAGTCGATCCGCCAACGCGCCGTGCAGCCGATCCAGCGCATGCTCGACTTCGCCCGCGAGCAGGGCATCGGTGGTGGTCGCGACGGGCGCTGAGCCGCGATGAACGCTGAAGGCCACTCGACACCTGCACCACCGCCGCACCGTTGATCCCGCCGTCGACGGCCCCCGTTGCGAGCCTGAACCCCGAGCCCCGACCGCGAGCCGACCATGCAGCCACCCCCCCCCCAGGATGCCACCGCCGTCGAGCACCTGCTCGCGCTCGATCGGGCGCACGCCTGGCACCCCTACACCTCGACCATCGACCGCGACCCGGTCTATCCGGTACGACGCGCGCACGGCTGCGAGCTCGAGCTGATGGACGGCCGTCGGCTGATCGACGGCATGGCCTCTTGGTGGTGCGTGATCCACGGCTACGACCATCCGGCGCTGAACCAGGCCGCGCGCGATCAGCTCGAGCAGATGGCGCATGTGATGTTCGGCGGCCTCACCCACGCGCCGGCGATCGGGCTGGTCGAACGGCTGGTGCGGATCACGCCCGCGCCGCTGCGGCAGGTCTTCCTCTGCGATTCCGGCTCGGTCGCGGTCGAGGTCGCGATGAAGATGGCGCTGCAGTACCAGCAGGCCATCGGCGAGCATAGGCGTGTGCGCTTCCTGAGCCTGCGCTCCGGCTACCATGGCGATACCTTCCATGCGATGTCGGTGTGCGATCCGGTCACCGGCATGCATCAGCTGTTCAATCAGGTGCTGCCGCGGCAGTTCTTCGCACAGGCCCCGGCGCCGCGCTTCGGTGAGCCTTGCAGCGATGCCGACATCGCCGACTTTCAACGCCTGATCGAGAGCCATCGCGACGAGATCGCGGCGGTGATCCTCGAACCCATCGTTCAGGGCGCCGGCGGCATGCGCTTCTATTCGGCCGACTACCTGCAGCGCATCCGCGCGCTGTGCGACGCGCATGGGGTGCTGCTGATCGCCGATGAGATCGCCACCGGCTTCGGGCGCACGGGTCGGCTGTTCGCCTGCGAGCACGCCGGCATCAGCCCCGACATCATGACGCTCGGCAAGGCGCTCACCGGGGGTTACCTGACCTCGGCGGCGACCCTGGCGACCGAGCAGGTCGCGCACGCCATCTCCAGCGCCGAGCCGGGGGTGTTCATGCATGGGCCCACCTTCATGGGCAATCCGCTTGCGTGCGCGATCGCCAATGCGAGCATCGACCTACTGCTCGAAGCGAACGCCGGCCCCGACACTGACATCCGCCCCAGCATTAGCACTAGCGGCCCAGGCTGGCAGACGAACATCGCCCGTATCGAGCGCGCCCTCGCGGCCGGCCTTGCGCCCTGCCGCGATCTGCCCGGCGTCGCCGACGTGCGCGTGCTCGGCGCCATCGGCGTAGTCGAGATAGAGGAGCCCGTCGCGATGCGCGCCATCCAAGGCCGTTTCATCGAACGCGGCGTTTGGGTGCGCCCCTTCGGCCGGCTGGTCTATCTCATGCCACCGTTCATTATCAGCGACGATGCGCTGCGGTGGCTAACAGCCGCAGTAGTGGATGTGCTGGCGGAACCGAGCCGCATCTAAATCTCGCTGCACCGCGCGTACATTGAGCTGGGCATATTGGTCGCTGAGCTGGCTGGCAAACCGTGGCGTGGCGCCACGGATGATCCGTGCCTGATGTTCCAATGGACAGTGAATGCGCCCACCGCGCGAGGTCTGGTAGACGTAGCGCTCGAGCTGCACATCGCCATAGGGGCTCTGGTAGACCTTCGGATGGCGGCCACGGGCGCCGTGAGCTTGGTCTCGCCGAGGCGAATCGGGCTGCCGTCGGTGTCAAAGCGCCCAAGAGCCTCCTCGGTCGCACAACACTCGAGGGCGTTGGTCGCCTCGAGGATCACCTCTTCCATCTCCATCAGGCTGCCACTCAGGCGCACCGTCACCTCGAGCGTCACTTCATCCCCGAACGTCTGACCACCTGCGTCACATTCGCCACCCTACGCTCAGTTCAATCAGAAGGTTGCAGCGTACTTCTCAACGGGACATCATGGCAAGGCCGCCCCCTGCATCGGCTGCAACATCCTAAGTCGCCTGCCGAGCTTCCAGGACATTGCCACCATCGTGCTGCATCACCATGAGCGCTTCGACGGCGATGGCTACCCAGAGCAGCTCGCCGGCGAGGCGATACCGCTGGAATCCAGGATCATCGCCGTCGCCGACAGCTTCGACGCCATGACCTCCAATCGGCCGTACCGCCAGGGGATGACCCTCACCGCCGCCATCGACGAGGTCTCCCGACACGCTGGAGAGCAATTCGACCCCACCGTTGCAGCAAGTCTGGCGCGACTTCGCAACGAGGTCGGTGAATACCTCCGTCGAAGCCAGACGCCGATCAACGGCGGACATCACGCCTATGTCGGTCACGAGGATCTGATGCACTCACGCATCGTGCACAGCACAGGCTTCTTTGTCGAAGACGAGCAGCCCCCGCGCCACCCGGTGCCGAGCACGCTGTTCGGACGCGACTGGACCCGCAGGCTCTACACCCGTTATCACGCCCTGCAGCACAAGGCCCATCGCAAGGGTATCCCCTTCCAATGGAACCGTTTCGCCGATTTCCTGACCGCGCTCGCGGTCGTCGCGCCAGACGACTACCACCCCAGCACGCACCGTTTCAGCTTCGACCTGAAGCGCACCGATGCAAAAGGCCAGCGGCTGGGCTACTGCAAAGACACCATGAGTCTCAAACCTGTCCGCAGCAAACAGACGCGAGAGCCGGGCGGGGTATCCGGCGCTCGTCGCACTGGCGAGTAATTGCTTCTCGCCCAGAAACACATACAATTCCACATATATGTATTGCGAGGGCAGCGACCATGGGACAAGTGACCATCTACCTGGAAGACGAGCTCGAGGCCCGGATGGCGGCGGAAGCCGAGGCCCGAAAGCTCTCG
>NZ_NHSF01000078.1 GCF_016653295.1 Halochromatium salexigens | reverse complement strand
GGGTGCAGCAGGCGGTAGGGCAAGGAAGCGCATCGTCCCCGAGCTGGGCAGCGAGCAGCTCCAGTGCCCCGCGGGCACGCAGCAAAGGATAACTCCTTCGGGGAATATGATCACCCGGGACTAAACACCTAGAAACGCTAGCTCGGCGGCGCCTTAGTCGCCAATGCCTCAATCCTCCTTCGGTTGCCGGCAAAACTCGCGCATGAGTTCCCAGCGCTGCCTGCACCGTGATGGTGGCGCGCCAAAGATCCCCTCTTGGAGTGTTCTGAGGATCCGCTTTCGCAGCGACGGTTTTGGCCTGGGCGACGGACGCGTGGCGTTATCGGCTGGCTGCTGGGGTGGTGCGTGCGCCTGGGGCTGGTCGTGGTCTGTAACGCGCATCTGTTTTCATCTCCGTGATCGTCGGCGCCGCAGGCGTCTCGGCCTCAGGCGCCGGTGTGCATCTTGATCGCGAGGAAGATTACCAGAAAACGAAATGCAAACTGTTCTGTTTTTTGTTGACGAATCGGCTGGGTCTGCTAACCTAGATGATAATGGTTCTCATGTAGGGCCAGCCGCTCCAGCCAGCCCAAGCGGTCAAGACCGACGGCCAGCCGGATGTGTCCAAGACCACCCGGGCCTTAGCGCCCCATGACGGAGACATCGGTATGTCCAGCATCCACAGGTCCACCTCCGATTCGACCCTTGCCCTCGATTCCCTCCCGCTGCACCTGCCGCCCGAGCTGCTCAAGGCGCGTCTCGCGGGCCTGATCCGAGCCTCGGCCAAGCAGGGCGCCGCCGCCGTGGCGGAGACGGTGGTGCGCCATTTTCAGGCGCTCTCCCTGCATCCACAGCTCGCCGCCGATCTCGATGAGCGCGCGGCCTATTGCCGTGGCGCGCGGCATTGGCGTGGACTGGCCGCGCTCGGCGAGGTCTCCGCGAGCCACCGCGTTGGATCTGTTCCAGCAGGAGCCGTCTGATGGTGAAGCCTTACTTGAGCGACTTCAGCACCGGGCTCGCCAACGATGCCCGCTCGCCGACGGCAGCCGATGGCCGGGCACGCCCGGGTGCCGGGCGCTCTGGGCGTTGGGATCCCGGGCAGGTGCGCTACCTCGGCCATTGGCCTGAGCCGTTGGCCGATCTCGCGCTCCTCGGCCGCGTTTGGGGTGAGCAGGGCAATGAGCGGGCGGTCGCGGTCGATCCATCGCTGGTGCCTTGCGTGCTCGAGACGCTCGTCGATCAGGTGCATCCATTGGTGGTGATCAGCGGCAGCGGCGGTTGGATCAGCCGTTCGATCCAGCAGTTCTATGCCCATGCCTACCTCGATGGGCAGCTCTCGCTGCGTGGTGACGAGGCGCGTATCGACCTCGATGTGCGCGCGATCGACAGCGCCTGGGTCGTCGGTGAACGCGCGGGCGGGGTCGATCAGCGCTCGCTGCGGCTCTACGACGAGGACGGTCGCGCGCTGGCGGTCCTCGCCTCCGCTGCTGCGCCGCGCGACTGCGCCGGCGGTATGGAGACGGGCCCCGCTGCCAACCCCCGGTTTTGCCGGGACGACGCGCGGCTCTGGACCACGTTGATGAACGCCTTGACCAGCTGAGTGCCACCGCGATGTGTGAAAAATGTCCAGGATTGAGTTCAGCGCTTGACCCGCTGATCAGGGGAGCCGTACCGGCCAACGTCGACGCCGGACTCGTCCCATGGGGCCAAGGGGGCGGAGCGCTCGCTCACCAGGAATGCGAGCAGGCGACGGAGCCGCGCGGCGGCACCAGGGGCCGCAGCCGATTGTGGGATCTTTGGCATAAGTACCACTGCCCGATCATCGGGACCTGTCTCGAGGTCAATGATCTGCGTCGTCTCGCGCGCAAGGTCGGTGCCAGGATGCTCAACCAGGCGCCGACGGACTTCGAGGTGCATGTCAGCTTCGTCGCCGCGGCCGAAGAGAAGAATGCGCTCTCGATCGCCGTGCAGAAGGAGTTGGAGCGGCGCTACGCGCGCAGCGTGAAACGCTTTGCGGCGGCAAAATCGTCCGCCGCGCTGCTCGAGCTGTGGCAACAGGCGCTGGCCGAAGGCGAGGTGCAGGGCGCGTTCTGGGCGGTGATGACCCACGGGCTCGCCGATGTCGCGGTGCGCTCGCGCGCTTATGAGGATATCCACATGCTGTCGCACCAAATCGGTGCCGGTCTGCGCGCCGATCTGGCGGCGCTGGCCAAGGCGCGCAAGGAGCTCGCGCGCGTGCGCAAGGACAGCGAGACCGAGGCCAAGCAGCAGGCGCGGCGGATGCAGGCGAAGCTCAGCGAGATCGGGCAGTTACGCGAGCGCGTCGCGCAACTGGAGGGCATCGAGCAGGCCTATGAGGCGATGCGTGAGCGCCTGCGCGCGCTTGAGGACGACCCTGAGCGGCGCGCCTTGCGGACACAGGTCACGGAGCTGGAGCAGGACAATGAGCGTCAGGGTCGCCAATTGGCCGATGCCGAACTGCGGGCGAACGCATTGGAGGCGGCGTTGGGAGCGGCTGAATCCGAGGTCGTCGAGATCACGGCCCGCTTGAACGAACAGGTGCGTGCCTGCGAGGCCCTCGAGCGCCTTGTCGGGATTGGTGCTGAGGCCGCCGGTTGTATGGCGCAAGATGGCGCACCCTGTTGCGAGGGGCAGTGTCGCGAGGGTCAAGACGGCGTCCTGGATCTGGCGGGGCGTCGCATCCTCTGTGTCGGCGGCCGCAGCGATCTGGCGTCACGCTACCGCGATCTGGTGCAGCGCTGTAATGGCGAGATGATCCGCCACGACGGCGGTCTCGAGGACAGTCAGCAGCGCCTGCAGGCGGCGCTGGCAAGCGCGGATGCGGTGATCTGTCCGGCCGATGCCGTCAGCCACAATGCCTACTCACGCACCAAGCGCTTCTGCAAGCGGATGGGCAAGCCTTGTGTGCTGGTGCCGCGCTCCAGTGTTGGCGCCTTTGCCGAGGCGCTGACGGCGCTGGCTGATCCGCCACACCAGCAGGCGTTGCAGGGGCCGGTCAGTCTGGGCGGCGAGCGTCTGCCGGGACCAAGCGGCGCGGCCTGAACCAAACGCCGGCGGCTTGAGCGAGCACGCTTGAAAACCTCAAAACAACGTGGGAGATTCGTGATGCGACATGTGAAGAAGCGTTCGCGCCATGAGGGTGGCACTCGCGCCTGGCGGCTTGCCCAGATGGGGGTGCGCGCTGTTCGCGGTTTGTATCCGGGTTACGGCGTGGTCGGATTGGTGCCGCCGGTGCTCATCGTCGCGCTGATGTTGGCGCTGCTGCTGTGGGGGCTGTCGCCACGGGAAGCGGGCGCGTAAGCGACCTTCACGGCGGCGCGTTGAGCGGTCAGGCACAGCCTGAGTTTCGATTGGCGCAAAATAATGCAAGCGGTTATCATATCGATTCAAGCAAGCTGAGATCATAAAAGCGCTGGGCATGACAGGAGAACACATGAGCGAAGCTGAGCGAGGCTCGAACGCGACCAGCAATGCGCCACAGGCCGGTGATCGGCCCGCGCCTGCTGGTGGGGTAGGGCAACCGCATCACGCCGAAGGGCGACCCGCGCCAGCCGAGGCGCCTCGGCATCCGTCGGCCGATCCGGGTGCCTATCAGGCGCCCTATCAGGGGTATCAGGCGCCGCCTTATCAGGCAGGCGCTGGCTATCCCTATCCTTACTACCCGCCTTATCCGCCACCGGGATTCCAGGCCCAAACACCCGGGATGATGCCCGGCTACATGCCTGGCCAAGGCGGCGCGCCGATGGGTGGACATGCGACGGCCGGGGGTGCATCGGGCGCGGGTGCCGGACCCGGTCCCGGCCCGCAGGCCGGGATGCAGCAGCTGTTCGAGGAGCTTGCCCAGGGTGGCAACGGGCTCAACAGCCTGACGCGCATGCTCAGTCTGGATGACACCGAGTTCTGGAAGGGCGCACTCGTGGGCGCGGCAGCGGTGCTGCTCCTGACCAACGATCAGGTCCAGGATGCCTTGTTCAAATCCGGCGCCAAGGCCAAGAGCGCGGTCAAGAGCGGTGCCGATAAGCTCAAGGAGCGGGCCTCGGCAGGGGACACCGACAGCGGGAACGATGGATGAGCAATGAATATGACCGCACCCTGATGCACGCCCCGAGCTCCTACGCGTCGCCCGCGCCGGCTGGTGATCCTGTCCGCGCCTTTGATCGCGGCTTCGGGGCGTCCTCGGATGGCTGCTCGGCCCTTGGGCAGTTCGCGATGCTGGGCGCCGTGATCGGTGGCTCTGCGGCCGCGGGCGCCAATATCCGCCGCTTGCAGCGCCAGGAGATCGATGCCCTCGGTGCCCTCGCCGATACGGGTCGAGCCGCGCTTGCGACGGCGGCGGCGAGCGCCGTCGCCGCTGCCGCCGCCGGTGCTGTTCAGCGCCAGGGGTTGCTGCGGCTCGGTGTGCTGTTCGCGAGTGGTACCGCGGTGATGTACGGGATTCAACGCTACCTGGAGCGGGACATCGAGCAGGAGGTGAAATCATGAGTCGTTCCCAGCACGGCATGCAGCGCCAGCGGCATGGCGTCACCAAAAACCTCGTGGAAGGCGTCGGCGGAGTCATCGTCGGCGCGGCCTTGGTGGTCTTCGCTAGTCAATGGTTCAAGCGCCGCCAGCAACGCGGTCTGGCGACGGAGCCCGCCGAGGCCGAAGCACTGCTTGCGGAGCGGCCAGCCACGGCGGCCGACGCGCCCCGCACCGCAAACACGCCTGGAGACTAATCCATGAGCCAATACGACGATCGATCCTGTTATCCCCCAACAGCTGTCGGTCAAGGCACGCCCTACAACCCCAACGGGCTGTTCGAGATGGCCAAGCTCGGCACCATCATTGGCCTGACCGGCGCCGGAGCCGCTAACCTGCATCGGCTGCGTCAGAGCGAGGTGGAGGCCGGCGAGGCGACGCTCAACACCTTGCGCGCTGGTGTTGCCTCGGGTGTCGCAACCGCCGCGGCGACCTTGGTCGCGAGCCAATTCCGCAACGCCCCCCTGGCGCTGGCAGCGACGCTGGTGACCGGCACGGCGACGATGTATGCGCTGAATCCCGCTGGTCCATCCAGGCGCGAGGCCGAGCATGCGCTGTCGACGGCCGAACGCGAGGCGGGGGCTGCCTAAGAGACTGGCGCGCCCCCTGCTCGGTCACCCTCCGAGCGATGATCCGCGATCCCGTTTCCTCATCCGTTTTCGAGTATTCACACATGAGCGATCACACCTATCCGCAAGGGCCGTTTTCTCAAGCCCCGATGCAAGGCGCCCCCATGGGTCCAATGGGGGCGGATCAGGGGTACTACCCGCCCCATGCGCCGCAACAACCGGGCATGATGCCGGCCGGCGGTTACCACCATGCAGGCCATGCCGGCTATGCTCCGGGCGCCTACCAACAGATGCCCATGGCGCCGCAGGCCGGCATGGGCGCGGGCATGGGCACGGGGCCGGGCGCGGGCAGCGGTTATTCGACACCAGCGCCACAGCCGTTCTTCAATCTTGGCAATGATCGCTTCCTCAAGGGCTTGCTGATCGGTGCCGCGGCCGCCTACCTGCTCACCAACGAGAACGTGCAGCGCACCGCCATCAAGGGCGCGGTCAAGCTCTGGGGTGGCCTCCAGGGTGGCGTCGAGGAACTCAAGGAACGCTTCCACGACGCCGAGGCCGAGATCCAGACCGCCGAGTCGCACAAAGACGCCTGAGCTTGCGCCTGAGGCCGACCTTTCGACGCATGCCGTGGCGCTGACCAACTATCGCATCATCCATGAGGTGCCGGGCCGCCTGCGCCTGCGCATCCCGGCCCTGGGCGAGCCCGGCTGCGAGGCCGGGGCGCTCGAGGATTGGATCGAGGCCGCCGCGCCGACCCGAGAGGTGCGCGCCAATCGGTCCGCGCGGGCGCTGATCATCCACTACCAGGGGAGTGACGAGGCACGGCAGTCACTGCTGCGCCGCCTCGAGCACTTCTCGACCGAACCGATCCCCGGCTACAGCGAGGGCGATGTCCACGAGGCCGAGATCGCGCCGATGATCACGACCCTGTTCACGCTGGCGACGCTGCCGTTCCTGACGCCGCCGATGCGCGTCGTGCTGACCTTCGCCAACGTCGGCTCCACCCTTGCCAAGGGCGCCGACACCCTGATCCATGAGGGCATCAAGGTCGAGGTGCTGGATGCGCTCGCGGTTGGCCTCGCGGCGGCCAACGGCAAGCTGTTCACGGCCAATCTGACCGATCTGCTGCTCGATCTCGGCGCATTCCTGGAGCGTCGCACCCAGCGCCAGTCCGATCGGCTGCTGCGCCGACTGTTGCGACCCGATCCGGCGATGGCCTGGGTCGAGCGCGACGGCGAGCTGGTGCAGATCTCGGGCGACGAGGTGTGCGCCGGCGAGACGGTGGTCGTCGGCGTCGGCGAGACCGTTCCGGTCGACGGCCATGTCATCGATGGCTTGGCGCTGGTCAATCAGGCCGGCGTCACCGGCGAGGATGTGCCGGTGCGCAAGGAGGCGCCGGCCCGGGTCATCGCCGGCTCGGTGCTGGTGGAAGGGCGCCTGCGACTCGAAGCCACGCGCGTGGGCGAGGACACCACCACCGCGCGGGTCTCGCGCTTCATCCAGACCTCACTGGCCGAGCAGGCGGCGACGCAATGCCTGGCCGATGAGCTGGCCGATAAACGGGTCTATCTCACCCTCGGTACAGGCGCCGCCGTCTATGCCCTGACCCGCGATCTGGCGCGGCTGCAATCGGTGTTCCTGGTCGATTATTCCTGCGCACTGAAGCTCGGCACCCCGGTCGCGTTCAAGTCCGGGATGTCGCGCGCCGCCGAGCATGGCGTGCTGATGAAGGGCGGCGAGGCGATCGAGACCCTGGCCGAGATCGATACCCTGGTGTTCGACAAGACCGGCACCCTGACCCACAGCGATCTGCTGGTCACCGATGTCGTCGTGCTGCCCGGCAGCTGCGCCTGCACCGAGACCGAGCTACTGGCAATGGTGGCCTCGGTCGAGGAGCATGCCAGCCATCCGATCGCCCAGGCCGTGGTCGAGGCCGCCCGCGAGCGCGATCTGGCGCATATCTCCCACGGCGAGGTCGACTACCTGGTCGCCCATGGCCTGCAGGCCGAGGTCGATGGCGGGCGCATCGTGGTCGGCAGCCGGCATTATCTCGAAGCGCATAGGGCGATCGACTTCCAGGTCCATCAGGCGCAGATCGACGCGCTGCAAGCCGAAGGCAAGACGCTGCTGTTCGTCGGCAACGCCGAGGGCGCGGTCGGGCTGATCGCGCTGCGCGACAGCTTGCGCGAGGAGGCCCCAGCGGCGCTCGCGCGGCTACGTGCGCTGGGCATCAAGCAGTTGATCATGATCACCGGCGATCGGCGCGAGAAAGGCGAGGCGCTGGCCGCCGAGCTGGGGCTCGATGCGGTGTACGCCGAGATGGCGCCCGAGGACAAGGCGAGCGTGATCGAGGGCCTGCAGCGCGCCGGACACAAAGTGGGCTTTGTCGGCGACGGTGTCAACGACGGGCCGGCGCTGGCGGTGGCCGATATCGGCATCGCGATGCCGCGCGGCGCCGATATCGCCCGCGCGACCGCCGATGTGGTGCTGATGGATGATCGACTCCAGGCGGTGGCCGATGCCCGCGAGATCGCCCACAAGACCATGCGCCTGATCCAGCAGAACTTCACCGCTGCGGTGGGCATCAATACCGGCGTGCTGACCGGTGCGGTGCTCGGTTGGCTGTCGCCGGTGGCTAGCGCGCTGCTGCACAACGGTTCGACCATCGGCATCCTGGTCAACGCCCTCAAAGGGGTTTCGTTGGAGGCTGAGTCGCAAGGTCAAGGTTCGATGCAAACGCCGCCATTGGCACTCACGCACAAGGTCGATTAAGTCCTACCGCTTGATCGTGGTTCGGTCATCGATCAGCCCCGCCTTGGTCTGGCAAGGTCAGACATTGCACCCGATCTCCGCTATTCTCGCCTAAGCCACCCTGTCCAACAGGCGACAGCGATGCAACATGCTCATCGTCGAGCCCGAGATCCACTTCATCATCCAGTGACTGCGCTTCTGGCCGGCGCGGATCTCAGCGAGTGCTTGCGCGTAGATCGGCGCTTGGGCTTGAGCGAAGCGCTTGAGTTTGTGGGGATCAGTCTGGCTGGTCATGCTGCCCCCAACGATCCTGATGGATCAGCGCCTTGAGGTCCGTGCGTTCCAGCCAGCCCGCGACCTCGAGCTCCGGGCGCTCACGGAAGAAGGCGACAGCGCCAACGCAAAGATAGGCGGTGACCTCGGGGGTCACCGAGAAACTGGCAAAACGCCTACTCTGCGTTTCAATGACGCCTTCTCAGAACTCCACCGCAAGCTGAGCGACGAAGGCGTTAGAGTTGTTACCAGTGCCGCCGTCGCGGGTGCTGTAGTCCTTGTCATGCGCGTATTCAAAGGACAGCGCCGTGCCATCGAAGAGGCCGATCGACCAGCCAAACGCCCAGCGCGTCTCCGGCAGCTCCAGGTTAACCGCCTCGCTGCTGCCCTGATAGGCGACGGCGGCGACCGACTCCTTGCCGAAGGCCTCAAAGTTATAGCCCAGCTCAATATTCCAAGCCGCAGGCTCGGCGCCCTTGTTCTTGAAGCTCAGGCTGTCCGGGTCGAAACGCTCGGTGGCCGAGAGATACTCGCCGATCAGATTGAAGTCGCGATAGACCAGCCCGAGGTTCGCGGTCCAGCCGCCGGTGCGCTCGGTGGGGTCCAGGCTGAATTGCTCTGCCTCTTCGGGGCGTAGCTCCTCGATCTCGAGCTGACGCGCGGCGCGGTTATCGGCGACGCTGTCCTGCAGCGTATCGGAGTCGCCAAGATCGTTGATATAGCCGGCGCCGATCGTCCAGACTAGGTCTTCGCGCTCCTGGGCGAAAGCCAGGTTCGCACCCCAACTGTCGATGTGATTGTCACCATTGACCTTGTTGTCGCCATTGAACGCGTAGGCACTGCCGCTGAAGCCCTGATAGACGAAGCCAAGCTGGGCTGCGGTCTCACGGCTCTCGCCGATCTCGAGCGTGAGCGGATCGGAGACTAGATTGGTCTCATAGGCGCCGAAGGGTACGTAGAACTGACCAGCCGTGAAGAATACCGGCGTCACGTCTGGGTTGGCGATGGTGATCATCGCCAGATCCACCTCGAGATCGGTGTCGTCTTCCTCGTAAAGCAGCGAGGCCATGGCCTCGACCCAGTCGGTGACCTGAGCGGCGATGCCGAGCTCGAAGGTCGCGAGCACCAGATCCGATTCGCTCGAGCCCTCGTCGGGGTCGACATAGACGCCTTCAACCTCGATCAGGCCGCCGATCTCGATGTTCTCGATCCAGCCACCGAGGCTGGCACTAGTGTCGCGTTTGGTGTCCAAGGCCTCCTCCAGTTGCTCGACGCGTTGCGGCGACCCTTCGAGCTGCTGTTTTTGCTGGACGATCGTGCGCTGCTGCTGATCGATCGCGGCGGCCTGCTCGCGGTTCTCTTGCTCGAGGCGTCGAACGCGCTCTTCTAGGGTCTGCGCCGTCACTTGGCCTGAGGTGCCGGCACCCAGGGCCAAGGCAATGGCCCAACTCAGTCGTTGTGTCTTCATGCGTTGTCGCGCTCCGATTGTAGGTTCAACGAGGTAGCGGTTTGCACCGGCCACCGTGGGCCGGAAGGGACTAGCGGCGCGTTATGATCATACGTCTACAGAAATCGTATTATCAAGCGCCTGCAAAAACCACTGCGACTATGTTAACGAACAATACTCGAAACGAGAAGTGTTTTTATTACTATAAGCGTCGTGTCCAATGCCGCCCAGTTCTGGATGGTCAGGCTAAGGACCGAGACCGCCGCAACGCCGAAGCCGCAGCTCTTAAGGGTGGTAGGCTGAAAGTGACCCTTTGACGGGAGCGCGGCCAAGGCAGCGCTCGTCACGACACTGGTGGACCTCGATGGTCAGGTGATCGAGGCCCGGAATGGACCGCAGCCGCTGCTTGTACTCTTCGACTGGACGTGGCTCATGCGTCACCAGTGAGAGGATGCAAGCGCGGCTGGCTGCGCCAATCCGCCAAAGATGCAGATCGGCGATTGCGACATCAGGTTCCGCCTCAATCGCGGTGTGAATGCGGGTGGCGATCTCACGATGATCCTCGGCGTCGAGCAGCGAGCGGGCACTGTCGCGGGCGAGGTTCCAAGACCAACTGCCGATTAAGGCGGCGCCGACCATGCCCATCACGGGATCGAGAAAGCCCCAGCCGAATAGCATGCCGGCACCGAGCGCGGCGATCGCCAACAGGGAGGTCATGGCGTCGGCGAGCACATGCAGGTAGGCGGCGCGCAGATTGTGATCCTTGTGCTCGGCGCCGGGCGAATGATAATCGTGGGCATGACCGTGATCATGGCCGTGGCCATGATGATGGCCACCCCCCTGGGCCAAGATCCAAGCGCTGACCAGATTCACCACCAGCCCGAGGCAGGCGACTAGCATCGCATCGGCATAGCGGATCTCGATGGGTTGAAACAGCCGACTGATGGATTCGACCAGCATCCAGAGGGCACCCAGGCCGAGCAGCAGGGCGCTGCTATAACCGGCCAGGGTCGGAATTTTGCCGGTGCCAAAGGTGAAGCGCGGGTTCTTGGCCCAGCGCCGCGCGAGGCCATAGGCGAACACACTCAAGCCGAGGGCTGCCGCATGACTGCCCATATGCCAGCCGTCAGCCAGCAGCGCCATGGAGCCGGTCAGCCAGCCAGCGGTAAGCTCGATGACCATGGTCACCAGCGTCAGATAGACCACCCAACGCGTGCGCCGCTCGGCCTTCACCTCGGCGCTGGTGCTGAAATCGTGCTCGTGTTGCCAGGCGTCGAGACTGTGCAGATGCATGATGGAATCTGGTTAGGGTTGCTTGGTTAACGCATCGAAGATGAATGAGAGCCTCGATAGTGTACAGGCTTAAAGCCTGATACTAATGATTTGCATCATTTTGATGCCTGGCCGATATTTCAGCCCGATTTCAGCCATGAGCGCCTGTAAATGGGCATTCGCTGCCGGATGCGGGTGCATGCTCCACCGCGAATGCGGCTTGCGCCCACGCTCGCATAAGGCCTCCAACGCGGCGAGTTCTGGCTCGTCGAAGCTAGCGCGCAGCCGATCGGGACGGTTGAGCGGACAGAGCGGACCTCGCCGCACAAATGGCGTTCGACCAGGCTTATACGCTGCGATGTCGTCGAAAGCTGACTCATCCGCTATGCTAATAAGGTAGTCCACCAAACACTAAAGAAGTACAGTGTCGCCTTCGCGCGCCACGAGGATGGTTCCATGAAACTGTGCAAGACGTGTTTTTCCTCGCCCTGGCCATTTATGATGGTTACCGCAATCGCTATCATGACTGGATTCGTCACTTGGCTGACTCTGGGCCTCTCTCAACCCGAGCCGCAAGTGCAACTCGCGGTTGGCCTGATCGCCTTCATCGCCGTGGAGGCGACGTTGATTCACTATGTCATCTCCTGCATGCGCCGGCATTGTCGGCATCATGCGAAGAAGGTCGATCCTGGTCGCCACCTGAGCTCCGGCGCCTGACCGCGCAGGGGTTGCGACAGAGGGGCGCATTGACTCCGCAGTAGGCCGGGTCAAAGGCGCTCGGTCTGCTTCTGGCTGACCTCGGCGACACGGTTGCGCAAATAGACCGGCAGCGCCTGATCCGGGCGCTTGCCTTGGTCACTCATGGCACGCGCGAGCCAGGCGATATCCTCGGCCTCGGGGCCGATCTCGGTGAGTCGTCCCGGGATGGGCTCCGGTGTTGCTTCCAGTGCCGATCGATGCCGCTCTTGCAGGGTGGGATAGGCCTCCCAGCCATTGCCGGCCGCGCACCAGCTAGTTCCCGCCAGGGCCGGCGTCGATTCGGGTGCGAGCACGCCTTCCTGATCGATCAGCGTCAGTGCATTCGGCCCGTCAACCCGGAAGCATCCCCAATAGACCTCGCCCATGCGGGCATCGAGCGCGCAGGCGATGCGCCGCTGACCCGTGCGCCGATAGGCCGCGCGCGCGGTTGCCGCGAGCGTCGAGACGGCGATCACGGGTCGGTTCGCACCGAAGGCGACGCCTTGGGCGACAGCGGCGGCAATGCGCACGCCGGTGAATGAACCCGGTCCCCGGCCATAGGCGATGGCGTCCAATTCGCTCAGGCGCAGGCCGGCCTCCCGCAGCAGGTCGTCCAGCATGCCGAGGATCAGGTCAGCGTGTCGGCGCGGGGCGTGCTCGTGCCGCTGTTTGAGCCGATCGGCGATGAGCAGGGCTGCCGAGCAACAGGCGCCCGAGGTTTCCAGTGCCAGGATCTTCATTGATTCTCTTCTTTTTTGAGTTTAGCGGGACGCTTGACCCACCACATCCATCAACTTGGCGTAATCGATGACCACATCGTACTCCACCTCAATGCGCTGGCCGATCTCATCTGGCCCTTCTGCACGATGTACTGCAGCGACTTGTAACGCCCTCGGGGATGGCGATCGAGGGCGCCTTGCACGAAGCACAAAGGCAAGCCTCATGTCTCAACGGCTACACTCTTGGCGGCAGCACTCGTGCCCTGAGCACCTTAAAAGGGCTGCTCAGCACGGCAAGGAGTTCATCGCGGTTGCGGAGCCAGAAAGTTGTGCACAGCGGCGCGTGCGCGCATGATCCCGATAAGGCGACATGGAGCGTCTCGACGGCATCCGATTAGGGGATCAAAAACCATTGATCAATATGACTATTTTTGCTTGATCCTGGGGTTGCCTTGAGATTAAGCGCTGTTGCCGTCAGCGGCGTCAACTGGATGTCCAAGACTCGTCCACAGACTTATCCACAGTTTTATGCCCTGTTCAATGCTGTTCGACGCGACCAAGTTCATCCAGAATGTCCAGCACTAGCTGCTGGCCTTGGCTGTCCATGCCCTGGGTGAGTTGCTCCGGATTGCGCTCGCCATTGATCATCGGTCGGATGACCGCAGCCAGTCGCGCCATTGGGCCGCCGACCGTGTTCATCTGCTCCGCCATGTTGCCGATCAGCATCAGGGCCTGGGCATTGCCCGTGCCCGCAGCATGGATCATATGCGCGAGGCCGGGGGCGGCCAATGTGGGGTCTTGACGCTGGGCGGGTTCGGGTAGGCTGTGAGGGTCCTGAAGACCGCGCAGGATGGCTTCGGCGATGATCTGGTCTTCCTCATCTAATCCGGCGTAGATCTCGTGGCCTCGCTCACCTGCGGCGATGCGCCTGATCGCGCCGACGAGGGTCTGCCATCCTTGCTGTTCGGCTTGCTGTAGTAAGGCGTTGAAGGTCTGGGCCTGATCGGGATGCTGGCAGCTTTCGGCGACCTGACGGATGAAGTCGGCATGGACCAGACGGATCTGCTCGTGCCGATCGGGAAACTCGGACATGCAATACTCCTCTTCTGAAGCGGGCGCTAGCGATCCAGGAAGCTCATGAACTCGGCACGGGTGCGGGCATCGGACTCGAAGGTGCCACGCATCGCGCTCGAGATTGTCGTGCTGTTCTGTTTCTGTACGCCGCGCATCATCATGCAGGTGTGGCTGGCTTCCATCACCACCGCGACACCGTGGGCGCCCAAATGCTCCATCAGTGCATCAGCGACCTGACTGGTTAGGCGCTCCTGCACCTGCAAGCGGCGCGCGAAGACATCGACCACGCGTGCTACCTTGCTGAGGCCGACCACCTTACCGTTGGGTAGATAGCCCACATGCGCCTGGCCGAAGAAGGGCAGCATGTGGTGTTCGCAGAGGCTGTAGAACTCGATGCCACGCACGATGACCATCTCGCGGACATCTTCCTCGAACAGCGCCTTCTTGATGATCTCCTCGGCCGACAGCGCGTAGCCACTGGTGAGGAAATCCAGCGCCTTGGCCACGCGCAGCGGCGTGCGTTTGAGTCCCTCGCGCCCCGGGTCCTCGCCGAGGTGGCTCAGCATCTCGTGGACGAGATGCTCTTTGCGCGCGTCATAGACCTCTTGCTCGTCGATTGGCTCAAAACTGTCGGCGCAGTGGGCGTCGCTCAGGCGCGAAAGCGTGGTGTGTGCAGGCATAGTCAATGTTCCTTGTCCGGCGATGCGCCGGCGTGAGGCGTATCGTCATGGGTGCTAGCGAAGAGTAGGGGTCATCGCATTGAAATACGACCAGGCGGCCATGGCTGAGTAGGCGTTACAGAAGCACCAGGGGACGACAGCCCAGCCCGATGGAAGGTCAGAGGCGGATTCGTTAAACTGAGATGAACGCCGAGCACTCGAACTCGGGTTAACCGCGACCGCAGCCGCGCTCGCGCGATGACAGTAACCGGAGTCGCATCATCCGATCTCCGCCATGCCATTCCGAGCGGGACGCACCAGGCCCTCGCCCTGGCTGCCGAAGCCCGCGCTTCGACCGAGCTCGTCCCGATCCGCGCTCATGCCCCGGTGTGCGTTGCGACAACGCGCATCCCTACGTCTACCCCTAGCCTCGAGGATTTCCAGATGTGTGGATTCTGCGGTGAGATCCGCTTCGATGGTCAGCCGATCGATCTTGGTGCATTGGCTGCCGTGAATCAGAGTATGCAGGCTCGCGGGCCCGATGGCAGCGGTCTGTATCAGCAGGCTCAGGTCGCGCTCGGCCACCGCCGACTCAGCATCATCGATCTCAGCCCGCATGGCAACCAGCCCATGGTCGATAGCGAGCTTGGGCTGACCATCGCCTTCAACGGTTGCATCTACAACTACAAGGAACTGCGCGAAGAACTCAAGGGTCAGGGTTATCGGTTCTTCTCGCACAGCGATACCGAGGTGATCCTGAAAGCCTTCCATGCCTGGGGGGCGGACTGTGTGCAGCGGTTCCACGGGATGTTCGCGTTCGCCATCGCCGAGCGCGATAGCGGGCGTCTGACCTTGGTGCGCGATCGGCTCGGCATCAAGCCGTTCTACTATGCCGAGCTGCCCGGCGCCTTGCGATTTGCCTCCAGCCTGCCGGCGCTGCTCGCCGGTGGCGGCATCGACACCGACCTCGATCCGGTCGCGCTGCACTACTACATGCACTTCCATGCCGTGGTGCCGGCGCCGCATACCATCTTGCGGGGCGCCCGCAAGCTGCCGCCGGCGACGATTCGGGTGATCGAGCCTGATGGTCAGGTGCGCGATCATCAATACTGGCAGCCGAGCTTCATCGCTAGCCCGCAGGAGCAGGCGCTGAGTTTCGAGGAGTGGCAGGACCAGGTGCTGGCGGCCTTGCGCACCGCCGTCGACCGGCGCCTGGTGGCCGATGTCGATGTCGGCGTGCTGCTCTCCGGTGGCTTGGATTCGAGCCTCATCGTCGGCCTGCTGGCCGAGCAGGGCCAGCGCGGGCTGAACACCTTCTCGGTCGGTTTCGAGAGCGTCGGCGACGAGGCCGGTGATGAGTTCCAGTACTCGGACATCATCGCCAAGCACTACGCCACCGATCATCACAAGATCCAGGTCGACTCGCGCAACCGGCTGCTCTCGAGTCTGCCAGGCTGCGTGCGCGCGATGTCCGAGCCGATGGTCAGTCATGACGTCATCGGTTTTTACTTGCTCTCGCAAGAGGTCGCCAAGCATGTCAAGGTGGTGCAGAGCGGCCAGGGCGCCGACGAGGTTTTCGGCGGTTATCACTGGTATCCGCCGATGCTCGAGAGCCAAGACCCCGCTGCCGACTACGCGCGCGTGTTCTGTGACCGCGAGCATGCCGAGTATCTGCAAGCGGTGCATCCGCGCTTGCATGGTGAGGACTATAGCCGCGCCTTCATCCGCGCGCATTTTGCGATGCCGGGTGCCGATGCGGCGGTTGATAAGACGCTGCGTATCGATCAGCAGATCATGCTCGTCGATGACCCGGTCAAGCGCGTCGATAACATGACCATGGCCGCCGGCCTGGAGGCACGCGTGCCGTTCCTAGATCACGAGCTGGTCGAACTCGCAGCGCGGATCCCAGCGCGGCATAAACTTTGCGATGACGGTAAATGTGTACTTAAGGCGGTTGGGCGGCGGGTCATCCCGACCGAGGTCATCGACCGACCCAAGGGCTATTTCCCGGTTCCGGCCTTGAAGTACCCGCGTGGCGAGGTGCTCGAGATGATGCGCGAGACGGTGCTGAGCCAGCGCGCGCGCGAGCGCGAGCTGTTCCAGCCGGCCTATGTGCAGCCGCTGCTCGATGCACCAGATGAGCACATTACGCCGTTGCGCGGCTCCAAATTGTGGCAGGTGACGCTGCTGGAGCTGTGGCTCCAAGAGCAGGGCATCTGAATATCGCTCGGCTAGCGGCTGACTGTTGTAACGAAAGCGAATAACCGGAGACACCGGACGAGGGGACAGCGCAATGAGCACGCGAGAGCACATCCATCACCGGCTCGAACGGCGGCGGGCGCAGTCGGTCAGCAGCTGGGATAACGAGCGCCGACATGAGAACGAGATCTGGTCGGAGACGGCCGTGGACTGTGGCTGGGGACGCCTGATCTTCGGGCAGACCTTCAACGATCCGCAGAAGCTGGCCGAATGTCTGCAGGAAGAAGGCTCGGGCCGGCGTGATGTAGCCATGTATCTGCGTGATCCGCACGTGGTGCTGTCCTACGCCCCGCAGGATCTGTTCCTTGATCCCTCGCATACCTTTCGCTTGTGGCTGGATCGCTATCAATATTCGCATCGGCGGCCTAAGGGGTTTGTTGTGCGCCTGCTCAACAACCATGCCGACGCCGAGGCCGTGCATCGGCTCTACGCCTCGCGCCGTATGGTGCCGCCGAGCGCTGAGTTTATCTGGCGCCAGCGGGCTTCACGCGTGGTTCAATTCTGGGTCGCGCAGGACGAGCAGGACGGCGGTATCCTCGGCTGTGTGAATGGTATCGACCATGTCGAAGCCTTCGGCGATGTCGAGCGCGGCGCGAGTCTCTGGGCCTTGGCGGTCGACTCCCAGGCCCCGTATCCGGGCATTGGCGAGGCGCTGGTGCGGCAGGTGGCCGAGTTCTACCAGGCCCGCGGTCGCGCCTTCCTGGACCTGTCGGTGATGCATGACAACAAGGGCGCGATCCGCCTCTACGAGAAACTCGGTTTCGAGCGCGTGCCGGTGTTCGCGCTAAAGAACAAGAATGCCTATAACGAGCCGCTGTTCATCGGCCGGCAGCCAGCGGCGAAGCTCAATCCCTATGCCGCGATCATCGTCAACGAGGCGCGCCGGCGAGGGATCGGCATCGAGGTCATCGATGCCGAAGCCGGTTACTTCGCGCTTGGCCTCGGCGGCCGGCGCATTGTCTGCCGGGAGTCCTTGAGCGAGTTGACCACGGCGGTGGCGATGAGCCGCTGCGATGATAAGGTTGTGACCCAGCGGCTGTTGCGTCACGCCGGCCTTAAGGTGCCGGATCAATGCGCTTATGAGGCCTTGGATCAGGCCGAGGCCTTCCTAACGCGCCATGGCAGTGTCGTCGTGAAGCCGGCACGCGGCGAGCAAGGAGCGGGTATCAGTGTCGATATCCGCGATCCGAACGATCTCGAGCGCGCGATCAAGAACGCGCGGCGCATCTGCGAGACGGTGATCCTGGAGCAGTTCTGCAGCGGTGCGGATTTGCGTATCATCGTGATCAATTTTCAGGTGGTGGCCGCCGCGATCCGCAAGCCGGCGCAGATCGTCGGCACTGGCGCGCACCCGATTGGCGATCTGATCCAGATCCAGAGCCGACGGCGACGGGCGGCGACAAACGGTGAATCGAGTATCCCGGTGGACGATGAGACCGAGCGCTGTGTGCGCGAGGCGGGCTTCAAGATGGAGGAGACCTTGCCCTACGGACGCACCCTGGTGGTGCGAAAAACCGCCAATCTGCACACCGGCGGCACCATTCATGATGTCACCGCCGAACTGAGTCCGGCGCTGGCGCAAGCGGCCTCGAAAGCGGCGCGCGTGCTTGACATTCCGGTAACGGGGCTGGATTTTCTAGTGCCGGACGTAAGTGCGTCCGATTATGTGATCATCGAGGCCAACGAGCGGCCTGGGCTGGCCAATCACGAGCCCCAGCCCACCGCCGAGCGCTTCGTCGACTTGCTCTTTCCGCAGACCGCAGCCCGGGAGCTCAGCGCTTGAAGCATCTTCGTATCGATACCGAGTACTTACTCGATATTCTGCTCAAACTTCTTTTCACACCCAGTCCCGCCGGGTACACGGATCGGGTTGTTCACCTCATTTGCGAGGAACTCGAGCGCCTCGATGTGCCCTTTGAACTGACGCGTCGAGGTGCGATTCGCGCGACGCTGAAGGGCGAGAATGAACGCCCCAACAAGGCCATCGTCGCGCACATCGATACTCTGGGCGCGATGGTCAAGGCGCTGAAGCCAAACGGGCGTCTGCAGCTGGTCCCGATTGGCCATTGGAACTCACGCTTCGCCGAAGGCGCGCGTTGCACCCTGTTTACCGATATCGGCCAGCATCGCGGCACCATCCTGCCGTTGAAGGCCTCCGGCCATACCTTCGGCCCCGAGATCGATAAGCAGGAGGGTGGCTGGGATCATGTCGAGTTTCGCATCGACGAGCGTGTATTCGAGCTGCAGGATCTGCTGCATCTTGGGGTCCATGTCGGCGATTTCGTCGCTATCGACACCTCGCCGGAGGTCACCGCGACCGGCTTCATCAACGCGCGTCATCTCGATGACAAGGCTGGCGCGGCGCTACTCATGGCGGCGGTGAAAGCGGTCAAGGAGAACGATGTGCGGTTGCCGGTCGACTGCCATCCGTTGTTTACGATTTCGGAAGAGGTGGGCTCCGGGGCCTCGGCGGCCTTGCATAAGGATGTTGCCGAGATGTTGACGATCGATAACGGCACCACTGCGCCGGGGCAGAATTCAAGTGAGTTTGGCTCGACGATCTGCATGGCGGATATGAGCGGACCGTTCGATTATCATCTGACCCATCGCATCATTCAGATCTGTCAGGAATTCCAGATTCCGCACCAGCGTGATGTGTTCAAGTACTACCGCTCCGATAGTGCCGCGGCACTCGAGGCCGGCAACGATGTGCGCACGGCGCTGGTGACCTTTGGCATTGACGCCTCGCACGGTTACGAGCGTATCCATCAGGAAGCCCTGGAGTCCGTTGCTGAACTGGTCGCGATTTATATGCAGTCGCCGCCGCTGTATGCGCGCGACCGATTCGAGATGGGGCCACGCGCCGGCTTTCCCACCGTGCCCGGTTAGATCGCGCTCGGTGAGCGCCCCACACGGGTGTTCAAAGTGGGAAAAGTTGATGGACGGTTTCTAACGCTGACTCCGCTATCAGCGAGGTCCTACCAGCGGACCTTTGCACGGCCATCGCTGTCGCGCGCTTCGACCCAATGCTCGCCGGTCTCGGTGAGCTCCTTCTTCCAGAACGGGGCATCGGTTTTGAGGTAATCGATGATCAGCTCGCAGGCGCGAAAGGCATCACCCCGATGCCGGCTGGTCACTGCGACCAACACAATGGGATCTTCTGGCTCGAGTCGACCGACGCGGTGCAGGATACGAATCCCTTCGAGCTTCCAGCGGCGTTGCGCTTCGGCTGCGATCTTCTCGAGCGCGCGCTCGGTCATCCCTGGGTAATGCTCGAGCGTCATCCCGCGGACGTTGGCGTCCTCGTTGAGGTCACGCATCAGACCGACAAAGGCGACCAGGGCGCCGACCCGAGGCTGGCCGCGACGCAGTTCGTCTTGCTCCGCGAACGGGTCAAAGGGGGTGGACTGGATGCGAATCTGCGTGTGACTCATCGGCTCGCCTCGAATACGACTTTATTGGCTTGGTATGGCTTTATTAGCATGATGGTGGTGCCCCAGTCTATAGGACTTCAGAGGGTTTCAGCATTCTTGATTCACTGGCAGCGAGGCATTGTAATGGTGAACAAAATACCAGATTGCACCAATATGGTTGTCAAGCTTTTTTGAAAATGACAGCGCTTTTCTGACCAACCGCGAGACCCGTTGACGAAGTGTGCAATTGAAGCGTTCAATGTGATTCGTTTGACCGC
>NZ_NHSF01000077.1 GCF_016653295.1 Halochromatium salexigens | reverse complement strand
CACGTGGATGAGCGCCGTCTGAAGTCATACCGGTTGCTCCGAATGAAAAGGGGTTTGGTCAAAAAATCGCCCCATGAGCCGTAAATTATGTATTATATATCAGATAGTTAGTTCCTGTACAGCGTCTCAAGTTTTTCGTTTTGGTCACCAATCGTGACGGTCTGAAGCCTGTCACTGTCAAACGCAGTGCCCGAGAACACGACCTCATGCGTCCCGGAAGGAACGGCGAGCTGATAACCGCCCGCATCTGATGTTCGGGTTTCCAGGCCTAAGTCGGGCAGGCTGATGGTGATATTGTCTAAACCTTCGCCTGGGGTGTAGAAATCATTATCATCGAAATCCTCATATACCACGCCTCCCAAGAAGACCTCGTCGCCTGAAGCGGCAAAGTTTTGGGTGATCATTGAAGTTTGAAAAGTCGCCTGGTTAGACGTGAACTCACCCAACGACTGACCGATACCGATCTCGCGGAAATCCTCGTTCAGGAGATTTCCCCGATGCCCCGGGCTGCGGAACAACCCTTCGTGCTGATCCAAAATGAAATCAGTGAGATCGCTCGGAAGCGCGCTCGTGGTTCCTGTCCAAGACAAATTTTCCCCCCAAGTCCAGGGCAAAACGAATGCATAGCCTGCAGCCTCCATCCGATCACCCGCCGATGATCCACCTTCACCCGTGTGACTGAAGATATCAGACGCCAGCATCCAGTCGCTATGAGCGCGCGCAGCGTCGATCAGTAACGAATGACTAAACACGGGTTGCATGGGAAGACCAGACAGTGTGCCGGCAGCTAAACCATCGTTCAGGTCATCGATATCATAGCGGGCAGCTTCTGCTAGAGGATCGGTACGAGCACGATTTACTAACTCGAGCATGAATTGCTCGTAAGACGTATGCTCGATGGTCTGTGCTGGCTCATCAGTGCCAAAGACCGCCTCCGAAGTCTGACTCTCGTCAACGCTTAGCGTGCTGCCGGCAACGCTGAGGCCGTCGGTGAAGGGTGTCCCGCCAAGGGTGATCTGATTGTCGACAACAGCGAGCTCCATGAAGCCGTCGGCGAAGATCAGGAGGCTGGTCTCGGTGGTGGAGGCGTTGAGCGAGGCGGTAAGGTTCCCAGCGGTGTCACGCACCTCAAGGGTGGTCCCGTTGCGGGCAAAGGTGAAGCCAGTGCTCATGCCTTCGAGATTGAGCGTCGTGGCAGGATCGACGTTGTCGACGCCGGCGCCGATGGGAACATTGAGGCTTTTGCCAGCGCTATTGCCCAACAGCGTCAGTACCAGCCCTGCGCCGAGAGTAAAAGTCTCTGGACTCGTATCGGTCAGCGTCAGGAAGGCGTTTGTTGTCTCACTACCAGGCAGGTCATTGGTGCCACTGAAGATTCCGCTGGAGGTGAGCGTGTCGTTGAGGGTCAGCGCGCTGCCGCCGATGTGCTCACCGTCGTTGAGCACGCTGCCGCCGATGGCGATGCGGTTGTCTTCGACCGCTAGCTGCACGGCGCCATCATGAAAGCGTAGACTGGAGGAGGTGGTGGTGGAGGCACTCAGGGAGGCAATCAGGCTGTCATCTCCCGCATCGCGCACTTCGATCGTGGTGCCGTTGCGTTGCAGGTTGTACTCAGCACTGGCGCCTTGGAGGTTGACGGTGGTCTCCGGATCGACTCCACGGGCGGCAGCTCCCGTGGGAATGTTGATGGTCTTGCCGGCAGTGGTTCCGAGGATCTGGGCATCCAAGCCCGGAGCCAGGAAGAATTCATTCGGTGTGGCGTCAGTCAGGGTGTAGAAAGCGGTGGGGGTATCGATGGGCGGAGACTGTGGATCATCGCGATCCGTCACGGCCGCATCCTTCTCTGCAAGGTAACGCATCGCTGCGTCGGCAAACCATACGCTATTCGAGCCCATTCAACTTCTCCGTATTTCAAGATTGCGCCGTTGTTGAGGTCCCGCACGGCTCATGGGCTCAACACCGCGCCTATCGTACCGCTTTATCCTCTGGCGGTCGCAACCGGAGCGACCCCCTCGCCCAACTGCTGCATTATGTAGTGCGTGACAGAGAAGCCAGTTTAGTTATTTCTCGGCTGGCCGCCGAGATCGCACGCACCTCCGAGGGGCTCGATATCGCCGTTGAGGAGGAACACTGGAACGTCTTTGCGCAGGTCGACCAGGTGCGCTTCTGTGCCATGCTGCTGGTGTTGGCCCAGGGCGTCGACCTGAAGCGGCTGCGCAAGACCCCCCGCGGACCGAAGAAACCGCGTACGCCGCGAACCAAGCACACCGGCAAGCCGCATGTCTCGACGGCTAAACTCTTGGCGGGAGCGCTCGGCCTCGGCCCCTCCTGCGGATCACCTTAAAAGGGCTGGTGCTGGGATCTAAAGATGGGAGATGTCCGTAGGCGCTAGGAGTGCTCGCGGTGCTGTAGCCATTCGCGCAGTGCCGCGTTGGCTCGCGTCTGCCAGCCTTTGCCGGTCGCGCGCAGTCCCGCGAGCACGTCCGGGTCGAGTGGGATGGTGGCTGGGATCTTGGTCGGTGCCTTGCGTGGACCGCGCAAGAGGCGTTGTTCAGCTAACGCGGCCTTGACCGCTTCCGGCCCACCACCCGCGACGAAGACCGCGTTCTCCCAGAATTCAGGGTCAAGCGGCGGGTTATCTGGGTCGAACACGGCCTCCTCGGGAGCCGCATCGATCATCGCCTGTATCTGCTCAGGGCTGAAGCTGTTTGAAGAAGTCTCGGGTTTCACGCTTGTCACCATATCGCAGAGAGATCAACTGCAGGTCGTCGTCCCGTTCGGTCCAGACGAGCACGATGACGCGGCCGTGAAGTACGCCCAGCGTCTTAAACCGTGGCTCGCCGTAGGCTTCGCGAGTGTCCTGCTCGGTAAAGATCGGTCCATCGAAGATCGCCTCGGCTTCGGCAAAGTCCAAGCCGTGCTTGGCGAGGTTGCTGCGCCGCTTGGCGTCATCCCAGGTGATCATGTCTAGACCTGTCTTAAGAGCCTTCCGGATGCCATGATCTCGTTCCCTATTTGCTCGTTGCTCAGTCTGAGGCAATCCTAGGGTACTGGCGTCAGAGCGAGCCCGCGCGGAAGATAATCAAAGCACCTTCGCCAGCAACGCCTCCGCCGCGAGCGGTTGCTCCGGCAGCGGGATGCGCACCGTCCAGCCATCGCCCGGGGCCACCTCAAGAGGTCGGCCATCGGTCGCGCTCAGCTGTTCGAGCCGAAAGCGCCACAGGCCCGCCGGGGTGATCCATTCCAGCTCATCACCGGGCGCGAAGCGATTCCGCACCCGCACCTCGGCCAGACCGCTGGCGGTATCGATCCGCACGAACTCACCGACGAATTGGCGGTGCGCGCTGACCGAACTGCCGGCGGCATAGTTTTGCAGCTCCGAGGGGGCATGTCGGCGCAGGAAACCCTCGGTGTAGCCACGATTGGCCAGACCGTCGAGTTCGTCGAGCAGGTCGCGATCGAAGCCCCGTCCGGCGGCGGCATCATCGATCGCCCGGCGATAGACCGAGGTCGCGCGCGCGGTGTAGTAATGCGACTTGGTGCGGCCTTCGATCTTGAGCGCATCGACGCCGATGGCGCTGAGACGCGCGACATGCTCGACCGCGCGCAGATCGCGCGAGTTCATCACATAGCTGCCATGCTCGTCCTCGAACATGGCCATGTATTCGCCAGGCCGCTCGGCCTCTTCCAGTAGCCAGACCTGATCGGCCTCGGGATGGCGCTCGGGCGACGCCACCGGCTGCCCCATCCGATAGGACCAGCGGCAGGCATTGGTGCAGCTGCCCTGATTGGCATCGCGATGGTTCAGATAGCCCGAGAGCAGACAGCGACCGGAGTAGGCGATGCAGAGCGCACCGTGGACGAAGACCTCGAGTTCCATCTCCGGGCAAGCCTCGCGAATCGCGGCGATCTCATCGAGCGAGAGTTCGCGCGACAGGATCACTCGCCGCAGCCCCTGCTGCTGCCAGAAGCGCACCGCCGCGGCATTGGTGGTATTGGCCTGCACCGAGAGGTGGATGGCGACCTCGGGCCAACGCTCACGCACCAGCAGGATCAGCCCCGGATCGGACATGATCAGCGCATCCGGCCCGAGCGCGATGACCGGCTCCAGATCGGCCAGGAAGGTGCCCAGCTTGGCACCGTGCGGCATCAGGTTCGCGGCCAGATAGAACCGCTTGCCGGCGGCGCGCACCGCAGCGATCCCTTCGGACAAGGCAGCGAGCGAGCCGAACTCGTTATTGCGCACCCGCAGACTGTAGCGCGGGATGCCGGCATAGACCGCGTCGGCGCCATAGGCAAGCGCGTAGCGCAGGTTGCGCAAGGTTCCCGCCGGGGCGAGTAGTTCCGGCGCCCGGATCGGAGTCGAAGCCAGCGTGGAACCACCCGATCGGTCGTGCGCGGACATCATTGCAAGGTGATCTCGAAGCGCAGCGGCTTGGCACCGCCGACGAGCAGATCGCGCAGCACGGCGACCGGCATCTGTTGGCCGGGCTGGCTGTCCATCAGCGCAATGCGGATATCGGCATAGGCGTCGATCGCGACATCACCGATCGCGATGATGCGATCCCCCGCCTTGAGGCCGGCCTCACGCGCCCCGCTCTGCTGCGCGAAGCCTTGCACGGCAACGCCCTCGCCCTCCGAGTCGGTATCCAACATCACCCCCATGAGCCCGATCTGCGGCAGATCGACCGGGCGCGGATAGAGCAGGTAATCGGCCATCGCCGGATCGAACGGACGCTGCCGGCCGCTCATCACCACCGACATCGACACCGGCAGACGCCGCTCGACCCGCTTCGGGATGCCGCGACCGTACTCGACATGACCGGTACCGGCGAGCACGATCAGCTGCGACTCCGGATTGTCCCGCAACCAACGCACGGCGCGTTCGGCCATGCCCTCGTCCCAGAGCAATTGCACCTCGAGGAAATGCTCGAACGAGGCGTCATCGCCCTTCGGATGCAGCTCGAAGATCCGCTTCAGGTGGGCCAGATACGCGGTATCCTCGCGATCGATCTCGGTCGGGATCAGCGCGGTCTCCTCGGCAGTGAGAGAGGCGATCCCACCATCGCCGACCTGATCGGTGATCTCGCGCGGCAGGTTGAGCGCGATCAGCGCGATACCTTGCTCGCGCGCATAGCGTAGGATCGGGCGATAGAGCCGGTAATCGAAGCGCCAGCGCTCGAAGTATTCGGTCTCGCGCAGCAGTTGCGTCTCGCTGAGATCGCCCGCAATGTAGGCATCGAGCTGGTCCTGGAACGGTTGTTGGAAGCTCTCCATACCGATCGCGATCGGGTGGCCGCGCTCGTGTAGACCGCGAATGATCGCAAGCTGATTGAGATGATCCTCGTAGCGGTCATGCGTCTCGCCGATGAACACCACCCGGTCATCGGCAAGCTGCTCGATGAGGTCATCGAGTTCACCGAGACTGGAGACATCGAGCACCTTGGTCTGCGGATCGGTGTCGTCAGCGCTGGCGACCGACACGCTGCTGATCGCTAACATCAGCATCAGCACCAGCGCCTTCGGCAGGGAGGTCGGAATTCGAGAGAATAGAGGCGATCGCAGCGTCATTGTGATCTCTTGGGTTGGGCCTGAGGTTCGAGCCGTTCGCACTCGACGCGCTGGGCAACATCGATTCATCTTCTCAAGTGACAGCGACCATGCAAGATTCCAACAGGTTCCGATGGCTGGCAGGCGTCTCGCTCGGCGCCCTCTTGGGCCTCGGCCTGCTCGGGCTGAGTGTGCTCCCGCTTGCGGCGGCCGAGACGAGCGCCTCCACGCCGGTCGTCGAGCATGCGATCGAGGTGACGCTCGATCCGAACGCCGGCACCTTGAGCGCCACTGACTACCTGAGCCTCCCGCCCGATGCGCCAGCCACCCTCTTCGTGCAACTGCATCGGGCGCTGGAGCCCGAGATCATCGCCGGCGATGCCCAACTGGAGCCGGTGGCGAGACGCGGCCATCTGCGTCAATATCGGCTCGAGACCGACCCCGAGCCCGGCGGCGCGCGGGAGATCAGGCTGCGCTATCAAGGCCGCATCCGCCACGATCTCGATGCCGTGCGCGAAGGCATGGGCCGAGAGCGACAGCAGTCGCTCGGCACCATCAGCCCGGAGGGCGTCTTCCTGAGCGGCCACAGCGGCTGGTATCCGCGCGTGCTGGGGACGCTCGAAACCCTCTCGCTCAGGGTGAGTCTACCCGCCGGTTGGCTCGCGGTCTCGCAGGGCGAGGGTCCCAGTATTGAAAGAGACGATGAGCGCGTGCGCGTCGGCTGGCGCGAGACGGCACCCCAGGACGGGCTCTATCTGATCGCGGCCCCGTTCACGCTCTATCGCGAGCCCACCGAGGTCGCCGAGGCCCAGGCCTTCCTGCGCCGCGCCGACGAGGCGCTCGCCGCGCGCTACCTCGAGGCCACCGCGACCTATCTCGCGCGCTACAGCCAGCTGATCGGTGACTATCCCTATGCCAAGTTCGCGCTGGTCGAGAACTTCTGGGAGACCGGTTATGGCATGCCCTCGTTCACCCTGCTCGGCCCCCGGGTGCTGCGGCTGCCGTTCATCCTGCATTCGTCCTATCCACACGAGATCCTGCACAACTGGTGGGGCAACGGCGTCTATGTCGACCATGCGCAGGGCAACTGGAGCGAGGGGCTGACGGCCTATCTGGCCGATCATCTGAATCAGGCGCTTGCCGGCAAGGGCAGCGATTATCGCCGAGACCAGCTCAAGGCCTACGCGGACCATGTCCGCGACCACCAGGATCAGCCATTGAGCGCCTTCCACGGCCGCCACGGCGCCGCCTCGCAGGCGATCGGCTACGGCAAGGCGTTGATGCTCTTCCACATGCTGCGCATCCAGCTCGGTGAGCAGACCTTTGTGCGAAGTCTTCAGCGCTTCTACCGCGATAACCGCTTCTCCGAAGCCAGCTGGGACGCGATCCAGGTTGCCTTCGAGGCTGAATCCGGGGCGGATCTCGACGCCTTCTTCGAGGCCTGGACGACGCGCCCCGGCGCCCCCCGCTTGGCGCTCGCGGCGGTCACCGTGGAGCCGCTCGAAGACGGGCGCTGGCGCCTGAGCGGTCGGCTCGAGCAGACCCAAGCCGCCGAGCCCTTCCCGCTGCCGGTGCCGATCGCGCTGCTCGATGAGACCGGCGCCGCCAGCGAGCTGCGGGTGACGATGGACGCGCGCGAGGCGAGGTTCTCGACGATGCTGGATGCGCGCCCAGCCCGGATCGCCGTCGATCCGCGCTTCGATAGCTTCCGCACGCTGGCCGAGGGCGAGGCGACCCCGACCCTGAGTACCCTGTTTGGGGCCGAGCGCGGGCTGATCCTGGTGCCGAGCGAGGCACCGCCCGCGCTCCGCGCCGCCTATCGGCAACTGGCCGAGGCCTGGCAGCGCGGTCAGGCGGGCTGGTCCGTCGCGCTCGATAGCGAGCACGAGGCGTTACCCTCGGATCGAGCGATCTGGCTGCTGGGTTGGAGCAACCGTTGGCTGCCCACGCTGGCTGCGATCGGTGCCGAGCAGCGCACCTTCGCGCTCGATCCCGCGCGGCGGCGCTTCAGGCTGCTCGATACCGACTATGCGGAGCAAACCCCTGTGCTCAGCACGCGTCGCGGCCCGCAGGCCTTGGGTTGGATCGGCGCCGACAGCGCCGAGGCGGTCATCGGCCTGGCGCGCAAGCTCCCCCACTACGGCAAATACGGCTATCTGCGCTTCGAAGGCTCGGCGCCGACCAACGTCGGCAAAGGTCAATGGCCAGCGGGCGAGTCGAACCTGACACGCTGGCTCTCCGAGGCGAGGCCGCCACTGGCCTATCCAAGCCGCCCGAGCTTGCTCGATGCCACGCCTGGGCACCCTGCGGCGAGCAGCGCGGCGCCATCCAATCCTTGACCTAGACCGCTTTCACGAGCCGATTCGTGCTGCTAGGCTCGAATCGAAAAAACCAACCACTGGAGGTTACATCAATGTCACGCATCGTCATCCTCGGCGCGGGCATCTCAGGCCACACCACAGCACGCTGGCTCGGCAAGTGGGTCGGCCAGGAGCACGAGATCGTCGTCGTCTCGCCGAACGAGACATGGAACTGGATCCCATCGAACATTTGGGTCGGCGTCGGTGAAATGACCGAGGGCCAGGTCACCTTCCCGCTCGCACCGGTCTACGACAAGCTCGGCGTCGTCTTCAAGCAAGCCAAGGCGCTCTCGATCCACCCCGAGGGCGGTGATGCCGCCGATCAACCCTATGTGACCCTCGAATACACCGAGGCGGCGCGCGCCGGTCAGAGCGAGACGCTCACTTACGATTACCTGGTCAACGCGACCGGCCCCAAGCTCAACTTCGGCGCCACGCCGGGACTGGGTCCAGATGAGGGCTACACCACCTCGGTCTGCACCCCGGGCCATGCGCTGCATGCCAATGAAGAGCTACAGGCCAACATCGCGGCGATGAAACGCGGCGAGACCCGCACCTTCGTCATCGGCACCGGCCACGGCATGTGCACCTGTCAGGGCGCGGCCTTTGAGTACATCTATAACATCGAGCACATGTTCCGCAAGGAGAAGATCCGCGACAAGGCGCGCATGGTCTGGATCAGCAACGAGTACGAACTCGGTGACTTCGGCATGGGCGGCGTGCATATCAAGCGCGGCGGCTACATCACCAACGGCAAGGTGTTCGCCGAGTCACTGATGGTCGAGCGCGGCATGGAGTGGATCGTGCGTGCGGCGGTCAAGCGCATCGAGCCCGGCAAGATCCACTACGAGATCCTCGACGGCAGCGAGCACACGCTGGAATTCGACTTCGCGATGCTCATACCGCCCTTCGCCGGCCAACCGATGAAGGCCTACGGCAAGGACGGCGGCGACATCACCAGCGAGCTGTTCGCGCCCAATGGCTTCATGAAGGTCGACGGCGACTACACGCCCAAGCCCTATGAGGAATGGCACAAGGACGATTGGCCCAAGACCTATCAGAGCCCGCGCTACGAGAATCTATTCGCGATCGGCATCGCCTTCGCGCCGCCGCACCTGATCAGCAAGCCGATGAAGAGCGCGAACGACACCCCGATCAACCCTGCACCACCGCGCACCGGCATGCCCTCGGCGACCATGGGCAAGGCCGTCGCCGAGAGCATTCGCGACATGCTCGGCGGTGCCGCAGAGCCCACCCATACCGCCTCGATGGCCGAGACCGGCGCTGCGTGCGTGGCCTCGACCGGCATGGATCTCTTCCAGGGCTCGGCCGCCACCATGACCGTGTTCCCGGTGGTGCCCGACTACGAGACCTATCCCGAGTACGGTCGCGACATGAACCTGACCTTCGGCGAGATCGGCCTTGCCGGGCATTGGATGAAGTACATCCTGCATCATGTCTTCATCTATCAGGCGAAGATGAAACCGGGCTGGTCGCTACTGCCGCACTAAGCATCCTGCCTAGTCCGATATGCCCACGACCCTCAATAGCGAGATATCCTGATGAGCAGCGAAGCAACCACGAGCGCGGCCGCCGCCTCGGCCAAGCCGAAGAACAAAGAACCCTATCAGCAGGCCTATTACCCGCCGGTCCCGACGGGCTTCACGCGCTATATGCGCACCAGCCTGCTGTGGCAATTTTGGCGGTTCATCGTCATCAATCTGAAGATGTTCAAATTGATGTTCAGCTCGCACCACTAACTGCCAAAACTCATCAGCCATCGACAAGGCCTGAGCATGGAGTCGCTCAGGCCCCATCGACCCATCAAGAGATGCGCTGGTAGTAGAGATTCTGCGGATGCTCGGCCTCGGCGAAGAAATACCAGCGCTCGGCAAGCAGGCCGACATACTGGATCGCGAAGGCGACGATGGGCAGGGTGGCCGACTCCATCGCATAGGCCAAGATCACCAACGCCACGGGTACCGGGAACACCAGGACCAAAAAGGCATTGCGGATCAGCGCCAGGGTCGCCGGATTCTGATGGTGGAAGAACTCGCGGGTATTGAATGAATCGGCCGAGAAGCCTTGCGAGGTCTGCTCGATGCGCGGATGCCAAACGCCAATCGCGGTCTGCAGGCTGCTCTTGTGCTTGAGCGAGGCATTGCGCAGCAGCGAGGCCAGACGCGTGGCCAAGCCGAGGAGCGTGGCGATCACCGCCCAAGTGCCGAAGAACCCGACCAAGGTGTTGCCCAGCAGCGCGGAATAGGCCGCAGCCAACATGAACCCCGAGGCGGTCCCCAGAAAGGTGAAGTTACCGATCGTATAGGGTGAACTCCACTCCTGCAGGAACTTGACGCTCGCGTAGATCATGCCGGTACTGATGAACAGCGCCAGCGCCACCAACACGCCGAGCAGACCGAGCACGAAGGTGGGGTCGATCGGCAGGGCGCCATCGCCGAGGACGATCAGCGGCCGCGTCCAGCCGGCCCAATGGAACACCCCGTAGAGAAACACGATCCCCATCATCACCGGCAGCACGATGACCTCGCGCGAGAGCCAGGAGGTACGCCACATCGAGGCGGCCCGCCAGGCCCGCTCGGGGCGCCCGAGATGGAAGAACGAGGCGGCCAGGCCGCCGATCAGCAACGCCAGCGACAGCGCGCTGCCGAGCGCATAGAACGAGGCCGGCTGCGCTTCGACCAGATGAATGGTCGAATACAACTGCCCGGTGAACAGGGCGAGGAACAGTCCTTGGCCGGCGCCGATGAGCGTGGTCAGGAAGATAACGGAGAAAGCTGGATGCATGGTTCTGATATCGCGTTTCAGGTTGCGTAAAGCGCGCTCGGGCTACCAAGAGACGTCGTCGAGCGTCTCTTCTCCGGAGTAGACGGTGATGTCTTCCTTGGTGAGCGGATTATTGGAACGCTGCAGGTCTTCTTCAGTGACGTGCATGCGGGTCTTTTGCCGCGGCAGATAATGATTGGCCGGCTTGGTGCCCCACTCCGGCATCAGCGCATAGCCGCCGCGCTCGCGGATCGCGATCGAGACCTCGGAGTCCGGATCATGCACATCGCCGTAGAGGCGCGCGTTGGTCGGGCAGGCGATCACACAGGCCGGCTTGCGTTCGGCCTCGGGCAGGGTCTGATCCGTGATGCGGTCGATGCACAGGGTGCATTTCTTCATCACCTGCTGCTGCTCATCGAGTTCACGCACGCCATAGGGGCAGGCCCAGGAGCAGTATTTGCAGCCGATGCACTTGTCGTAATCGACCAGCACCACGCCGTTGTCCTCACGCTTGTAGGACGCCCCCGTCGGGCAGACCGGGACGCAAGGCGGGTCTTCGCAGTGCAGGCAGCTCTTCGGGAAATGCACCGTCTCGGTGCTCGGGAAGCTGCCCACCTCATAGGTCTGCACCCGGTTGAAGAAGGTGCCGGTGGGGTTGGCGTCGTAGGCGTTCTCATCCACCATCGGGCCGGCCCAACCGGAGGTGTTCCATTGCTTGCAGGAGGTCACGCAGGCATGGCAGCCAACGCAGACGTTCAAATCGATGACGAGGGCGAGTTGGGTCATGGATCTATCGCGGGTAATGCTGGCCCGGAGGCTTGATGGTCGCCGGTGGGCGCCCGCTCCTGGTTCGGAACGCACGCGCCACCGGCCTGTCTTGTCGGCGTCGGCGCCGTCTCACTTGCGGCCGAACAGGCCAGCGACATAGGCCTGCCAACGCTGCCGGGGGCGGTTGAGCTGACCCGGCAAGGGCTTCATGGTCGCGAACTGGGGCTCAGAGGCCTGTCCCTCCTGCTGCTCGACTTTCTCGATGCGCACGCGCACGTCATACCAGGCCGCCTGGCCGGTGAGCGGATCGGAATTGGACAGATGCTGGCTGCCGTCGGCCGTGGTCAGCGGCAGCTCTTCGCCGATGAGGTGATTGAGCAGGAAGCCCTTCTGCGATTCATCGGCCTTCGCGCTCAGCCCCCAGGCACCGGAACTCTTGCCGATCGCGTTCCAGGTCCACACGGTGCCCGGCTCGACCGCCTCCGAGAAGCGGCACATGCACTTGACACGGCCCAGATGTGACTCAACCCAGATCCAGTCGCCATCCTCGATGCCATGCACTAGCGCCATCTGTGGATTCACGAACAGATAGTTGTGGCTGTGGATCTGGCGCAGCCAGGCGTTCTGACTGTCCCAACTGTGATACATCGCCATCGGCCGCTGGGTCAGCGCATTGAGCGGAAAGCGCTTCTTGTCGATGCGCTGGGTCTCCAGCGGCTCGTAGTAGAACGGCAGCGGATCGAAGTAGGTCTCGATGCGCTCGCGGTAACGCTCCGGCGGTTGGCGCCCGGGCCACTTGCCCTGGGCGGCGGCACGAAAGCGCTGCAAGACCTCGGAATAGAGGTGCAGGGTGATCGGCTCGGCCCAGCGCGTCAGTCCATGCGCCCGCGCCCAGTGCAGGTAGCCCTTGTTCCAGTTGCGCATGAACTGGTAGCTGCGCGGCAGCTCGTGATGGAAGACGCAGCCATTGGCGGCATACTGCTCCCACTGCTGCGGGTTGGGCTCGCCCTTGAGGTACTTGTCGCCGAATTTGCCGCGCCAACCGGCGAGGAAGCCGATCCCGGAGCCCGGCGAGGTCTCGTAGTTGACCACGAAGTCGGGATAGTTCTTGTACTTCGCCGTGCCATCCTGGTTGGTGAACGCCGGCAAGCCGATGCGCGCACCGAGTTCGATCAGGACATCCTGGAACGGCCGGCTGTCGCCCTTCGGCGGCAGCACCGGCAGGCGCACCGAGTCGACCGGGCCATCGAACTCCGAGATCGGCCGATCCAGCATCGAGAGCACATCATGGCGCTCCAGATAGGTGGTGTCGGGCAGCACCAGATCGGCGAAGGCGACGGTCTCCGAGGCGAAGGTATCGCAGACGACCAGGAACGGGATTTTGTACTCCCCGTTCTCGTCCTGATCGGCCAGCATCTCGCGCGTCGCCACCGTGTTCATCGCCGAGTTCCAGGCCATGTTGGCCATGAACAGGAACAGGGTATCGATCGGATAGGGATCGCCGCGCCAGGCATTGGTGATGACGTTGTGCATCAGACCATGGGCCGCGAGCGGATATTCCCAGGAGAAGGCCTTGTCGATGCGCACCGGCTCGCCGTCATCGTCGACGAACAGATCCTCGGGTTTCGCCGGCCAGCCCAGCGGCAAGCCGTCGAGCGGGGTGTTCGGCTGCACCGCCTCCGGGCCGTGCGGTGGCTTCGGGCAGGGCGGGATCGGCTTCGGGAACGGCGCCTTGTGGCGGAAGCCGCCGGGGCGATCGATGGTGCCGAGCACGCTCATCAGGATGCTCAGCGCGCGGATGGTCTGAAAGCCGTTCGAGTGCGCCGCGAGGCCGCGCATGGCATGGAAGGCGACCGGGTTACCGGTGACCGTGTCGTGCTCCTTGTCCCAGGCGTCGGTCCAGCTGATCGGCAGCTCGATCTTATGATCGCGGGCCATCACGCCCATCTCGTGGGCGAGGCGGCGAATGGTGTCGGCCGGAATCCCGGTGATGCCCTCGGCCCAATCCGGCGTGTAGGACTCGACCCGCTCCATGAGGAGCTGGAACGAGGTCTTGACCGGCGTGCCGTCCTTCATCGTGAAGCTGCCGAGCATGCGCGGATCGGCCCCCTCGGCGTGGGTCAGCACTTCACCCTGGTTGCGATCCCACCAGAACTTGTCTTGCGGATCGGTGCAGCCGCGGGTCACCTCGACGCTCTCGTCGCGGTAGAACATGCCGTGATCGTCACGCGCCGGGTCGTCGATGACCAGCTCGGCGGCATTGGTGTACTGGATCAGGAAGTCGCGGTCGTAGAGGCCGAGCTTGATGATCTCATGGGTCAGGGCCATGAACAGCGCGCCATCGGTGCCGGGCTTGATCGGCACCCATTCATCGGCGATGGCACCATAGCCCGAGCGTACCGGGTTGATCGCGATGAAACGCCCGCCCTCGCGCTTGAACTTGGAGATGGCGATCTTGAGCGGGTTCGAGTGGTGATCCTCGGCCGTGCCGATCATGATGAAGAGCTTGGCGTGGTCGAGATCCGGCCCGCCAAACTCCCAGAACGAACCGCCGATCGAGTAGATCATGCCGGTGGCCATGTTGACCGAGCAGAAACCACCGTGGGCGGCATAGTTCGGGGTGCCGAACTGCTTGGCGAACATGCCGGTGAGCGCCTGCATCTGATCGCGGCCGGTGAACAGCGCGAACTTCTTCGGGTCCTCGGCGCGCAGCTTGCCGAGCCGCTCGCTGAGCAGGGTCAGCGCCTCGCCCCAGGAGATCTCCTCGAACTTCGACTCACCGCGCTTGGCGTTGGCCTTGCGCTTCAGCGGCTTGGTCAGGCGCGCCGGCGAGACCTGCTTCATGATGCCCGACGAGCCCTTGGCACAGAGCACGCCCTTGTTGAGCGGATGGTTCGGATTGCCCTCGATGTAGCGGACCTGCCCATCGCGCAGGTGCACGCGGATACCGCAGCGACAGGCGCACATGTAGCAGGTGGTCTCTTTGACCTCGGTCCGGCCAATCTCGGCATCGTGGTGCACAGCAGGGTCTTTCATGGGGGTGTCGTTCGTCTGGCCTCGGGGAATGACACGATATTCTAATAGTTGAGAAGCCCGAGCGGTACGCGCCGAGATCAATGACAACGCTGTTGCTGTTGGGGAAATCCAACCTCGTCGACGACGGCTTACGCCAGCGCTAAAGCGCTCGCCCCGGACCCGCTGACACCTATAACCCCTTGTTAAACAAACAACCGAAGGCGTTTCCCGCATCCATGATCAGCGCCTGGAAAGCCAAATCATAGACAAAAATCAAGGTTTTAGCGGCGCGCACAGGGTATGCTATCCGCATGATTTGAATTCCTTTATGGACTGATAAAGGTTTTTTGACGGCTAGATCGAGCACGGCGGCGAGACCATCTGCCGCTTCTGATCAGACCTCACTCGCCCCCGCGCTGCCGGCAACTTCGGCTGAGCAGACAGCGCTCACAGGCCGGTGTACGCGCGCGGCAAACCTCCTTGGCATGGCGCACGATCAATGCGTGATATTCATTGAAGCAGGCCGTATCCGGCCCGATGGCCCCCTCGACCTGCTGGCGAATGCGCTCATAGCCCTCATCCCCGTCGATCATCCCGAGACGGCGAAACAGCCGTCTTGTATAGGCATCGACGACGAACACCGGCCGCTCGAAGGCATAGAGCAGGATATCGTCGGCGGTCTCGGGGCCGATGCCGTTGATCGCCAGCAGCCAGTGCCGCAGCGGCTCGGTGGGCATGGCCGCCAATGCGGCCTCGCCACCAGCCTCGATCAGCGCCGCGCAGAAACAGCGCAACCGCCGTGCTTTCACGTTGTAATAACCGGAGGGCCGAATTAGCTCAGCGAGCACCGGCTCGGCAAGCCCGAGCACCGGCTCCGGCCTGAGCGGGATCCTTGCCCGCAACTGATCCAACGCCCGCTCGACATTCGTCCAAGCGGTATTCTGAGTCAGAATGGCGCCGAGCATGACTTCGAACGGCGTTTCGGCGGGCCACCAGCGTTGCTCAGCATACGCCGAGCCGAGACGCTCATAGAGCGCCCGAATGGCCCCATCGCCACGCTCCGCGAGCGAGTCAGCCAGGCCCAAAGCCCCATCGGGATCGGTCTCGCGGCTGGTCGTGAGGCTGGTGTCCCACACGGGCGCTCGACTCAAAGCGACTGCCCCTTGCGGATCACCACGATGCCCTCATCGGAGACCGCGAAGCGCTCGGCATCGGCGCGGCGATCCTCGCCGACGATGGCGCCCGCCGGGATCACCACCTCCTTGTCGCAGATGCAGCGCCGGATGCGCGCATTGGCCCCCACCCGCACACCCTCGAACAGGATCGCCTCGTCGACGATCGCGCCGTCCTCGACCTGCACCTGTGGATAGAGCACCGAATGGCTGACGCCGCCGCCACGGATCACGGTGCCGGCCGCCAGCATCGAGTTGACGAAGATGCCCTCGTTCCCGGAACTGGGTCCAGGCACGGTGCGCGCCGGTGGATACTGCCCCTGATAGGTCAGGATATGCCAGTCGGCCTGATAGAGATCCAAGGGCGAATCGGCCTTGAGCAGATCCATGTTGGCGCGAAAGTAGGCATCGGTGGACCCGAGGTCGCTCCAGTACCGATCCTGACTGACGCGCCCGCGCTCGCCGCCAAAGCCATAGGCGACCGGCGGGCTCGGCGTGAACGCACGGCCATCGAGAAACGGCGACAGGAGCTGGGTGACCAGATCCGCGCCTGACTCCATGCTTGACTCCATGCCTGCCGCCATCTCCGCCTCACCGGCCTCGGCCAGGGTCTCGAGCCGTTCGAGCAGCAGGGCCTTGTCGATCAGCACCACGCCCATCGTCGAGCGGTAGGCATCGCCCGCCTCGGGCGGGGGGCGCATGGCGATGATCCGCCCCTCGGCATCGACCTCCACCGCCATGCCGCCGCTGGCGGTGCCGGGTCCGGCCTGGCGCAGCGGGCAGCTGATGCCCCCGCCCTGCTCGCGGTGGGAGCGGATCAGCTCGGCATAGTCCATGCGATAGACCAGCCCGCCATCGAGCAACAACAGGCTATCGGCCGGGCTGCGCTCGATCAGGTAGCGATTCTGGCGCAAGGCATCCATTGCATTGCGATACCAGTCGCTGTGATAGCGCATCTGCGGCGGTACGGCGGTGATGAACTCACCCAACTCGGCGTTGAACAGCGACCAGCCATCGCGCAGATGCTTATGCAGCGAGTGTGATTTGTACTGGGTCAGCACCAGCACCTGGCGCAGCCCCGAGTGCAAGCAGTTGGCCAGGGTGAAATCGATCACCCGATACTTGCCGGCCACCGGCACGGCGGCCTTGCAGCGATGCTCGGTCAGTGGCGCGGGCGCGCCACGCTCGGCGGCGAATACGAAGGTGAGCGTCTTCGAGGGCATGAACGATTCTCGGGTGTTTGGACAACGACACCCGCATCACCAGCTGAGCTGCGTCATCCTGGCGCATACGGGCGGGTAGACGCCCCACATTGGGGCAAAAATCCGCCGATCAGCAAGCGGCCTGCCCGATTGAAAGCGACTTAGCCGGTGCGCGCAAGCCCGAGCCGGTCGTGCGCGACATTCGGCTGCGGTGCCAGGGCCTCGAACAGCAGCGACTGGCCCGACATCGCCTCCGCAGCCGGCAGCCCCATCAGTTCGAGCACCGTGGGGGCCACATCAGCCAGGGTTCCGCTCGGTCGCAGCACCCAGCGCTCCTTGTCCACCACCAGCAACGGCACCGGGTTGGTCGTATGCTGGGTGTGCGGCGCATCCGTCTCGGGGTCCAGCATCATGTCGCAATTGCCATGATCGGCCGTCAGCAGCGCCGAATACCCATTGGCCGTGGCCGCATCCAACACGCGACCGGCCTGCTGATCGACCACCTCGACCGCCCGCACCACAGCCTCCATATAGCCGGTATGGCCGACCATATCGCCATTGGCGAAGTTGACGACGATGAAGCCGTAGCGCCCGCTCTCGATCGCCTCGACGACGGCGTCGGCCACCTGCACCGCGCTCATCTCCGGCTTCAGGTCATAGGTCTTGACCATCGGGGACGGAATCAATCGATGCACCTCGCCGGCGACCGGCTCCTCGTTGCCACCGTTGAAGAAGAAGGTGACATGGGCATATTTCTCGGTCTCGGCGCAGTGAAACTGCTCGATCCCCTGCGCGCTGATGACCTGATTCAGGGTGATGGTCGGCACCTCTGGATCGAACGCATGCGCGAGCCCGAAGCGTTTGTCGTAGACCATCATGCAGGTCAGGTCAGCGCGCGGCGCCTGGCCCCGATCGAAGCCATCGAAGGTGTCCAACGCGAGCGCGGCGGCGATCTGCCGGGGCCGATCCTTGCGGAAGTTGAACAGCACCATCGGATCATCGGCCTCGAGCCCCCGCCAATCGCCGATGACGCTGGGATGGATGAACTCATCGCCCTCGCCTGCGGCATAGGCGGCATCGATCGCCGCGCGCGCGCTCGAGGCAGCGCGCCCCTTGCCAAGCACGATGGCCCGCCAGGCGCGCTCAGTGCGGTCGAAACGCCGATCCCGGTCCATCGCATAGTAGCGCCCGCTGACGGTGACGATGCGCCCGCCCGCGCCGTCGAGCGCCTCCTCGATCTCGCCGAGGCCGTTGAGCACCGACTTCGGTGGGGTATCTCGCCCATCGGCGACCAAATGCACCAAGGGGGTGACCTGCTCGCGCCGGCACAGCTCGATCAGGGCCAGCAGGTGGCGCGCGTGGCTATGCACGCCGCCCTCGGAGACCAGCCCGAGCAGTTGCAATGGTCGGCCCTTGGCTTTGGCCCTGTTGATCGCCTCGAGGAAAGCCGCGTTCTCGAAGAAACGGCCATCGGCGATCGCATCGTCGATCAGCACAAGGTCTTGGCGCAGCAGGCTGCCGCTGCCGAGCGTCATGTGCCCGACCTCGGAATTGCCCATCTGTCCGGTCGGCAGGCCGACGCCACTGCCGGAGGCGTTCAGTTGCGTGAACGGATACCGAAAGAAGTATTCATCGAGCCGTGGTGTCCTCGCCTGGGCGATGGCATTGTGGAGCTTGCTCGGGTTGATGCCGAAGCCATCGAGGATGACCAGGACAACCGGGCGCCTCGGGGTTGCCGACTCTGCGGTGGTAGTCATGATCGAAAAACCTTGGGTTGCGGGATGTCTCGGAGGATGTCTTGGAACATGAAGCAAACGGCGTTCCTTTTCTACCCGGGTTCGATGACAGCGACGAGACCACGGGGGGCAGACACCTCAAGTGCGCGCGTGCTGACCCAAGAGCGCGGCCTGCACCATCAGGCGTTTCATCTCCGCCACCGCGCCCTCGAGCCCCGAGAACAGCGCGCGCGCGACGATGGCATGACCGATGTTGAGTTCACGCACGCCGGGCAAGGCGGCGATCGCCTCGACGGTCGGGTAATCGAGCCCATGCCCGGCGTTGACCTGCAGCCCAAGCGCCTGCCCTCGCGCCACCGCCTCGGCGATGCGCCGCAGCTCCTCGGCGCGCGCCGCCAGCGAGCGGGCGTCGGCATAGCGACCGGTGTGGATCTCGACCACCGGCGCGCCGATCTCGGCGGCGGCCTCCAACTGCACCGCCTCGGCATCGATGAACAGCGACACACGCACACCGGCGTCGGTCAGCCGCGCGGTCTGCTCTTTGAGCATGTCGATATGGCCGGCGACATCGAGCCCGCCCTCGGTGGTCAGCTCCTCGCGCCGCTCCGGCACCAGGCAGCAGTCGCTCGGCCGCACGGCGCAGGCGATCTCGACCATCTCCGGGGTCGCTGCCATCTCCAGATTCATGCGCGTCTGCAGGATGCCCTTCAGCAGATGCACATCGCGATCCTGGATATGGCGTCGGTCCTCGCGCAGATGCAGCGTGATGGCATCGGCGCCGGCCTGCTCGGCGACCAGCGCGGCCTGGATCGGCTCCGGGTAACGGGTGCCGCGAGCGGCGCGAATGGTGGCGATATGATCGATATTGACGCCGAGTTGGATCGGCGCCCCGGTTGGCTCTGACATGATGGTTCCTGCGGTTGAGAATGGAGATCGAGCGATTGAACGGCAAACGGGTTGAGCGCGCACCGCCGGACGGTGCGCTGAGTGGATGACGGACAAGCGGTGGCGGATGGCAACGCGCCTCAGCCCGGGCGCCGGCGAAACAGCTCGCGGCTGCGTAGCGGCTTCGGCCCCAGATGCGGCGCGAGTGCCGCGCGCATCAGGCCGCGCGCCGCACGGCTCTCGCGCGGCGACAAGGCCGATCCAGCGGCGAGGCGTTGCAACGTGGCGCCGCTGACCAGCGCCGCTGGCGCGAGGCTCGACGCCACGACAGGCACCGGCTCCGGCACCGACTCCCACCTCGGGTCGAGCAGCGGCTCCAGCCCCACGTCGGGCCTGTAACCATAGTATCGACTCGGATCGATCGGCGCGCCATGACGATCCCGGCGCAGATCCAGCGCGTAGCCGAGTTCTTCCAGCAAGCGCAGCTCGAAACGGCGCAACACCGCGTCCATGGGCTCGGTCGCCAGATCCGCCAGCGCCTGCTGGTAGAACACGAACAGGGGTTCCTGGGGATCATCGCGCGCGAGCAAGCGCATCAGCAGCTCGTTCAGGTAGAAGCCGCAGTAGAGGCGCTCACCGCTGAGCGCGATCGCCGGGGCGGCGGCCTCGGCGCGGGTCAGGGTCTTCACCTCGCCACGGCCGACCCAGTGCAGCCAAAGTGGCTGAAACGGCTGCAGCAGCGAGGCCAGCGCACCACGCCCCTTCGGCGCCGCCTTCGCCCCCTTGGCGAGACAGGCCAGGCGACCGTGCTCTGCGCTGAAGACCTCGAGCAGCAGACTGCTGTTGCGATAATCCCGGCGGTGCAGCACGAAACCGCGCTTGAGTGCCTGCGCGCGCATGGCCAAGGCGGCCCGACGACCCTCGCCAGGGGCGGCGGCTCAGTATTCGCCGTAACCGAGGCTCGCGAGCGCGGCCTCGTCACTGCTCCAGCTGTCCTTGACCTTGACCCAGACCTCGAGATGCACGCGCCGGCCGAACAGTTTTTGCATCTCCAGCCGCGCCTGTGAAGCAGCCGCCTTCAGCGCCTCGCCGCGATGGCCGATGATAATCGCCTTTTGGCTCTCACGCTCGACCCAGATCAGCGCATGGATGCGCGCCCTGGGGTCTTCGGCTCGATCCGTCCCCTTCGATGGCCCTGCCTGGGTCTGCTCGAGGGTGAAGGACTCGATCTCGACCGTGGTCCGATAGGGCAGTTCCTGGCCATAGCGCTGCATCAACTGCTCGCGCAGCAGCTCGGCGGCGAGGAAGCGCTCCGAGCGATCGGTGAGCTGATCGGGCGGGAACAGCGGTTCGCCCGCCGGCAAGGCGGCCAGGATCTCGGCCTCCAGCGGCTCCACCTGATGCCCCTTCAGCGCCGAGACCGGGACGATCGAGACGAAGGCATGGCGCTGCGACAGCGCTTGCAGGAAGGGCAGCAGGCGTGACTTATCGGTGATGCGATCGGTCTTGTTGACGGCGACCAGGGTTGGCGTGCCGGCCTTGGCGATCTCGGCCAGTGCCAGCGCGTCCTCATCGCTGAACTGCAACGCCTCGACGACGAACAGCACCAGGTCGACATCGGCCAGAATGGCGCGCGCGGCCCGATTCAGATAGCGATTGAGGGCATTGCCACCGCGTTGATGCAGGCCCGGCGTGTCGACATAGAGGATCTGGCCGCAGGTCAGGGTCGAGACGCCGAGGATGCTGTGGCGCGTCGTCTGCGGCTTGTGCGAGGTGATCGCCAGCTTTTGCCCAAGCAGCCGGTTGAGCAGGGTCGATTTGCCGACATTGGGGCGACCGATGATCGCCACATAGCCACAGCGATGAGTGCTGCGGTCGGGGGGGGGCTGCACGGTAGCGACGGCCGCATTGGTGGGCGCAGCGACCTGATCGTCCAAAGGCTCATCAAGCGGTTCATCCAGAGGCTGGCTCATGCGATCAATTTGTCTCGGTCAAAAGGGCAAGCATGGTCTCGGCCGATTGCTGCTCGGCTCGGCGCCGGCTGGAGCCATCCCCAAGACATTCCCGGCCGTCATCGGGCAGCCGGCAGCGCACCTCGAAGCGTTGCGCGTGCTGCTCGCCGGTGACCGCGGTCACCTCGTACTCGGGCAAGGTACGCCGCCGCGCCTGCAGCCATTCCTGCAGCCGGGTCTTGGGGTCCTTGCGCGCCTCCTGATTGGCTACATCAGCCAACGATTCGGCGAAGACCTCGAGGATCATCTGCTTCGCCCGCGCAAAGCCCTGATCCAGATAGATAGCGCCGATCAGCGCCTCCAGCGCATCCGAGAGCACCGAGTCGCGCGCATGGCCGCCGGAGCGCAATGCCCCCGAGTCCAGACGCAGATAATCGCCGAGATTGAGCGCGCGCGCGATCTTGGCGAGCGCCTCGCGATTGACGAGGGTCGCGCGACGCCGGGTCAGATCGCCCTCGCTGGCCTCGGGGAAGCGTTGCAGCAGCACCTCGGCGATGACGAAACCGAGCAAGGCGTCACCGAGGAATTCGAGGCGCTCATTGTTCACCGGGCCCGCGCTGCGGTGAGTCAGAGCCTGCTCGATCAGCGCCAGCGAGTCGGGTGGGTGACCGATGAGCGCCATCGCCAGGCGCTTGGGATCAGATGTCATGGCGGACTCAATGAATCACATCGCCAATGCGGTCGAACGCGATCGGCAGACCGTCACGATTGCCATCCCAGCTCATCCAGATCGCGAAGGCCTTGCCGACCAAGTTCTCCTCGGGCACGAAGCCCCAGCAGCGGCCGTCGTTACTGTTATCGCGGTTATCGCCCATGACGAAATACTGGCCCTCGGGCACCGTCACCGGGCCGCGCGCGAGCACGCCGCAGGAGCGTGGGAAATCACCCGTGCGCGGATTGATCAGGATCTCGTGCTCGTGTTCGTCGTTGACCTGTTCGACAGCCTCGATCAGCCCGGTTGGCTGTTCGTTTTCCCCGACATAGTCGCCGAGCGGGGTCTGCTCCAAGGGCTCGCCGTTGACATAGAGCGTCTTGTCGCGATAGTGAACTTGATCACCTGGCACCGCGATGACGCGTTTGATGTAGTCGACCGACTCATCGCGCGGGAAGCGGAACACCATCACATCACCGCGCTCGGGCTCGCCGATGTCGACGAATTTCTTATTCAGCACCGGCCAGCGCAACCCATAGGCGAACTTGTTGACCAGGATGAAGTCGCCGACCAGCAAGGTCGGCATCATCGAGCCCGAGGGGATGCGAAAGGGCTCGACAACGAACGAGCGCAGCAGCAGCACGACCAGAATCACGGGGAAGAACGAGCGCGCGTACTCCACCAGCACCGGCTCCTTGTAGCCGCCGCTCTGGGCTGAGGCGCTCTCCGCCGCAGTACGGGCAGCGAGACGGCGACGACGCTTGGGCGCGAACAGCAGCGCATCCAACAGCCAAATGCCGCCGGTGAGAAAGGTCGCGGCAACGAGGAAGGTCGGGAAGTCGAAGCTCATGGCGCGGTGGCGTCTCCTGGTCCTGTGACGGCGCTTTGAACGCCGCACGCAGCACGACGATCAGGTCTGGGATGCAAAATCGGTCAATTATCCTTGCTGGACTGAAGCACCGCAAGGAAGGCCTCTTGCGGGATCTCGACCCGGCCGACCATCTTCATGCGCTTCTTGCCGGCTTTCTGCTTCTCGAGCAGTTTGCGCTTACGCGTCACATCACCGCCATAGCATTTCGCTGTCACATTCTTGCGCAGCGCCTTGACCGTAGTGCGGGCGATGATCTTGGTGCCGATCGCGGCCTGGATGGCGACCTCGAACATCTGCCGTGGGATCAGATCCTTCATCCGCTCGGCAAGCTCGCGGCCGCGATGGACCGAGTTGGAGCGATGCACGATCAGCGATAGTGCATCGACCCGCTCGCTATTGATCAACAAGTCGAGTTTGACCAGATCGGCCGCCTCGAAGCGCTTGAGTTCGTACTCGAACGACGCATAACCTCGGCTCACCGACTTCAGCCGGTCGAAAAAGTCGAGCACCACCTCGTTCAGCGGCATCTCATAGGTGACTTGGACCTGACCGCCGAGAAACTGAATATTCTTCTGTACCCCGCGCTTCTCGACGCAGAGGTTGATCACGCCGCCGAGTAGATCCTGGGGAACGAGGATATGGGCCTCGATGATCGGCTCGCGGATCTCTTGAATCTTGGTGGTCTCCGGCAAGTTGGTCGGGTTATCGACATTGATCACCTCGCCATCGTGCAGCACTACCTCGTAGATGACCGTCGGCGCCGTGGTGATCAACTCGAGATCGTATTCGCGCTCGAGCCGCTCCTGGATGATCTCCATGTGCAGCATGCCGAGGAAGCCGCAGCGGAAACCAAAGCCGAGCGCCTGCGAGGTCTCGGGCTCGTAGAACAGCGCCGATTCGTTGAGCCGCAGCTTGGCGAGCGCGTCGCGCAGACCCTCGTAGTCGTCGGACGAGATCGGATACAAGCCAGCAAACACGCGCGGGCGAATCTCGCGGAACCCCCCGAGCCGCTGGCTCGCTGGGCGATCAACGCCAGTGATGGTATCGCCGACCGGCGCCCCATCAACTTCCTTAATGCCGGCGGCGACGAAGCCGACCTCGCCTGGGCCGAGCTGCTCGCGAGGGGTCTTCTTCGGCGTGAAGATGCCAACATTATCGGCCTGATGCGCGCGACCAACCGACATGACCTTGATCTTGTCGCGACGCTTCAAGGTGCCCTCCTTGACTCGGATCAGCGAGACGACGCCGACATAGGGATCGAACCAGGAGTCGATGATCAAGGCCCGCAAGGGTGCATCGGCATCCCCGACCGGCGGTGGCACCTTGGCCACCAGCATCTCCAGCAGTTCCGGGATGCCAAGGCCGGTCTTGGCGCTGACCCGCAAGGCATCCTGCGCATCCAGGCCGATGATCTCCTCGATCTCGTTGATCACCCGTTCCGGCTCGGCCGAGGGCAGGTCGATCTTGTTCAGCACCGGCAGCACCTCGAGACCGAGGTCGATGGCGGTGTAGCAGTTAGCAACGCTCTGCGCCTCCACGCCCTGCGCCGCATCGACCACCAGCAGCGCCCCCTCACAGGCCGCGAGCGAGCGCGAAACCTCGTAGGAGAAGTCGACATGGCCGGGCGTGTCGATGAAGTTCAGCTCGTAGACTTGCCCGTCCTTAGCCGGGTAATCCAAGGTCACGCTCTGGGCCTTGATAGTAATCCCGCGCTCGCGCTCCAGATCCATGGAGTCAAGCACCTGAGCGGACATCTCACGATTGGTCAAACTGCCGCAATGTTGAATAAAGCGATCGGCAATCGTCGACTTACCGTGGTCGATATGGGCGATGATGGAAAAATTACGTATATGACTGAGGTCGGCCATCGGCGGCTGTGATCCTTGGCTATCCGAGCAAAAAGGCAGGTAAGATTATTCTGGCGGCAAGCGCAACGCATAGAACATGCGTCCATCGCCCCGTTGCACGAGCACGGCCACCGACTCTCCCGCCGGCGCCGTGTCCACGAGCCGCTCGAACTGAGCCAAGTCCCGAACCTGCTCGTCGTGGAAGTTCAGGATGAGATCACCAGCGCGCAGACCGGCCCGTTCGGCAGGCCCGGTCTCGACGCGATCGACCAGAACACCACCTTCCTCGAGCGCGAGCAACTCGCGTTGATCATCCGGCACCTCCGTGACTACCAGGCCCAGCCGATTAGCCGCCGGCGCCGATCCATTACCGGACTGAATAGAGGTCATCTCGTCCTCGGGCAGTTCCGCCAAGGTCACCGCCACGGTACGCCGTTCGCCATGGCGCAAGAGTTCAACTTCCACCGTGACATCGACCTTGGTCACCCCAACCAACGGCGGCAGATTACTCGAGGTCGGGACATCGATGCCATCGAACGTCAGGATGATGTCGCCGGCGCGCAGTCCCGCCTTCTCGGCCGGACTATTGGGCAGCACCTGCGAGACCAGCGCACCGGTCGGATGCACCAGGCCGAAGGGTTCGGCAAGATCACGGGTTACGTCCTGGACCAAGACGCCGAGCCAGCCGCGACTGACCCGCCCCTTCTCCTTGAGCTGCTCGACCACATCGATAGCCACATCGATCGGGATCGCGAACGAGAGCCCCATGAAGCCGCCCGTGCGGCTGTAGATCTGCGAATTGACGCCGACCACCCGTCCTGAGAGGTCGAACAAGGGCCCACCCGAGTTGCCTGGGTTGATCGCCACATCGGTCTGGATGAAGGGCACATAGTTCTCGGAGGGCAGCGAGCGCCCCTTGGCGCTGATGATGCCCGCTGTGGCCGAATGCTCGAAGCCGAACGGGGAGCCGATCGCCAGCACCCATTCTCCCACCTCGATGGCCGATGAGTCTCCGAGTTCGACCGCCGGCAAGTCGGCCGCCTCGATCTTGAGGAGCGCGATATCGCTGCGCTCGTCGGCGCCGATGACCTGGGCGACGAACTCACGGCGGTCGCTCATGCGCACGATGATCTCATCGGCGGCCTCGACCACATGGGCATTGGTCAAGATGTAGCCATCCGGGCTCAGAATGAAGCCCGAGCCCAACGAGCGCCCTTGCTCCCCGTCCTCGGGCAAAGGACCGCCTTCCTCGCCGAAGAAACGGCGAAAGAAGTCGTACAGTGGGCTGTCTTCCGGCAGGCCATCCTCGGCGCCGAAGTCCTGCGGCCCCAGCCCATAACCCTGCTTGCTACTGATATTGACCACCGACGGGCCACAGCGCTTGACTAGGGGGATAAAGTCCGGGAGCCCGGACACCATCTCAGACGCCGCCTGTTCGCTAGCGGGCTCAGCGGCCCGCCCGATCCCCTCCGCAAGGCTCGATTGCCCCAAGGCGAATCCGAGCACACCAACGGTAGCGAGGATGAACAGGAACAGAGACCGATGATGCATGCGGGTCCTAGAGCAAGACGATAGACGGATGAAGGCCGATGGAAACCAACAACGATAACCAGGCACCATAACAGATGCGGGCTTTACCCACCGCACCGCTTGTAGACTAGTGCATGTTCGCGAGGCCCACCGGAAGCGACTGAGTGACGCGCCGCAGCAACACCGCGCGCCAACGCGGATCGGCGGCGAGTCGTCGGCTATAGAGACGCGTGCCGAGCAAACCGACGACAAAGCCAAAGGCACCGAACAGCAACGGTAGCCCTTGATCGGCGGACTGATCCGCGATCATCAGGTCGCCGGCGATGGCGCCGGCCAAAAGGCCAGCCAACGGCATCATATAAGCCGCCAGGGCAGCCTTGAGCAGCGCCGACTCCGGCATACCGATGACAACCTCATCACCTGGACGGGCAGCGACCTTATTAGCGAGGAGTAAACGCTGTGGTCGTCGGCCGAGCACCTGATCAAGCAGCGATACACCACAGCCCGAACGGGCGTTACAAGCATGACAGCCCGAACGGCGCATAATCTCGACCTCGGCGATGCCAGCTTCAATCGAGGTCACGATGGCATGTTCTTCTATCATGGTTGAGTCCTGAGCGCATCGGCAATGGCTTGAACGGTTGGCAGGGGTGCTTCCCCGACCACGGTAACCTGATGCCCATCCACGAGACGCCCCGCCGCATGCACGGCACCGACGCGTTTGTACCCCGTAAAGCCATGCTCCTGATCGGGCTCCACATAGACCGATACCGTCGAGAGTCCATCGCTGATCATGAACCAGCGTCGTCCCCCCTCAACCTGAGCCTCCGCCTGGGCGCGAGGCGGATCAGCGGCGACGAGCCGGTACCCAGCGGGTAACGCCGTAAAGTGCCAAGGGGCTGCATCAACGATTTTCGAGGGATCGGCTGGCGTTGTCGAGGTCGCCGTCTGGGCGCTCAAGGCCGCAACCGGGCGCGTTCTCTCCGGGGTGCTGACAAGCGCTTGCTTGTCAGCCTCCTCGAGAAACTCGATCTCGGTGAACATCACCTGCTCGATCGGGATCGCAGCGCTATCCATCAGGTCGGTTTTCAACGGCAGACCGGTTTCCTCGTCAACGAAGAAACGATAACCATAACGCAAGTCGTCCCTGGGAATAATACCCACGACCCGGGTATCACGACCAGCGATACGCGAACGCCCGAGCAGGTGGATGAGATAATGCGAGCGCAGCCGTTCAATATCGAGCGCGCCTGAATGCAGGGTCGCCGCCGATGCCGGATGCCGCGGAACCGAGATGGCACGTGCATCGGGTAGGACGCAGGTCACCGACTGATGGCCGCGGGCAACAGCCCGGATCGGTCCACTCAGCGCCAACAGGCTCTCGCGGGTCTGACCGCCATCGATACGATGGGCAATGCGCAGCGTCGATAATTGATGGCCATTCAGGTAGACTAGGGTGCCTTCGTATTCGCGCTCCGACAGCGCCTTCGCCATGCGACCGAGCAGCTCGAGCGAGGAACGCTCCTGGCCGCTATCGACAGCACCGACCGGTAACGCAAGCCAGCAGACACCGACAACAATGATGAGCAAGCGCGTATCGCGCGGTAACAGCCGCCACATCGGATCAACGCAGGCCACTTTGACCAACCACGGCGGCATACGGAATAAAGCCAGTCAGCCCCGAGGCCGAGGCGCGCTCGCGATGATCCACTAACAGGGCATCCAGCGCGGTCGAACCAGCGGGCTCCTCCATCGTCCAGCGCTCGACCACCTGTGCATCGGCTTGCGCATCATCACTGCCAGCAGGCTCGGCAGTACCCTGCTGGGCGATGTTGCGGGCCATGCCGGGCGACTCCATGGCCGGGCCGCTCAAGAGCCCCGGGCCCACCAGAACAGCAACGGCAACCAGGCTGGCGGCGATGGCCAGGGCCGCCGCCGGGCGGTTGATCGAGGCCGGGACGCGCTGGCGCCGCGCTGGGCGCATCGGCACCGGCTCGGTCGCCAGCGCCGCCGACACCCGCGCGCTGATGGTACGCGCTGCGGGCGTTGACGTCTCGCCACGCAGCACCTGACCAATGAGCAGGCCGCGCTCAAAGCGTGCACGGAGGGTGGCGTCTTGTTCGAGCGCGCTGATCGCGACCTCGAATCCGCCAGGACCGGGCTCGCCGTCGAGCAGTGCCGTCAGATGCCAGTGGTCCGGTGTTGCTGTTGTCATGATGTCGCCTTTGCTCGTCAGTCATTCATGATACGGATTCAGCTCGAGGCCATGCTACGACCATCAGGCCTCGAGCAGCGGCCGGAGCCGTTTATCAATTGCCTCCCGCGCCCGGAAGATCCGCGAACGCACCGTTCCGATCGGACACTCCATCGCCATGGCGATCTCTTCGTAGCTCATGCCATCGATCTCTCGAAACATGATCGCCGCGCGCAGATCATCGGGCAGCGCATCCAGCGCCTCCTGCACGGTGTTGGCGATCTCATCGCTGAGGGCCTCACGCTCCGGGGTCGCGCTGTCGCGCAGTCGCGCGCCCATCTCCATCTGCTCGGCGAGTTCGGCCTCGACATCATCCCCGGGCGGCCGCCGGCTCTGTGCGACCATGTGGTTCTTCACCGTATTGATGGCGATGCGATAGATCCAGGTATAGAACGCCGACTCGCCACGAAAGCCGGGCAGCGCTCGATAGGCCTTCAAGAACGCATCCTGGGTCACGTCCAGGACCTCGGCGCTGTCGCGCAGATAGCGCCCGATCAGCGCGGCGATCTTCTGCTGATATTTCAACACGAGCAGATCGAATGCCCGTCGATCTCCGGCCTGCGCGCGCTCGACGAGCGCTTGATCGACCTCGCGCTCAGTCACGTGGCCTACCCCATGCTCGTCGATCCTTGCTCACCTGGCGCATTGACACCACCCCTTCGATGAAAGTTCTATGTTCAGGGCGTCGCGCCTTGATGTATCGCAAGGCGATGCGACGCGTCATGAATTGCCCGTTGGCTTGCCGATTCATATCGGTCTAATCTAATCTTTGTCCATGCTCAGGCATAGACAAGCCCAAACAGAAGCCCCGCAGCCATGCCTCACCTCAACCACCACGACGTTCTCATCATCGGCAGCGGCGCAGCGGGCCTCGGTCTCGCGCTGCGGCTGCCGGACAACCTTTCGGTCGCCGTGGTCTCCAAACGCGAACTCCAGGAAGGCAACACCCTCTATGCCCAGGGCGGCATCTCGGCGGTGCTCAACGCCACCGACTCCATCGACGCCCATGTGCAGGATACCCTCAAGGCCGGTGACGGGCTCTGTGATGAGGCCATCGTGCGGCTGGTCGTCGAGCGCGGCCCGGATAATATTCAATGGCTCCTCAACGCCGGCGTTCAGTTTACCCGCGACGACAGCGCGGCCAGCTCCAGCGGGTATCATCTGACACGCGAAGGCGGGCACACTCATCGTCGCGTCATCCACGCCGCCGATGCCACCGGCCTCGCGGTCGAGACCACCCTGACCAGCCTGGTGCGCGCGCGCGCCAACGTCGAGCTGTTCGAGCATCATGCGGCGGTCGATCTGATCACCGATCGCAAGCTCGGCGGTCGCGAGAACCGCGTGCTCGGCGCCTATCTGCTCGACAACCGCGACAACCAGGTCAAGACCTTCCTGGCCCGCTTCGTGGTCATCGCCAGCGGCGGCGCCAGCAAGGTCTACGTCTACACCAGCAATCCGGACGTCACCACCGGTGACGGCATCGCCATGGGCTGGCGCGCCGGCTGCCGGGTGGCGAACATGGAATTCATGCAGTTCCATCCGACCTGCCTCTACCACTCCAAGGCCAAATCCTTCCTGATCAGCGAAGCCCTGCGCGGTGAAGGCGCCAAGCTGCTGCTCACCCATGGCGATCGTTTCATGCCGCGCTTCGATGCGCGCGCCGAGCTGGCCCCGCGCGACGTGGTGGCGCGCGCGATCGACCACGAGATCAAACGCACCGGGAGCAAATTCGTCCATCTGGATATCTCGCACCGCCCGGCGGCGTTCATCACCGAGCACTTCCCGACCATCCACGCGCGCTGTCTCGAACTCGGCATCGACATCACCCGCGAGCCGATCCCGGTGGTGCCCGCCGCGCACTATACCTGCGGCGGACTGCTGGTAGATGCGCGCGCGCGCACCGATCTCCCCGGCCTCTATGCGATCGGCGAGACCGCCTACACCGGGCTGCATGGCGCCAACCGGATGGCCAGCAACTCCTTGCTCGAATGCCTGGTCTTTGCCGAACTCGCGGCCAAGGACATCGCCGCACGCGCCACCGACTGGGCCACGCCGCCCGAGGTGCCGGCCTGGGACGCCAGCCGCGTCACCGAACCGGATGAGGCGGTGGTGATCTCGCACAACTGGGAGGAATTGCGCCGTTTCATGTGGGATTATGTCGGCATCGTGCGCACCAACAAGCGCCTGCAACGGGCCAAGCGCCGGGTCGATCTGCTGCGCCAGGAGATCATCGAGCACTACAGCAATTTCCACGTCGAGGCCAACCTGCTCGAGCTGCGCAACCTGGTCGATGTCGCCGACCTGATCATCCAGTCCGCGCAACGCCGCCGCGAGAGCCGGGGCCTGCACTACACGCTCGATTTTCCGCAACAAGACCCGAGCCAACTGCGCCCGACGATCCTGATCCCGAACCGTTATCGGCCCCGCAGCGGGGATTGGGCATAAATGGGTGGTGCAACGGCAGCGATCGCCGCCTGCCCGAGCGCCAGACCGCCATCGTTGGCCGGCACGCGCGTGTGCGTGAGCACCTGTAGGCCGCGCGCGCGCAGGGCCTTGAGCGTCGCCTCGAACAGCGTGCGATTCTGGAACACGCCACCCGAGAGCGCGACCGTCTCCAGCCCGTGCCGCTGCGCCGCGCGCGCCGCCAGCTCAGCGACGGTCTCGGCAAGGCCGGCATGAAAGCGTGCCGCGATCATCGCCGCCGGTACCCCCGCCGCCAAATCATCGAGCAGGGCCGACCACATCGGCGCCGGGTCCAGTTGCCAGGGCTCGGCACGCGTGTCGATCGCGAACGCATAACCGCCCTCGCCCAGCGCGCGCCGCGCCAGGGTCTCGAGTTCGATCGCGGCTTGCGCCTCATAGGCGATGCCATCGACGCAGATCCCGAGCGCGGCGGCGAGCGCATCGAACAGCCGCCCGACCGAGGTGGTGCGCGGCGCATTCACGCCCTTTTGGATCATCTCCGCGAGCAGGGCGATCGGTCGCTCCCGTAGCGCGCGCAGCGATTCCAGGTCGCCCCAACGCTCGACGCACTGCGGCCAACCGAGGCTGCTCTCGAGCTGGGCATAGAGACAGCGCCAGGGCTCGCGGATGGCGCGCTCGCCACCGGGCAGAGCGAACGGGCGCAGATGGCCGATCCGCTGCCATTGGCGATAGTCGCCGAGCAGGCATTCACCGCCCCAGATGGTCTGATCCGCTCCATAGCCCAAGCCATCGAAGATCACCCCGATGACCGGACCGGCGTCGAGCGGCCACTCGGCGTCGGCCAGAACGGCGCCCAGATGCGCGGCATGGTGCTGCACCTCGACCAGGCGAGCACCGGTCTCGGCGGCCAGCCGGCGCCCGAGCGCAGACGAGCGGTAGTCGGGATGACAGTCGACGGCGATGATCTCGGGCGCGTGTTCGAACAGCGCCTGATAGAGATCCACCGTGCGCTCGAACTCACGCGCGGTGCGCGCCTCCTCGAGATCACCGAGGTGTTGCGACAAGGTCGCCTGCCCCTGGCTGAGCAGACAGAGGCTGTTCTTCAGCTCACCACCGAGCGCCAGCACCCTGGGCGCGGCCTCGAAACCGGCCGCGAGCGCGAGCGGCATCGGCGCCGCGCCGCGTGCTCGGCGCAGCCAGCGCGTGCGAACCTGGATCACGCGCGCCACCGAATCATCGACCCGATTGACGATCTCGCGGTCATGGAGCAGCCAGGCATCGGCGATCCCAGCCAGTCGCGTCAGCGCATCGGCATTGTCGATGCACTGCGGCTCGTCGCTCAGATTGCCGCTGGTCATCACCAGCGGCCGATCCCAGTCCTGCAGCAGCAGCCGATGCAACGGGCTGTAGGGCAGCATGAAACCCAGGGCTGACTGGCCCGGCGCGACCTCGGCCGCAACCGGACCTGAGGTCTTCGCAGCGCCATCCACCCGTTGGTCCAACAACACGATCGGCGCCACCGTCGAACTCAGCAGCTCCGCCTCGGCCGGGCTCAGCTCGCAGAGCGCGCGCACCACGTCCAGATCCCGCGCCATCAGCGCGAAGGGTTTGGCCGCGCGTCGCTTGCGCTCGCGCAGCGTCGCCACCGCCGCTGGATTCGTCGCATCGCAGGCCAGATGAAAGCCGCCAACGCCCTTGATCGCGACGATGGCGCCGCGCTCGAGCAGCCGGCTCGCAGCCTCGATCGCATCGCGCGGCGCACGATCAGCCGCAGTGGCCGCCGCAGCCTCCGCAAAGCCAGGCGTCTCGTCATCAGCTGCGACTACATCAGGCTTCAAGCCATCGGCTGCCAGCAGGTCGCGGCCCTCGGCATCGGTCAGCCAGACCTTAGGGCCACAGACCGGACAGGCATTCGGCTGGGCATGGAAACGCCGATCGGCCGGATCGGCATACTCGGCGGCGCAGGCCGGACACAGCTGGAACGCGGCCATGCTGGTGTTGGCGCGATCGTAAGGGATCGCGCGGATGATGCTGAGCCGCGGCCCGCAGTGCGTGCAGTTGGTGAAGGGATAGCGATAACGCCGATCGCCAGGATCGGCGATCTCAGCCGCGCAGGCCTCACAGGTTGCGGCATCGGCGACGACGCCGGTGCGCACTAGACCCGCCTCGCTCTCGACGATGCGGAAGCTGTCCGGCGCCGGCGCCTCGCAGGGTCGTCGCTCGATGCCATCGATGCGCCCAAGCGGCGGGCACTCGATCATCAGCGCGTGGCAAAAGGCATCGATCTCGGCACTGGTGCCCCAGAGCCGGATCAGCACGCCCTCGCCGTCGTTGCAGACATCGCCGGCGAGCCCAGCAGCGCGCGCCAGGCGCCAAACCGTGGGCCGGAAACCCACCCCTTGCACCAGACCACGCACCCGGATCGACTCGCCTTCGGTCTCGGTGTGCAGACGCAGTCGCTGACTCGATGAATGGTGATTCGACATAGCCTCGCGCTCGTTGCGGGCGAGCATAAAAAACGCGGTAACAGCGCTGAGCCATTACCGCGTTCTCGAAGATGGTCCGGGCGGCAGGATTCGAACCTGCGACCCCCACAACCCCATTGTGGTGCGCTACCAGACTGCGCTACGCCCGGAAAGCTGACCAGCATACCCCCAGAGACGATCGGGGTCAATGCGGCCGACGGCGAAGATCATGCAACACCTCTTCGAGTTCGATCCGCACCTGCTTGATGATCTGATGCGCCTGGGTGCTGTCCTTCTTCGCCGATTCGCCACTCAACTGTTGGCGAGCACCGCCGATGGTGAACCCTTGTTCATAGAGCAGCCCTCGAATCCGGCGCACCATCAGCACATCATGATGTTGATAGTAACGACGGTTACCGCGCCGTTTCACCGGCTTGAGCTGGGGGAATTCCTGCTCCCAGTAGCGCAGCACATGGGGCTTGACATCGCAGAGTTCGCTGACCTCACCAATGGTGAAGTAACGCTTGGACGGGATCGGTGGCAGCTCCTTGAGGCTAGCGCTCGGGTCCGACATAGGCTTCGACCCGCGATTTCAATTTTTGTCCGGGCCTGAAGGTGACCACGCGCCGCGCGGTGATCGGAATCTCCTCTCCGGTCTTCGGGTTCCTGCCCGGGCGCTGCTTCTTCTCGCGCAGATCGAAATTGCCGAACCCGGAGAGCTTCACCTGCTCGCCTTCTTCTAGGGCGACGCGGATCTCCTCGAAGAACATCTCGACCACATCCTTGGCCTCGCGCTTGTTGAGCCCAAGCACCTCGAACAGATGCTCCGCCATGTCCGCCTTGGTGAGTGCCATAGACCTACTTTGCTCCTCTAAACCCATTCAGGTGCGCAGCCGAGCGCCGAGCGTTTGTTCCAGCCGCTCGATCACGCGCTGCACCACGGCGTCAACCTCGGCATCCACCAGTGTCTGAGAAGATGCCTGTAAAATCAATCCGAAAGCCAGACTTTTTCGACCCGACTCGATGTGTTCGCCTTGATACTGATCAAACAGGATCAGTTGTTTGAGGAGATCGCCGGCGGCCTCGGTCACGGTTTGGCGGACCTGTTCGAACGACAGCTCGGCGGGCACCAGGGTGGCCAGATCACGGCGAATCGATGGAAACCGCGACAGCGGCTCGAAGGCCGGCCGCTCGCCAAGGCCGAGGGCGTCGAGATCGATCTCGCACAACTGCACCGCAGTGGGCAGCTCGAGCCGCTGGGCCAGCAGCGGATGCAGGGTACCGATCCAGCCAATCGGCTGCTCGCCGAGCCGCAGCGCCGCGCTCTGCCCTGGATGCAGCGCCGGATGCGCTTCGGCATCGCTGGTCGGTGCTTGCAGGCACAGCGCCTCGAGCCGTCCGGTTTGCGTCAGCATCGCCTCGAGGTCGGCCTTGAGATCATAAAAATCCGTCAGCCGACGTTCCTGGCCCCATTGCTCGGGCACCACCGGGCCCACCGCCACGAGCGCCAGACTCGGGGTCTGGCGCAGCGCCTCGGCCCCGCCGAGAAAGCGTAAGCCGGTCTCGAACAGACGCACGCGCGGCTGCTGGCGGGCCAGATTCTGCCGCATCACCTGGATCAAGCCGGGCCAGAGACTGCCGCGCATCACCGACAGCTCGGCCGAGAGCGGATTGGCCAGGGTCAGTGGTGCCGCGGAGGTTGGGCTTGGATCGAACCAGGCATTCTGCTCGGGGCTGACGAAGCTATAGGTGATGGCCTCGGAGTAGCCACGCGCGACCAGGGTCTGGCGTGCGCGATCGAGATCGAAGGCCATCTCGCGCGGCGCCCGGGTGAAGGCCGCCGAGCGCGCATGGGTGACCGGGATCGCGTCATAGCCATGGATGCGGCCGATCTCGGCGATCAGATCGACCTCGCGCTGGATATCGAAACGCTGCGAGGGCGCGCTCACCTGCCAGCCCTCGGCATGCGGCTCGAGCGTCATGCCGAGGCGGCCAAGGATGTCGGTCACCTCGGCGTCATCGGGTGCGATGCCGAGCACTTGCTGGATGCGCTGGCGGCGCAGCAGCAGGCAGACCGGCTGCGGCAGATCGGCCTCGGAGACAGCCTCGACCACCGGCCCCGGCTGGCCACCGGCGATCGCGCACAGCAGCGCCGTGGCGCGCTCGATGGCGCGCTGCTGCAGCATGGGATCGACGCCGCGCTCGAAGCGATGCGAGGAGTCGGTATGCAAGCCATAGCGCCGTGCCCGACCGGCGATCGCCTGTGGCGCGAAGAAGGCGCTCTCGAGCAGCACGTCTTGGGTCGTCTCCGAGACCGCGCTCGCGGCCCCGCCCATGATCCCGGCCATCGCCAGCGGGCCGTTGTCATCGGCGATCACCAGCGTGTCGTCATCGAGTTCGACTTGCTCATCGTTGAGCAGCGCCAGGCGCTCACCCGAGCGCGAGAGACGAACCTGAATCGCGCCCTCGAGTCTGGCCAGATCGAACCCATGCAAGGGCTGGCCGAGCTCGAGCAGCACATAGTTGGTGACATCGACCACCGGCGAGATCGGCCGCAACCCGCTGCGGCGCAGCCGCTCGGTCATCCAGAGCGGGGTTTCGGCGTTCGGGTCGAGCGCACGCACGATGCGGCAGAGGTAACGCGGACAGGCTGCAGGGGCGTCCAGCTGAACGCTGTGGCGCTCATCGTGCACCGGCGGCACGGGCTTTGCCGCCGGCTCGGTCACGGGCAGCCGGTTGAGCACCCCGACCTCGCGCGCGACCCCGGCCAGGCTCAGGCAATCACTGCGATCGGGGGTCAGATCGAGTTCGATGGCCTGGTCATCGAGCGCCAGCCAGTCGCGCACATCCTCACCAACCGGGGCATCGCCCGGCAAGACCATGATCCCCTCGGAGGTCTCGGCCAAGCCGAGTTCGGAGGCCGAGCAGATCATCCCTTGCGAGGCGACGCCGCGCAGCTTGGCCTTCTTGATCTTGAAGTTACCCGGCAGCACGGCGCCAACGCGCGCTACCGCCACCCGCTGCCCGGCTGCGACATTGGCCGCGCCGCAGACGATCTGCAGTGGCTCATCGTCACCGACATCGACGCGGCAAACGCGCAGCTTGGTCGCATCCGGATGCGGCTCGACGGTCTCGACCGCCCCGATGACCACCCCAGAGAAGGCCGGCGCCACCGCTTCGAGCGCATCGACCTCGAGCCCCGCCATGCTCAACTGATCGCAAAGCGCCTGCGCGGCCAGCGGGGGATTGACCCATTCGTGCAGCCAGGATTCACTAAAACGCATCGGTCACTCCGCAGGAACAGACAGCTAAGCGAACTGCGCCAGGAAGCGCAGATCGTTTTCAAAATAGAGCCGCAGATCATCGACGCCATAGCGCAGCATGGCGAGTCGTTCCACGCCCATGCCGAAGGCATAGCCGAGCCACTGCTCGTCATCGATGCCGACCTGGCGGAACACCTCCGGATGGATCATGCCGCAGCCCAACACCTCCAGCCAGCCGCTCTGCTTGCAGACGCGACAGCCGCGACCACCGCACTTGACGCACTGCACATCGACCTCGGCGGAGGGCTCGGTGAACGGGAAGTAGGAGGGGCGAAAACGCAGCTTGAGATCCTCCTGCTCGAAGAAGTGGCGCAGGAAATCGTAGAGCACGCCCTTGAGATCGGCGAAGGTCGCCTCGCGATCGACCAGGAAGCCCTCGACCTGATGGAACATCGGCGTGTGGGTCAGATCGGAATCGCAGCGATAGACGCGCCCGGGCGCGATGATACGCAACGGCGGTGGCTGGGTCTCCATAACCCGAATCTGCACCGGCGAGGTGTGGGTGCGCAGCAACCGACCATCCGGGAAGTAGAAGGTGTCGTGCATCGCACGCGCTGGATGATGCGCCGGGATGTTGAGCGCCTCGAAGTTGTGATAGTCGTCCTCGACCTCGGGCCCCTCGGCGATGCTGAAGCCGGCGTTGGCGAACAGCCGCTCGATGCGCCGCATCGCGCGCGTGACCGGATGCAGGGCGCCGGACGGCTGACCCCGCCCCGGCAGGGTCACATCGATGCACTCATCGCGCAGGCGCGCTGCGAGCCGTTGTTCCTCGAGCGTGGCGCGGCGCGCCTCGAGCGCCTCCTGCACCACCCGCTTGGCCTCATTGATGCGCTGGCCGGCCGCTGGCCGCGCGTCCTTGGGCAAGGCGCCGAGCGCCTTGAGCTGGGCGGTGAGCTGTCCGCTCTTGCCCAGATAGCGCACCCGCACCTCATCGAGGGCGGCCAGATCCGCAGCCGCGGTCACGGCCGCGAGCGCGGCGGACTGAAGCTCGGCCAGCGCGGTCGAGGAATCAGCCGCCGTCGTCGCATCGGCATCGGGGCGTTGCGTCATCAGTTCCTCCGCGAGAAACCCCGTCCTTCAAGGCGGGAAGCATTGCGGCCGCAGGCACGCGGCCAACCACAGTCGAGGCAGGCTTCCACCCGCCAGGTCATCAGGCGCTACCCGCGACGGGCGAGCGACAGCGAATGTCTCGTCGCTTCGCCTCGGGCGGCGCGCCGATCGTCGCCGCGACTCAGGAGGTCTCGGCCAGGGCGGCCTTGGCCTGCTCCGCGATCGCGCCGAAGGCCGGCTCGTTGTCGAACGCCAGCTCGGCGAGCATCTTGCGATCGACCTCGATCCCGGCCTTGTTGAGGCCTGCGATCAGGCGGCTGTAGGACAGCCCGTGCAGGCGCGCGGCCGCATTGATGCGGGTGATCCAGAGCGCGCGGAACTGGCGCTTACGTTGACGGCGGTCGCGATAGGCGTACTGACCGGCCTTGATGACGGCCTGTTTGGCGACCCGATAGACCTTGCTGCGGGCACCGTAATAGCCCTTGGCTTGGTCGAGGACCTTCTTGTGGCGGGCGTGTGCGGTGACGCCGCGTTTGACGCGTGGCATAACTTCTTCTCCGAACGGTTCAAATCATCATCGTGGAGCAGGGCTCGCTTGCGTGCCCTGCTCGCAATCAGGTCATCGTCGGCGAGACCTCAGCAATACGGCATCATGCGCCGCGCGGCCCGATTGTCGGCCTTGTGCAGCAGATGATTCTTGCGTAGCTGGCGCTTCCGCTTGGTGGCCTTCTTGGTCAGGATATGCCGCCGATGCGAGGCATTGCGCTTGAACAGTCCGGATGCCGTGCGCGCAAAGCGCTTCGCGGCACCGCGATTGGTCTTGATCTTGGGCATTTTTTACTCCGTCATGTCTGTGCCGCCGACGTGGTCGGCAACTTTATTGGATACGGCGCCTCGGAAGCCCGGCCCGAGCGCCGCGTATCGGGACTGGTCTCTAGTGCTTCTTCGGTCCCAGCACCATGATCATCTGCCGCCCTTCCATCTGCGGCTGCTGCTCGACGATGCTGATGTCGGACAGATCGTTCTCGACCCGCCGCAGCAGCTCCAGACCGAGTTCACGATGGGCATGCTCGCGGCCGCGAAAGCGCATGGTCACCTTGGCCTTGTCGCCCTCGTGCAAAAACCGGCTCAGATTCTTGAGCTTGACCTGGTAATCGCCGATATCGGTGCCGGGCCGGAACTTGACCTCTTTGACCTGAACCTGCTTTTGCTTCTTGCGCGCCTCGTTCTGCTTCTTTTTCTGATCGAACCGAAAGCGCCCGTAATCCATCAACCGGCACACCGGCGGATCAGCATTGGGAACGATCTCGACGAGATCAAGGCTCACATCGGTGGCCCTCTGTTTGGCCTCGGCCAAATCGAGGATGCCCACCTGTTCGCCGTCCTCGGCGATCAAGCGAACCTGGGGAACCGAGATCTCATCATTGACGCGGTTGCGTTTTGGTGCAGCGATAGCAGACTTCCTCCGAACTACGAAAAGATCGACAGCGTCGCGCCGTGCCGCCAACCCCGGCTCCGGGGGCGGCGCAGCGCGACACCTGATGACAGGCCCATCGAGCCAAGCGCGGGTCTGAGGATCAGCCCCGTCGCTTCAGGCCAGGCGAGCACCCCGACGACACAGACCGCCGCCCTCAAGCGGGTGGACAGCCCGTGGCTCACACCGTCAAGCGCCGCTGGAGGCGACCGGGGCGGTTGCTCCGTGGCCGCGCCGGGCTACCTCGTCGCCGAGTGTGTGCACCAGCGCATCCAGAGCAACCACGCCCAGATCCGTCCCCTGGCGATCGCGGAGCGCCAGGGTCTGGTCCTCCATCTCACGATCGCCGACCACGAGCAGGTACGGCACCTTGCGCAGCGTGTGCTCGCGAATCTTAAAGCCGATCTTCTCGTTCCTCAAGTCTGCATCGACACGGAAGCCCTTGTCTCGCAAGACCTTAGCCACCTGCTCGGCATAATCACGCTGATGATCGGTGATGGTCAGCACCACCGCCTGCACCGGCGCCAGCCACAACGGCAGCGCGCCGGCGTAATGTTCGATCAGGATGCCGATGAACCGCTCCATCGAACCGAGGATGGCGCGGTGGATCATCACCGGCACCTGCTTGGCATTGTCCTCGCCGATGTAATAGGCGCCGAGTCGACCCGGCATCGAGAAATCGACCTGGATGGTGCCGCACTGCCAGGTGCGGCCAATGCTGTCGCGCAGCGTGAACTCGATCTTCGGGCCGTAGAAGGCGCCCTCGCCCGGTTGCACGCGAAAATCCAACCCCTTGTCGCGCAGCGCCTGATCCAGCGCCGCCTCGCCTTTGTCCCAGAGCGCATCGGCACCGACGCGTTTTTCCGGCCGCAGCGAGAGCGCCAGCTCGATCTGATCGAAACCGAAGTCGCGGTAGGTCTCGAACACCATCTCGATCAGGATCGCGACCTCTTGCTGCAGCTGATCCTCGGTGCAGAACACATGCGCGTCATCCTGAGTGAAGCGGCGCGCGCGCATGAGCCCGTGCAAGGTGCCAGATGGCTCGCTGCGATGCACCACACCGAACTCGGCGATCTTCAGCGGCAGCTCGCGATAGCTCTTCAGCCCCTGATTGAAGATCTGGATATGCCCCGGGCAGTTCATCGGCTTGATCGCGTAATCGCGCTCATCGAGCTGCGTGGTGAACATATCATCGGCGAACTTCTCCCAGTGCCCGGAGCGCTCCCAGAGCGAGCGGTCGAGCACCTGCGGGGTCTCGACCTCCTGGTACCCATACTCATCGAGCTTGGCGCGCATGTAGTCCTCGACCTGGCGATAGATGATCCGGCCCTTTTGATGCCAGAACGCCATGCCGGGCGCCTCGTCCTGAAAATGGAACAGGTCGAGTTGCTTGCCGAGCTTGCGGTGATCGCGCTTCTCGGCCTCTTCCAGCCGTTTCAGATAGGCCTTGAGTTCCTTCTTGTCGCGCCAGGCGGTGCCGTAGATGCGCTGCAGCATGGCGTTGCTCGAATCACCACGCCAGTAGGCGCCGGCGAGCTTGGTCAGCTTGAAGCCGTTGCCGAGCTTGCCGGTGCTCGGCAGATGCGGTCCACGGCAGACATCGAACCACTCGCCCTGGCGATAGACCGAGACCTCCTCGCCCTCGGGAATCAGGTCGTCGATGATCTCGACCTTGTAGTGCTCGCCGAGGTCGCGAAACACGGTCTTGGCCTGCTCGCGCTCCCAGACCTCGCGCTCGATCGGCAGATCGCGCTTGACGATCTCCTGCATGCGCTGCTCGATCGCGCTCAGGTCATCCGGCGTGAAGGGCTCGGCGCGCGCGAAGTCGTAGTAGAAGCCGTTCTCGATCGCCGGCCCGATGGTCACCTGGGTGCCCGGATACAGCTCCTGCACGGCCTGCGCCATCACATGCGCGGCATCGTGGCGCAGCAGCTCCAGCGCATCCTCGTCGCGCTTGGTGACGATGGCGAGCTGGGCGTCGTCGGCGATGCGATAGGACGTATCGACCAACTGGCCATCGAGGCGACCCGCCAGGGCGGCCTTGGCCAAACCGGTGCCGATATCGGCCGCGACCTCCCGCACCGTGATGGCCTGCGGGTATTGGCGCTGGGAGCCATCGGGAAGCGTGATGGTTGGCATCTCGAAACCTCTCGGTGTCAGTGGTGGCCGATACGAGGGACCACATGAAAAGGGACGACAGCCGCAACGCGCCCGCCTGAAACCAAAAACCGCCAGCCTCGGCGCCGAGGCGCACTGCGCTTCGGCCAAGACTGACGGCTCGGAAGGCCCGGCACCCTCCATGCTGCCGATGCCCCACTGTTTGGTAGGCGCGATTGGACTCGAACCAACGACCCCCACCATGTCAAGGTGGTGCTCTAACCAGCTGAGCTACGCGCCTGTCGAAGCCGTGCAGAATATAGCTTCAGTGCGTGGTTTGCAAGCGTCGATTGCAAGCAATCGACTATCCTGGATAGCCAGGCCCACCAAATAGGACGACAACCATGGACAATCCCCTTCTCGAAGATCATCCCCACCCGGCTTTCAGCCGCATCCGACCCGAGCATGTCGAGCCCGCTATCGATGCCCTGATCGCCGATGGCCGACGACTGATCGACCGCCTCACCGCAGCCACTGATGCCCCGACCTGGGACACGTTCGTGCAGCCGCTCGAGGAGGAAGACGATCGACTAGAACGTGCCTGGTCGCCTGTGAGCCACCTCAACGCGGTCATGAGTTCGGACGCGCTGCGTGCGGCCCATAACGCTTGCCTTCCGAAGCTCAGCGAGTATGGCACCGAGGTTGGCCATAATGAGGCGCTGTATCGCGGCTATAAACAGGTCCATGACACCGATGCGCTAGACCCCGCGCAACGCACGATGCTCTCTCATGCCTTGCGGGACATGCACCTCGCCGGCGTCGATCTTCCGCCCGATGCCAAGGCCCGTTTCAAAGAGATCAACACTGAACTCTCACGCCTCGGAAGCACATTCGAGGAGAACCTGCTCGATGCCACCAATGGCTGGCATAAGCAGCTCACCGATGATACGGATCTAGCGGGATTGCCGGAGTCCGCGCGCGAGCTTGCTCGACACTTGGCTGTCGAACGCGATCTCGAGGGCTGGGTACTGACCCTAGACTCACCGTCCTATCTACCGGTGATGAAGCATGCGCACAGCTCCGAGCTACGACGCGAAGTCTATGAAGCCTATGCAACCCGCGCCTCCGATCAGGGCCCCAACGCCGGCCGCTGGGATAACACGCGGATTATCGAGGATTTACTGGCATTGCGACACCAACAGGCCAATATCCTCGGTTTCGGCAATTTCGCTCAAGTCTCGCTCGAGCCGAAAATGGCACGCTCGACCGAGGAGGTCATGGGCTTTCTGGAGGATTTAGCCCGTCGCTGCGCACCGCAAGCACGGCGCGAGTTCGAACAGCTACAAGCCTTCGCAAGCGCCAATGGCGGCCCTGCTCAGCTTGAGGCATGGGATGTTCCCTATTGGTCGGAACGCTTACGCCAATCGCGACATACCATTAGCGACGAAGAACTCAAACCCTATTTCTCGCTCGACCGAGTCCTCAGTGGGATGTTCCAAGTCGCCGAAAGACTCTTCGGTGTGTTCATTTCATCCGCGGCTGGCGAAGCTGACATCTGGCATCCTGATGTGCGCTTTTATCAAATCGCCGATGAGAATGGCGAACGAATCGCCCAATTCTACCTGGACCCGTTCTCGCGTCAAAAAAAACGCGGTGGCGCCTGGATGGACGTTTGCACCAACCGACTGATCAGTCCACGCCGCCGTCAACTGCCAACGGCTTATCTCGTTTGTAACTTCACACCACCGGTGAATGGTCAGCCAACGCTGCTCACCCATGACGAGGTGCAGACCTTGTTCCACGAGTTTGGGCATGGCCTCCACCATATGCTCACCCGGGTAGACTACCCTGCGGTCGCCGGCATCAATGGTGTCCCCTGGGACGCCGTTGAACTGCCGAGTCAATTTTTAGAAAACTGGTGTTGGGAACGCGAGGCGCTTGACCTCTTTGCCTATCATTGGGAAACCCATGAACCCCTGCCTGAATCACTCTATCAGGGCATGCGTTCGGCGCGCAATTTTCAGTCAGCCATGCAGACCGTGCGGCAGCTGGAATTCGCCTTATTCGACTTTCGGCTTCATCTCGAGTACGACCCTGAACAAGGGAGTCGTCTCCAGCAGATCCTCGACGAAGTCAGAAACCAGCTCTCTCCCATTCAGCCACCGGCGTTCAACCGCTTCGCTCATGGCTTTTCACATATCTTCGCCGGTGGTTACGCGGCGGGTTATTACAGCTACAAATGGGCTGAATTGCTAGCCGCCGATGCCTTTTCATTGTTCGAGGAACGTGGGATTCTCGATGCAGCCAGCGGACGCGCTTTCCGAGAACACATCCTCGAGCGGGGAGGCTCAACCGAGCCCATGGAGCTCTATATTGCCTTTCGTGGACGCGAGCCAAGCATCGATGCACTATTAAGACAGACCGGCATCATCGCTACCAGCGATCTCTCGCAAACACTTTGAAGGAACATCAAGGTTAGCGTCGGCATGCCCGGCTTCTTATTGCTGCGCTTCGAGGAAGGCAGCATCGCTGAGGCTGTCGGGGGCTCGATCACTCAGTCGGTCCCGCAGGTAGGCACCGGCCTGGACCAGACCCTGCTCGGCCAATTGCTGGCGGTCGGTCGCCACTGCGCGGGCGTTGTCTGGATGCAACAGCCACTGATAGGCGGGCTTGTGTTGGGTGGGGTCAGTCATGGGTTGCCGGACCGGACAGGCAGTGGCGATCAAACGCATCAGGCCGACAGTCGGCGCCCGGCGCGCAGCAGCGGCAACACCAGCAGCGAGCCCAGGACCATGGCGGCGGCGGCCAGGTAGAGGACGGCATCGAAGCCGTAGCGGCTCGCCAGCACACCGGCGCCGAAAGCGGCGGCGACGCTGGCAAGCGCTGTGGTGGAATTCAGAATGCCCACGGCCTCGCCCTCGTTCATGGTGGATAGCTGCGCCGCCCAGGCCGTACCAGCGACGATGAGGGGTGACCAGGCCACCGGCAGCAGCAAGAAGGCAAGCGGACCCAGCAACCCTAGCCCCGCCGGCTGCCAGAACACCAACGCCGCCATGGCGCCGACGGAGAGCAGGCTCATGAGACTGCCGATGAGCACCACGGCGCCGTCGCCGATGCGCTGGCCGAGCAAGCCTGAGGGCGCATAGGCGAAGACCCCGATGCCGGCGCCGACGGCGTAGTAGATCGATGAGACCCCAGCGCTGACGCCATAGACGTCGTGCATCAGCAGCGGATAGAGATTGTAGATCAGCCAGGTGCCGAGCATCACGAGCAGCCAGCACAGCATAAACAGCGCGTAGGGGCTGCGCAGATCCGCGAAAAAGCGTCCCAGCAGCGCGCCAGTGGCAGGCCCGATGTGACCATGCGGCAGGATCTGCCGCGGCGGGGCATGGCGGCAGGATGTGGCGCCATCGCTGATCGACGCCCCGCGCATCGAGGTCTGCGCAACCGCCGCGCCAGGGCCAACCCGCCGCCCCCGGGGCGTTCCTAGCAGACCGATCAGCAGCCCCGGCAGCATCAGTGCCGCCGAGGCCAACATGCCCCAAGCCGGCGCCTGCTGGAGCAATGCGGCAAGCCCCAGCCCCGCCGCCTGACCGATACCGTAGCAGGTCTGCATCCAGCCGATACGCCGGTCCCATTCGGCCTTGGGGCGAAACTCCACGATGAACATGGATGCCACCGTGTTGGTCGCGGCCACACCGAGGCCCTGCATCAGCGCTAGGATGAACCACTCTAGGACCGTCTCAGCCAGCGGGAAGACCCCGAGACCCACGGCCAGTAGCAGGTAACCTGCGGCGTAGATGAGGCGATGGCGTCCGCTGCCGTCTGCGAGCGCACCGAACATGGGCGCTGTCAACTGGCCGATGTAGAGCGCCGCAACCACGAGTCCCGCCTGCGCCGGGCCGGCTGCCCCACCGACGATGAGCGGCAACAAAATCGGGGCGGTGCCGAGCACCACCACTCCCTGAAAGGCATAGCCGCCGTACCAGGGGGACATGGATGCAAAGGGTTCCCGGGCCATCAACAACTCCAAACTACCTGGAAGACTATCAGGGCATGAACCCTGCCACAGGGATCAGCCGTTGTCGACGGGCTCGGAGCGCAGGTAGTCTTGCTGGTGATTCCGGCGCTCTATGTGTTGCTTAATGATCTTGGGTTGGTACGATCGCCGGGCGAAGCCGAAGGATCATAGTTCGCGATGTTCGTCAGGGAGCGCGGCGATTCACCGGTGTCCAAGTTGCGCGACCCACAGAGCAAAAAACAGATGTCCACTCCCATCGCCGACGACCTTGCAAGCGACGCGCTTCAACAGTTCCATGCCGATCTGCGACTCGCCTTGCTGATGCAGCATAAAGCGCGACTCTATCTGCTCTTTCGCCTGCAGTTTCCAACCTCCGAGATCGAGCCGTTCCACGATTCTGACGACGTCGAGGAGCTTGATTTCCGGGCATTCTTATCCAGCCCACCCCCTGAGCTGATCGCCTCGCACGGCGCCTACCACAAGCTCTTGCGGGCGCAAAATCGGCTGAGCCAGCGCGCTCAAGAGACCATGACATCAGCGGGAGACGATGTCCTATCCGCCGAGCAAGTCGCGCAACTGCTGCGTGAGATGCACAACTTCGACCGGGTGGCCGACCGCCTCGCCGCAGGCATCACGGCGTCCCTCACCGACATCGATGAACTCACCGGACTGCTGAATCGGGTCGCCATGGAGCGTGATCTCGAACGCGAGCAGGCCCAGGCCCGGCGAACCGGGCGCCGTTTCACCATCGCGATCGTCGATGCCGACCATTTCAAACCCGTCAATGATCAATTCGGCCACAGGTTCGGTGACCTCGTGCTCGAGGCCCTGGCCGAACGCTTGATCGCCAGCCTGCGTCCTCGTGATGCCGTCTACCGATACGGCGGTGAAGAATTCTTGGTGCTACTGCCCGAGACGACACTCGAGGCCGCCGCGCCAGTGATTGAGCGGCTGCGTGTCCAGGCAAGCGCGCATAAGATCGGTGACGGCGACAACCGCATCATCCAGACCGTCTCCATCGGGGCCGCCGAGGTCTCCGCCGAGGCTGATCTGGAAGCGGCCATCGAGCGCGCCGACACCGCCCTGTACCGCGCCAAACAGGCCGGGCGCAACCGGATCGAGCTTGCGCGCGCGTCATCGGCGGCTTGACCGAGCACGACGCCTGAGCAAAACAGCATCGTTTTTTGGGGGCGTTCATCTCACTCAGGCGATCCTCGCTGATATGTTGGGCATGAGCCAAGTGCATGCGAATCGCAGCTTCCGGCAGCTGGTACAGGATGGCCTGGTGGCGTGGCGCGGCGGCCGGATTCAACTGCTCGATATCACCGCACTCTCGCAGCGAGCCGGCTTCGACGCCGGCTATCTGGAGCAGGACTCCCTGCCGGCGCCGATCAGCCAGGCGCTGGCGCTATGAGTCCAGCGCTCGGCGCTCTCTTCAGCGAGGCTATCAAATGTAATAGCTTGGTTCTGCAGATGACGCTATGCTCGTTGGGCTGAATCGCCTCTGCAGCGCTGCAGCCGCGGCCAGCGAAACGGCTCATCACGCAGGGATCGTCAACCTGCTGAGTATGAAGACTCAACTACCCATCAGGAACAACCAACAATGAACGATAAAAACGCCTACATCGACAAGCTCAAGGCCCAGCTCGACCAATGGGATTCCGAGATTGACAAACTCCGCGCGAAGGCGAACGAGGCGAGCGCGGATGCCAAGATCCAGTATCAGGAGACCATTGACGAGCTACAGTCGCGTCAAGACGAGGCGAAGCAGAAGCTCGAGGAGCTTCAGTCTGCAGGTGATGACGCCTGGGAAGACATGAAGGCCGGTGCCGAGGACGCCTGGAACAAGCTCTCTGCCTCGGTCAGCGATGCCGTTGCCCGCTTCAAGTAACTTTTGCACGATCACCTCAGTACGACACTCAGCACAACAATTAATAAGGAACCGTAACGATGTCACTGAAACACCAGCTGTTTGCGATGTTATTGGCGGCCGGTCTCGTCGCTCCGGCGTTCGCCTTCGCGGCCAACGAGGGTGACGCCGCGAGCATGAGCGCGGATCAGGTCCAAAAGGAGGCCACAGAGGCGATGCAAGCGCTCGCCGAGTATTCGGCGCAGGAGCGCGACCAGGCCCTGAGCGCGGCACGGGAAGCGATGGCGCACCTCGACCAAGAGATCGATGCGCGCGAGGAGACGCTGCGCGAGCAGTGGGCCGAGATGAGCACGAGCGCGCGCGAGCAAGCGAAGGCCTCACTGGCCCAATTACGGGACACGCGCAACGCACTTGGTGAGCGCTACGGCGCGCTTGAGTCGGGTATGGACAGCGCCTGGGATGAACTCAAGGCCGGCTTCGCGGCGGCCTACGAGGAGGTCGTCAAGGCTTGGGAGTCCAGCGGTTCGTCATCCGACCCGAACGCACCCGAGTAGTCATCGCCTCCGGCTCCCCGGCCGGGAAACACTCGCCCCGCGCATTGCGGGGCACGGCCGCCGATCAATGCCAACGGCTCTTGCGACTCGCTTCTCCAACACCCCCGACTCAGCAGGTACTGCCCCTCATGAAAAAAAACCTGAAACTCGGCCTCGTGATCCTCATCGTACTGGTTCTCGGCTTTTTGCATCTGCGCTGGGGTCCGAAATCCTGGGAGGTACAGATTACCGGCGCGACTGGCGATGGCCGCAATGTCCAGTACCGCATCGAAACGGTCAAGGCCGGCACGTCGGACACCTTGATCTTCAGGAACGAGGACGCCGGCTTCATGCCGCCTTATTTCAAGTTCGACGCCGCTCGGCTGCAATCCATTGCCCGCAGAGTGAGTGAAAACTGCCCCCAAGAGGCCGTCGATCTCAATGGCTATGGCCTTCGCATCCCTTGGTTGAGCATGTTCCCTAACGCGACCTCCATCGACGCGCCGGAGCGTTGCCGCATGGCGCGGTCTGCTGAATCACCGCAATGAAGAGCGCCCCGAGCGTCAAGAGCGGGACCGACGCTCCCGGTGATCGCGCGAGCAGCGCCTGAGCGACGAACGCGAGGACCCCATTCGATGTCGCATCAAGCAGCCAATCTACTCGTCGGCATCGGCGTGCTGTCCTTGGCGGCGCACTGGCTCGCCTGGCGGGTGCGTATCCCGGCCATCGTCTTCCTGCTCGCCGCCGGCATCGCCGCCGGTCCGCTCACCGATTGGCTGCATCCGGATGCCTTGTTCGGCGACCTGCTGTTTCCGATCGTCTCACTGTCGGTCGCGATCATCCTGTTCGAGGGTGGGCTGACGCTGCGTCTGCATGAGGTGCGCGGGCTGCAAGCGCCGGTGCGCCGGCTGTTGACGCTCGGGGTGATGATCACCTGGGCCAGCACCACCGCCCTTGCCTGGGTCTTCCTCGATCTCTCGCCCGGACTCGCGGTGCTCTTTGGCGCCATCACCGTCGTCACCGGACCCACCGTCATCGGCCCATTGCTGCGCAGTGTCCGCCCAACCCAGCGCGTGGCCCGTGTGCTGCGTTGGGAAGGCATCGTGATCGACCCGATCGGGGCGCTGATCGCGGTCCTGGTCTTCCAGTTCTTACTCAGCACGGAAGCGGCGGCGAGCCTCGGCGACTCCTTGTTGACCTTCGCGCTGTTGCTGGTCGAGGGCGTCATCATCGGTGCCGTCGCCGGCTGGGTGACCGGGCTGGTCCTGCGCCGCTATTGGTTGCCGGCCTACCTGCACAGTCTGGGCACCCTGGTCGCGGCGATCACGGTCTTTCATCTCGCCGATCAGATCCATGCCGAATCGGGTCTGCTGGCGGTCACGGTGATGGGGATCTGGCTGGCGAATATGAAACGGGTGCCCTTGGACGACATCCTGCCGTTCAAGGAGAACCTGAGCCTGATGTTGATCTCCGGCCTGTTCGTGTTGCTGGCGGCACGCCTGGAGCCATCAAGCCTCCTGGCACTGGGCTGGGGCGCGCTGGCGGTGCTACTGGGGATGCAGCTGATCGGGCGACCGTTGGCGGTGCTGGTCAGCACCTTGGGCACCTCGCTGTCCTGGCCCGAGCGTGGCCTGCTGGCCTGGATCGCGCCGCGCGGCATCGTCGCGGCGGCGGTCTCCGCCCTGTTCGCGCTGCGTCTCGAAGAAGCCGGCTACCCCGGCGCCGAGACCTTGGTCCCACTCACCTTTCTGGTGATCTTGTTCACCGTGATCCTGCAGAGCGCGACCGCCAAACCGCTGGCCACCTATCTCGGTGTCCACGAGCCCCCACCGCGCGGCGTCTTGATCGTCGGCGCCAATCCAGTCGCGCGCGCGATCGGTGCCGCCGTGCAGCGACTGGAGTTCCCGTTGCTGCTCGCCGATCCCAACTGGGACAATGTCGCCGAGGCGCGCCTGCGGGGGCTGCCGACCTATTACGGCAATCCGACTTCCGAGCATGCCGAGCAGCACCTCGAACTCACCGGCCTCGGGCTCTTATTCGCGCTCTCGCCAAAGACCGACCTGAACACCCTGACCAGCCTCGAGTTTGGCAAGGAGTTCGGCCGCAACAAGGTCTTTCGGCTCCCACCCGGCGAGCGCGACCTGCGCTTGCCCACCGAGATCCGCCGCCGCCATCGCACCGACCAGACCCTCTTCGGCGCCCAGATCACCTACGCCAAGCTCGCGAGCCTGCTTGGACAGGGTGCCGAGATCCGCATCACCGGTCTGACCTCGGTGTTTACCTGGGAGGACTACCTCGAGGAACATGGCGATGGGGTGACCCCCTTGTTCGCGGTCGATCCGCAAGGCCACATCGCCCCCTTTGGCGAGGCCGATCATCCAACGCCGGGTGCGAGCTGGCAGGTGGTTGGGCTCATTCATACGCCCGAGCCGCGAGAGCCTGCTGGTTCCGCCTGATGACTGCTGATCGACTGTGTGCTCACATCAATGCCCCCCGGAACCTCGGATGCAGCGGGCGCATCGGCCCATTGCCGCCGGTTGATCGCATAGTCGGTCACTTGGCCGACGAAGGGCAGCAGCAACATGCCATCGAGGCGATCAACCCGCTGGGGCTCGCGATGCTGGCGGATGCCGATGGTCATGCCCTGCTGGCCAGCGCGCGGCTGCGCGCGGTAGGTGCCGAGCAGCCGATCCCACCAGGAGAGGTTGAAACCAAAGTTGGAGTTGGTCTCGTCGTCCTCGATCGAATGATGCACCCGATGCATGTCTGGCGTGACGACGAACCAACGCAACATGCGATCGACCTGGG
>NZ_NHSF01000076.1 GCF_016653295.1 Halochromatium salexigens | reverse complement strand
CCTTGCATCATCTCGGCTTTTGCTGCGTCAACTCTGCGATAATCAAATTGCTTTCGAGTAGATTAATTCGTGATTGATTGCAGATCTAATAATTAAATTCGCTTGAGCGGCTTCCTATACAGCGTCTAAGCGATCATTCCCGTTTTGAACATGCGTTTATCGAAACTCGTTGTTGTCTTGGTGCTGCTGACCACGGTTGGCTCAGCCGGCGCCGAATCGCCGTTTGTCTTCGGCGCCGAGGAGGTCGTGCCCAAGAGCATCAAGCCAGGCGCCAAGTGGCAGGAAGGCCCCGTGAACCTCCCAACCTGGCCCCAAGAGAGCAACCTGATCCAAATCCCGTTGGATCGTCCCGATGAACACTTCACCTATTTTCTCGATCGAGCCAGTCTGGCGACAGAGAGCGATGGCGTCGTGCGTTACACCCTCATCGCCGAATCGCGCACCGGTGCGCGTAACCTGACCTTCGAGGGCATTCGCTGTACCCCAAACGGCGTCTTTCGGATCTATGCCTTCGGCCAGAACCGGGACTTCAAGGCCGCGCATACCGGCGATGACTGGCAAGGGATCGGCAAAGCAGGAACCCACCCTGTTCGCCATGAACTCTGGCGTCATTATCTATGCGTACCCCGACTCTTCAAGCCGCGTCCAAAAAATGATCAGATTCGGATGTTGCGCAGCGGCCGGGTGCCCGATATTGAGAATAGCGGCTTTCTTTCCAACTGAGCGAGAGTGCGCCAACGCTTGATCTGAGCGTCTTTCTTTCCGGCTTCCTTGACTTGCGCCTAGGGTTCGATGTCCTCGATGAGTTCGAGCGATGACAGCTCAGCAACCCGCTCTGGCGGATAGCCGAGGGCGGCATAGTCGATGATTCCATTCGGCTCGTGGCAGGCCTTGCAACTGTGGCCCTCACGTTGGATACCGTGATTGACCATCAGGGTGCCCATCTGCCGCATCCAGTGCGGTTCCACCTGCGGGCCGAGCTGGCCGTCTTCGGTCAGCGGGTAGAGGGTCTTCCAGCCGCCCTCAACGCCAAAGTAGGCCATGAACTCATCCATCATGTAGAGCTTGAAGGGCTCTTGGTACATGCGTTGGACGATCGGGTCTTGGATCGCTTTAGCAACCGCCGCACGCGAATCGCCGGTCTCGTAGTAGGTGGCGTAGTCGAACGGTAGGATCATCGCCCCGAACGGCCCCTGGTTGTTCATGTCCTCGTACATCATCGCGTTGAAGGGCTTGAAAGGATAGATGCGGCTCTCGCCTTCGTCCATCGCCGCGCGCAGATTCTCGCTGACCATCTGACGGCGCTTCTCGAGCATCTCGGGCGAGAGCTGCGAGAGCGGATCGGTGGCCCGCTCGACGTAGCGTTCGACATCGATGTCTGGGTACTGCGTTTTGAGTTCTTGAGCCTGGGCGCGCACCGCCGCGATCACCTCGGGGTCGTCGATATGGGCGATCTGCTGCATCAGCGGGTTATAGCTGCCATCGCCCTCCGGATTGCTGCCCAAGGCGTTGGCCAGGAAGGTGCCGTTGCCATTGAACCAGAGGTACATCATGCCCTTGCCGGGCTCGCCGGAGCGATAGATGTCGGTCGGCGTCCAGATGCCCTCCTCGGCGTCCCAGGTTGGATGCACCCAGTCGCGCAGCACCACGTTGTTGTCTTGCAGCTGCGTGATGTGGCAAGTCTCGCAGGCAAGCCGCGCGACATGGCCGTTGAGCAGCGCACGGTGGTCGGAGAGGTTATGTGGGGCGCGGGAGTGACAGCTTTCGCAAGTTACATCCTTTTCTGGCAGGTCGGTCGCAACCAGGTCGACGCCCTTACCCCCGCGTGGGATCTTGTGGCCCTCGGGCTCATGGCAATCGGTGCACTTGATGCCCGCGGCCGCGTGGACGTCATCCTGCGGACTGAACGGATTGCCACGCTTGGCGCCGGTGTGCAACAGCCGCTGATGCTGCTTGCCCAAGTGCTTGGCCGCAACGTTATGGATGTAGGCATCACCACCCATGTTGTGCTGATGGCAGTTGAGGCAGTTCTGATTGGTGGCGCGGCCAACGGTCATGGCCGAGCGCATGCTGCGATCCTGGTTCCAACGCAGGCCGGTCTCGTCCAGAATCACATAACGTTGATCCATGTCGTACTCAGCGGCATGACAGATCAGGCAATCGATCCCTTCCTTGGTCTCATCCGGCACGTCCCCGACCGGCATCATTTTCTCGGTGGCCGGATGGTAGTTGCCGCCGATATGACACTGCCCGCAGCCCTCGCTGCGTAGCACGACCTCATCGCTGGTGGGATGACCCTCGCTGCCGCCATCATTCACCGCAAGCGTCGGCCCGGCGCTCGACTCAACACTCGAGGCAGTCTCAGCACCGCCGTCGATCGGCGAGGACTGGGCCTCAGCGGCGAGCTCATGCTCGGGCCGACTCTCGATTAGTGCCGCCCAACCGGTCCAGGAGAAGCTGCCGGGGATACCGCAGGCGCGGTTGATCTTGCCCACCGGGATCTTGCGCGCCCCCTCGGCATTGACCTGACGACCATCATAGCCGTAAGTGGAGAAGGCACCGCCTGCGGCACTCTGAAACTTGAAGTGCACCGTGTTGACGATGTTCTCCAAGGTATCCACTGTCTCAACGGTTCCATCCTCATGGGTGATGTCCATGGTCTCGTGGCAGTCGAGACAGGTCTCGGGACCTTTGTACTCGCGGATGCCCGCCTCGCGGAAATACTCAATGTGCTGATAGTCAGCCTCTTCGAAGAACGAGGGGGTATTCATCAGGATGTCGATCTTGACCTCGCGCGCGAAGCTGTCCTGATCCTGACGCACGGTTGCCGCAGCCCGCTCGCGGCGGGTTTGCTTGGTCAGCTCCAACGCCAACTGCTCAAACTCCGCATCGCTCAGCTTGCGCGTGTCATAGGTGAGCCGCGCATTCTCCACCCCCGTGTAGGCTTCGAAGAACAGCGGATAGACCACCTTGTAGAGCACCGCTGGCACCAGGATGACGGCGAGCACGAGCGCGATGCGGCGGCGCGTCTTGGTTGCGAAGAGGGAGCGGATGTTCATGATCTTGAATCTCGGAGAGTGCAATGCGCTGAGCCCTGGCGGCCAGCGGACCAACGTGGGAGGCGGTACGGCGATAACGTCGGCAACATCAGCCGCTCGAGCGCTCCTTGTGCCAACCGGTGATCATCGCCTTCAGATTAGTCGTTGGTGTCTCGCCGGTGGTGATGATGTAGACATGCACGATCAGGAACAGTGCCAGCATCCAACTGGTGGCCAAATGCACCATTGCGATGATCCAGACGGTACCAACCCCAAACAGCGTCTCAGGCAACGCGGTTGAGAACAGGAACGACCAGCCGCTGAGGATCAGAATTGGCATTAGCCCAAACATCACGCCAATGTAGCTCAGCGACTGCAACGCATTGAGCTTATGCTCGGCGCTGACATGGAACGGATGCGGCGCGGCGACGAAGATGCCGTGGAGGTAATAACGCGTCTGGGCGATCAGCGCCTGGGGCAGCGTGCGGATATTGATCAGGTAATGCTTACCGTTACCGCCCCAGATGTTACCAGCGACGAACGCCAACCAGGAGAAGGTCAGCAGCACACCACAGGTGTTGTGCACCGGCACTGCGGTGTCGAATGATACCAGCCAATGCAGGCTGTAGTGCATGCTCACGCCGGTGACGATCAGGGTCAGGAACAGCAGTGCGTTGACCCAATGCCAGAGCCGCAGCCAGATCGGATACAGATAGAGCGCGGTCATTGCGAGACCTCCCGTTTGCGATAGGCGCGGTAGCGAGCGTAACCATGAGCGGCCACCCCGAGCAGGGTCAAGAAGATCACGATCAGGCTGATCCAATCCAACAGACTGTTGCGCGACATGCCGACGATGTAGGACTCGTTATAGAGCGCCCGCGAGAAAAACCCCTTTTGCTCGCGCTCCTGCTCGGCTCGGTAGTTGTAGAGCTGGCTCAGGAGTTCCGAGCCCTTGGTATGGCATTCCACACAGAGCTGATTGCTCTCGGCGGCGGCCAGCACATTGTGCGAGGGTCGCTCCGGCACCCGCCCTTCCACCGGCGTGTGACAGTCCAGACAGCGCACCGCGTTCCAGTGTGCTTGCGGCCTCGGCAGCCATTCATGTCCCTTTGGCACCGGCGTCAGCAGATCTTCGTGACAGCTCAGGCAGACCCCATTGGTCCGCTCGACCACCTCGGCGATCGGCTCGCGCCCACCGGCCGGTTTGAAGGTATGGGCGTTATGGCAGGAGAAACAGGAGAAATCCTCGACATCTTCGGTCACGTGGACGCTCTTCTCGTACTCGTGCTCGAGTCCGATCAGATTTGGCGCGCCCTCGTCTTGGTGTTGCTCATGGCAGCTCACGCACTGCAAATCCTCATCCGCGCTACTACTGCGATGTGGATAATGCGCATAGCCGCGCGCATGACAGTCGCTGCAGGCCAGCTCGAAATGCACCGAATGGCTGTAAGCCTCGGTGTCGATCGACAGGTTGACGATCTTGCGGGTCTCTCGATCGCGGTAAGCCATGGTCTCCATCCAGTGGCAGCGCATGCAGTCTTGGCTGTCGTCCTTGAACAGGCCCTGCTGGCTAGCAGCCTTCACCGAACCATCACTGGCAACAGCACTGACAGCGCTCGGCAACATCGCCAACACCAAGACACAGAGCAGGCCCACGACAAACACTGTCGTGCCGTTTGTGAGCACGCGCGCAAGTCTCGGGCTAGTATCGGATAATAGAGGGAGAGACATCAGTGTTGCTTCTCGATGAAGAGACCGTCGGCTAGAGACGAAGATCCACGATAAGCGGGCGCGACGTCAACAAGAGAATGAGACGACCAACAAAGCAGCCCCCACCGAGGAGGCCCGCAGCATTGAATCCTGGTGTAGTCTTCAACGCTGACGCCCAAAACGCAACCGCTGACCGCGAACCTGGTCGTAAACACAGCCTCCCGACGGCCCGGCCTCGAAGGCGACCTCACCATTGACCAGCGTGGTGAGGACGCGCGAGCGCAGCCGACGCCCCTCGAAGGGTGACCAGCCGCATTTGGCCAGCACCTGCGCGCGCTCGACCTGATAGGGCGCCTGCAGATCGATGAGGGTCAAGTCGGCCCAGTAGCCCTCGCGCAGGTAGCCGCGCTCCTGGATTCGGTAACACTCGGCCACCGCATGGCTGGTCTTGGCCACCGCCTGCTCCAGGGTCAGCCAACCGTTATGCACATGCTCCAGCAGCGTGGGCAGCGCATCCTGCACCAGCGGCAGCCCGGCTGGCGCCTTGAAATAGCGCTGGCCCTTTTCCTCGAGGGTATGCGGGGCGTGATCGGTCGCGACCACGTCGATGCGATCCTCAGCCAATGCGTTGAGTAGCGCCTCGCGGTCCTTCGGGCGTTTGATGGCCGGGTTGCACTTGATCAAGTTGCCTTTCTCAGCGTAATCACGCTCGTCGAAATAGAGGTGGTGGACGCAGGCCTCGGCGGTGAGGCGCTTACCGGAGACAGGTCCAGGGCTGAACTGCGCAAGTTCCTTGGCGGTGGTCAGATGCAACACATGCAGTCGCGCATCGTGGCGCTGGGCAAGCTCGATCGCCAACGACGACGACTTGAAGCAGGCCGCTTCCGAGCGGATCAGCGGATGCGCGGCGATCGGCACCTCCTCGCCGTAGCGGGCACGATACTCGGCCTCGTTGGCGAGGATCATCGGCGTATCCTCGCAATGGGTCGCGATCAGCAGCGGGCTATCGCGGAAGATAGCGTCGAGCGTGGCCTCGTCGTCGACCAGCATGTTGCCGGTCGAGGCGCCCATGAACACCTTGACGCCGCATCCCTGCCCCACCTGCACCGAGCGAATCACCTCGAGGTTGTCGTTGCTAGCGCCGAGATAGAAGCTGTAATTGGCGCGCGAGACCTCGGCGGCGCGGGTATGCTTGGCCTCCAGCGCCTCAAGGCTCAGCGTCGGCGGCCGCGAGTTCGGCATCTCCATGAAGCTGGTAATGCCGCCGGCCACCGCCGCGCGCGACTCACTGGCGAAGTCGGCCTTGTGCGTCAGCCCAGGCTCGCGAAAATGCACCTGATCGTCGATCATGCCAGGAATCAGCAATTTGCCCTTGGCATCGATCACCCGATCGGCCACGTACGACTGCAGATCGGCGCCAATCGCCTCGATGCGGCCAGCGCGGATCAGCACGTCGGCCTCGAAGCGGCGGCCTTCGTTGACGCAATCGGCATTGGTCATCAGCACACTGGACATTATGAGCTCGTCACCTCTGAAACTGATAGGCTCTCAGCCAAGTCTAAACCGAGTGAGCAACACGGGCATGAGCACTGACCCTATCATCAGCCACAACGAGCGCGCGCCGCTCGGCGCCAGCCTGCCCTGGACGCAGGTGCTGGACAGCTTGAAGCTCAGCGCCGAGGGGCTGATTCCGGCCATCGCTCAGCAGCACGACAGCGGCGAGGTCTTGATGATGGCCTGGATGAACCGCGAGGCGCTCGAGGAAACCCTGCGCACCGGCCGCGTCTGCTATTGGTCGCGCTCGCGCGGAACGCTCTGGCGCAAAGGCGAGTCCTCGGGCCAGGTGCAGCAGCTCAAGGAGGCGCGACTCGATTGTGATGGCGACACCCTATTGTTGTTGGTCGACCAGAGCGGACCAGCTTGTCACACCGGTCGCAAAAGCTGCTTCTACAATGCCATTCGTGGCGACCGAGTTGAAGTGGTCTCGGAAACGCTGGTTCATCCGGTCAAACTTTACGGTCGTTGAGCCAACCGCTTTCAGATTCAGCCCCCAGCAAGTCGAACCCAGCAGACCTCAATAAAGCAACATCTAATCACCGTCAAACGGCATACTCAACCCAAACGGTTGACGCGAGGAGACACACGATGAACAGAGCGCATTCCCCCTTAGCCCTCTTGATGGCAGCGTTGGCGATGGTCACGCTGCTCAGCGGCTGCCCGGCGAGCATGTCTTCCTCCGCCTACACGCGCGATCAGGCGCGCAGTACGCAGAATGTCGAATTCGGCATCGTGCAATCCGTGCGCGAGGTCCGCATCGAAGGCACCAAGAGCGGTATCGGCACCCTCGCCGGTGGGGCCATCGGCGGTGTGCTGGGCAACCAAATCGGCGCTGGCGCGGGGCGCACGCTCGCCACCATCGGTGTCGGTCTCGCCGGGGCCGCCGCCGGCTCGGCGGTCGAGGAAGGCACCACGCGCCAGCGCGGCTTGGAGGTCATCGTCAGACTCGACAATGGCCGCACGGTGGCCATCACCCAAGCCGCCGACGTCTCGCTCGTGCCCGGTGATCGCGTGCGCGTGTTGACCGATCGCTACGGCACGGCACGCATCGTGCGCTGACCCCGGCGCTCACTCTGGTTGACATTGCTCAATGTCAACCAGGGCCACTTTTGCGACAGTTCCACGCTTTCCGTGATCGAATCGATGATGACGAGCCAGCAGCGGGCATGACCTTAGCAGATCGAGTCAACACCTTCGGCGTCGATCTGGTCCGCCGCTATGGTCGCCGGGTACACAAGCTGGCCATTCACGCCGGCTTCACCTGCCCGAACCGCGACGGCACGAAAGGGCGTGGCGGCTGCAGCTTCTGCAACAACGTCTCCTTCAGCCCCAACGCCGACAGCCCGAGCGCCGACAAGAGCGCGGGCGCAAGCCGTTTCGCCCCCGAGCGCAGTGTTGCCGAGCAGATCGCGTGCGGACGTCAAGTGGTGCGACGGCGCACCGGTGCCGAGCGCTATTTTGCCTATTTCCAGGCCTACACCAACACCTACGACGACATCGCGCGCCTCGGTGCCCTCTACGAGCAAGCACTCGACGAGCCCGATGTCATTGGCCTCTCGGTCGGCACCCGTCCCGACTGCGTGCCGGATGCGGTGCTCGACCTGCTCGCCGGCTATCGCGCCGCAGGCCACGAGATCTGGCTCGAGCTTGGGCTGCAATCGGCCTTCGACAGCACCCTGGCGCGGGTGAATCGCGGCCACAGCTTCGCCGACTACCGACGCACGGTGCGTGCGGCGCGGCTGCGCGGCATCCCGGTCTGCACGCATCTGATCATCGGCCTGCCCGGCGAAGGCCGCGATGCCGCGCTGGAAACGCTCGCGCGCGTCATCGCGCTCGGCACCGACGGGCTGAAACTGCATCCGCTGCATGTGGTCCGACAGACCGTGCTGGCGCATCAATGGCGCCGCGGTGGCTATCAGCCGCTGACACTGGAGGATTACATCGAGATCGCGGCCGATCTGATCGAGCGCACCCCCGAAGAGGTGCTCTACCACCGCGTCACCGGCACCGCGCAGCGCGAGATCCTGCTTGCTCCCGAGTGGTGCTCGAAGAAGTGGATCGTGCTCAACGGCATCGAGAACGCGCTGCGGCGTCGTGGCACGCGCCAGGGTTGCCTGGCCTTGGAGCAATCGCTCTACTCATGTTCATCCGCCATCGAGCGAGTCGCCTGAGGCCGCGCCGTTAAAGCTCATCACGCATCGCGGCCCGGAAGACGAGGCACTTGTTTCACGCCAACAACGAGTAACCCAGACGATGGAATTGGTTTGTCCGGCCGGCAATCTGCCGGCATTGAAGGCGGCCGTCGACAACGGCGCGAACGCGGTCTATATCGGCTTTCGCGACGACACCAACGCGCGCCATTTCGCCGGTCTCAACTTCGCTCCGAACAAGATGACCGAGGGCATCCGCTATGCGCGCGGCAAGGGCGTGCGAGTGTTCATCGCGCTCAACACCTATCCGCGCCCGGATGGCTTCCAACGCTTCGAGCAGGCGGTCGATCGCGCCGCCGAGTTGGGTGTCGATGCGCTGATCGCCGCCGACATCGGTGTGCTCGATTACGCCAGCCGCACCCATCCGACGCTCAATCTCCATCTCTCGGTGCAGGGCTCGGCGACCAACTACGAGGCGCTGCGCTTCTATCAGGAGCACTTCGGCATTCGCCGCGCGGTGTTGCCGCGCGTGCTCTCGATCAGCCAGGTCAAGCACGTCATCGACCAGAGCCCGGTCGAGATCGAGGTCTTCGCCTTCGGCAGTCTGTGCGTGATGGTCGAGGGTCGCTGTATCCTCTCCTCCTACGCCACTGGCCGCTCGCCGAACACCTATGGCGCCTGCTCGCCGGCCAGCCATGTCGAGTGGATCGAGACCGACAGCGGGCTCGACACGCGCCTCGGCGGGGTGCTGATCCAGCGCCATCCCAAGGGCGAGAACGTCGGCTATCCGACCCTCTGCAAGGGCACCTTCAACACCGATGGCCGGATCGACCATGCGATCGAGGATGCGGTGAGCCTGAATGCGATGGAACTGCTGCCGGAGATGGTCGCCGCCGGCGTCAAGGCGGTGAAGATCGAGGGCCGCCAGCGCAGCCCGGTCTATGTCGCGCAGGTGACCAAGATCTGGCGCGAGGCGCTCGATAGCTTCGCGCGCAACCCGAGCGGCTTCGCGCCCAAGCCTGAGTGGACCGCCGCCCTTGGCAAGGTCTCCGAGGGCGCCCAGACCACCCTCGGCCCCTATCACCGGCCCTGGCAATAGGGGAACAAAACGATGAGCGAGCCACAGACCCCAACCGCCGCTGCACAGAGCAACCATCGCCCGCGCCTCTCGCTCGGGCCGATCACTTATTATTGGCCGAAGGCGCAGGTCGACGCCTTCTACGCGATGGTGGCCGAAGCGCCGGTCGATATCGTCTATCTCGGCGAAACCATCTGTTCGAAGCGCAATCAGGTCCGCCACGAGGACTGGCTGGCGATCGCCGAGCGCCTCGCCGAGCATGGCAAGGACGTGGTGCTCTCGACCCTGACCTTGCTCGAAGCGGAGTCCGAACTCAAGCGCCTGCGCGCGATTTGCGAGCAGACGCGGTTCATGGTCGAGGCCAATGACATGGGTGCGGTGCATCTGCTCGCCGGGCGCCCGTTCGCGATCGGCCCCAGCGTCAATTGCTACAACGATCGCACCCTCGGCGTACTCGCCAAACAGGGGCTCAAGCGCTGGGCGCTGCCGGTCGAGCTGACCCGCGAGGCCCTTGAGCAGATGCAGCGCGCCAAGCCCGCTGGCGTCGAAACCGAGGTCATGGCCTATGGCCGACTCCCGCTGGCCTACTCGGCGCGCTGTTTCACCGCCCGCCACAAGGATCTGCCCAAGGACGACTGCCGCGACGCTTGCATCGACTATCCAGACGGCCTGGTGGTCAACACCCAGGACGATCAGCCGTTCCTGGTGCTCAATGGCATCCAGACCCAATCCGCGCACACGGTCAATCTGCTCGCCGAGCTGCCGGCAATGCGTGCGCTCGGTGTCGACATCCTGCGCATCAGTCCGCAATCACAGCAGATGGAGCAGGTGATCGCGCTGTTCGATCAGGCCCTGCGCGATGCCCTCGACCCCGCCGAGGCGGCAGCCCAGCTCAATGCGCTCATGCCCGTCGGCCCCTGCGATGGCTACTGGCATGGTGAGGCCGGGATGGCCGAGGCGGCCAAGGTAGCCCGGGCTGCTCGCTGAGCGCGCGCTGATGCTCGCCCGAGGAACATAAAACAGCTGATGATGAATGACCTGAAAGCACTCTACGAGCAAGATTACAGCGCTTGGGCGGGCGCGAACGCCGACCTGCTCAGAGCCGGTCGCTTTGAGGATCTGGATGTCGAGCACCTACTGGAGGAACTGAGCGACATGGGCAAGAGCGAGCAACGCGGTCTCGAAAGCCGTTTGCGCGTATTGCTTGCCCATCTACTCAAATGGCAATTTCAATATGCGCAACTCGCCGAGCGTTGGCGTGAATTCGATGGGCGCAGTTGGCGCAACACCATCGTTCATCAGCGCGCCGAGCTGAGGATCCTATTGCGCAAATATCCCGGCATGCAACGCATGTGGCCCGCGGCCGTTCACGCGGCCTACGTCGATGCGCGCGAACTCGCGGCAGCGGAGACCGGCCTGCCGATCGACACCTTCCCCCGCGAATGTCCCTACGCCGATGCCCTGTTGCTCGACGAGCATTATTTGCCGCCCACTGAATGCGACAACTGACCCGCGTCCGCTACCCGCTACCCGCGACCGAAACGCCCAAGCAGATCGGTGGCGCCGTTCATCACCTTCAGCAGCGGACCGAGGCGCTCTTCCAGCTCGACGCTATCGAGGAAGTTCTTCACATAGAGTCCAAGTTCGGTACTGCCGCCAAGGCGCAGGCGACGATTGAAGAACAGGGTGTCGGGATCCTCGCGACGGGTCGCGAGCAGCAGGAAATCATAGACCTTGCCGTCGATGCTGAGATCGGTCGCGGCACCGGGCGGCGCGGCCTTGATGCGGTTTCCGGCCAAGGTCAGGCGGAATTCGAGCCGGGCATCGTCGACGCCGATGCGCATCACATGGCCGTCCAGGAAATCCAGCTCGCCATCGCGCAGTTCGGACTCAAAAACCCGGTTCAAGATTTGCACCAGCGCGCCGGTGCGCAGCTGATTCGGGACCAGTCCGACCGGCAGCGTCAACAGACGGGGAATCGTGGGGGATTGGATCACGCGACCTTCCTCAACGGGGTGGCTGAGAGGCTGGCGATCAACTCACGATAGTCCGTGCGCAGACGCCGCCATTCCATGACGAACCAGGGCGTGATCCGATCCGGCTCCTCGACGATCAGACGATCGGCCTCGGCACAGGGAATCCAGCGCCAATCGGCGATCTCGCTCGGGTTCACATCGACCGCCACCGGCGTCTCGACCTTACCGACATAGACCGAGCAGAGTTCATGCTCGGCGCCCAGCGCGCCAAACCCGGCCTGATACTCGAACTTGTAGAGGAAATGCAGCTCGGCGTCGATCGCCAGCTCCTCGCGCAGGCGACGGTGCGTGGCCTCTTGCAGCTCCTCGCCGCGCCGCGGATGGCTGCAACAGCTGTTGGACCAAAACAGCGGCCACAGGGGTTTGTCACCGCTGCGCTGCTGCAGCAGCACCTGATCATCGCCGGAGAACAGGAAGATCGAGAAGGCGCGATGCAAGAGCCCATCGCCCTGGTGGGCATTGACCTTGGTCTCGTGGCCGATGACCCGGTCCTCGCGATCGACCAGGATCAATGGCTCGTCATCGAACGAGACGGTTTCATGCTTAAACACTTCACTCTCCAAGTCCACGGGGTTCACACGGCGGCCGTTCAACGCCAGCGGCATGTCCACCCCAGTGGGATCCACTGTACAGGCGCTCACAGGGTAATGCTGGCACAAAGGCCCACGAGTGACAAGACAGGTTGACAGGCCAGGTGTTCCTTGGCCTGGACACTTCGGCGCCACACGGGCGCTACACGATCAGCCCGCCAGATGCACCTCTTTTCGCGCGGATTCACACCCCAGCGCCCAATCGGCTGCGGAAGCCTTATAGTACGCAGAATGAACGCCAAACTCCCAAGACCCAACGATGGACCCTCGCGCCTCGGCAGAGCCATGCTCTTCGGCGCCTGGGTCGCTGGCACCGCACTGATCGCGATGCTCTTCCAGAACTATCTCGACCATCGCGAGAACCCGAACCAAAATATCGCGTTCGAGGTCGGACCCGATGGCATCGCCCAGGTGGTGCTGCAACAAAACCAGGAGGGCCACTATGTCGCGACCGGCACCATCAATGGCGAATCGGTCGTCTTCCTGCTCGACACCGGCGCCACCACCGTCTCCTTACCACAAGGACTCGCGCGCCAGCTCGGCCTGCCACTGCGCCCGGGCGGCATGAGCAAGACCGCAAACGGCATGGTCCAGACCTGGACCACCCGCATCGACAGTGTCAGCCTCGGCGGCCTGACGGCACGCAACCTGCGCGCCACGGTGCTGCCCAACTTTCCCGGCGACCAGGTGCTGCTCGGCATGGACTTCCTGAAACGCTTCGAACTCATCCAACGCGGTGGCAAGCTGACGATTCGCCTGCCCAGTTGATCCCGCCAGTTGATCCCGCCGGCTGATCCCGATCCGCGCACAGACTCATGGCTCCACCCACCTCCACTGTCGACCCGCATCAACCCGACATCCATCCCCAGCAGCGCCGACAACGACCTCCCAAGCCCGACCACGCCGCCCGCATCCTCGGCGTCGGCATCGCCACCCTGGACATCATCCACCAGGTCGAGCGTTACCCGGCTGAGGACGACAAGGTCCGCGCCCTCAGCCAACGCCGCCTGCGCGGCGGCAATTGCGCCAATACGCTCGCCGTGCTCAGCGAACTCGGCCACCCCTGCCGCTGGGTCGGCACCCTCGCCGATGACAACGGCGCCGCGTTCATCCGACAGGATCTCAGCGCCCGGGGCATCGACCTGAGCGCCGCCAAGACCATCCCCGGCAGCGCCACGCCGACCTCCTACATCACGCTCAGCCGCGCCACCGGCAGCCGCGCCACCGGCAGCCGCACCATCGTCCATCATCGCGACCTGCCGGAGCTGACCGCCGCCGACTTCGCGCGCGCCGATCTCAGCACCGTCGACTGGGTGCATTTCGAGGGCCGCAACCCCAGCGAGACCGCGCGCATGATCCGCCGCGTCGCCACCGAACGCCCCGACCTACCGATTTCGGTCGAACTCGAAAAGCCCCGCCCCGGCATCGAGGCGCTGTATCAGCTCCCGGAAACGGCGATCAGCCTCCTCATCGTCGCCCGCGCCTTCGCCGAGCAGCAAGGCGCGCACGACCCCAAAGCCTTCCTGCAACGCTTTGCCGATCGGTCGAACGCGAGCCTGCTGCTCCTGCCCTGGGGCGCCGAAGGCGCCTACGCACTCACCAGCGAGCGCGAGCTGCTCTTCGCCCCCGCCCAGCCGCCGGCCGAGATCATCGACACCATCGCCGCCGGCGACGTCTTCAACGCCGCCGCCATCGCCGCCCTACTCGACCACCAACCGATCAATCAAGTCCTGCAGACCGCCAACGCCCTCGCCGGCCACAGCTGCGGCCAGCTCGGCATCGACGGCGTCGGGGTCGGGTAGCGTCGCGCCGGGGTGTGCGCCGCAGGAAGCGGCGCTCAAGCCTACAAGGACGTATTCACGGCGTCCCCGGCGCGGCGCTACCCGACCCCGGCGCCCGGCACCGCACTCGAAAACCGATCCAACCTCAAGGACTCGGATTCGGCTGGCGCTGATGCACCGCCTCGATCTCGTTCAACACCTCCTGACTCAGCCGCAGCTGGGCGCTGCCCAGGTTGCTCTCCAACTGCGCCAAGGTCGTCGCACCGATGATGTTCGAGGTCACGAACGCACGGCTGGTCACGAACGCCAACGCCATCTGCGCCGGGTCCAACCCATGACGCCGCGCAATCGCGCAATACTCCGCCGTCGCCCACTCGGCCTGCGCGTTCGAATAGCGATCAAAACGCGAGAACAAGGTCAACCGCGCCCCCGCCGGTCGCGCACCATCGAGATATTTCCCGCTCAGCATGCCAAACGCCAACGGTGAATAGGCCAGCAGACCACACTGCTCGCGCATCGCCACCTCGGCCAGACCGACCTCGAAGCTGCGATTCAACAGGCTATAGGGATTCTGGATGCTCACCATGCGCGGCAGGCCATGGGTCTCGGCCAGCGCCAGCATCCGCATCGTGCCCCAGGGCGTCTCATTGGACAGCCCGACATGGCGGATCTTGCCCGCCCGCACCAGATCGCCGAGCACCTGCAGGGTCTCCAGCAACGGCACACTGTCATCCCGCTCGGGATGACGGTAGCCGAGTTTGCCGAAGTAGTTGGTCTCGCGGTCCGGCCAATGCAGTTGATACAAATCGATGTAATCGGTGCGCAACCGCCGCAGGCTGGCATCGAGCGCCGCCTCGATGTTGGCCCGATCCAGCCGCCGCCCCGGCATGCGCAGATAATCGATCCAATCACCCGGCCCGGCGACCTTGCTGGCGAGGATCAACCGCTCGCGCCCGCCACGCTCGGCCAGCCAGTTGCCGATGAACCGCTCGGTCGCGCCTTGGGTCTCGGCGCGCGGCGGGACCGGATAGATTTCGGCGGTATCGATGAAGTTGATCCCGGCAGCGACCGCTCGATCGAGCTGCGCGAAGGCCTCCGCCTCGGTATTCTGCTCGCCGAAGGTCATGGTGCCGAGGCACAGTTCGCTGACCCGCAGGCCGGTGGTTCCCAAGGGGCGTTGATTCATGGAGACTCCTCTGTGTGATGATTCGCCTCTATTCGGTTGAGGTCGAAGCCGCTTAACTCAACCTAGAACAGAGCAACACGTCCTCACCATCGGCGCCAACCATCGATGACGCTCGACCCTGCCCTCTTCACGCCGTTCGCGCTCTGGAGCACCATCCTGCTCTACGGCCTGTGCCTGCTGCTGGCGCTTTGGTACGCGCCCTGGCGCGAACTGCTGCGGGCGCGGCTCACCCATGTCTTCTTCGGTGCGACCGTCGCCCTGATCATGCTCTGGCAGATGGATACCCCGGTGCAACCTGGGCTCTCTTATCATCTGCTCGGCCTCACCGCCGTCACCCTCATGTTCGGCTGGTGCTTCGCGGTGCTCGCCGCCTCGCTCGCGCTGCTCGGGGTCACCCTCAACAGCGCCAGCGCCTGGGACGGTTTTGCGCTCAATGCGCTGGTTTCCGGCGTGCTGCCGATCAGCCTGACGCTGGTGCTGCTGATCCTGATCCGACGCTACCTGCCGAAACAATTCTTCGTCTACGTGCTGGTCAACGGCTTCCTTACCGCCGGTTTGGTCGGCGTCGCCATGGGCTACATGGCGGCCTGGCTGCTGGTCGGCGCCGGCGCCTACAGCATGGCCGAGCTGCGCCAGAGCGTGCTGCCGTTCTTTCCGCTGATGTTCCTGCCGGAAGCCATGCTCAACGGCTGGATCATGGTCATTCTGGTTGCTTTTCGACCGCATTGGGTGTACTCGTTTTCGGATGTTGAGTACATCAAGGGCAAATAGCAGGAGCCGTCTCGATGGGATGGGTCGGTAAGGTCGTCGGCGGATTCCTGGGCCTCGCCGCCGGCGGGCCGTTGGGCGCCGCGCTCGGGGCCACGCTCGGCCACGGGGTCGATCATGGCGTGCGCAAACTGCGGCGGAACGCGCAGTTGCCGCCCGGCAATCGGCAGCGCATCCAAAGCGCATTCTTCACCGCGACCTTTTCGGTCATGGGGCATCTGGCCAAGGCCGATGGGCGCGTCTCCGAGGCCGATATCGCCCTCGCCGAGACCATCATGACGCAGCTGCGCCTCTCGCCAGAGATGCGCAGCGCTGCCGTCACCCTGTTCCGGCAGGGCAAGTCCGCCGATTTCGATCTTCCCGCCGTGGTCGAGACCTTCCGCCAAGAATGCCTGAGCCAGCGCGCGCTGATCCAGATGTTCCTCGAGATCCAACTGCAGGCAGCCTACGTCGACGGCGAGCCGACGCTGCAACAGCGCCGGGTGTTGGGGCGGATACGCAGCGGACTGCAGATCCCCGAGATCCTGTTCAAGCAGCTCGAGACCCTGGTGCGACTGCAGCGCCAGTTCAGCGACAATGCCGGCCCCCGGGGCGCCGGGGCTGGCAGCGGATCCCGGGCGGGCGGCGGGCGCCAGAGACCGGCACGCGCGCCCAGTCTCAGACAGGCCTATGCGCTACTGGGTGTCAGCCCAAAGGATTCCGATGCCAGCATCAAGCGCGCCTATCGCCGCTTGCTCAGCCAGCATCATCCAGACAAACTGGTCTCCAAGGGCCTGCCCGAGGAGATGATGAAGATGGCCGCCCAGAAGACCTACGAGATCCGCCGCGCCTACGAGATGATCCAGCAAGCCCGAGCGACCTGACCTCGCATGACCAGATTCAGCCCCATGACGTGCCGATGACCACCGCAGACGTCCCAAACCCCGTTGCCGTCGAGCAGTATCTGCTCGACCTGCAAGACCGCCTCTGCGCCGCGCTCGCCGAGGCCGACGGCGGCGGCGAGTTCCGCGAGGACGCCTGGCAACGCGCCAACGGTGGCGGAGGCCGCAGCCGGGTGCTCGAGGACGGCGCGCTGTTCGAGAAAGGCGGGGTCAACTTCTCGCATGTGCATGGTGACGCCCTACCGGCAACCGCCAGTGCCAGCCGGCCCGAGCTAGCCGGGCGCGGGTTCCAGGCCATGGGCGTGTCGCTGGTCATGCACCCGCACAATCCCTATGTGCCAACCTCGCACATGAACGTGCGCTTTTTCATCGCCGAGAAAGCCGGCTGTGCGCCGGTGTGGTGGTTTGGCGGCGGCTTCGACCTCACCCCCTATTACGGCTTCGACGAAGACGTGCGCCATTGGCATCGCAACGCGCGCACTGCCTGCGCGGGCTTCGGCACCGAGGACGAGGATGCCGAGGCCTTGCACGCTCGCCTCAAGCACGCCTGCGACCGCTATTTTCACCTCAAGCACCGCGATGAACCGCGCGGGGTCGGCGGGGTCTTCTTCGATGATCTCAATGCCTGGGGCTTTGCGCGCAGCTTCGCCTTCATGCGCAGCGTGGCCGAACATTACCTGCCCGGCTATCTGCCGCTGCTCGCACGCCGCCGGGACACGCCCTATGGTCAGCGCGAGCGCGACTTCCAATGCTACCGGCGCGGGCGCTACGTGGAGTTCAATCTGGTCTACGATCGCGGCACTCTGTTTGGCTTGCAATCCGGGGGCCGCACCGAATCCATCCTCATGTCGTTACCGCCACAGGTCAGTTGGCGCTACGACTGGCAGCCCGAGCCTGGCTCGCCCGAAGCCCGCTTGTACGAGCATTACCTGGTGCCGCGCGACTGGCTGGCCGAATCCGACTGAGCGCAGACACTCGCTGGCAGCGTCTACACGAGCGCGCGCCCCGTCAACCGGCGATAGACCTCGAATCCGGCCTCGCGCTCGCGACAGCGCAGGATCGCAGCCCGCCCCGGCGTGCTTGGATCGGGCTGCACCTTGACCCCAAGCGATTCGGCCGCTTGCAGATGCTTGTCGCTGAGGTCAGCGTCACCGAACACGGAGATCACGTAACCACCTGGAATCGGCGGCGGCGGACTGACATCATCGCCATCGACCAGCGACACCCAGGCTGGCATGAAGTCCGGCCCATAGAGATCGAAGAAGCCGTTGGAGCCGCGCAGATGGGCCTCGATCGGCCGGCCACCGATCAGCTCGATATTGCAGAGGCCGGTATAGCCGGCCAGATTCCGATGCACCCAGTCGCTGATCCAAGCCTCGGCCTCCGGCAGGTCGGCACCGATCTCCCAGTAGATCGGCCGCGAGGCATCCTTCTCGTCCGAACCTCGGGTATGGGCGAACCAACGAGGCTTGCCGTCTTGCACCAGGCAATCACTGCTGGTGTGCATCCCGGTCAGGCGCTCCGACCAGTAGCTGCCCGGCTCCAGCGGCACCGCATCGGCGCGCACCGAGCGGGCGCTCAGCCCCATCCCTGCGAGGTTGGTGATCGGTTTGACGAACACCTCGTCCTCGGGCGCGACCCCCAGATCCATCGGCGCCACCCCGCAGGGCGCGGCGGTCAGCCCGGCATCGAGCGCGAGCCGCAACTTGTCGTAGATGTGGCGATGCGCGGGATTCAGACGCCAGGCAGCGGCATCGCTGACAGGCAGATCGCAGTGCGGCTCGGGCGCAAAGAGGTGTTTGCGTTCGGGTAAGACACCGATAAAGGGCATGAAAAATTCCTCGACCACACGGATGAATGATGATGACCTCGTAGAGCCCCATCAAGCCGCCTTGTGCTCGACACCCTGCATGGGAACCACCTCGCACAAAAGCGACTTGAACGGCGGGAATCCGCTGATCGGATCGAGTGCACCGTCGTCGGTCAGCTCGTTGACGTTGGCATGATTCCAACCGTGGGCGCAGTGGGCAACCCCAGGCTTGATGCGATCCGTGACCCGCGCGGTAAAGCACACCCGGCCACGGCGCGTACAGACCTCGACGAGATCCCCATTCTCGATCCCACGCTTGGCCGCATCATCCGGGTGCAGCTCCACCAGGGCATCCGGCATCGCCTTGCGCATGCGTTCCAGATATTGATGCTGGGAATGGGTCGCGTGCTTGTGGCGCGCGCCACTGGTCAACACCAGCGGGAAGTCGCGCGCGATCTCCGGGGTCGAGCGCGGACTCTCGGCCGGTTCACGCCAGATCGGCAAACCCTCGTGACCGGCCTCGCGCAGCTCTTGGGAATCGAACTCGACCTTGCCGCTGACGGTCTTGAAACCATGCAGCCGATACTGGCGATCGGCATCGAGAAACCCCTGCTCGACCAGCTCGTCGATGGTCGCGGCATAGACGGTCACGCCATCCGGGTTGGAATAGACCTCGTCGCGAATGTCTTCAGGGATACCCTCGGCCGCCTCGGCCCAGGAGGCGGCGAGATCACCGTTCCAGAACTGCTCGGCCATGCCGAGCCGCACGCCGAGTTCGAGAAAGACCTCGGCATCCGGGCGCGCCTCGCCCTTGGGCGCGACCACCCGCTGGCGATAGCGCAACTCGCCCTGATAGGCACAGCCGGGATAGGCGATCAGCGCCTCGCGCTCGAGGTTGGTCGCCGCCGGCAGCACGATATCGGCCATGCGCGTGGCCGGATTGTGGAAGAAGTCCGAGGCGGCGAAGAAATCGAGCGAGCCGAGTGCCTGCTCCATGCGCTTGGAATTGGCCCACATGGCGGTATTGATGCCCATCGCCAGCAGGCTGTGGATGCGCTGCGGCTGGCCCTCGAGGATGCAATCGGGCAGCAGCATGCTTTGCGCCGCTGGCCAATGCCGGGTCCAGACCGGGAACACCTCATCGCCCACGCGCGGCGGCAGGTCGTTGAGGCAATGCTCGAACAACTCGATCGGCTTCGGCGAGACCTTGTCGTTGAAGAAGCGGTTCCCGCCTTCGCGGTCGAGGTTGCCGGTCACCGCCGAGACCAGGATCACCGCGCGATGATTCTGAAAGCCGTTGCTGTGCTGCACCGTCGCCGTCGGCGAGAGCATGATCTGCGCCGGGTGCAGGGTCGCGAACAGCTCGACGGCGCGGCGCAGATCATCGACCTCGATGCCGCAGATCTCGGCGACGCGCTCGGGGGTGAATTCGGCCGCGTAGTCGCGAAACGCCTCGACGCCGATCGCCCATTCATCCAGGAAGGCCTGATCCTGCCAGCCATGGGCGAAGATCAGATGATGAAAGCCGAGCGCCAGCGCGCCATCGGTCCCCGGGCGGATCTGCAGGAACACATCGGCCTGATCGGCGAGCGGCGTGCGCCGTGGATCGACCACGATCATCGGCCGGCCCGGCTTGGCCTGCGCCTGCGGATGCAGATGGAACGGCGGGATCGAACCGCGCGGATTGGTCGACCAGACCAGCAGGCATTTGGTGTTGTGCGAGGCGATGGTCGAGGTGGTCTTGATCTTGGTGCCGAAGGTCACCTCCTCGGCGACCTTGGTCGCCGAGAAGCAGCAGCCGCTCTCGGTCATGTAGTTCGGCGAGCCGAACGCATGCGCCAGGCGCTGCAACTGCGGGCGCGCCTCCTTGGTGTAGCCGGCGAAGAAGGCGACTGCCGGAGCACCATGCTGCTCACGGGTCCGACTCAGCTGCTCGGTGATGGTGGTGAGCGCCTCGTCCCAGGAAATACGCTCGAACTCACCGCTACCGCGCGGGCCGACGCGTTTGAGCGGATACAGCAGGCGATCCGGATGCTGGCGCCGATCCAACTGCACATAACAGCGCGGGCAGTCGGGGCCGTCGATCGCCACCGGCTCGCCCTGGGCGTCCAGGGTGACATCGATCGCGCAGTTCGCATCACACTCGTAGCAGGTACTCTTGACGGTAGACATTGGCGGGTCGATCCCTAAAAGCGGTTGTTCAGACGTTCAATGCGCATGCCAGGCCGGATTTCAACCTCGATCAGGTCGAGCAGCGATAGACGCCGATCATCGGGTAGGCGGGGCTTTCGCGCTAGAATTTCCCTCAATGCAACCTCTGCTCAGCGATTCAGGCGCAACACACATGGACAAACAACCGCTCAGCTACAAGGACGCTGGGGTCGATATCGACGCTGGCGACGCCTTGGTGCGGCGCATCGCGCCCGCCGTCCGCGCCACGCATCGCCCCGGCGTGCTCGCCGGGCTCGGCGGCTTCGGCGGGCTGTTCGAGCTGCCGAGCGGCTATCGCGAGCCGGTGCTGGTCTCCGGCACCGATGGCGTCGGCACCAAGCTCAAGCTCGCCATCGAGCGTGGTCAGCACCACGGCATCGGCATCGATCTGGTCGCCATGTGCGCTAACGACATCGTCGTCTGCGGCGCCGAGCCACTGTACTTCCTCGACTACTACGCCACCAGCGCGCTCGATGTCGAGGTCGCCACCGATGTCGTCAACGGCATCGCCGAGGGCTGCCAGCAGGCCGGCTGCGCGCTGATCGGCGGCGAGACGGCCGAGATGCCGGGGCTCTACGCCGAGGGCGATTACGACTTGGCCGGTTTCTGCGTCGGCATCGTCGAGAAATCCGCCCTCATCAGCCCCGAGCAGGTCCGCCCCGGCGATGCGCTGATCGCCCTGGCCTCCTCCGGCCCGCATGCGAACGGCTATTCGCTGATCCGCGCGGTGCTCGAGCGCTCGGCAACACCGCTCTCGACGACGCTCGACGGCGCGCACCTCGGCGATCTGCTGCTGGCACCGACCCGCATCTACGTCAATTCGGCGCTCGCGCTGATCCGCGCGCATGAGGTGCACGCCCTTGCCCACATCACCGGCGGCGGCATCACCGAGAACCTACCGCGGGTCTTGCCCGCAGGCACCCAAGCGCTGATCGATCTGGACAGTTGGCGGCTACCGCTGATCTTCGACTGGCTGCGCACGCAAGGCCAGATTCGCGACGATGAACTGCTGCGAACCTTCAACTGCGGCGTCGGCATGATCGCCTGCGTGCCCGAGAATCAAGCCGAAGCGGTCTGCGCGCAGCTCGCCGAATTCGGCGAACGCGCCTGGGTGGTGGGCACCATCGCCGCCAGTGGCGAGGGTGCCGCTACCGATGCCACCGCACGCGCGGCTGTGAGCTACCGAGGGCAGTGGCGATGAGCGCCCGCGCACGCCTCGCGGTGCTGATCTCCGGCAGCGGCAGCAACCTGCAAGCGCTGATCGATGACAGCCAGCGCGCCGACGCGCCGTTCGAAATCGGTCTGGTCATCAGCAACCGCGCCGACGCCGCCGGCCTGGAGCGCGCAGGCCGCGCCGGCATCCCGACGCAAACGCTGAGCCATCGCGGCTTCGAGACGCGCGCGGCCTATGACACGGCGCTCGCCGAGCTGCTGGCGGCCCAGGCCCCGGATCTGATCGCCCTCGCTGGTTTCATGCGCATCCTGACCCCTGGCTTCGTCGAACAGTGGCAGGGGCGGATGCTCAATATCCATCCCTCCTTGCTGCCGAATTATCGCGGCCTGCACACCCACGCGCGCGTGCTCGAGGCCGGCGATCCCTGGCATGGCGCCACGGTCCATTTCGTCACCGCCGAACTCGATGGCGGGCCGGCGATCCTGCAGGCGCGGGTGCCGGTCTTGGCGGATGACGATCCGGCCCGGCTCGCGGCGCGCGTGCTCGCCGAGGAGCATCGCATCTATCCGCTGGCGGTGCGCTGGTTCGCCGAGGGCCGGCTGGTGCTCGGCAGCGATCACCGGGCCTGGTTCGACGAGCAGCCACTCAGCGCCCCGGTGATCCTCGACGCCAGCGCCTGAGCGCATCGACGCCAGCCGCCTTAGAGCAAGCGCGTGCAGGCGCGACCAGGTAGCGCTGGAATCGACCGCGGCCCGCACCATCTAGGGTCGGAGACGCTCAAAACATTAAGCCCTATCAGACCCTAACCGCGAGGATCACATCCCATGACCTGGAATCAACCCCTCACAGAAGGCACCAAGCAATGCCCGCGCTGCGGCGCCGACTTCGAGTGCAAGGTCGATGACCTACGCCACTGCGATTGTGTCGCGGTCAAGGTCTCGCTGCCAGTCCTAAAAACCCTGCAGAGCCAATACGAAGACTGCCTCTGCCCCGACTGCTTGCGCGAGATCGCCACATCGGCGGGCAGCAACCTCGCGTCCTGATCTCTCCCTGATCGCGCTGGCTGTTCCGAGTCCAGCGGCCTTTCTCGAATGACGCCAGAGCCACGCAAGCGCCTCGCCATCGTTGCCTCCTTCTCCGGGCAAGGCGGCGTGGAGCGGATGCTGGTGCATCTGATCCAGGGCTTCTGCGACCAGGGCTATGCGGTCGACCTGCTGCTGGTGCGCGCCCGCAGCGCCGTGCTCGACCAGCTCCCGGCCGAGGTGCGCCGCGTGCCACTGGCGCCGGGTCACACTCTGCTGGCCACCGTCGCCCTCGCGCGCTGGCTGCGCCGGGAACGCCCGCCGGTGCTGCTGGCAGTGAAGGATCGCGCGGGGCGCGCGGCGGTCATGGCGCGCGCGCTCGCACGCACCGAGACGCGCTTGGTGCTGCGGCTCGGCACCCATCTCTCGGCCGCGCTGAGCGGGCGCTCCCGCCTCCAGCGCTGGCTGCGACTCCTGCCGATTCGCCTCCTCTACCCGGGCATCGAGCGCATCATCGCCGTCTCCGGGGGGGTGGCCGAGGATAGCGCGCGGATCACCCGGCGCTCGCGCAGCCAGATCCGCGTGATCCGCAATCCGGTGATCACCCCCGCGCTCGCCGATCTGGCCGCCGCCCCCTGCCCGCATCCCTGGCTCGACGAGCGCGCATCCATCCCGACCCTCATCGGCGCGGGCCGTCTGCAGCGTCAGAAAGACTTTCCGACGCTGCTGCGTGCGTTCCGCCTGGTCAGACGCCAACGTGACTGCCGGTTGATCATCCTCGGCGAAGGACGCGGTCGCAGCGCGCTCGAGTCCCTGGCCCAGTCGCTCGACTTGCGGCTCGGTGCCGATGGCGATCTCGAGCTGCCGGGCTTTCAGAGCAATCCCTACTGCTGGCTCGCGCGGGCCGATCTGTTCGTGCTCTCCTCGGCCTGGGAGGGCTCGCCCAATGTCCTCACCGAGGCGCTCGCGCTCGGCATCCCGGCGGTCGCCACCGATTGCCCTAGCGGTCCGCGCGAACTGCTCGCCGATGGCCGCTTCGGTGCGTTGGTCCCGGTCGGCGACAGCGAGGCGCTGGCGGCCGCGATCCTGCAGACCCTGGCCGCCCCCCTCTCCGCCAACCGCCTGCAACAGGCGGTCGCCGACTACACCCAAGCCGCCAGCGCCAGCGCCTATCTGCACGCCATGGGGCTCGAGACAGGGCCACCGCGCTGACAGCGCCTAATCCAGCGACTGCACCAGTACCCAAGGACGCACCACCACCGCCCAGACCAGCGCATCGGCCGCGATCCAGTCTGTCGCCTGCGCATCGCTCACCCGCTCGACCGCGCCAGTGGCCAGCCAACCCTCGACCTGCGGGCGCTCATCACGACTGATGGCCAGGGCCACCTCGATCAGGTCCACCCCGGCGGCGACCTGAATGGCGCGGCCCTGGGCGAAGAAGCGCTGCAGTTCGCGCCAGGGAATCTTGGCCGTCTCGCTCTCGAGCTTGGCCTGCAAGGGGTCGATGGCGTTGGGTTGATCAGTCATGATCCCTGCTCTGCGTCATCAGGATGTGGATGGGTGTGAGCGTCGTCCAAACCCGGCGCATGCAGATGCAAATGGGCGTGTCGATGCGAATGCCGATGCAGCTCGGCATCGAGCAGACGACCCGCTTGCAGCAACACCGCACGGGTGCCGAGGCACTCGAGCACGCGCTGCTCGTGCGACACGATCAGCATCGCCTGCGGTAAAGCACAAAGATGATCGAGCAGCCGCGTCTCGCTGGTGTGATCCAGTCCACTGGTCGGCTCATCGAGCAAGAGCACTTCCGGCTCCATGGCCAACACCGTGGCCAGGGCCACCAGCCGCTTCTCGCCGCCGGAGAGGCGATGGGTGACACGTTCACCATAGCCCGCCAGCCCCAGGGCCGCCAGTGTGCGCTCGGCGATGGCGGTGGCCTCGGACGGCGAGCGCCCCAGGTTCAGCGGCCCGAAGGCGACATCGTCGAGTACGGTCGGGCAGAAGAGCTGGTCATCGCTCTGTTGGAAGACCAAGCCGACCTCGCCCCGGGCGATGCGGAAATCGGCCTCGTCGCGGCACTCCCTGCCCAACACGCGGATGCGGCCCGCGCTCGGTCGCAACAGGCCGACGATCAGATGCAGCAGCGTGCTCTTGCCGGCGCCGTTCGGGCCGATCAAGGCGACCCGCTCACCGCGATCGAGGCGCAGATCGAGCCCGCTCAGCAGCGGTTTGGAACCATAGCCGAAGCCGATGCCCGCGAGGTCGACGAGCACGTCATCATGCGCAGTGCGCGCAGCATCAGGCACAGTGCGCGCGGTGCGTCGACTCATTCTCAGACACCTCCGGCCAAGCGGCTTTCCGCCCAGCCCGTCCACCCGCCCCAACCCCAACGGTCGAGCAGAAGCAAGCCTGCGAGCAGTGGCAACGCGCCCAGCAACAGCAGCGTATCGCGCCGCCGCCAACGGAGGCGCTGCGGCAAACGCAGTTGGCCGTCGAAGCCGCGACACCGCATCGCATCGGCCACCCGCCGCGCGCGCGCCAGGCTGCGCACCAGCAGCATGCCGATCAGCCAACCGAGCGCGCGCCAGCTATGTCGATCGCTACGCGGCACGAAGGCGCGCGCGCGCATCGCCAGGCGCATGCGCGCATACTCGTCGCCGACCAGATCGATCTGCCGCAACGTCAGCAGCAACATCTGGCAAAGCTTGCTCGGCAGCCCAAGGCGCGCCAGTGCATGCACCGCCGCTCCGGCACCGAGGCTCCCGACCAAGCCGAACAGGATCAAGACCACGGCATTGGCCTTGAACAGGATCAGCAGCGCGAGCAGGCCACCCTCGCGGCTCGCCACCAGCGGCCCGAAGGTCAGCAACGGGGTGCCTGGCACCGAGAACGGCAACGTCAACAGCAGGACCAGCATCAACAGCTCGAGCGGTAACAGATAACGCAGGCGCTGCGGCGAGACACCGCCAAGCCTGGCGATGGCGCCGGCAGCGAGCAGGGCGATCGAGCCCGCGCTCGACGTCTGCAGCGAGACCACCGTCAGCGCGAGCAGCGCGGCCAGGATCAGGCGCGCCCGCGGATCGAAGCCCGCGAGTCGATCGCCGTGCTCAGCGAGCATCCGTATCGCCCGCGCCTGAGGTCTTGCGCCGCCGCGTCCACCACAGCCCGAGCCCGGCGAGACCGGCGATATAGCCGAGCCCGCCGAGCAGATCACGCAACGCGACCTGCGCTTGAGCCTCGGCCAAGGCCTCGCGCAGGGGACGCAGCTGGCGCGCGACCGCCTGCTCGACCGAGCGCTCGATCGCCGCGCTCAGGGCCCGGTCCAGCTCGGCGCCTTCGATGCAAACCAGCTCCTGGGCCGATGGACCAACCGCCTGCGCCGACTCAGCCCTTGAATCCGAGCCTGTGCCATCTGCTCCAGATGCAGCTCGCTCATCGAAGGCTCCGGCCAACTCCGCCGCTGAGATCGGCCATTCAGCGCGGTGGCCGTCCCCGGAATGGGCCACGATCCGATAATCCCGAGCCGCGCTCACATCCACCCGAAAACGCCCCTCGGCATCGGACCTCAGCTCGGTGATCGGCTCACCCTCGCCATCGAGCACCTGAATCGCGATATCGCGGGCCGGATGTCCACCGACGAAATAGGCGCGACCCTCGATCGCCGCCCCGTCAGCGGCGGCAAACACCTGCAGGCGATGGGCAACACTCGGGCTGGCCAGCATCAGCAGCACCAGGCCACACAGGAGTCGAGCGCCCAGCCTGCTTGTCCAGCCGCTCACGCGCTCACGGCCACCTGCTTCACGCGCCATGTCGACCTCCGTCCAGTCGCAGCAATGCCGGCTCGACCCGCAGCAAAAAAGCGACCACGATGCCGGTCACCAGTCCTTCGATCAGCGCCAGCGGGATGAAGCTGAGGACGATGACGCGCGCCGCCGGCCAGAATGCCTCGCCACTGAGCACCAGGCTCGCCGCGAGCATGAGCCCCGTGAGCAGCACGGCGAGCACCCCGGCGGTGCCACCGATCATCAAGGCTCGGCGTTGCTGTGGACTGGAGAGCTCCGCCATGCGTTGCAACATGGGCCTCAACAAGCGCGCGACGAGCAGCGCCGGCAGCGCGAGATTGAGGGTATTGACGCCCAGCACCAGCAGGCCGCCAAAGCCGAAGAACACCGCCTGGAGCAGCAGCGCGACGAAGATCGCCGGCACCGCCGCCCAGCCCAGCAGCAACCCCATCAACCCGTTCAGCAACAGGTGGACACTGCTCGGGCCGAGCGGCACGCTGATCAGCGAGGCGACGAAAAAGGCCGCCGCCAGCACCGCCGCCTGTGGCAGCTCCGCCTCGCGCAGGCGGCGCAAAGCCACGCCAAGCAGCCCGGTGGAGACCAAGGCGCCACTGATGAGCACGGGCGCCGAGAGCACGCCATCAGGGATATGAGCCATGTGAAGCGAAGAGTAAGCAAAAATGATGAGATGATCATACCAGCATCACCCCTGCATCCGCGTCACCCGACCAGGCCGCCAGGCAACCATCAGACAAGCAACCGAACCATGCACCGCATCACCATCACACTCGACGACCCGCTCACCGACGCCTTCGAGGGCTACATGGCCAAGCGCGGCTATGGCAACCGCTCCGAGGCCATCCGCGATCTGATCCGCGAGCGCCTGCAGCACGAACAGCTCAGCACGCAGCCCGAGGGCGATTGCATCGCGACCCTGAGCTACGTCTACAATCACCACGAGCGCGAACTCGCCGCGCGCCTGACCAGCGCGCAGCATGACCACCACGACCTCACGGTCTCGACCATGCACGTGCACCTGAGCCACGCTCACTGCCTCGAGACGGTGATCCTGCGCGGCCCGAGCAACCGGGTGCGAGCCTTCGCCGACACCGTCATGGCCCAACCGGGCGTGCATCACGGCAACCTCGCCCTGCTCCCGGTCAGCGCCCGCGAGCAAGCCCATCGCCACGGCACCGATGCCGCCGAGGGCGACAGCGAGCACCGTCACTTGCACCTCGAGCCGCTGACCTAAGCGGCCTTAAGGCACGGGCTTTCCGCCGCAGGCCTTGACGCAGTCGCGCATCGAACGGAAGGGCCAGCTCGGATCGCAGACACCACGCGCGAAGGCTTTGCAGCTGTCCGTTTGATAGTCGTAATAGAAGGCCGCTCGCGGTTTGCTGCAACGACCAGGCTGAGGCACCTGCAAGCAGCTCACATGTATGAGATCGTCAGTGTCGCCACCCGTGCCTGCGCAGCCAACCAGCACCAGCCCCAAGGCTGCCAGCGCTAACAGCACCAGCGGCAAGCGGCCCAGGCGACAGAATGCGCGGCGTGATTGCACAAGCGATGGCACGTTCATGGCAAGCGATAGCGATGGCAAGAGCATAAAACGTTCGGGAGCCTGTTCAAGCCTGGTCAACCAGCCAGGCGACCTGATAGGGCTCGAGTTCGAAGCGGCTCGGCAGCTGATCGCCGCTCTGGCGCCAACCCCCGATCAGCTCGGCCCAGCGCCGCTCGCGCGCACGCCGCGCCAGGCGCCCGAAACCGAGCTGGATCGGCGCGCCGGTCAGATTGGCCACCATCCACAGGGTTTGGCGACCATCGGGCGCGAACCGGCAGACGCCAAACAGCCCCGCCGGCAGCTCCAGCACGCGCTGTGCCCCCTCTGGATGAAACGCGGGCTGCGCCTGGCGAATCCTAAGCCGCCGCAGATATTCCGGCAACAGTTGCCGCGCCTGATGCGTCGATGACGCGCCCAACATCGCCTCGAGTTCAGGCAGCGCCCATTTCTGTCGGTTGATGCTCCGCGCACGGCCACTTTGCTCGGCGCCGCGCAGGTTGTTCGAGGCCCCGAGCAGGCTGTTGAAATAGATCCCCGGAATGCCCTGCAGACTCAGGGCGATGGTCTGGGCGCAGAGAAAACGCAGGATCGAAGTCGCCTGATCCCCTGGCACGCCAACCGCATCGAAGTAGGTGATATTGAGTTCATAGGGCGTGGCCGAGCCATCCGGATGACTGCGCCGCGAGATCAACCCGCCACGTTCCTCCATCGCCGCGACCAACCCGTCGAGCTGGGCTTGCGGCAGCAACCCCTCGAGCGGGCGCACCCCAATCCCATCATGCGAGGCGGTGAAGTTGAGGTAGGTGCAGCCGGCGGGCGGCGGCGCCAGTTGCGCGGCCCACTCGCTCAGATAGCGCCCATTGCCGCTGTGCATCGCATGCAAGAGCAGCGGCGGCAGGCTGAATTGATAGACCAAGTGCGCCTCGTCACCCTGGCCGAAATAGCTGATGTTCTCGGCATGCGGGACATTGGTCTCGGTCATCAGCAGCACGGTTGGCGCCACCAGATTGAGCAGATCCCGCAGCAGCTTGACCACTTCATGGGTCTGCGGCAGGTGGATACAGGGGCTGCCGAGCTGCTTCCAGAGATAGGCGATCGCATCCAGGCGGATGATCTGGGCACCGTGGTGGACATAGAACAGCAGGATATCGAGATACTCGAACAGCACATCCGGATTGCTGAAATCGACATCGATCTGATCCTGACCGAAGGTCGCCCAGACATGGCGCTCGCCGGCGGGCGTCTGCACCGAGCGCAGCAGCTTTGATGTGCGCGGGCGCACCACGCGCGAGAGATCGGCCTTGGGATCGACCTCGAGGAAATAATGGCGCTCCGGCGCCATGCCATTGGTGTAGGCGCGAAACCATCGGCTCTGGCTCGAGACATGGTTGATCACCAGATCCAGCATCAGCCGATAGTCCTCGGCCAAGGCATCGACCTGCGGCCAATCCCCCAGGGCGGGGTCGACCCGCCGATAGTCGATCACCGCAAAGCCATCATCGGAGCTATACGGAAAGCAGGGTAACAGATGCAGCGTCGAGATCGCCGTGCCGACCCGCTGCTCGAGGAATCGGCGCAGCGTTGCCAACGGCGCCTCATGCTGGGCGCAGACCATGTCGCCATAGGTGATCAGCACCGCGTCGGTCTGATCCCAGGGCGCGCAACCGGCCGCCTCCGGTGGACACTCGGCACCGACACCGTAGCGGCCGATGATCAGCTGCAGCCGATCCATCAAGCGCGGTAGCGCTGGCGCGCCATAGAGGCGCCGCAGGCGTTCTTGGATGCGCTCATAGAGGCGCCGATCGACCACGAACATGGCTCACCCCGTCCTATTGCGCAGGTTGTTGATCATGCCGCTCAGGCTGTCGCGCAGCACGCGATAGCTGTAGAAGCGCCTGGCCACCTGATAATTGTGCTCGACCAGCGCACCACGATGCTCGGCATCGGCCAGGATCAGCCGCGTCTGCTCGACGGTGGACTGATCGATGACCCCATCGATGACCGGCAGCCGGAAGCCCTTGGGCTCGATATCGCGCTGATAGACGCTGTAGCGCCCGATCACGATTGGCAGCCGGAAGTAGATCGCCTCCAGCAGCGCATTGCCGAAACCCTCGTAGAGACTCGGGAAGGTCACCAAATCAGCGTGCGGATAGAGATCGCTGAGCACATAGACCTTCTGTCCGTTCTGATCGAGCTGGCGCCGATCGGCCATGCGCTCGCCGAACAGCTTCAGCGAGACGCCTTCATCCTGGGCGAGCTGCTGGATCTGGCGCTCGTACTCAAAGCCTTCGTCACCGCTCTGATGCGAGATCACCAGATGCGCGCGCGCGAGCTTGAGCCGGCGGATCAGATGGATCGCGTTCTCGATGCCCTTGCGCGGCACGATGCGGGTCGGCTGCAGGATCAGGCGATCCTCCGCCAGCAGCCCGAGCGCCTCGCGCACATCGGCCGAATAGGCGTCCGGCGGACCGGGCGGATGCTCGAAGTCGAAGACATTGGGCACCAGGATGCTCGGCAGGCCCTTGCGCCAGGCGATCTCCTCGCGCGCGGCCTGATTGATCACCACATGCTGGAGCTGCGGCACGCGCGGCGGGAAGGCCATCTCCAGATAGTCATCGACCGCCGAGATCTGGAAGCGCTGGCGCTCCCACATGAAATCGTGGTGATGGGCGATCGCCGGCATGCCGGTCTCGAGCAAGAACTCAGTGATCGCGACCCCGAGCGGGATGTGCATCGGGATGGTGAGCGCGTTCTCGATGATCAGCACATCGAGATCGAAGCGCGCGCGGAATTCATAGAGCGTCGATTTCAGATAGGCCGCCAGCGCATGGATGCGGCGGCTGACCTCGGGGCTGCGGCGGGTCCGCCCCCAGAGCTGGGCGGTGATCCATTGGTTTTCGGCATGATCGAAGAAGGCCTCCGGGATGCAGAGGCTCATCGCCGGATCGCGATCCAGCACCCCGGCGTACCAGGCGCTCACATGCCCGCTCTGCCAGAGCACCTCGGCCCATTTCGCCGCTTCCAACGAGACGCCGTCAGTGCCGGCGAAGCGGGTCGAGACAAAGCCGATCTTTTCCGGTTGCTTCATATCATCTGCTTGTGCATAACCTGTGCCCGATGGCCCGATGGCTGAGCATAACGCGATCGGCCCGCGTCGATGATCGCGGTCGTTGAAACGGTCATCGCGCCCTGCTCAACCCGACCGGCGATTCGGGCTATGATCCCACAGCATGCGCATCGCGATCGTCCATTTTCATCTGCGAACCGGCGGCGTCACTCGCGTCATCCAGCACGCCTGCGCGGCCTTGGCGACCGCCGGCCACCAGGTCGCGGTGCTCAGCGGTGAACCGCCGCAACGAGCAGGCGCGCTCCTCGCCGCCCGCATCGAGGTCATCCCCGCGCTTGGCTACGAGGAGCAGCGCGAGCCCATGGGGCCGCGCGCGTTACAGCGCGCCATGGAGCAGGCCGCGCAACGTGCGCTCGGCGGCGCGCCGGACCTCTGGCATGTCCACAATCATTGCCTGGGCAAGCATCTGGCGCTGCCCGACGCGCTTCTCGGGCTCGCCGAGGCCGGTCAGGCGCTGCTACTGCAGCCGCACGATTTCGCCGAGGATGGCCGCCCTGCCCTCTACCGGCGCATGCTCGAGACCCTGGGCGCCCAAGATGGTGCAGCACTCGCGGCCCGGCTCTACCCGCTCGCGCCACAGATCCACTATGCAACGCTGAACGCGCGCGATGATCGTTTCCTGGCCGCCGCCGGCGTGCCCGACGCACAACGTCACCGACTGCCGAACGCGGTCTCGTTCGCCGCCGAAGCAGCCCCCGAAGCCGGCAGCGAGACCAGCGCCAGGCGTGGCCGCGCTATTACCAGGCTCGATCACCGCCGCTGGCTCTATCCAACCCGCGCCATCCGCCGCAAGAATCTCGGCGAGCTGCTGTTCTGGGCCGCGCTGGCCGGCCCCGAGGAGCGCTTCGCGACCACCCAAGCGCCGCACAATCCCCTCGAGCAGCCGCGCTATGCGCGCTGGGTCGCGTTGGCGCAGGAACTGGCGCTGCCCGTCGATTTCGAACTCGGCGCCCGTGGCGACGACTTCGCCGCCCTGCTCGCCTCCAGCCATGCGCTGATCAGCACCAGCGTCGGCGAGGGCTTCGGCCTCGCGTTCCTCGAGCCCTGGCTGATCGGCCGCCCCCTCGCCGGTCGCGATCTGCCGGAGATCACCGCCGATTTCAGCGCCGAAGGCATCGACCTTGGCGGACTCTATCAGCGCCTACCGGTGCCGCTGGCGTGGCTGGACGCTAGCGCGCTGCGCCAGCGCATGGACACCGCGCTCGCCGCCACCGCCCGCGCCTATGGTCGCGTGCGCGATGGCGATGACCTGGCCCGCGCCTGGGCGGCAGCCGTCGACGACCAGGCACGGATCGACGTCGGCCGGCTCGATGAGGTCGCCCAAGCCGAGGTGCTGCGGCATCTGCGCGCTGATCCGACTGCCCGCTCCGCGCTCGACGCGACCACTCCGCCACTCGCGGCGGATGCGGATCGGATCGCGTACAATCGCGCGGTCGTCGAACGTGAGTACCTGCTCGACGGCTATCGGCGCCGACTGGAGGTGATCTACCGCGCCCTGCTCGCCGCGCCAAGCGCGCCCGTGCGCGATCGGGCCGATGGTCAGGCGCTGATCACTCGTTTCCAGGCGCCCGAACGGCTCTATCTGTTGCGCACCTGAAGAGGCTGGGATCATCACCATCACTCCGAGGTATCCGCATGACTGACCCCAAACTGTTGACCCGCATTCGCGCCCTCTGCACACCGCTGCAGCCCATGCCAACGGCGATCAAGCCCCAGTTGGATCCGCTTGCGGGCACGCGCGCCGTGCTGTTCGATATCTATGGCACCTTGCTGATCTCGGCCAGCGGTGACATCGGGCTCGGCGGGGATCGGGCGCGAGCGCTCCGGCTCGGTGAGATCCTCGACGCGGCCAAACTCGATCCGAACGCAGTGACCGAAGCACATTCAGTGACCGGGACGCACGGGGCGCAGCACCAACTCGACTTCGGCATCGACCTCGGCGCATACCTCGATGAGGCGATCCAAGCCCAGCATGCCCGGGCGCGGACGAATGGCGTCCGTTACCCCGAGGTCGACATCCTCGGAATCTGGGAAACACTGCTCGCCGACGTTGGCTTGCAACCGACACCGCAGCAGCTGCAACGGATCGCGGTCGAGTACGAATGCCGGAGCAACCCTGTCTGGACCATGCCCGGGCTTGCCGATCTTCTCGCGACCCTGCGCCAGCGCGGGTTGGTGATGGGCATCGTCTCCAACGCCCAGTTCTATACCCCGCTGATCTTGGAGGCCTTGCTCGGGCAAGCGCCGGCCGACTTAGGGCTCGAGCCCGCCTTGAGCGTCTGGTCCTATGCGCTGGGCGAGGCCAAGCCCTCGACGGCCCCCTATGAGGTCGCCCTCAATGGCCTCGCGCGGGAGCACGGCCTGCGCCCCGATCAGGTGCTCTATGTCGGCAACGACCGGCGCAACGACATCTGGCCGGCCAGCCGGCTCGGCATGCGCACCGCGCTGTTCGCCGGCGATGCGCGCTCACTGCGCTTGCGCGAGCAGGATCGCGCGCTCGACGGCGTCGACCCCGATCGGGTGCTGACCGAGTTGGCACAGATCCCGCTCATCCTGTGATCCATCTCCGTACTCGACCTGATGGATGACCGCCATCGCGATGGATGGCTGCAATCGCGGTCTGTCTCCACGCTCAGCCGAAGACCTGTGCGTGCAACCGGCGCAGCACCCCGAGATCGACATACTCCGCCCCCCCGAGGTCGCCGCGCGCGGCACGCGCCGGATCACCGGGCTCGCCGAGCTGATCCACCACCAGGGTCGCGCCGCTGAAGTCTTGGGTTTCCGTGTAGCAACTGGTGGTGACCAGCAGCGCCTCGAGCCCGGCACCGAGCGCGGAGCGCACGCCGTTCTCGGAATCCTCGATCGCAACACAGGCCGAGGCCGGCAGATTCAACTGCGCCAGCGCCAGCTCGAAGATGTCCGGGGCCGGTTTCTTCTCGCGCACCACATCACCTGCGGCGATGACCTCGAACCAGTCCACCAGCCCTGGCTCCGGCCCGGACTCGAGCAGTGCGGTGACGTTCTCCGGCGTGGTGGTGGTGGCGATCGCCAGCCGCACGCCGGCCGCATGCGCCTCGCGCAGCAGGCGCAACACGCCTGAGCGCAGCGGAATCCCGCCTTTGCCCAGCAGCGCCACATAGTGCTCGGTCTTGCGCCGATGCAAGTGCGCGATCAGTGCATCCACATCCGCATAGGCCTGCCGATCGACCTCGAACTCGGGCCGATACTGGGCCAGATAATGGCGCATGCGCTCCTTGCCACCGGTGACCGCGAGCAGCTCGCCATACAGCTCCACCGACCAGTGCCAGTCGAGACCGGCCTCGGCGAACGCGGCATTGAAGGCGGGGCGATGACCATCGCGCTCGGTATCGGCCAGGGTGCCGTCAACGTCAAAGATCAGGGCTTGAAGACCCGTCTGCATCGGGGTTTCCTTTAGCGGTGGTGAACATGATCGGCGCGCAAGATTAGCACAGCCGACAGGTCTAGCTGGCGCGCTCAGTGCTTGTCGCGGCCGAAGCGATCTGCTAGAAGGAGCGGCTTCAATGTCGGGCGGTCGGTGGCTGCCGCTCGGCGCAGGCTTAACAGGACCGCGCCAAAGTCACCTTAGAGGGGCGGTCTCAACATCGCACCGTCTCCGGGAGCACATCATGGCCGAGACAGACAAGAAAGGCGCGCGGGCGCTCGGTTTTGAGCCCTATGCCGTCGCACAGGATGAGGAGTATATGAATGCGGACCAGGAAGAGCACTTCCGCGGGCTGCTGCTGGAGTGGAAGCGCCAGCTCATGGAAGAGGTCGACCGCACGGTCCATCACATGCAGGACGAGGCCACGAATTTCCCCGATCCCAACGACCGGGCGACGCAGGAGTCCGAGTTCAGCCTGGAGCTGCGCACGCGCGATCGCGAGCGCAAGCTGATTCGCAAGATCGACGAGGCGCTCGAGCGCATCGATGATCACGACTATGGCTACTGCGAGGCCTGCGGGGTCGAGATCGGCGTGCGGCGACTCGAGGCGCGACCCACGGCCACGCTCTGCATCGACTGCAAGACGCTCGACGAGATCCGCGAGAAGCAGCGCGGCTGAGCAATCATGCGCGGGGCATGACGCTCAGGCGTCGCGGCCCAAGTCCGATCCCTGATGGGCGCGGCATCGTCGTCATCTTACCGTGGCCGTTTCGCGCCCTCGCCGACGGGCCCGCTGCACTTCGGTTCGCTGCTCGCGGCCATCGGCAGCTTTGCCGATGCGCGCGCACATCAAGGCCGGTGGCTGGTACGCATCGAGGATCTCGACAGCAACCGCGCCGTCGCGGGCGCCGACCACGCCATCCTCAGCACACTCGAGGCGTTCGGGTTGTACTGGGACGAGACCGTTGTTTACCAGAGCCAGCGCCAGGCGCTTTATCAGCACGCGCTCGAGCAGCTGCGCCAGGCCGGGCTGAGCTATCCCTGCGCCTGCACCCGGCGCGAGATCGCCGCGCGCGGCACCCCCGGGCCGGAAGGACCGATCTACCCCGGCACCTGCCGCGCTGGACTGCCCCCAAACCGCTCGGCGCGCAGCGAACGCTTGCGGATCGATGATGTGGCGCAGGGTGTCTCGGATGCGATCCAGGGCCACATCCTTCAGCATCTGGCACAAGACGTTGGCGATGTGGTGCTGCGCCGGGCCGATGGCTTTTTCGCCTATCAACTGGCGGTGGTCGTCGACGATGCCGAGCAAGGCATCCATCAAGTCGTGCGCGGCGCTGATCTCCTGGCCTCGACGCCGCGTCAGGTCTATCTGCAGCGCTGTCTTGGTCTGCCTCAGCCCGCCTATGCCCATCTGCCGCTGGTGCTCGGCGAGGACGGGCGCAAGCTCTCCAAGAGCCTGGCCGCCGCCCCGGTGGATCCTCGCAACCCGCTGCCCGCGCTCGAACGCGCCTGGTGCTTACTCGGGCAGACCCCGCTCGACGCGACGCCGAGCGATGTCGACGACTTCTGGCGGCAAGCGATCCCAGGCTGGGATCTCGGCCGGGTTCCCAAGGATCCGCATCGGATCGGCGCCGACGAAGCCCTCACCCCTGCGTCTCAATAGCGTGAAGCCTCAATAGCGCGCCGGCACATAGAGTTCGTTCGGCAACACGGCCCGATCGTAGTCGGGACTGAACACCCGATCCGGCAGACTGATCGATTCATGCGGCACCTCGCTGTAGGGAATTTGGTCCAGCAGGTGGTGGATACAGTTCAGTCGCGCGCGCTTCTTGTCGTTGGCCTCGACGATGAACCAGGGCGACTCGGGGATATGGGTGCGGGCGAAGGTCTCCTCCTTGGCCTTGGTGTAGTCCTCCCAGCGCACCCGCGATTGCAGGTCCATCGGGCTCAGCTTCCACTGCTTGAGCGGATCGTGGATACGCATCAGGAAGCGCAGTTGCTGCTCCTCATCGGTGATCGAGAACCAGTATTTGATCAGCCGGATGCCGGAGCGCACCAGCATGCGCTCGAACTCGGGCACGTCCTGGAAGAACTGCTCGACCTGCTCGGGCGTGGCGAAGCCCATCACCCGCTCGACCCCGGAGCGGTTGTACCAGGAGCGGTCGAAGAGCACGATCTCCCCGCCCGAGGGCAGGTGTGGCACATAGCGTTGGAAATACCACTGGGTGCGCTCGCGCTCGCTGGGCTTGGTCAGCGCGACGACGCGGCACACGCGCGGATTCAGGCGCTGGGTGATGCGCTTGATCACGCCGCCCTTGCCCGCCGCATCGCGGCCCTCGAAGAGGACCGCAATCTTCTCGCCGCTATGCTGGACCCAATCTTGCAGCTTGATCAACTCGGCCTGTAGCTTGAGCAGGGCCTTGAAGTACGTGGCCCGATCGAGCGTCTCCGGGTGCCGCTTCTTATAGAGACGCCGCAGTTCGAGCGATAACGCAGGTTCCGAGAGTTCAAGCTCGTAGTCCTCGTCAAGCTCGGCCTCGAGTTCGGCCTTGAGCCAGTCCATGCCCTCGAAATTTGCGCTGGATTCGTTCACTGTTGACTCCTGGATCGGATCATGGTTGATACCACTGGTGGGGTCATCCCAACCGGTGATACGACATTCAACCGCAAAGATTGACAGCAGGCGATGACAACAGGATGACGGCACGGTGTTTGCGGCCCTGCTGGTGTCATCAAGGGTTCACCGAACCCGTCTACCCTCATCGACCGAGCACTTGCGCTTAGGAGAGAGACCCATGACCGCCCATCCCGTGATGATCACCACTGCCGTCGATCAGCCGCTGCTTGAGAAGATAGACGCCTACTGGCGCGCCTGCTGCTATCTGGCAGTCGGCATGATCTACCTGCGCGACAACCCCCTGCTGCGCGAGCCGCTGCAGGAAGCGCATCTGAAGAAACGATTGCTCGGCCACTGGGGCGCGAGTCCCGGCCTGGCCTTCATGTATGTGCACATGAATCGGCTGATCAACGCCCACCGGCAGGAGGCGATCTTCCTCGCCGGCCCCGGCCACGGCGCCCCTGGTGTGCTGGCCCCGGTCTATCTCGAAGGCACCTACTCCGAGATCTACCCGAACAAGAGCGAGGACGAGGCCGGGCTGCGGGCGTTCTTCAAACAGTTCTCGTTCCCCGGCGGCATCGGCAGCCATTGCACCCCCGAGACCCCGGGCTCGATCCACGAGGGCGGCGAGCTGGGCTACTCGATCTCGCACGCCTTCGGCGCCGCCTTCGACAACCCGGACCTGCTGGTGACGGTCGCGGTCGGCGACGGCGAGGCCGAGACCGGCCCGCTGGCGACCTCCTGGCACTCGGCCAAGTACCTGAACCCGATCCGCGATGGCGCGGTGCTGCCGATCCTGCATCTCAACGGCTACAAGATCAACAACCCGACCCTGCTCGCGCGCATCCCGAACGAAGAGCTCGCGAGCCTGATGCGCGGCTACGGCTGGACACCGCACTTCGTCGAGGGCGATGAGCCGATGACCATGCACCGGCTGATGGCCGAGACGCTCGATACCTGCTACGCCGAGATCAAGGCGCTGCAAGAGGAGGCGCGACGCTCGGGCCAGGCGACCCGCGGCCACTGGCCGATGATCGTGCTGCGCACGCCCAAGGGCTGGACCGGCCCTGAAGCGGTCGATGGCCGCAAGGTCGAAGGGTTCTGGCGCGCGCATCAGGTGCCACTCTCGGGCCTGCACGACAATGCCGCGCATCTGCAGCAGCTCGAGGCCTGGATGCGCAGCTACAAGCCCGAGGAGCTGTTCGACGAAAGCGGCCGGTTGATGCCCGAACTCAAGGCACTCGCCCCGACCGGCACCCTGCGCATGAGCGCGAACCCACATGCGAACGGCGGGCTGCTGCGCCGCGCGCTGCGCCGGCCGGATTTTCGCGACTATGCGATCGCGGTCGACCAACCCGGCACCAGCCGACACATGAATACCAAGCCGATCGGCGCGCTGCTGCGCGATGTGATGGCGAAGAACATGGACAACTTCCGCGTCTTCGGCCCGGATGAGAACAGCTCCAACAAGCTCGATGCCATCTACGAGGTCTCGAAGAAGCTCTGGCTCTGCGACTACAAGGACGAAGACGCAGATGGCGGCGAACTCTCACCCGATGGCCGGGTCTTGGAGATGCTCTCCGAGCACACGCTCGAGGGCTGGTACGAGGGCTATCTGCTCACCGGCCGCCACGGCTTCTTCGCCACCTACGAGGCCTTCGTGCATGTGATCGACAGCATGTACAACCAGCATGCCAAGTGGCTCGCAATCTGCGAGGACATCCCCTGGCGCGCGCGCATCTCCTCGCTCAACCTGCTGATCACCTCCACCGTCTGGCGCCAGGACCACAACGGCTTCACCCATCAGGATCCCGGCTTCCTCGACGTGGTCGTCAACAAGAACCCCGAGGTCACGCGCATCTATCTACCGCCGGATGTCAACACCCTGCTCTCGACCGTCGATCACTGCCTGCAGAGCCGCGACGACATCAATGTCATCGTCGCCGACAAGCAGAATCATCTGCAGTACTTGGACATGGATGCGGCCATCACGCATTGCACCAAGGGCCTGGGCATCTGGGACTGGGCCAGCAACGATCAGGGCGAGGAGCCAGACGCGGTGCTGGTCGGCTGCGGCGACATCCCGACCAAGGAGGCGCTCGCCGCCACCGCGCTGCTGCGCGAGCACTTCGCCGAGGTCAAGCTCCGCTTCATCAATGTCGTCGATCTGTTTCGGATCACCACCCCGAACGAGCATCCGCATGGACTCAGCGATGCCGACTTCGATAGCCTGTTCACCAAGGATCGACCGATCATCTTCAACTTCCACGGCTATCCCTGGCTGATCCATCGGCTCGCCTATCGGCGCACCAATCACCACAACCTGCACGTACGCGGCTATAAAGAGCGCGGCAACATCAACACGCCACTGGAGCTGGCGATCGAGAACGAGATCGACCGCTTCACGCTGGCGATGGATGTGATCAAGCGCGTGCCGCGCCTGCAGGTCGCCGGCGCCCATGTGATGGAGCGGCTCAAGGACATGCAGATCGCATGCCGCCACTATGCCCATGAGGTCGGCACCGACCTGCCCGAGGCCGACGATTGGGTCTGGCCGTTTTGACGCTTTCGCTTTTGCACAGGAGTCGCGTATGAATACGCCTGCTAAGCCGTTGGATGATGAACACACTCGCACCAGCCTATCGAAGGATGCGCTCAATCGCGCCTTCCTCGATAACCTGTTCTATCTGCGCGGCCGCTTCCTCGAGGTCGCCACCGACGACGACCTCTATCAGGCGGCGGCCTACACGGTGCGCGACCGCCTGCTCGAGCGCTGGATCCGCTCCTCGCGCCTGTACAAGGAGAGCAGCGCGCGCACCGTCTGCTATCTCTCGGCCGAGTTCCTGCTCGGGCCGCAGTTGATGAATAACATGATCAACCTCGGCATCACCGAGGTGGCGCGTGAAGCCGGCGAAATGCTTGGCATGGATTTCGAGCGCATCCTCGAGACCGAGGAAGAACCGGGCCTGGGCAATGGCGGTCTCGGTCGGCTCGCGGCCTGCTACATGGACTCGCTGGCCACCACCCAGATCCCGGCCATCGGCTATGGGATTCGCTATGAGTTCGGCATCTTCGACCAGGTCATCATCGATGGCTGGCAGGTCGAGAAGGGCGATACCTGGCTGCGCAACGGCAATCCCTGGGAGATCCTGCGCCCCAAGCTGGTGTTCCCGGTCGGCTTCGGCGGCCACAGCGAGCAGTACACCGATGAGCATGGCGTGGTGCGCCAGCGCTGGCGTCCCGAGTTGGTGGTCAATGGCGTGGCCTATGACACCCCGATTATGGGCTATGGCGTCGATAACGTGAATCTGCTGCGGCTGTGGCGCTCGGAGGCGCCGGAATCGTTCAACTTCGGCGCCTTCAACGTCGGCGATTACTACGGCGCCGTGCATGCCAAGATCGAGGCCGAGACCATCTCCAAGGTGCTCTACCCGAACGATGAGCCCGAGGCGGGCAAGGAGCTGCGCCTCAAGCAGCAGTTCTTCTTCGTCTCCTGCTCGCTGCAGGACATGATCCGGCTGGAACTGGCCAACGCCGGCACGCTCGAGCGCTTCCACCACAAATATGCGATCCAGCTCAACGACACCCATCCGTCGCTGGCCATCGCCGAGCTGATGCGGCTGCTCATGGACGAGCATCGGATGCAGTGGGATCAGGCCTGGGCGATCACCCGCGAGAGCTGTCACTTCACCAACCACACCCTGCTTCCCGAAGCCCTTGAAACCTGGCCGGTCGAGCTCTTCGAGCGCCTGCTTCCGCGCCATCTCGAGATCGTCTACGAGATCAACCGCCGCTTCCTCGACGAGGTGCGGGTGCATTTCCTGAATGACGAAGCGCGTGTCGCACGCCTATCACTGATCGACGAGGCCGGTGGCCGCAAGGTCCGCATGGCGCACCTCGCGGCCGTTGGCAGCAAGGCCATCAACGGTGTCGCCGAGCTGCACTCCGAGCTGCTCAAAACCACGGTGATGAAGGACTTCAATGACCTCTGGCCGGAGCGTTTTCACAACGTCACCAACGGTGTGACCCCACGCCGCTTCATCGTTGCCAGCAATCCGGAGCTGGCGGCACTGATCACCGAAACCTGCGCCACTGACCAGTGGGTGCGCGATCTCCACTGTCTAAGCCAGCTCGAGCCTCATGCCGAAGATCACGCCCTGCAACAGCGTTGGCGCGCGATCAAGACCAATGCCAAACGCAAGCTTTCGAACTGGCTCGGCGAGCGCACCGGCTTCGCGCCCGATCCCGAGACCCTGTTCGACGTCCAGGCCAAGCGCATCCATGAGTACAAACGCCAGCACCTGAACCTGTTGCACATCGTCTGGCTCTATGAGCAGATCAAGCAGAATCCAAACATCGACCTGACCCCACGCACCTTCATCTTCGGTGGCAAGGCCGCGCCCGGCTACTTCATGGCCAAGCTGATCATCAAATTGATCAATGCCATCGGCGAGGTCATCAATACCGATCCTCAAGTCAACGGCTATCTGCGCGTGCTATTCATGCCGGATTTCAATGTCAAGAACGGGCAACGACTGTACCCAGCCGCCGATCTCTCCGAGCAGATCTCGCTCGCGGGCAAGGAGGCCTCCGGCACTGGCAACATGAAATTCTCGATGAATGGCGCACTTACCATGGGCACCCTGGACGGCGCCAACATCGAGATACGCGATGAAGTCGGCCACGAAAACTTCTTCCTCTTTGGAATGACTGCGGCCGAGGTCCAACATCGACAGATCACCGGCTATCAGCCTTGGGAGTTCTATCAGCACGACGAGCAGCTGCGCGCGGCGATCGACCTGATCAGCTCGGGGCTCTTCTCGCACGGCGATACCGAGCTATTCCGCCCGCTGACCGAGAATCTGATCCATCACGACCCGTTCATGGTGCTCGCCGATTTCGACGACTATCGCGAGCGCCAGCGGGAGGTCGACCACGCCTACAAAGACCCGCATCACTGGGATCGGATGTCGATCCTCAACACCACCCGCATGGGCAAGTTCTCGTCCGACCGCTCGATCAACGATTACGCTGAGCGCATCTGGCAGGTCAAGCCCATGCCGGTCACGCTCCAAGCATGAGTGATCCCGAGCCGTGCCCGCCTCCATCCGCATCCCAGCAGGCGGCCTTCAGGCCGAACTGCCATGATGCGGTCAGGGTCGGCTCCTGGAGCGAGATCCAAGAACTCCTGTTCGCCGAATCCTGGGTGCCCGAGATCGGTCGTTACCGCTCACGCTACGCCTATCGCGGACTCTCCGATGCCGAGTACCCGCTGGAGACGACTTTGATGCGGCTCGGCGGTAACTACGCGCAGCTCGAGCGCCACCTGCTGCGTAATTTCCGCAAGTATGCCCATCGGCGCGTGGTCGAGCGCGATTCGGTCTGGCACTGGCTCTCGGTCGCCCAGCACTACGGGCTGCCGACGCGCTTGATGGACTGGACCTATTCACCGTTCGCGGCGCTGCACTTCGCGACTGCCCATATCGACAAGATCGACCGCGATGGCGCCATTTGGGGCGTCAACTATATCGACACCCATCGCATGGCCCCGGATTTGTTGCGCACCCAGCTCGATCTCGAAGGCGCCAATGTGTTTACGGTCGAGATGCTCAGCGAGGCCGTCGGCTCGCTAGCGGCGTTCGACCGGCTCTCCGACACGCCCTTCACCCTCTTCTTCGAGCCCCCGTCGATCGACGATCGGATCGTCAATCAGTTTGCCTTCTTCTCGCTGAGTTCAGACCCGACCCTATCGATGGACCGCTGGCTTGCGGACTACCCCAGGATCTGGCGCCGGATCATCATCCCCGCTGAACTCAAGTGGGAGATCAGAGACAAGCTCGACCAATCCAATATTACAGAGCGCGTCTTCTTCCCCGGCCTCGACGGTCTTACCGCCTGGCTCAAGCGTCACTACAGCCCGCGTAGCTGACCGAGCATCTGGCAATTCCCGGCCTTGCATGACGAGGAATGCTACGCGTCATCAGAAGCGTCCTGTCCGCGCTCGGCATCCCGACGCAACCGCCGCTTGGTGTGCCGAAGTCCCAACCAGGCCCCACCAACGACGATCGGCACCGCGATGCCAATGCCCAAGGTCGCGTTCAACGACCACCCGCCGGCCTCGAATCCCTTCAGCAGATAGCCGATCAGCCCCACCCCGTAGTAGCCGATGGCCACCACCGACAGGCCTTCGACCGTCTCTTGCAAGCGCAGCTGAATCTTCGCGCGTCGATCCATCGAATCCAACAGACCGCGATTCTGCTCTTGCAGCTCGACCTCAACGCGCGCGCGCAGGAGCGCGGTTAAGCGCGCCGCGCGCTCGGCCAGGTGCTGCTGACGCTGGGCGGTCGCGGTACAGGTGGCTATAGCAGGCGCCAAGCGCGCATCAAGGAACTCGCTGAGGGTCTGCACACCCTCGATGCGCTCCTCGCGCATTTGCTCGAGCCGTTGCCGAACCACCTGATAATAGGCTTGGGAGGCATCGAATCGAGTGGCGGTCTCGGCCGCGATCGATTCGATCTCGGCGGCGAGCGCGGTGAGTTCGGAGAGCAGTTGACGTTCCGGCGGAAGTCCCTGGATCGTCCTCGGCTCGACGTCGGCAACACTCGCGTCATTGGTCTGACCATCCACCATGCGCGCAGCCACCCCGGCCAGGCGTTGCTCGGCCTCGCTGAGCAGCGATGTCGCCTCGCGCGCCGCTGGCAGCCCGAGCAGCGCCATGGCGCGATAGGCATTGATCTCGAGCACACGCTTGATCAAACGCCCCGCCTGACCATCCGAGAGACCGACATCGCGCAGCAGGATATGGCCAAAGCCATCGGCATGGATGCGCAGGTCCGACCAGATGAACCCGCCGCCGCCGGAGACCTTGGCCCCGATTACCGGGTGACCGCCGAACAGCGCGACCAGTTCATCGATGCTGCGCTCCGGCATCTCGCTCGACTCCAGCGCCAGTTGCACCGCGGTGACCACCTGCCCCGGGAGGTTGCGCAGCCAGACCTGCGGCAACGCGCCGAGCAGATCCGCGCCGAAGGGGTCCTTGAAAGCCCCATAGCGGCTCAGGGTATAGGTGACGAACTCGGTATGGCGCTCCCAGCGCAGCCAAAGACCGCTGCCGAGATCGGTCGCGAACTGCAAACCCACATCGGGCGGTAGTTGCACGCCGAAGTGCGAAAGCAATCGCGCCAGATACTGCTTCTGACGACCGCTGCCGCGCTCGCCGCAGAGATAGGCCAGATGCGCCACGCGAATCGGTGCCTGCATCGGGTCGAAGGCGCGCGCGTGCAGCTCGGCGGTCACCTCCTCGCGCAGCGGGTGCACCGGGAAGGGTAAGACGGAGCCCCGCGAGGAGGGCTCGGGAAGCACGCTCATGATCGGGCTGTGAGTGCCGCGCTGGTCGCTGTCATCAATTCGAGGGGCCATCGAGATGGATCGTCTCCGCGTCGTCCTTGAGTAGTTCGGCAAAACGGCTCACCAGTTTAGGCCGTTCCAGCAACATCCGCAGCGTCTGTTTGCGCGCACTCTTGATCACGGCCGACGGATCGAAATAGGCCTTGGCATGCTCGACCGAGAGCACGAAAGGCGGCTTTCCCGCCCGCGCCAGGATCCAGCTCATCACCAGCGAGCCGGTGCGATGGTTGCCCTCGATGAAGAGCTGCGGCTGGCTCAGCAGATGGATGTAGGCGCTCGCCGCCCGCCGCCACGCCGAGACCCCATTGAGCGCCTGCACCCGCTCGACCAAGGACTCGATACCGCCCTCGCCCTTGGCATAGAAGCGTTGTTTGGTGGCCTCGATCTGCGAGGCGCATTCGGCGCGCACGGCCGCATCGAGGCCACAGAGCACCCGCGCGTTCAACTCGAGCAGCAGCGGCGAGTTGCCCAGCGCGAAGAGATCGACGCCATCGGCCAGATAGTGATCGACCTGCTGGTAGCCAAGCAGCATGCGCTGCAGGACGTCATCGCCGAGCGGGTCGCGCGGGCTGTCCAGGGTCGCGTTGATGCGCGCGAAATCTGCCTGTACCGCACGCAGCGAGGTCTCGATAGCGGCCAGATTGAGTCGTCTCGCCTGCGGCATCAAGTCAGCTGAACTCGCCGGAGACGTATTCCTTGGTCAGATCGGCCTGCGGGTCTTCGAATACCTGGCGCGTCTCGCCCATCTCGACCAGATAGCCGGTGCGACTGCCCTGTGAGATATCCACCGAGAAGAAGGCCGTGGTATCGGCCACGCGGGTGGCCTGCTGCATGTTATGGGTGACCAGCGCCACCGAGTAGTGTTCTTTCAGCTCCAGCATCAGTTCCTCGACCTGGCGCGTCGCGATCGGGTCCAGCGCCGAGCAGGGCTCATCCATCAGCAAGACATCGGGCTCGGTCGCCACCGCGCGGGCGATGCACAGGCGCTGTTGCTGACCGCCGGAGAGCGACAGACCGCTGTTCTTGAGCTTGTCCTTGACCTCGGTCCAGAGCGCGGCGCTGCGCAGGGCCTTCTCGACGCGCTCGTCGAGATCTCCCTTGTAGCGATTCAGGCGCAGGCCGAAGGCGACGTTGTCGTAGATGCTCATCGAGAACGGGTTTGGCTGCTGGAACACCATGCCGATGTAGCGGCGCACCAGCACCGGGTCGATGGACTTATCGTAGATGTCCTGGCCGTGATAGGTCACGCTGCCCTCGAAGCGGAACACCGGGATCAGATCGTTCATCCGGTTGAGGCTGCGCAGCACGGTGCTCTTGCCGCAGCCCGACGGGCCGATGAAGCCGGTGATCTTGTTCTTCTCGATCGGCACGATGCTGTTGCGCACCGCGAGGAAATCACCATAGAAGATCTTCTCCAAGCGACAGTCCATCACGGTGTCTTGCGGATCGATCGACCAGGTCGCGGCCGGACTGGTCACTGCGTCTGCAGTCGCGTTCATCTCTGAATGACCTCGTGTGAGCGGAATCAGTACTTCTGGCGACCGAGCACGCGGGCCAGGATGTTGAATACCAGAATTATCAGGACGAGCACCAGCGAGGCGGTCCACGCCAGCTCGATCTGGTTGTCGTAGGGCATGCCCGAGAAGTTGTAGATCAGGATCGAGAGCGACGAGGTCGGCTCGCCCAGGCCTTCCCAGCCGTTGATGTAGTAGGTGCTGAACAGGGCCGTGAACAGCAGCGGCGCCGACTCGCCCGCCGCCCCAGCGACGGCGAGCAGCACCCCGGTCATCACGCCGGGGATGCCGGTCGGCAGCGTGACCTTGCCGATCACCTGGGCGCGGGTACAGCCCATGCCGTAGGCGGCATCCTTCATCTTCTGCGGCACCTGCTTGAGGGCCTCCTCGGCGGTGAGGATCACCGTGGGCAGCATCAGCACCGCCAGCGCGATACCGCCGGCCCAGGCCGAGTAGCTCTTCATCGCCACCACCAAGGCGGCATAGACGAAGACACCGGCGAGGATCGACGGGAAGCCGGTCAGCACCTTGGCCAGGAAGCGGGCCGTCTGCGCCAGCTTCGTGTGCGGATCGATCTCGGCCAGATAGATCGCGGCGAGGATGCCGATCGGGATGCTGATCGCCGCGCCGATGCCGACCATCACCGCCGTGCCGACGATGGCCGGGCCGATGCCGCCGCCAAACTCGAAGGCCGACGGCGGCAGCGCGGTGAGCGTCTCCCAGTTGATGCGCGCGCCGCCCTTGGCGATCAGCATGTAGAGCACCGAGAACAAGGGCAAGGAGGCCAGGATCGCGAGCAGCCAGGTGATGCCGGTGTAGAGCCGACTCCTCAGACCGCGCCCCTCGAACATCGAGCCCTGGAGCTGTGGCATGGATGCCAGATCCTGCTCCAGGACCGCTTCACTGATGGTCCCCGTCATGGCTTATCTCCCCTCGAACTTGCGCGTGGCGGCCTTCATGATCCAGAGGCCGAAGACATTCACCAGCAGGGTGATGGCGAGCAGCGCCAGCGCCGCGTACATCAACGCCTGCACCTCGATCGGCCCGGCCTCCGGGAAACTCGAGGCCAGCAGCGAGGCCAAGGTATTGGCCGGCGCGAACAGCGAGAGGCTGATCTGATTGGAGTTACCGATCAGCATCGCCAGCGCCATGGTCTCGCCGAGCGCGCGCCCGAAACCGAGCACCAGCGCGGCAAGGATGCCGCTCGAGGCGCTCGGCAACATCACCTTCAGGATCGCCTCCCAGCGCGTGGTGCCCATGCCGTAGGCCGCTTCCTTGACCTTGTAGGGCACGCGTTTGAAAGCATCGACCGAGATCGCCGCCACCGTTGGCAGGATCATCACCGCCAACACCAAGGCCGCCGGCGCCATGCCGGGGCCGCTCAGCGAGGTGCCGAAGAACGGAAACCAGCCGAGCGAATCATGCAGCCAGTTGGCCCCCGGGCGGATCAGCGGAATCAGCACATAGATGCCCCAGAGGCCATAGACCACCGAGGGAATCGCCGCCAGCATCTCGACGATGGTGCGAAAGACGTTCGAGACCCGGTGATCGAGAAAGTCCTGCGTCAGAAAGATGGCGATGGCCACGCCGAGGACACCGCCCAACAATAAGGCCAGGAGTGAGCTATAGAGCGTGCCCCAGATCTCGGGCAGGATGCCGAATTGCTTGGCTTGAACATCCCAGGTGGTGCTATAGAGGAACTCGGGGCCAAAGGAAAGCATCGCCGGAAAGGCCTGGCGACCGAGTTCAAACACGATATAGGTCACCAATAAGAGAATGACCGCAGCAGCACCCCAGACCACCGCTCGGAGCAGTTTGTCAGCGCCATAATCTGCCGCGGAAGGGGGTCCGCACACCTTGGTGACCACATGAGCAAAAGGATTGGAAGCCATAGCCTATGCGCCGTTAGCGAAGGGGAACCGTCGCGACTATTGCTCGCCGCCGACCAGCTTCAGGGCCCGCTCGACCTTGGCCTTGACGTTGTCAGGCAGCGGGATATAGCCCATTTTCGGCGCATCCTTTTGGCCTTGGTTCAAGCCATACTCGACGAAGTCACGCAGCAGCTTGGCCTTCTCCTCATCTTGATGCTGATAGAACAGCATCCAGGTGAAGGTCGCGATCGGGTAGGCCTCCTTGCCCGCCGGATCGTTGACCCACACGCGCAGATCCGGCGTGCCGGCATAACCTGGCAGATCGGTGCTCGGGAACTCGGCGCTCGCCAGCGCTGCGGTGCCGGACTTTTCGCCTGGCTTGACGAACTCGCCCGCCTTGTTCTGCAGGGTCGCCATCGGCTGACGCGTCGCCTCGGCATAGCCGTACTCGATGTAGCCGATCGCCCCCGGGGTCTGCTTGATCATCGCCGCGACGCCATCGTTCTTCGGCGCGCCGACGAAGGACTTCGGCCAGTTCACGCTCTTGCCGTGGCCGACCTCCTGCTTGAACGTCTCGCTCGCGGCGGCCAAGTGGCCGGTGAAGACGTAGGTCGTGCCCGAGGAGTCGGAGCGGCGCACCACGGTGATCTCATCGTCTGGCAGATCGATTTCCGGGTTGGCCTTGGCGATGCGCTCGTCCTGCCAGGAATCGAGCTTGCCGCTGAAGATGTCGATCAACACGTCGCGCGGCAGCTTCAGCTCGGGATTGCCGGGCAGGTTGTACGACAGGACCACCTCGCCCGCGGTCATCGGCAGCAACACCACGCCCTTCTCGGTCGGCACCTTGCTGATCTCGTCATCATTCATGGCCGCATCGCTGGCCGCGAAATCGACCGTCTCGGCGATGAACGCGCGGATGCCGGCACCGCTGCCCACGGCCTGATACTGCACGCGCACATCCTTGTTCTGTCGGCTGAAGTCCTTCGCCCACTTGGCGTAGAGCGGGAACGGGAAGCTCGCGCCAGAACCATTGACGGTGGTATCGGCGCTCAGTGCCGATGAGAAGGCAACGATCGAAAGACAACCGGCGAGCGCGGTCGTTTTGAGAGCATGCTGAAACGTCATGAATTGCTCCTAAGGCAGGTAATGAACTGTGGCTCGTATCATGCCTGATGAAGATGAATGTCTTGTTACGGTCACCGAATCGTCAATCAATCATGATTTGGTCACAGGTTCGTCATCCACCGACACCTTTCGATCGATAGACTATGACGCGTACCGAGATCCTTTTGCACTCTGGAGACCACGATGCGTCTATTCGCCCCGTTCGCGAAGATTAGGTTAGTGTCCGTTCTTTGCCTCTCCATCCTTGGCGGATGCCAAGCCGAACAAGCCGACAGGGTCGGCGAACCCAAACAACCCGCGCGCGATGACGCCATCACGGCCGCCGGCTCTTCATTCGCGGCCCCGCTGTTCAACAAATGGCTCGAGGTCTATGGCGCTGAACATGCAGACCTGCGCTTGCACTACGACTCGGTCGGGAGCGGCGCCGGCATCGAGCGCTTCCTTGCCGGCAGCGTCGATATCGGCGCCACCGATGCCCCGTTACGCCCGCACGAGCGAGACCAGGTCGAGGGTGCATTCGCGCAGTTGCCGATCACCGGCGGCATGATCGCCATCGCCTACAACCTGCCCGACTTTGCCGGCCCGCTGAATCTGCCGCGCGACGTCTACACCGAGATCTTCCTCGGCAACGCCTTCCGCTGGGATGACCCGCGCATCGCCGCCGCCAATCCGGGCCTCAAGCTCCCACCTCAGCTGATCCAGGTGGTCGGCCGTCGCGACTCCAGCGGCACCACCTTCGCCTTCACCAATCACCTCGCCGCGATCAGCGACGACTGGGCGCAAGGCCCTGGCGTGGGCAAACGCATCGACTGGCCCGGTGGGGCGATGGAAGCCAAGGGCAACGAGGGCGTCGCGCAACGTATCAAGATCACCGAGGGCTCCATCGGCTATGTCGAGGCCGGCTTCGCCGAGCGCCTCGGGCTCTCGATCGCCTGGCTCGAAAACGAAGCCGGTGGTTTCGTGCTGCCCAATGTCGAAACCGGCCGTCGCGGCCTCGCCAATGGTTCCGATCGCCCACCGAGCGACCTGACCCAGACCATCCCCGATCCGCAAGGGGCGCGTTCCTACCCCATCGTCACCTACACCTGGGCACTGGTGCGCGCGGCAGACAGCCACCCGGCCAAGACCTCACGGGTGCATGATCTGGTGCGCTGGATGTTGACCGACGGTCAGCAGTACGCCGAGGCGCTGCGCTACGTGCCACTGCCCAAGAACCTGACCCAAGCCGCGCTCGCTGAGTTGGATCGACTGTAGGGCATCGAGACGGGATCGAGGCTGTTTCGCCGCAGCGCACGGTTCTTCGCGCTGCGGGCGGACAGGCACTGTGCGAAAATCCTCTCCCTCATCCCGTCCTCACGCCAACCAAGCTGCCACCCCTGCCGTGCCCCAAGAATCAACCGCCCGTCGCAACGACGCGTCCGCCCGCCCCCTGGACTCGGCCGCCGTCAGCGCGCCTGACGGCGAACGCCATTCCGTACTGACGCCACCGCTCCCCAAGCGCGCCGGCGAGCGTTTGCTCTGGGGGCGGCTCTACGGTGCGGCACCCGCGCTCGCCATCGCCGAGGCGGCGCGCCGCGCGCAGGCGCCGCTGCTCTGCGTCGTGCCCGATCTCGCCTCGGCGGTGCGCCTGAGCGAAGCACTGCGCTTCTTCCTCGACCAAACCCAAACAGAGCCCATCCCAGTGCTCGGCTTTCCGGACTGGGAAACCCTGCCCTACGACGTGTTCTCGCCGTTACCGGAGCTGGTCTCCGAGCGGTTGCTGACGCTGCACCGGCTGCCACAGCTCAAGCGCGGTGTGCTGGTGGTGCCGGTCGGCACCCTGATGCAACGGCTGCCGCCGCCGGATTATGTCGATGGTCAATCGCTGGTGCTCGCCGCTGGCGATCGGCTGGATCTGGAGCGCACGCGCGAGCGTCTGACCCGCGCCGGCTATCAGTACGTCTCGCAGGTCATCACCCATGGCGAGTTCGCGGTGCGCGGCGCACTGCTCGATATCTTCCCGATGGGCAGCCGCGAGCCCCTGCGCATCGATCTGTTCGACGACGAGGTCGAGTCGATCCGCACCTTCGACCCGGACAGCCAACGCTCGATCGCCAAGCTCGAGCAGGTGCGCCTGCTGCCGGCGCGCGAGTATCCGTTCACCGAGGAGGCGATCGCTGGCTTTCGCCAGCGTTGGCGCGCGAGCATCGATGCCGACCCCAAGGCCAGTCTGATCTACCGCGAGGTCTCCGAGGGCCGGGCACCCGGCGGCCTCGAATACTACCTGCCGCTGTTCTTCGACCAGACCGCGACCCTGTTCGACTACCTGCCGATTGGCGCGCTGCTGTTCGAGCCGGAAGGCGCACGCGAGGCCGCCGAGGCGCGCTTCGAGGACATCGGCACACGCTACGAGCAGCGCCGACACGACATCGAGCGGCCACTGCTGCCCCCGCAGCGGCTCTATCTCACCCCGGATGAACTCGCCGGCCAGCTCAACGCGCTGCCCGGCGTGCGCTGGCAGAGCGCCGAATGGCCCGAGCGACGCAAGGGCTTTGCCCAGGTCTGCAACTTCGCCACCGGGCGACCGCCGGCGCTGGCCATCCAGGCTCGCGCCGCCGATCCGGCCGAAGCGCTGAAGGCCTTTCTCGACGCGACGACCGGCGACCTAGAGACGACCACGGAACGCGCTCTGAATCAGGATCACAGCCAAGAACTGTCCCAACCGCGCCGGATACTCTTCGTCGCCGAAAGCACCGGCCGGCGCGAGATGCTGCTCGACAACCTGCATGGCTTTGGCATCCAGCCGAAGCCGGTGGACGGCTGGCTCGATTTCCTCACCGGTACGGACCCGCTCGCGATCACCGTCGCTCCCCTCGAGGAGCCGCTGCTGCTGCCGGCCATGACCGAGCAAGCCGGCGATCGACGTCCCGAGCAGCCGGCACTGGCGCTGCTGACCGAGACCCAGCTCTACGGCGAGCGCGTGCGCCAGGAGCGCCGGCGCAAGATCCGCGAGCGCGACGGCGAGGCGGTGGTGCGCAACCTCACCGAGCTGGTCGAAGGCGCGCCGGTCGTGCACGAGGAGCATGGCGTCGGTCGCTTCCTCGGGCTTCAAACCATCGACATCGGCGGCACCACAGCCGAATTCCTCGCCCTCGAATACGCCAAGGGCGATAAGCTCTATGTGCCGGTCAGCTCGCTGCACCTGATCTCGCGCTACACCGGCGCCGAGCCGGAACATGCGCCATTACACCGCCTCGGCAGCGATCAATGGGAGAAGGCCAAGCGCAAGGCCGCCGAGAAGGTCCACGACGTCGCCGCCGAGCTGCTCGACATCTACGCCCGCCGCGCCGCGCGCCAAGGCGTCTCCTTCCCGACCCCAGGGCCGGAGTACGACGCCTTTGCCACCGCCTTCGCCTTCGAGGAGACGCCGGACCAGCAGCGCGCGATCGAGGCCATCCTTACCGACATGGCCGACCCTAAGCCGATGGACCGGGTGGTCTGCGGTGATGTCGGCTTCGGCAAGACCGAGGTGGCGATGCGCGCGGCCTTCAACGCTGTCAATGCCGGCAAGCAGGTCGCGCTGCTGGTACCGACCACCCTGCTCGCTCAGCAGCACTTCCAGAACCTCTCCGACCGCTTCGCCGACTGGCCGATCAAGGTCGAGAGTCTGTCGCGCTTCAAGAGTGCCAAGGAGGTCAAGGGCGTGATCGACGGGCTCGCCGCCGGCACCGTCGATATCGTCGTCGGCACCCACAAGCTGCTGCAGGCCTCGGTCAAGTTCAAGAATCTTGGCCTGGCGATCATCGACGAGGAGCATCGGTTCGGCGTCCGCCACAAGGAGCAGCTGAAGAACCTGCGCGCCGAGGTCGATGTGCTCACCCTCACCGCCACGCCGATCCCGCGCACGCTCAACATGGCCATGGCCGGGATGCGCGATCTGAGCATCATCGCCACCCCGCCGGTCGAGCGCCATCCGATCAAGACCTTCGTCTCGACCTGGAACGATGCGCTGATCCGCGAGGCCTGCCAGCGTGAGATCAACCGTGGCGGCCAGGTCTACTTCCTGCACAATGAGGTCGAGACCATCGAGAACATGGCGCAGAAGCTCGAGGCACTAGTGCCCGAGGCGCGGGTCGAGGTCGCCCACGGACAGATGCGCGAGAAGGAGCTGGAGCGGGTCATGCGCGACTTCTACCATCGCCGCTTCAATCTACTGGTCTGCACCACCATCGTCGAGTCTGGCA
>NZ_NHSF01000075.1 GCF_016653295.1 Halochromatium salexigens | reverse complement strand
ATTACTGGGGCAAAGCGATACCGATCTCCTTGAAGAGCTGCCGGTGCTCCGGCGTCAAGCGTGACAGCCCGCTGTATTCACGACTGCCGGCTTTGACCCGATGCTGCTGAATTTGGCGCAGGATGCGTAACGCCCGCTCCGGGGAGTGCTCGCTGCCGGCGGCCGTCAGGCGCGTGCGCAGGATACGATAGAGCACCAGGGCAAGGAAGCAGATCAGGGCATGCGCGCGAATGCGCGGTGGCAGGCGATGATAGACCGGCGCAATCGCGATCTCGGACTTTAGGACGCGGAATCCGCGTTCGATATCGGCCAGCGAGCGATAGCGCGCCACCACTGCTTCAGCGCTCAAGTCTTGGAGACTGGTGACCAACAGCAGCTTGCCATCGAGGCGCTCGGCGGCTTGCCAAGCCGCCTCATCGACCCAGTAGCTGAACTGCGACGAGCCCAGGTCGGCCTTGACGATGTGGCTGAGGCGCTTCTCGAGCACGGCCTGATGGAAGCGCTTGTACGCCCCGCGATCTGTCGCCCGCCGGCCGCGCACGGGCTTGCCCGCATCTTGGTCATTGAGCCGCTCGGCCAGGTGTTGGCCGAGCGCATCCAGCGTCTCAACGGCCTCGCGGCGTGCCTGCGATTGCTCAGCAGCGCGCGTGGCATTGTGGGCGATCACCAGCCGGCGATTCTGCCAACGCGTCTCGCCGATGACATCGGCATCAGGATCGCTCACCGTCGCAACGAGGCCGGGATGGTGCTCGGCGATGAGCTCGGTGAACTCAGCATAACGCCGCCCGGGCACGGCAAGGATATAATCGACCTGCAAACCCTGCGCACGCCCTAACGCCTCGAGCCCATCGATGTTGTCGATGCTCAACAGGCCCCGATCGGCAACGATCACCACCTGTTTGACCCGGAAGCGCTTGAGCAACCGCTCGATCATCGGCGCCAGGGTGGTGGTTTCGGCCACGTTGCCCTCGAACACCTCGTGGGCGATCGGCAATCCCTCGGCGCTTTGCACGACCCCGAGGGCCACCTGGCGATCGATCCCGCCGGTGTCCTTGCTCAGTCCATGGCGGCGCAGATCGCCCGCGCACTGGCCGGTGCCGTGGATGCGCACCGTGGTCACGTCATAGAAGATCACGCTGAGATCCTGATCCAGTAACGGGCGCAACTGCTTGGCCACCGCGCACTCAACCGCCTCATTGTGCTCCTCCAGCGCGTCCATCGCCCGCAGCAACTGTTCATGATGCACATCGCTGAGTTCAACCGCAGGCAGCTGCACGCGTTCCTGCAGCCACTCCAGCAGCCCGAGCTTACTGCTCGGCTCGACCAGGCGGTTAAACACCATCGCGCGGATCAGCGCTTCGGCGTCGAATTGGCGACGGGAGGAACGCAGCGCTCGGCGCAGGGCCTCGCCGAGCCCCAGTGCCTGCCAGAGCTGATGGAGGGTCCAAACATCCCCGTAGCTGCGTGCGGTCTCGAACACCGGTGCTTGCGGCATGGATTCGGGGCGCCCGACAGCGCGTTGCAGGCCGTGGATGAGTGGCTCGAGATCGGCCGCCTCGAGCTGATCGACCCGCCCGAGGCTGGCGACCACGCGCTGCTTCGCTTTACCGGCCGCATCCCGATAGCCTTCGACCAGCTGCAGGTAGCGCCGCGGGCCGGACTGGGTGATGCGCGTGTACATGGCATGACCTTAGGCGATCCCTCGGCTGATGAGCAATCCGTGCATCCAGCACAAACGTGACACAACGCAATGGGACGTGCTCCACGGCCACGCCGACACGCCGCTGCCTGGTAGGATCAGTTGCACTGGAAGCCTCGCTGTCAGGTCGTTCCCACGCCAACACTCAGCAGACCGCCGTGAAGGCAACCACTTATCCCGCTCACTCAGCCCAACCACAGCCCTTATACCGGAGATCGATCGCGACTTGCCCCAGTCATCAACTCAACTGTTGTGACATTTTTTAAGATCCTGGGTCAAGGAAAACAGAGAGTTACGCCCCTAACTGTGGAACTTCGGTGGCCCGCCGCATCAACGGCCTCGACCTTGACGTAGTAGCGGGTGTCCGGCAACAGGCCGGTGATGGTCTCGCTGATCGTCCCGCTACCCGCGCCCATCACTTCCGCGTAAACGGTGGAACCGTCCGGGATGAACCCGGAGTCCGTTGCGGCATGCAGTAGGTAGCGGATCTGACTGGCTGGCGTATCGTTGTCGGAGGTCGCCAGCCAGCTGAGCGCGATTTCATCCGGCTTCAGCGACGAGGCTTCCACCAGTTCGATTTGCTCTGGCGCTTGACCGAAGGCGACGGCGGCCTGTTCGCTCGGCAGGGTGGCCTCGATCAGCGTCAGAGTGAACGCATCGACGGCGATGCGCGTCTCCTCTCGCTCGCCGACGCGCACCCAGGGGGTGAGCCCCTCGGCATCCACCGGCAGCGCGAGCACGCGCAGCTCGGCGTCGTTGAAAATCTCCACCCGGGCAGTGTCGCTGTTGAAGCTGTAGCGGTAGTCGTGGTCTGGCAGCAAGAAATGGGCGTTGGCCGCCAGGCTGAGGCTGATCTCGGCGATGCGCGCGTTGTCGCCCTGGAGGATGATCTCCAGTTCGCCGTAGTCCTGCTCCGGCAAGACCAGCAGCGAGACATGATCTTCGACGAGGATCTGCTGCGCGTCATCGTCGATATGGCGTAGCTGCGCGTCGGTGGCGCCGATGGCCGTGTGCAGAGGCGCTAGCAGCAGCGTGAAGATAAAGATTAATCTCACTCGGGTACTGATTGTTTCGAGTACCGATCCTTCAAGATACCGTATCATTTCACCATCCTCTTAAATGCAAAAATTGGCTTTCCGTTTGTCTGGCGTCGTTTTCCGTCATCATCAAGCGAGCCAGAGGTCAACATAGCTCTCTATGCTGCCTATTTCGTTGACCTCTTGTGCTGTCACGACGTCCAGATCGACATTGGCAATATCGGATGGTGTATTTCCAAACGCTAAGGTTGTCATCGCGCCCTCGATCCGTAGACTGTTCATCTGCCCTTCTTCCCCTACCTCGGGATTATTGTTAAACAGGATCGTTGCATTGCCGCTTTGCGGCTGAACCTCGGCCAACACCTCTTGCAGGCTGCTCCACTGATTATTGGCATCGACAAAAAGAATCGCATCGCCTTCTCCCTGCTGATAATTCTGAATGACCGCATCACCAATGGCTGCAAAAGCCCCGTTATTGTCGGATTGAATTGGCGTCACGAAGATGTCGCGCTCGCCACTTTCGCCCATCCAGGTTTGGTCGACCACCCCCTCGTCAAGCTGAAAAATGTTGACCTCGTCACTTTCATTAAACGCTAATACGAGATCAGACGCTGTATAGGAAGCCGCTCAAGCGAATTTAATTATTAGATCTGCAATCAATCACGAATTAATCTACTCGAAAGCAATTTGATTATCGCAGAGTTGACGCAGCAAAAGCCGAGATGATGCAAGG
>NZ_NHSF01000074.1 GCF_016653295.1 Halochromatium salexigens | reverse complement strand
CGACCTGGCCGAGCACCACGCGGTTCGCCGTTGCCCACGCGCTGACCAGATGCAACGCCGCCACCCCCTTGCCGCGGTCGTGCGAGCGGCGCAAGCGCTTGCCATCCACGGCCACGATCTCATCGGGCAGTCGCTCGGCGACCGAGGCACTCCACTGGCGAAAGCACGCGGCGAACTGCTCAGGGTCGATCAGCGCAAACACGCGCCCGAAGCAATCATGTGACGGGATACCATGGGGCAGCGTCAGAACGGTGCGCAACCACGCCTCCTTGGCCTTGGCAAAGGTCTCAACCCCCACCCAGCCATCAGCGCCGCCAAGCGTCGCAGCGATAGCCATGACCAGCATCTCGCTGAGCACATGCCGGCGCTGAGTCGGACTGCGCGGGTCTTCCAGTGCGGCAAAATGATGCATGATCGATCGTTCTACACTCAGACGCTGTATAAGAAATAACTGATTGTTTTTAAAGGGCTGAGACTCGGAAAGGTTGTGGCTATAGGGCTGCCCTATGGCCATTTTCACGACAAGCTTCTGATTTTTAGAGGATGAGTTCCTCTACAGCGTCTCAGGTCGCCCATGGCTGACATCCCCCAACCGTCAAATACAAGGGGCGGGAATCATAGGGGATGTAGGCTAGACTGTTTAACAGTATCCGCTAATATATTGATGCGATTGCCCTGGGTCTCGCTGATGGATCTGCTCGGTCCCTGGCCCTGGTACTTAGGCTCACTGGCGCTCCTTGCGCTGCTTTTCAGCCTCCTGTTCTATCTGCCGTTTCTGATTCGGGATCGGCGCGCACGGAGAATATCAGGTACTCTTGAGAAGCGTTCACTTAGCTGATATTCATCAATGATTTGGGCAACACGTCATGCCTCCGGGCGGGAAGTCTTCGGCTGGGCGATGTTCGACTTCGCCAACCAGGCCTATACCCTGCTGATTATCACTGTCATTTATGGCGATCTGTTCACCCGCGTGATCGTTGGTGACAGCGCTGATGACTACCGGCTCGGCAACCTGCTGTGGAGTACCGCGCTCGCCCTCAGCTATCTGGCCGTGGTTGTTACCGCACCGCCGTGCGGGGCGATCATGGACTATGCGGCGGCCAAGAAACGCTTTCTCTTCGTCAGTTACGTCACCACCGTCGTGGCCACAGCGGCACTCTACTGGGTCGAGCCGGGCCTCATCGTGCTTGGTTTCTTGCTCATCGCGCTCTCCAATTACGCCTACTCGATGGGCGAGACCTTCGTCGCCGGCTTCCTGCCCGATATCGCCGGGCCGGGAGAGATGGGGCGCGTCTCCGGGCTGGGCTGGTCGCTCGGCTACATCGGCGGACTCTGCGCGACCGCCTTTGCGGTGGTTGTGCTCGGCGAGGTCAGCGCCGAGAACTTTGCGCGGATACGTTGGGTCGGTCCGTTCGCCGCCGCTTTTTTCCTGCTCTGCGCCATCCCGACCTTCCTGTGGTTGCGCGAACGCGGCACGCCGCAGCCACTACCAAGCGGCACCCGTTATGTGGGCATCGGCCTGCGCCGGGTCGCGCGGACGCTGCACGGCTTCGGTGAGTTGCGTGACCTCGCGCGCTTTTTGGTGTCGTTATTGCTGGCCATGGCGGGACTCTACGTGATCATCGCCTACGCCTTCATCTATGGCGCCCAGGTGATCGGTTGGGACGAATCGGTGCGCACCCTGATGTTCATCACCACCCAGATCACCGCCGCGCTCGGTGCGCTCGGTTTCGGGCTGATCCAGGATCGCTGGGGGGCGAAGCGCACCTACCTCGCGACCCTGTTGATCTGGATCATCGCCATCGTGCTGATCTGGGCGACCCCGCAGTTGACCGTATGGATCAATCGTCTGAGTGGCAGCGACTGGCAGGCGCAGCATTTGTTCCTGCTCGCCGGTGCTGTCGCCGGCCTTGCACTTGGCTCCTGTCAATCCGCCGGACGGACGCTGGTCGGCCTGCTGTCACCGCCGCGGCGCGCCGCCGAACTCTTCGGTTTCTGGGGGCTGTCGATCAAGCTGGCTGGGGCCATCGGCCTCGTTGGTGTCGGGCTGCTGCAGGCTTGGGTTGGCCTCCAGGGTGCGATCCTGTTCTGTGCGCTGTTCTTTGCCGCTGCCTTTGTCGTCGCGCTGACGGTGGATGAGACGCGCGGGCGTGACCTCATCCATGCGTGCGCGGGAATCCCCGAGCCCCAGGCCGCTGAAGGCGAGCGTTCAAGGTAGGCCGCTCGTTGCCGCCCGCCTGGATCGCTGCCTACAGCCGCCCGAGATAGGTGTAGCCATAGAGCCCAGCCTTGAGTTCGGAGTAGAACTGCTCGCGCGTCTCGCGCTCGAGCGCGGCGCCGTCGAGGCGACGGCGGTACTGGGCGAGCAGCGCACGCGGCTCGAAATGCACCGTGGCCAAGAGTTCATCGGCCGAATCACCATGCTCGAGTTCGAGCAGGCGCCAGCCCTCGGGCTGGTCCGCGTCGAGTTCGACCGCCACCGCATCGGTGTCGCCGAACAGGTTGTGCATGTCGCCCAGGATCTCCTGATAGGCACCGACCAGGAAGAAGCCGAGCAGGTAGGTCTCGCGTTGCGGATCGAACGCATGCACCGGCAAGCTCGCCTCGATGCCGTCCTGATCGACATAGTGGGCGATGCAGCCGTCGGAGTCGCAGGTCAGATCATGGATCACGCCGCGCTCGGTCGGTGCCTCGTCGAGCCGCTGCAACGGGCAGATCGGGAAGATCTGATCGATGGCCCAGACATCGGGCAGCGATTGGAACAGCGAGAAGTTGCAGAACAGCTTGTCGGCGAGCAGGGCGTCGATCTGCTCGAGCACCGCGCGCTGGCGGCGATTGGCGTGCGAGAGGCGCGGGCGCAAGGTGCGACAGCAGGCGATGAACAGCTCATCGGCGCGCGCGCGGGCGATCAATCCATGCGCGCCGAGCTGGCCGGCGGCGAAACGCTGGCGCAGCGTTTGGACTGCGGCGGCGGCGGCCTCATGGACGGCCAGCGCCGGGGCCTCGGTGGCCTCGCGCAGTGCGCGCTCGAGGCGCTCGAGTTCGAGGGCGTCGGCGGTCTCGGATGTCGCGCGTGGCGTGCTGTTGGCAGGCCGCGTCTCGATCCGGTGAGTGGCAACCTCGTGAGCGGGCAGCATGCCAGGCTGCGGGTCCGCCCCTGGGATTGGGCGCGATGCGGCAGGGTCGAGCTGTCGGTGCGATCCGATGTCCGCACCCTCATCGCTGGCCCGCTCGCGATCGGCGACATCGGTGATCAGCACCGCATGATGGGCGCTCAACGCGCGGCCGGATTCGGTGATCAGGTCCGGCTCGGGCAGTGCATGCTCGGCGCAGAGCGAGCCGATGGTCGAGACGATGGCCTCGGCGTAGTCCTCGGCGCGATAGTTCATCGAGCAGTAGGCGCGGGTATGGCTGCCCTCGTAGTCGACGCCGAGCCCACCGCCGAGATCGAGGATGTGCGGCGCGGCGCCGAGTGCATGCAGCGCGGCGTAGAATTGGCCCAGCTCGGCGACGCCGGTGCGGATGTCATCGAGGCTCGGGATCTGCGAGCCTAGGTGCGCGTGCAGCAACCGCAGCCAGGACAGCCGATCGACGGCACGCAGGCGCTCGACCAGCGCCAGCAATTGGCTCGCCGAGAGGCCGAACTTGGCCTTGTCGCCGCCGCTGTTCTGCCAATTGCCGGCGGCCGCGGCGGCGAGGCGGATGCGCACGCCGATGGCCGGCTCGACGCCGAGCCGCTCGGCCTCTTCCAGCACCAGATCCAGCTCCGAGGGTTTCTCGATGACGATCTGTACATCGAGCCCGAGGCGGCGGCCGATCAGCGCCAGGCGGATGTATTCGCGATCCTTGTAGCCGTTGCAGATCAGTGGCTGGCCGGGTGGCACCAGCGCGAGCACGGCCATCAATTCCGGCTTGCTGCCGGCCTCGAGTCCAAGCCCGCCGGCGCTGAGCAGTGCCCGCACCACGCTGCGCTGCTGGTTGACCTTGATCGGGTAGACCGGCCGATAGCGGCCTTGATAGCCGCGCGCGGCGATGGCGGCGGCGAAGGCGCCTTGAAGCCGATGCACGCGATGGCGCAGGATGTCATCGAAGCGTACCAGCACCGGTAACGAGAGCCCGGCATCGCGCAGCCTGTCGGCGAGCTGGACCAGATCGATGCGTGTCTGCGAGCCGGGATGGGGGCGGGCGCACAGATGGCCGCCGGGGCCGATCTCAAAATAGCCTTCGCTCCAGCGCTCGATGGCGTAGATGAGGTCGCAGCGGGGATCGGCGGGTGCCATGGTCGAACTCCAAATGGTGCGGGCGCGTCGATGGTATCACCGCTGGGGCGATTCCCGAGGGGGCGTTCGCGCCTAGCTCGGCCACCACTGGTCATCCAGGGTCTGCTCGGGCGTGAACGGGCACTGGGCCGGGAAGCCGTCTTCCGCGAGTCCGGTTTCGCTAGCGGCTTCGAGGATGGCATCACCGTAGGCGTCCTCGCGCGCTTGTTCGAGCCGATGCTGCAAGCTTGGATTGTGGGCCAGGTGACGGCGTAGGCGCCGACGCTGCTCCTTGATGGTGAGTTCCCAACTGCGACTGCGCCGGCTGGGCTGAAAGCGCCATTTGAGCAGGTGCAAAAAGAGAACAGTGAGACGGTTCTCGAGTTCACGCAACTCGCTCTTGCCCATGCTTTCGATCTCCTCGGCGATGAGCGTGATATCGGCTTGCTCGAGCTGGCCCGAGCGCAGGAGCGCCGCCTGACGGTTGGCCCACGCGTAAAAGTCGGTGTCGTAGAGGTCTTGAGTGGACATTGGGCTGGACATGAAGGGATGGGTGTGGTCTGGGGTTCGCAGCGGCAGAACCTTAACGGTTGGTAATCTTCGGTTCGGTTGCTGGTAAGGGCTGAACCCGTATCCTTGCTCAGCGACAGGTCTCAACCCGATTGTGCAACAGAGGAACAGGTGATGGCGATGAGCGATGAGGCATCGGCGGCAGGCAGTGCGGCGCAGCAGGCGTTTGCGCAGGTCCGGGCCGATCTGGGCGAGCGCATCGTGGGCCAAGACGGGCTGATCGAACGCCTGCTGATCGCGCTGCTCGCCGATGGCCATCTGCTGGTCGAGGGCGCGCCGGGGTTGGCCAAGACCACCGCGATCAAGGAGCTGGCGCGGCGCATCGAGGGCGATTTCCAGCGCGTGCAGTTCACCCCGGATCTGTTGCCGGGCGATCTCACCGGCACTGATGTCTATCGGCCCGAGACCGGCGAGTTCCAGTTCCAGCGTGGGCCGTTGTTCCATAACCTGGTGCTGGCCGATGAGGTCAACCGGGCGCCGGCCAAGGTCCAGTCGGCGCTGCTCGAGGCCATGGGCGAGCGCCAGATCACGGTGGGCGGGCGCACCTATCCGCTGCCGGAGCCCTTCCTGGTGATGGCGACCCAGAATCCGATCGAGCAGGAGGGCACCTATCCGCTGCCGGAGGCGCAGCTCGATCGGTTCCTGATGCAGGCGCGGGTCGACTATCCGGACCCGAAGACCGAGCGTGGCATCCTCGCGATCGCCCGCGCCGAGGCGCGTGGGCAATGGGGTCAGCAAGCCGAACCGCCGCCGGTGATCGCTCGCGAGCAGATCTTCGCGGCGCGCGCCGAGGTGATGGACCTGCACATAGCCGACAACCTCGAGGAATACCTGGTGCAGCTGGTCCTGGCGACCCGCGACCCGGCCCCTTATGACCAGGGGCTCGCGCGCATGGTCGACTATGGCGCGAGCCCACGCGCGACCATCGCGCTGGATCGCTGCGCGCGGGCGCGCGCCTGGCTGCGCGGCGGTGACTATGTGACACCCGATGACTGCCACGCGGTCGCCTACGAGGTGCTGCGCCATCGCATCCTGCTCAGCTATGCCGCCGAAACCGAGGGGCTGACACCGGATGCGCTGGTCGCGCGGCTGATCCGCCAGGTGCCGATGGTTTGAGGTTGGGGTGGAGTGGTGATGAGTCTCAGCGCCGACGAGCGTCTCTACCGCGTCGATGCCGACGAGCTGGTGGCCTTGCGTGCCTCCGGCGAGCGCTTGCGCCCGGCGCGCACCCGGAGCGCGCGCTCGGCTCTGGCCGGCGCGCATCGCTCGCGCTTCCATGGGCGCGGGATGGACTATCGCGAATCGCGCCACTATCAGCCCGGCGACGATATCCGCAACATGGATTGGCGCATCACCGCGCGCAGCGGCCATGCGCATGTGAAGGTCTTCGATGAGGAGCGTGAGCGGCCAGTGGTGGTGCTGGTCGACTTCAGCGCGAGTCTGTTCTTCGCCTCGCAAGGGGTGTTCAAGTCGGTCCAGGCGGCGCGCCTGGCAGCCTTGATCGGCTGGTCGGCGATCGGTCATGGCGATCGGATCGGTGCCTTGCTGTTCACTGATGCGGCCCAGGGCAGCCAACACCAAGAGTTGTCGCCAGCTAGCGGGCGCCGGGGTCAGATGCGCCTGATCCGCGCCTTGGTGCAGGCCGGTGCTCCAGACATGGCTCTCCGCAAGCAAGGTGCTGATCGCGACCCGCTCGGTGGCGAACCCCTGTTTCCGAGTGCCGAACGAACGGCTGCTCGCGCCGGTTCGTTAACCGCTCAAACGACCAGCAAGCAGGTGGATAAAGACAGCAACAGCGGTCTGAGCGCGGCGCTGATGCGGCTGCGCCGGGTCGCGCGGCCTGGCAGCCTCGTGTTCCTGCTCTCGGATTTCTACAGCGCCGATGCCGAGAGCAAACGTCACCTCAGCCGTCTGGCTCAGCACAATGACCTCAATGCGATCCAGTTGCTCGATCCGCTCGAGCTGGCGCCACCGCCGCCGGGCCGCTATGGGATCAGCGACGGCCGCCGACGGGCGGTGCTCGATACCCGCTCAGGCGGTGAGCGCGAGCGTTATGCCCAGAGGCTGGCACAGCATCATCAGCGCGTGCGTGAGCTGACGCTCGAGAACGGTATCGGTCTGCTGCCGTGCCTGACCACCGATGATCCGGTCGAGCGTCTGAGCGAGCTGCTCGCAAGCCGTGGTGGCAAGGGGCGTGGAGGTGTCTCTGGCGATCAGATCGCAGCGGCGCGCCGGCCGCTCGGGGGAGCCTGATGTCGGCATCAGCGGAACATGATGCGCGAGTTCCCGCTGCGGGGCGGTCGTTGCAATCGTTGCAGCCAGAGCAACCAGGCCAATCTCCTGTACTTGCTTCGGCGCCTGGGGTGGACCAGCCCGCGAGCATCGGCGAGCGACTCGATCTGCGTGATATCCACCTGCCCGCCGAGCCCGGGTTTTGGCCGCCGGCACCGGGCTGGTGGCTGCTCTTCGCGCTGCTAATGGCATGGGCGTTTTGGTTGGGGCGGCTCGGTTGGCGTCGATACCGACAGTGGCGCCGGCGGCGGCGCATCCTGGGCGAACTCGGTCGTCTTCGGGCTCGCGGGCTGCAGGGGCCGGCCTTGATTGCGGCGGTCTCGGCGCTGCTCAAGCGAGTGGCCCTGAGCCGCTATCCGCGCGCTGAGGTGGCCGCGCTCACGGGCGAGGCTTGGGTCGCCTTTCTCGATCGCAGCGGCGGTGACGGACGCTTCGCCCGGGGCGCCGGCCGAGTGTTGGCCGAAGGCGCCTATGCACCGGCGATCGCCGAGATCGACGAGCAAGCCCTGTTGACCGTCGCGCGTGATTGGCTGCGGAGGAATAGCTGATGGGGAGCATCGCTGATGGATAGGCATGGGCAACGGACGATGACGCATTCAGCCGAGCCCGTTGGGATGGATGACGACCGGAGACAAGGCGGATGGCTGGCTGGAGAACGGGTTTGACGCCGGGGGTCGACATCGAGTTCGCCTGGCCCTGGGTGCTGCTGGCGCTGCCGTTGCCTTGGCTGCTGCGGCTCGCGCTACCGCGCGCCGAGCCGGAGAACATGACGGCCTTGCGGGTGCCGTTCTATCGGCTGTTGAGTGCCGAGCAGCCTGAGACCGTATCAGTGCCTCGACGCTGGCCGCTACTGCTCGCAGTCCTGGCCTGGCTGCTATTGGTGCTGGCCGCCGCGCGCCCGCAATGGCTGGGCGAGCCGGTGCCCCTGCCGATGGCTGGTCGCGATCTGATGCTGGCGGTCGATATCTCGGGCTCGATGACCGAGGAGGACATGGTGATCGGCGGTCGCGTGGTGGATCGGCTGACGGCGGTCAAGGCCGTTGCCGGCGATTTCATCGAGCGCCGCGAGGGTGATCGTGTGGGGCTCATCCTGTTCGGCCAGCAGGCCTATGTGCAGACGCCCCTGACCTTCGATCGCGCGACCGCGCGCACGCTGCTGTTCGAAGCGGCCGTGGGGCTGGCCGGTCGCGAGACCGCGATAGGCGATGCGATCGGGCTCGCGCTCAAGCGCTTGCGCGATCAGCCGACCGAGGAGCGCGTGCTGGTGCTGTTGACCGATGGCACCAATACCGCTGGCCGCATCGCGCCGCTGAAGGCGGCCGAGCTGGCCGACGAGGCTGGGGTGCGCATCCATACCATCGGCTTCGGCGCCGATGCGCGCGCCGGCTTCAGCGCCTTCGGCCTGAGCATGGGCCGCAACCCGATCGACGAGACGACACTTTCGGCCATCGCCGAGCAGACTGGCGGGCGCTTTTTTCGTGCGCGCGATGTGCGTGAGTTGCAGGAGATCTACGGGCTGCTCGATGAACTGGAGCCGGTCGAATCGGATCAGCAGACCTTTCGCCCGGTCGGTGAACTCTTCGCCTGGCCCTTGGGAGTGGCGCTGTTGCTCAGCGCCTTGGTCGCGGCGGGCCGCATGGATCTGACCGAGCATGCGCGCGCTGAGCTGCGGCGGCTGTGGCTGATCCGAAAATAGCGTGAACACTTGGCGCAAGGCCGATCAGCACGGTGTGGTCGTTCAGGAGTGACAACGGAGTTTTGCGATGAGCGATTTCCATTTCATCGAACCGCTGTGGTGGTTGGCGCTGATTCCGCTCGGGCTGCTGCTCTGGTGGGTCTGGCGGACCGATGCCGGGGCCTCGGCCTGGCGGCGGATCATCGATGCGCGGTTGCTCGCGGTGTTGCAGGTGGGCGGTGAGGCCTCCACGCGCCGGTGGCCGCTGCTGTTGCTGGCTACCGGTTGGCTGCTCGCGGTGATCGCACTGGCCAATCCAACCCTCGAGCGCGCGCCGGTGCCGGCCTTTCGCAGCGATGCCGCGCGGGTGGTGGTGCTGGATCTGTCGCGCTCGATGCTGGCCGAGGACCTGACCCCGTCGCGCCTGGAGCGCGCGCGCTATAAGGTCGCCGACATCCTCAGTCGCAGCGCCGATGGTCAGGTCGGACTCGTCGCCTTCGCCGGCGAGGCCTTCGCGGTCTCGCCGCTGACCGACGATGCCGAGACCATTCGCGCCATGCTCGAGGCGCTGAGCCCACAGATCATGCCGGTGCAGGGCAGCCGGCCGGATCGCGGGATCGCGCTCGGGCTGGATTTGCTGCGCCAGGCCGGTGCCCGGAGCGGCGAGGTCATCCTGCTCACCGATGATGCCGGTGGGGTGCGGGCGACTGAGGCGGCCGAACGGCTGCGCGAGGCTGGTCATACGCTGGGGGTGATCGGCGTCGGCACCGCCGAGGGCGCGCCGGTACCAGGCGTCACGAGCGCCGATGGAGCGGTGCTCGCGCGCCTCGATCGCGCCGCGCTGGAGCAACTGGCCGAGGCCGGTGCGGGTCGCTATGCCTCGCTTAGCAGTAGCGATCGCGATCTGGATCGTGTGCTGATCGATGCCGACGCCCGTCCGCGCGCGCTCGCCGAACGCGATCCCATGCTCGCCGAGCGCTGGCGTGAGCTGGGCCCCTGGATCGCGCTGCTGTTGGTGCCCTTGGCGGCGCTTGCCTTTCGGCGCGGTTGGCTGGCGCTGCTGCTGATCACGCTCGCGCCCGGCGCGCTGCTGTTGCCACGACCGGCACTGGCATTCGGCTGGGCGGATCTCTGGCAGCGCCCGGAGCAACAGGCGGCGCGGGCGTTGGCGGCGGGTGAATTCGAACGTGCGCGGGAGCTGGCAACGCATGCGGAGCGGGCTGGCAGCGCCGCTTATCGGCTCGGCGATTATACGCAAGCGGCGGCCCGTTTCGGCACGAATGACAGCGCCACCGCGCATTACAATCGCGGCAATGCGTTGGCGCGCAGCGGCGAGCTGGAGGCGGCCTTGGCCGCCTATGATGAGGCGCTCGCGCGCGATCCTGGGCTCGAGGACGCTCGCTATAACCGGGCGCAGGTCGAGGCCGCGCTGCGCTCGCAAGCACAGCAGTCCCCGCCGCCGCAGGATCAGGATCAGGATCAGGATCAGGGCGACGAGTCGCGGCAGGATGACGGGGAGTCGCAGGATGCCAACGGAGGGGCGCAAGAGGCTGAGGACGAGCAACAACAGCGAGGTGCTACCGAGTCCGCCGATCCGTCCAACGCTCTCGATCAAGGCGCGGCCGAGACCTCGGCGAATGGGACGTCGGGATCGCCCGATCAACCGAAACCGGCTGATGGTGACGAGCCTCAGATCGGAGACCAAGACGCCCAGGCGTCGCCACAGGATGCCCCCGCGCCGCCGACTGGTTCGCCCGCCGATGCTGAACGTGACGAGCAAGCAGGTGCCGACTATCGCGAGGAGGCCGCGCAAGCGGACGCTGCTGAGCATGTCGATCGACTTGGTGATCAGCAGGATAAGGCCATGGATGAGCGCACTCAGCAGACCATGGCCGAGGCGGCTTCCACGGAGCCAGCGCCGCGCGAGCGCGAGGCACGGCAAACGGCTGATCAATGGCTGCGGCGCATCCCCGATGATCCGGCCGAGCTGTTGCGCCGCAAATTCCTCTATCAGTATCAGATGCGCGGGAATGGCGCTGATCAGCCTGCTAACGAGACGTCTTGGTGAATGCGATGACCTTTGCTTTCGTCTCTCGACATGAGCGCACCGTTGCCGCTGTCGCGCCCATAGCGGTACTCGCGCCACTAGCGTCCCTCGCGAGACGTGGCGGGTGCCTGTTCGTGTGTCTCGCTCTGCTGGTGCTGCTGCCGGGATCGAGCCTGGCCGCCGAGGTGCGTGCTTCGCTCGACCAGACCCAGGTCTACGAAGGCGAGCGGGTGCTGTTGACGATCGAGGTCGCTGGCGGCGCTGCTGGTGGCGTCATGGGACGCGTGTCGGGCGAGGGCCCCGATCTCGCCCCCTTGGACGAGGATTTCGAGGTCGCGGGCATCAATACGTCCCAGCAGACCCAGATCGTCAATGGTCGGCGCTCGGACAGGCTCAGTTGGCGGATCACGCTGCTGCCGAAACGGGTAGGCCAGTTGGAGATTCCCTCGATCCAGGTCGGCTCGGTGGCCACCGAGCCGCTGAGCGTGCAGGTCGATGCGGTGCCCGAGGGTGGGTTGGGCGCGCCCGGCGATGAGGTCTGGCTCGAGGTCGAGTTGGGCGCTAATGGCGGGTGGGCAGAACAGCCCTCGCCGGGTGAGTCCCCGTCGGATAGCCTCGTGGTCCAGCAGCAGGTGCCGCTGGTGGTGCGTGCTTACAGCGCGCGGCCGCTGCTCGATTACGCGATCGAGATGCCAACGCTCGAGGACGCCGTGCTGACGCAGATCGGTCGCGATCGAGGCCACTTGGTCACGCGCGAGGGTCAGCAGTATCGGGTCATCGAGCGCCGCTACAGCTTGAGCCCGGAGCGCAGCGGGACACTGCGTCTCCCGCCGATCATCTTCGAGGCCGAACTCGAGACCGAGCGCGCGCGACGATCGCCGGGGTCGCTCGCGAGAGACGGTCTGCCGAACCTGTTCGCTGATCCGCTGTTCGAGCGCATGCCTGGTGGCCTGCGGTTTGGGCCCAGCGGCTCGCTCTTCGAACGCGGCGAGCCGGCGCGCGCGCAGAGCGGCGCGCTGGTGCTCGAGGTCGCGGCCCGCGCCAAAGACTTCAGCGGTGAGCACTGGCTGCCCGCGACGGCACTCGAGATCCAAGACGCCTGGCAGGGCGCCGAGGATGGCAAGACGCCGCAACTCGTGCTCGGCGAGCCGGCGACCCGGACCCTGACCGTGATTGCCAAGGGGTTGGCCGGGAATCAGATCCCAGAGATCGAGATCCCGACGCCGGACGGCTTGCGGGTCTATCCGGGCCAGACCCAGACCGAGACACGCAGTGACGGCGAGACCCTGATCGGCCTCAGCCGCCAGCAGTGGACGCTGATCCCGACGCGCGCGGGAGAGATCGAGTTGCCGCGCATCGAGGTGCCCTGGTGGCAGACCGAGACGGGCGAAGAACGCACTGCCACAGTGCCAGCGCTGGCGTTGACCGTGACCGGCTCGGTTGCCGATGCTGAAGTGCTTGAGGGGGCGGAAGAGGTCGGCGGGGGCACTGGAGTGGACGAGGCACAGGCTGACGCACAAGCACAGTCTGCTGAGGGCTCGGGTCAGGCTGACATGGGGGCTGCTGGGGCCGGCGAGGGCGATGGTGCGGGTGCTGAGTCGGATGCTGGATCGGGTGTCGATACGGACACTGGTTTCTGGATGCTCAAAAGGCTCTGGGGGCTGCTGTTCATTGCGCTGATTGCACTCGGCGTCGGCTTGCTCTGGCGGCATCGGCGTTGGCTGCACGGGCGCTGGCTGAATGGGCGCTGGCTGTCTCGGCCGGCGACGCCAGCGTCGGCGGTGCAGGGCGGGGCGCGCAGCAGTGCGTCGAATCAGGCACGACACTCGCGCGTTGCCGTGCAGAGTGCCTGCGAGCGCAATGATCCGAAGGCGGCCGCAACGGCATTGCTCGCTTGGGCTGCCCAGATCTGGCCGGATGCGCCACCGAGCGGCCTACGCGCCTTGGCGGAGCGCGCCGAGCGAGGCGGATCGGCGATTAGAGCGTTAGAGCGTCGCCTTTACGGTGATCCTGATGGTCAGGCTGATTGGCAAGGCGAGGCGTTGTGGCTGGCGGTCAAGGATGGCTTGGGGGCTCAGTCGGCGTCTGCTCGCACCTCTGACGAGCCGCTTGCACCCCTCTATCCGCGCTAAGCCTCGATGAGAGCGATGGACGGCGGCTGCGGTCATGAAGCCGAGAAGGATGAGTGTGGTATGGTAAATAGGTCATGGCATGAGCGAGCGCTGGCCGCGTTGTATCCCTTTTATCCGAGGCCTTGGGTGACCTGAATGACCTCCGCCGTCGAACTCGCTGACTACTGCAACCTTCTCCTGGGTGTCGAGCGTTTTACCGACTATTGCCCTAATGGGTTGCAGATTGAAGGCGACCGCCCGCTGCGCCGTCTGGTGACGGGGGTGACCGCGAGTCAGCGCTTGATCGATGCAGCGATTGAGGCCGAGGCTGACGCGCTCCTAGTGCATCACGGGTTTTTCTGGAAGTCCGAGGCCGCCGCGTTGACTGGGCTCAAAGGGCGCAGGTTCAGAGCGCTGATGCGCGCTGGGCTGAGCCTGTTTGCCTATCATCTGCCCTTGGATGCGCATCCAGAATTCGGCAATAATCGCCAACTGGCGGACCTGCTCGGGCTGCTGGATGCGCGTCCGAGTGCCGGCGTGGACGATCTCCTTTGGTGTGGCAATCTTGCTGAACCGCTACCAGGCGTGGCGTTTGCCGAGCGCGTCACGCGTGCTCTGGGACGCGAACCTTTGCACGTCACCGTGGTCAACCGTCCCCTGAGGCGTCTCGCCTGGTGTACCGGCGCTGCGCAGGCCGCGATCGAGCGAGCCGCAGAGTTGGGGGTCGATTGTTACCTCAGCGGTGAGATATCGGAGCAGACCGTGCATCTCGCCCGCGAGTTGGGCATCGACTACCTTGCCGCCGGTCATCACGCGACCGAGCGCTATGGGGTTCAGGCCCTAGGTACGCACCTAGCCGCTCATTTCGGCCTTGAACACCAGTATATCGAGGTCGAGAACCCTGTCTAACGGTCATAATGCCCGAGCATGTCTTAAGATCCAGCGACAAACCCATGCTAAGCGCTGGTTTTTTGACCTTTGTCGTGGTTCATCGCCGAGCACTCGGCTCTAATGCGAACTTGGTTATAGGCGTTGTAAAACCCTGATCAGTCGGGGGCTTTCTTGACCTGGGTTGGCCGCTTCATGGAGAATGTGCGGTCGGTTATGCAAAGCTTAGCGATATTCTTATTTTCATCATCAGAGTGTTCGACCGTCTCGTCTCGCGGGAGGTCGTTCATCGAGCCTAGCGAGGGGTCGACAAACGCATGAACGAACAAGGCACGGATAAGGGTCGCAGGCGCATCCTCATCGCCGCAACGAGCGCAGTCGGTGCTGTCGGCGTCGGCTTTGTGGCCGTCCCTTTCATCGCCTCCATGAATCCGAGCGCAAGGGCGCGAGCCGCCGGCGCTCCGGTCGAGGCCAACGTGAGTAAGCTGGAACCCGGCGCGCTGCTGCGCGTGAAGTTCCGCGGGCAGCCAATCTGGGTGGTGCATCGCACCGACGAAATGCTCGAGTCGCTGCCAACACTGGAACCCAAATTGGTCGATCCGGGCTCGGAGGTGGCCACGCAGCAGCCCGAGTACTGCCAGAATCCGGAGCGCGCCATCAATCCACGCTATTTCGTGGCGATCGGCATCTGCACCCACCTGGGCTGCTCGCCGACCTATCGCCCCGAGGTGGCGCCGGATGATCTCGGTCCTGACTGGAAGGGTGGATGGTTCTGCCCTTGCCACGGGTCGAAGTTCGACCTGGCGGGTCGAGTCTACAAGGGGGTTCCGGCACCGACGAATCTCGTCATCCCGAAACATACGTATTTGAACGAATCCACCATCCTCATCGGTGAGGATGAAGAAGGAGCCGCCTGATGAGCGTTGAGACGGTAGAAACAGCGCCGAGAGGGTTTCTCGGTTGGCTGGATAAGCGTTTTCCGGTGATGCATGTCTGGAATGCGCATCTGGCCGAGTACTATGCACCGAAAAACATGGGGCTCTGGTCGATTTTCGGCTCGCTGGCCCTAGTGGTGCTGATCATCCAGATCGTCAGTGGTCTGTGGTTGGCGATGGCCTATAAGCCATCGGCTGCTGAGGCCTTCGCCTCGGTCGAGTACATCATGCGCGATGTCAACTGGGGTTGGCTGCTGCGCTATATCCACTCCACCGGCGCCTCGTTCTTCTTCATCCTCGTCTACCTGCACATGTTCCGCGGGTTGATGTGGGGCTCGTACAAGAATCCGCGCGAGCTGCTCTGGATCATCGGCGTGGTGATCTATCTGGCGATGATGGCGACCGCCTTCTTCGGCTATCTGCTGCCTTGGGGACAGATGTCGTACTGGGGCGCGCAGGTCATCGTCAACCTCTTCGCCGCCGTGCCCGAGGTGGGTGCCGATCTCTCGACCTGGGTGCGTGGTGACTACGTCATCTCCGACGTCACGCTCAACCGGTTCTTCGCCTTCCACTTCGTGATTCCGTTCCTGCTCGTGGGGCTGGTGTTCGTCCACATCGTCGCCCTGCATCGGGTGGGGTCGACCAATCCGGATGGCATCGAGATCAAGAAGGGGCCGAAGGGTAACCAGTGGGATCCGAATCAGCCTGCCGATGGCATCCCGTTCCATCCGTACTACACGGTCAAGGACATCACCGGCCTCATCATCTTCCTGGCGATCTTCTCGGCGGTCGTGTTCTATGCTCCAGACCTCGGCGGACTGTTCCTCGAAGCGCCGAACTTCCAGCCGGCCGATCCGCTGAAGACGCCCGAGCATATCGCGCCGGTGTGGTACTTCACGCCTTATTACGCGATGTTGCGCGCTGTGCCGCCGATCGGGGGCTCGCAGTTCCCGGGCGTGGTGGTGATGTTCGGTGCGATCCTGATCATGTTCTTGCTGCCCTGGCTCGATCGCAGCCCGGTGCGCTCGATGCGCTACAAGGGTGTGCTCTCGCGTTTCTTCCTGGGTGCCTTCGCCGTCTCGTTCGTGGTGCTGGCCTATCTTGGACTGATGCCCTCCACCGATCTCTACACCCTGCTTGCGCAGATCTTCACCGTGGTGTACTTCGCCTTCTTCCTGTTGATGCCGATCTACACCAAGCTTGAAAAGACGAAGCCAGTTCCGGAGAGGGTGACGTCATGAAACACGCAATCCTTGCACTCGCCCTCTTGTTGACCCCGTTGGCGGTGATGGCCGCTGGCGGTCATGGCCCAAAGCTCGAGGATGCCAATATTGATCTCAAGGATCAGGCCTCCCTGCAGCGTGGCGCCAAGTACTATGTCAATTACTGTCAGGGCTGTCATTCGCTGAAGTACATGCGCTATAAGCGCATGGCCCAGGATCTGGGTATCCCCGAGGACGAACTGCGCGAGAATCTGCTGTTCGGCGATGCCGCGCCGACCGATATGATGACCACTGCGCTCAAGCCCGCCGATGGCGAGGCCTGGTTCGGCACCGAGATCCCGGATCTGACGCTCGTCACCCGTTGGCGCTCGCCGGATTGGGTCTACAGCTACCTGAAGTCCTACTACGTCGATGACAGCCGTCCCTACGGGGTCAACAATCTGGTCTTCCCGGATGTTGGCATGCCGCATCCGTTCGCCCATCTACAGGGCGTTCAGGCACCGGTTTATGCGGGTGGTCATGGCGAGGAAGACGGCGGGCATGTGATCGACGTGAAACTGGTCGAGCCCGGCCAGCTGACCCCGACCGAGTACGATGTGATGGTTCGGGATCTGACCAACTTTCTGACCTATGTCGGCGAGCCCTATAAGCTCGAGCGTCGCCAGCTCGGGCTCTATGTGCTCCTGTTCCTGGGTCTGATGTTCATCCTAGCCTTCTATATGAAGCGCGAGTTCTGGAAGGATATCCACTGACCGGCACAGTGTCGGCAGGATTCATCTCCCTGCCGACTGTTAGTATTGGGCCAAGATTAGCGGTCGGCAGCTAAACGTTGCCGACCGCTTTTGCGTTGGGATCGGGCTGAAGGGCGTCGAGCGGGCTTCCTGTTGACCCCGAGAGACGGAATTCGGTGTATGCTTCCGTATTGGTGCCAGGCTCCGGGGAGAGTGGGCCCCTGTCCTTGGGATCTTCCCATCACCATTTGTAGCCTACCTCAGCGTTCCCCGTTGCGCGGTGGTAAGCTCCTCGTCAGGAAATAGCGCCCAGTGGCTGGCAACAGACGATCGACCATGACGCTCTTTTCTGATTCCACCTGCCCTTATTGTCACCGCGTTCGGATGGTGATCGCCGAGAAGCGCATCAACATTGAGATCGTTGATGTCGATGCACGGGCTTTTCCGGCGGAGCTGATGGATTTCAATCCCTATGGCACGGTTCCGACCCTGGTCGATCGTGACTTGAGGCTGTACGAATCCCTGATCGTCATGGAGTATCTGGACGAGCGTTTCCCACACCCGCCATTGCTCCCGGTTGACCCGGTGGGGCGAGCGAATGCTCGCTTGTTCATCCATCGCATCGATCGTGATTGGTACGATCGGATGCGTATTATCCGCACCGCGGATGCAGCAACAGCGCGTCAGGCACGTCAAGAATTGGTTGAGAGCCTAGTGGCGGTTGCACCGATCTTTGCGGCTAACCGCTTCTTCATGAGCGATGAGTTCTCGCTCGTCGATTGTTGCGTCGCGCCGCTGCTGTGGCGCTTGCCGATCCTCGAACTCGAACTCCCCGTAGCGGCAAGTCCCGTTACCGGGTATGCCGCGCGTATGTTTGAATGGCCATCGTTCCGCCTCAGCCTGACTGAGGCGGAGCGCGAAATGGTTACCGATCTGGCCTAGACTCTCGGAGCAGCCGATGACGTCGAATCGACCCTACTTGATCCGCGCCTTCTATGAGTGGATCGCTGATAATGAAATGACGCCACATCTGCTGGTGGATACGGAACAGCCGGATGTGATTGTTCCGCGCGACTATGTCGCTGACGGGCGGATCGTGCTGAATGTGGCCGCGAGTGCCGTCCAAGGTCTGGTGCTTGGTAACGAGGCCATCCTCTTCTCGGCCCGTTTTGGCGGTCGTCCGTTTCCGGTCGAGCTGCCGATTGCTGCGGTCGTCGGCATCTATGCACGCGAGAATGGTCAGGGCATGCTCTTCGCCGATGAAGACGGCAGTGACCCAGCGTCCGCCGAAGATGAGGCGAAAGAGACCGGCGAGGCCGACGCGGGCACAGGCTCCTCCGATGGATCGGATGAGAAGGTCAAGCGACCGGCGCTGCGCGTGGTCAAATAGCGGCGGAGCTGGAGCTAAGGCTTGGGGCCTGTTAGCTGGGCCGATTGGCTCGACCCGCTGGCTCAAGCGTCATCACTGGCTTTGGGAAGCCCGAGGCTTAGATCGACCAGATGGAGTCCGAGCAGCACTAGGTATCCGGTGCGTCGCCCAATCCCTTCCTCGCTGAACTCAAACCGATAGACACGGCGAATGCGCAGTCCTTGGGGGCGCCAGCGCAGCCCTAGCCGGTGCAGTGCAACCGCTTGGTCGAGCAGTTGCACATCCCGCTCCTGGCAGGCTCTCTGCGCGAGACCGACCGCCATTTCGCGCGCGCGTGAGGCATCGAGCCAGAACCAGCCAAGCAGGAACACCAATAGAAGAGCGAGTAGCTGATCGGTCACGGGGCTCCTCGGCATAATAGCCAGCCAGTCACTTATCGAACGACGATTGGATTGGATCAGGTCGGGGATCATAGGCGAAGCCCAGGGGCTGGTGCCAGTCGAGCCAGTGGCTGTCTGGCTGCTGTGGATCACCGATGACGACAGGCCGCCCACGCCCGGTATATCATGCATCTTCAATGTGCTGCAGCCCCCGACCTTGTATCCGTGAGCAGTGAAACGCCCGAAGAACCGATCCGCAACACCCAGATCGGGTCCACGCAGCTGACCTTGCTGGGGACCGCCCATGTCTCGCGGGCGAGCACTGATAAGGTCGCCGAACTGCTTGGCGACGAGGGGCTTGAGCTTGATGCCGTTGCGGTTGAACTCTGTCGAAGCCGCGCCGACTCGCTGACGAACCCCGACGCACTCGCGGGCCTCGATCTGTTCGCGGTCATCCGTCAGAAACGGGCCTACATGGTCGCCGCGAGTCTGGCCTTGGGCGCCTATCAACAACGCATCGCGGACCAGTTCGGGATCGAGCCCGGGGGCGAGCAGCGCATGGCCCTGCGTCTGGCCGAGGCGCGTGGAGTCCCGGTGCTGCTGATCGACCGCGAGATCGGCATCACCCTGCGCCGGGCCGCGCACGCGCTTGGCTTCTGGCAGCGCCTGAACCTCTTCAGCGGCCTGTTCGTCGGGCTGCTCACGCGCGAGCAGGTCACCGAGGACGAGGTCGAACAGCTCAAGCAAGGGGACATCCTCGAAACCGCCTTCGCCGAGTTCGCGCAGGATCGCGCGCGCCTGTTCGCGCCGCTGATCGCCGAGCGCGACCGCTACATGGCGGCCCGCTTGCGGCAAGAGGCGGAGCAACACGGATACCAGCGCATCCTCGCCGTGGTCGGCGCCGGGCACTTGAAGGGGCTCTCGGAGCAGCTCGCGCATGAGCCGGCGGCGCCAGCCGAGATCATCGCCGCGCTCGATCGGGTGCCGCCGCCGTCGCGCTTCTGGCGCGTCTTCCCTTGGCTCCTGGCGGTGGTGATCCTGACCGTCTTCGCCTATGGCTTCGCCCGCAGCGCCGAACTCGGCTGGCACATGGTCGCCGATTGGGTGCTGATCAACGGCGGCCTCTCGGCATTGGGTGCCGCGCTCGCCGGCGCGCATCCGCTCACGGTGCTGGGCGCCTTCTGCGCGGCGCCTTTGACCTCGCTCAATCCCACCATCGGCGCTGGCATGGTCACCGGGGCCATCGAACTCTCGCTGCGGCGCCCCGCCGTCGGTGACTTCGGCAGCCTCCGCGACGATGTCACCAGCCTGCGCGGCTGGTGGCGGAATCGGGTCTCGCGCGTGCTGCTGGTCTTCATCTTCAGCACCCTGGGCTCGGCGGCGGGCACCTACCTGGCCGGATTCAGGCTGATCGATCACCTGATCAACTGAGTCTCAGAACACGCAGCAGGTCAGCTTGAAGGGCACGTCCTCGGACGACTGCACCGGCCGCCCGGCCGTGCTCGCCTCCATGAAGCGCAGACTGAAGCGGTTTTTGTGGCCGCTGATCTCGGGATAGACGGCCCACTCCAGCCCGATGCCGACCCGGATCAGTTGGGCCGGAACCTGAAGGTCCAGCGCCTCCTGAAAAAAGCCTTCGGGCGCGATCAGTTGTCTCGGGGTGGCGCTGGTGCGGGCCAGCGACAGCACGAGCCGGATGGCCTCGCTGACGGGCTGGATCTCATCGGTCCAGCCAGCCATGCGCGCGCGGCGCTGCTCGATCGGCTGGGTCAGGAAGTGATGATAGAGCGGCACATCGAAGCTGCAGGCGCCGCCCGGGATGCTGTTGCGCTGGGCGATCGCCTTGAGGAAATCATCATCGCGCGCTTTGCTGCCGATCTGCCCGGGAATGTCGTGGATACTGGCGGCGGCCTGCTCCAGACCATCGACGACCTCTTTCAGCGCGCTTTGATCGACGCCCGGCTGATGGCGGACCCGCGCGAGCGTCGAGAGGTTGCGATCGATCTCCTTGAGCAGCTCGGTCTTGATATCGGCGCGGGCGGTGATCGTGACGATATCGAGCAGTCCGTCCAGGGCGGCGCGGGTACTCCAATGCGCTGATTGAGCAACGAAGTAGTCGACCTTCTCGAACAGATGCTCGAGCCGCAGAAAGGTGCGGATGCGTTCGTTCAGCGGATGCTCGAAGATCATTTCTTGAGACACGATGAGGGCTTCCTCGGGCGCTTCCGGTAGCGGGTTGGGGCAAGGCTTTGGCACATTGATTCTGCGGCATCATCGGTATCGGGTAAAGGAACCGCATGCGCTCATCCTAGCTGCCGTGGCCTTGCGGCCGATGATAGACTGGCGAGCTATTCCATAGTAGCTAATGGTCCCACCCTGTCGTGGGACCAAGAATCGAGGGCGTCACATGGCCGGTCATAGTAAATGGGCCAACATCAAGCACCGCAAGGCTGCGCAGGACAAGAAGCGCGGCAAGATCTGGACCAAGCTGATCCGTGAGGTCACGGTCGCGGCCCGCGAAGGCGGCGCCGACCCTGGCTCGAATCCACGCCTGCGTCTGGCGATGGACAAGGCCTTTGGCGCCAATATGCCACGCGATACCGTCGAGCGGGCGATCAAGCGCGGCGCCGGCGCCGATGATGGCGACAACTACGAGGAGATCCGCTACGAAGGCTATGCGCCCGGCGGTGTCGCGGTGATGGTCGATTGCATGACCGACAATCGCAACCGCACCGCCTCCGAGGTGCGCCATGCATTCAGCAAGTATGGCGGCAACCTGGGCACCGATGGCTCGGTGGCATACCTGTTCGCGAAGCAGGGCGTGGTCAGCTTTCAGCCCGGCACCGATGAAGACGCGGTGATGGAGGCCGCGCTCGAGGCGGGCGCCGAGGATGTGGTGGTCAACGATGATGGCTCGCTCGATGTGATCACCGCTCCGGAGGAGTTCAGTGCGGTCTGTGACGCACTGGCCGCCGGCGGCTTCGATACCAGTGTCTCCGAGGTCAGCTTCAACGCCGCGACCCAGGTCGAACTCGACGCCGAGGGCGCCGAGAAGCTGCTGAAGATGGTCGATGCGCTCGAAGATCTCGACGACGTGCAAGAGGTCTACAACAACGCCGACATTCCCGACGAGATCATGGCCGCGCTCGACAACTGAGCAGCAGCGGGCCATCCCCATGTCACAGCCGCCGCTTCGCCATCGCGTGCTCGGCATCGATCCCGGCTCGCGCAACACCGGCTATGGCGTGATCGATACCGATGGCCAGCGCAGCATCTGCATCGCGCGCGGCTGCGTGCGGGTCGGGCAGCATGCCTGGCCGGATCGATTGGGCTTGATCTTCGATCAGGTCGCGGCGGTGGTTGCCGAGCATCGCCCGCACGAGATGGCGGTCGAGCAGTTGATCTTCGCCCGCGATGCGACCGCCGCGCTGAAGATCGGTCAGGCGCGCGGCGCGGTGCTCTGCGCCGGCCTCAAGGGCGGGGTGGTGGTGCACGAATACAGCCCCAAATCGGTCAAACTCGCGGTGGTCGGCACCGGTAACGCGGAGAAATTCCAGGTCCAACAGATGGTGCGTGTGCTCTTGTCGCTCAGCGATCAACCGGGCGAGGACGAGGCCGATGCGCTCGCCATCGCGCTCTGCCATGCCCATTCGATGGGCATCCCGCAGCGCAAGCGGGCGGCGGCGAGCTGGCGCGATTTCCGGCCATGATCGGGCGCCTGCGCGGCGAGATCATCGCCAAACATCCACCACAGGTGCTGATCGACTGTGGCGGCGTGGGCTACGAGGTCGAGGCGCCGATGTCGACCTTCTACGATCTGCCGGCGGTCGGTGAATCGGTGACGCTGGTGACCCATCTGCTGATCCGCGATGACGCGCATGTGCTCTATGGGTTTCGCAGCGAGCACGATCGCGCCCTGTTTCGCGCCTTGCTGCGTGTGACCGGCGTCGGCGCGAAGATGGCGCTGGCGATCCTCTCCGGGATGGACGCGGCGCGCTTCGCCCAATGCGTCGAGCAAGAGGATCTCGCGATGCTGAGCCGGCTACCCGGCATCGGCAAGAAGACTGCGCAGCGGTTGGTGATGGAGATGAAGGACCGCATCGCCGAACTCGGTGACCCGCCCGCGCCGAGTGCCGGGGCGCCAGCGGCGGCCACGGCGATGCCGATGACGGCGCCGGATGATCCGCTCACCGATGCCATCGGCGCGCTGATCGCGCTCGGCTATAAGCCGCCGGATGCGAACCGCATGGCGCGCGCAGCGGATGATGGGGCGAAGACATCGGAGGAGATCATCCGCGCGGCACTCAAGTCCGTCACACCAAGCTGAGCGTGCGGCCAAAGCCCCACCGGCCTGTGCTATGGTCTGCGGTCAGCCGCAATCACCAACCCCGTCCAGCACATTGACAGTGACCGAGCCCGAGCGTGTTATCAGTCCTGCGGCGGCCAGCGATGATGGTGCCATTGATCGCGCCATCCGCCCGCGCCGACTCGCCGACTATGTCGGCCAGCCGGCGGTCTGCGAGCAGATGGAGATCTTCATCGGCGCCGCACGCGGTCGCGGCGAGGCGCTGGATCACACCCTGATCTTCGGCCCGCCGGGGCTCGGCAAGACCACCCTCTCGCACATCATCGCGCACGAGATGCAGGTCAACCTGCGCCAGACCTCGGGGCCGGTGCTGGAGAAGCCCGGCGATCTCGCCGCACTGCTGACCAACCTCGAGTCCGGCGATGTGCTCTTCGTCGACGAGATCCATCGCCTCAGCCCGGTGGTCGAGGAGGTGCTCTATCCGGCGATGGAGGACTTCCAGCTCGACATCATGATCGGCGATGGACCGGCGGCGCGCTCGATCAAGCTCGATCTACCGCCGTTCACGCTGGTCGGGGCGACCACCCGCGCCGGCTTGCTCACCTCGCCGCTGCGCGATCGCTTCGGCATCGTGCAGCGGCTCGAATATTATTCCGACGAAGACCTGGCGTGCATCGTGCGCCGCTCGGCCGAGATCCTGGCGATCGAGACCGATGCCGAGGGTGCCGCCGAGATCGCGCGCCGCTCGCGCGGCACCCCGCGGATCGCCAATCGGCTGTTGCGCCGGGTGCGCGACTTCGCCCAGGTGCGCGCCGATGGCAAGATCAGCCGCGCGGTCGCCGACCAGGCGCTGGCGATGCTCAAGGTCGATGCGCGCGGCTTCGATCACATGGACCGGCGGCTGCTGAGCGCGGTGATCGAGAAGTTCGATGGTGGGCCGGTCGGGGTCGAGAGCCTGGCCGCCGCGATCGGCGAGGAGCGGGGCACCATCGAGGATGTGCTCGAGCCGTTCCTGATCCAGCAGGGCTATCTGATGCGCACCCCGCGCGGGCGCATGGCGACCAACACCGCCTATCAGCACTTCGGCCTGTTGCCACCACAGCCCGACCTGCCTGAATTGGAGCCAAGCCCGTCGCACCCGGCGGAATAGGCAGCGGGTTCCGTTCCGGGGACCAGCTCCGGGCCGGGGCGCATGCATGCATTAGGTACCACGGGAACTCACCAAGCGCGTTACCGTCCCAGCTGCAGCCGCCTGTGATTGCGTGGGCCTCGCGCGGGCCATGGCGTTCGCGCCTGATCCAGGTAGAATCGTCGGCTGTGCTGGCGCACATCCGCGCGCCGATGCTGGTGTCCAACCCACAATCGCTGTGCCTCGATCCACTGCCATGTCCCCGCAGGCCCCGGTCTTTGAATGGCCCGTGCGCATCTACTACGAAGATACCGATGCCGGCGGCGTCGTCTATCACGCGCGCTATCTGCACTTTCTCGAGCGCGCGCGCACCGAATGGCTGCGCGCGCTCGGCTTCGAGCAGGCGCGGCTGCGCGCTGAGCAGGGTATCCTCTTCGCGGTCCGCAAGATGTCCCTGGATTTCGTGCGTCCGGCTGCTCTGGATCAAGCGCTGCGGGTGACGCTGAGGCTGACCGCGCAGCGGCGCGCGAGCATCGATTTCGAGCAGCGGATCCTTGCTGCCCGCGACGATCATGTCTGCTGCCGGGCGCAGGTCAATATCGCCTGTCTTGACGCCGATCACTTACGTCCAACCCGCATCCCGGAGGCCGTGCTGAACGCGCTCGCTCCGTCCACCGACAGAGGCGGCGCCAACGGAGACATCACCCATGGGCTCTGAACTGTCACTGATCGATCTGGTCGCGCAAGCGGGGCTGGTCGTCAAGCTGGTGCTGCTGGTGCTGGTGTTCGCCTCGGTCCTGTCCTGGGCCGCGATCTTCGACCGCGCGCGGGTGCTCCGTCGGGCGCGCGCGCGCGCCGATACCTTCGAACAACAGTTCTGGTCCGGTGGCGACCTCAGCGCGCTCTACCGTGAACTCGGCCAGGATGACGCGCGCTTGAACGGCCTGCCGGGGATCTTCCGCAACGGCTTCAAGGAGTACGTGCGCCTGCGCAAGGTCAGGCCGGACGATAGCGCGGGCCTGATCCAAGGCGCCGAGCGCGCGATGCGGGTGGCCCTGAGCAGGGAGATGGATCGGCTCGAGTCCAACCTTCCGTTCCTCGCCACGGTCGGCTCCACCAGCCCCTACCTTGGTCTCTTCGGCACGGTCTGGGGCACCATGAATGCCTTCCAGGCGCTCGGCAACATGCAGCAGAACACCCTTGCCCTGGTGGGGCCGGGGATGTCCGAGGCCCTGATCACGACCGCCGTCGGCCTGCTCGCGGCGATCCCCGCGGTGGTCGCCTACAACCGCTATGTGAGTCAGGTCGAGCGTCTGCATAGCCGCTACGAGGAGTTCATGGAAGAGTTCTCGATCCTCCTGCAACGGCAAGGCCGGGGCTGAGTCCCGAAGTTGCGCGTGATCGCTCGAGCAGCACCATGACGAGGAGAAACGGTCGCCAGCGTCGCCGGCCGATGGCCGAGATCAACGTCGTCCCCTATATCGACGTGATGCTGGTGCTGTTGGTCATCTTTTTGGTGACAGCGCCCTTGATCACCCAGGGGGTCAAGGTGGATCTGCCCGCGGCCGACGCGCAACCACAGGCCGGCGAGGGCGCGCCGCCGGTGATCATCCATATCGACCGTTTTGGCGACACCTATCTCGATCTCGGCGAGGCCGAGCCGCTGCCGGTCGATCAACGACGGCTCTACGAACAACTGCGCGCGGCGCGCGCGCGCGACTCGGGGCTCGCCGTGGTCGTGCGCGCCGACACGACGGTTGACTACGGTGTTGTGATCGACGCCATGGTCGCCGCGCAGGCCGCGGGCATCCCCAGTGTCGGCCTGGTGACCCGGCCACCAGCGTCCGGCGTGGGCGAGGAGCGCCGCTGATCGGCCTGTCATGTGGGAGATCCTGCAGCGCTTCCCGCGCGCCTATCTCTGGTCGATCCTGCTGCACCTAGTGCTACTGGTGTTGATGGTGGTCGGCATCGATTGGCGGGTGCGGAGCGAGCGCGTCGGTGCCTTTGAGCAGATGATCCAGGCGCAAATGGGTCGATCACCGGAGATCGCGGAGCAAATTGCCGACTTGCGCGCCGGCAGCCCCGACACGGCTGAAGCAGCGAGGCCGTTGCCAGAGCCGATCCCAAAACCAGAGCCGGAACCCGAGCCCGAGCCCGAGCCCGAGCCGGAGCCGGAACCCGAGTCATCGGAAACGCAACGCCTGCGCGAGGCCGTCGCCGAGGCAGCCCGGTTGGAGGCGGAGCGAGCGCGGCGCGCGGAAGCAGAGGCCCAGCGTCGGGCCGAAGCAGAGGCCGAACGCCAGGCCGAGGAAGCCGCGCGCCGTGAGGCCGAGCGCCAGGCCGAACGGGAGCGCCAGCGCCTAGCTGAAGAGGCGGCTCGCCGTGAGGCCGAACGCCAGGCTGAACAGGAACGCCAGCGCCAAGCGGAGGAGGAGGCCCGCCGTGAGGCCGAACGCCAGGCTGAACAGGAGCGCCAGCGCCTAGCCGAAGAGGCGGCTCGCCGTGAGGCCGAGCGCCAGGCTGAGCAAGAACGCCAACGCCAAGCGGAGGAGGCGGCTCGCCGTGAGGCCGAACGCCAGGCTGAGCAGGAACGCCAACGTCTAGCTGAAGAGGCCGCGCGGCGTGAGGCCGAGCGCCAGGCCGAGCAGGAGCGCCAGCGCCTAGCCGAAGAGGCGGCTCGCCGGGAAGCCGAACGTAAGGCTGAACAGGAACGCCAGCGCCAAGCGGAGGCGGAGGCCCAACGTCGGGCCGAGGAAGCCGCGCGGCGTGAGGCCGAACGCAAGGCTGAGCAAGAACGTCAGCGCCAAGCGGAGGAGGAGGCCCGCCGCCGCCAGGCCGAGCGCCAGGCCGAACTAGAGCGCGAGCGCGAGGAACTGCGACGCCGGCGCGAGGCCGAACAGGCCGAGGCGCGCGAGCGAGAGATGCGGGAGGCACTGGAGGCGGAGGAAACCATCCGGCGAGAGGAAGGCGATGATCGGGAGACTGGCCGGCGGGGCGGCGCCTCGGCAGCGGAGATCACGAACCGCTGGGCGCCCCTGATCACCAATCAAGTGCGACAATACTGGGTGCGACCCCAGGGACAGCGCCAGGATTTGGAAACCAGGGTGAATCTGCAGCTCGAGCCGGGCGGTGCGGTCATTGCCGGCAGCGTTCGCGTCGTCGAGAGTAGCGGTAAGGCCGCGTTCGACCAATCCGTGGTCGCCGCCATCTATCAGGCCTCACCGTTGCCGGTTCCAGAGGGCGATGAGTTCGAGCTGTTCCGCGACTTCGATCTTATCTTTCGGCCTTGAGCCGGCAATCCGAGGGAGACGATATGATGCAACGCCCAAGCCATGTGCTGATACCGATGCTCGCCTGTGTTCTCATGCTGGCGATCGGCCAGGCTCAGGCCAAACTCACCATCGAGGTGACCGGTGGCGTCGAGGGCGCGCAACCGATCGCGGTGGTGCCCTTTGGCGAGCGCGAGAGCGCGCGCCCTGGCGTTGATCTGGCCAACGTCATCAGCGCCGATCTCAGTCGCAGTGGTCGCTTCCGCTCGCTGCCCCGACGCGAGATGCTGAACATGCCGCATCGCCAGGACGAGATCGATTTTCGCGAATGGCAATTGCTCGATATCAACAACCTGGTGATCGGTGAGATCAGCCCGGCCGAGGGCGGCGGCTACAGCCTGCGCTGGAGCCTGTTCGATGTCTTCAGCGGCGACGAGATCGCCTCCCATTCGCTGCGCGCGAGCGAGCGTGGGCTGCGCCATGCCGCGCACCGGATCGCCGATCAGATCTATGAGACCTTGACCGGCGAACGGGGCGTCTTTGCGACCCGGCTCGCCTATGTCACCTCCGGCCCTCGCGGCAGCGACTCGCGGGTCGCGCTGCGGGTGTCGGATGCCGATGGCTACAATCCGCAGACCATCGTCGATTCGGCCGATCCGATCATGTCGCCGACCTGGTCGCCGGATGCACAGCGGCTGGCCTATGTCTCGTTCGAGGGGAGCAAGTCGAGCATCTTCATCCAGGAACTGACCAGCGGGCGGCGCGAGCGCGTGGCCAGCTTCGAGGGGATCAATGGCTCGCCGGCGTTCTCGCCGGACGGGCGTCGGCTGGCGATGACCCTGTCGAAAGACGGCAATCCGGACATCTATGTGATGGAGCTGGCGAGCAAGCAATTGACGCGGCTCACCGATCACTATGCGATCGATACCGAACCGGCCTGGTCGCCGGATGGCCGCCAGATCGTCTTTACCTCGGATCGGGGCGGGCGACCTCAGATCTATCGGGTGTCGGCGAGCGGTGGGCCGGCGCAGCGGGTGACCTTCGAAGGCGACTACAACGCCGCCGCCAGCTACGCGCCGGATGGGCGGTCATTGGTGATGGTGACGCGGGTCAATGGCCGCTTCCAGATCCTGGTCACCGATGCAAACGGCGGCGGCTCGCGGCGATTGGTGAGCAATGGCGCACTCGATGAGTCGCCGAGTTTCGCGCCCAACGGCAGCATGGTAATTTATGCGAGCCAAAACAATGGCCGTGGCGTGTTGTCAGTGACGCCCATCGCGGGCGGCTCGGGTCAGCGCCTGTCGCAGGAATCGGGCGAGGTGCGCGAGCCGGCTTGGTCGCCGCTGTTACCCTGAATCTCTTCCCACTACCATCGCAGGGTCTGCATGATCGATCGACCGCTTTCGTTGTTGCTCGTCGCCGCGAGCTTGGTGCTCAGTGCCTGTGCAACGTCGAGACCACCGCTGCCGGAGGCGCCGAGCGCCGAGGATTTGGATGCCTCCAGGGATGGCGCGGGCGCCTGGGCGGGCGCGGCCGAGGAGCGCGAGCGCTCGCCGCTCGATGATCCTGCGAGTCCGCTCTTTCGGAAGGTGATCTATTTCGACTATGACGCCACGACGATCCAGCCGCAATATGCCGATCTGCTGCGCGCGCATGCCGATTACCTCTACAAGACCCCGGAGGCCGAGGTCAGGCTCGAGGGCCACACCGATGAGCGTGGCACGCGCGAGTACAACCTGGCCCTAGGGGAACGACGCAGCCAGGCGGTGCGACGTTTTCTGATGGCCGAGGGTGCCCCTGGCGAGCGGCTGAGCAGCCTCAGTTATGGGGAGGAGCGCCCGGCCAATCCGGGGCGCACTGAAAGTGCTTGGCGCGAGAATCGCCGCGTCGAGCTGGTCTACTGAGAGGCGGCCCCTGATGCGGCAATCTCGTCCTTTCCTGGCGTCGATGGCACTAGCACTGGTGCTGATGATCCTGACCACGGCGCTGAATCCGGCGCTGGCCGTCGAGCCCGCCGTCGAGGCGCGTCTGTCCCGGCTCGAGCGGATGCTGAACGAGCGCTCGCTCTCCGAGCTGTTATTGCAGCTCCAGCAGCTCCAGCAGGAGGTGCAGGAGCTGCGCGGCCAAGTCGAGACCCAGCAGTATCTGTTACGACGGGAAGGGATCGGGGGGGCGTCGTTTGAGTCCCAGTTTGAGCCCCAGTTTGAGCCCCAGCCTGAGCCCCAGCCTGAGTCCCGGGCGCCCGCGTCAAGCCGCTTCGGCGCCGACGAACGCGACAGCAGCCGTTTACCCAGCCCCAGCTCGCTCTCATTCGACCCGGCCGCCGATGGCGGGCCGAATGAGCCTGCCTTTGTCCTGCCTGGACAAGCCGCGTTGACATCCGAGCGCGAGCGGGTGCGCCCGGTGGACCCCGGCCTGCTCGGGCTGCCAGCGCCGGAGACTTCCAGCGGGGGCGAGCGCGAGCAGTATCGCGAGGCCTTCGAGCGGCTCAAGGCGCGCGACTATGCGGCGGCCCGCAGCGCCTTCAGCGACATGGTCGAGCGCTATCCGCAGGGGCAATTCGCCGATAACGGCCGCTATTGGCTGGGCGAAATCGGTTATGTGACTCAGGATTACCCGGCCGCGCAGCGCGCATTCAGTCAGTTGATCACCGACTATCCGCAGAGCCCCAAGGTTCCGGCAGCGATGCTCAAGCTCGGCTATGTGTCCTATGAACAGGATGAGTTCGATGCGGCCCGCCGCGTGCTCGAGGAAGTGGTGAGGCGTTTCCCGCAGACCACCGAGGCGCGCCTTGCGCAAGGGCGGCTGGATCGCATGCAGCGCGAACAACCATGAATCCTGAACCTTGTACCCCGCTTCGCCCGCACTGATGCAAGAGATCCAAGAGAGCGCAAACGACAGCCATTGGCAACAGTGGTGCGATTGGGCGCTGGAGCAGGGCCTCGAGGTGCCTCGGGATCAGGCCTTCACAGCGGCGCGTGCACGCGTCTGGGAGGGCAGTGAATTCGTTGCCCTGACCGCTGCCCGCCATCCGCACAGCCTGGCCGAATTGCTCGAGAGTGGGGCGCTGCGCCGCGCTTCCAGCGCCGAGCAGATGAGCGAACGACTGCGCGCGGCGCTCGCCGAGGTCGCCGATGAAGCGCAGCTGCAGCAGATCCTGCGCCACTTCCGGCGCCAACAGATGCTGCGCATCGTCTTTCGTGACCTGGCCGGCTGGGCGGCGCTGGACGAGACCCTCGAGGATCTGACGGCGCTTGCCGATAGCTGCATCCGCGAGAGTCTGCGCCTGCTCGAGCCCTGGACGCGCGCCGAACTGGGCATGCCCGAGGATGGCCACGGGCGGCCACAGTCGCTGCTGGTGTTGGGCATGGGCAAGCTCGGCGCGCGTGAGCTGAACCTGTCCTCGGATATCGACCTGATCTTCGCCTTCCCGAGCGCCGGGCGGGTGGCGGAGGGTCCACGCGAGTTGAGCGTCGAGCAGTTCTTTGGTCGCCTCTGTCAGCGCCTGGTCAAAGCACTCAACGCCAAGACCGTCGATGGCTTCGTGTTTCGCGTCGATACCCGGCTGCGGCCGTTCGGCGATGCCGGCCCGCTGGCGATGAGCTTCGATGCGATGGAGGGCTACTATCATTCGCAGGCGCGTGAATGGGAGCGCTATGCGATGACCAAGGCCCGGGTCGTGGCCGGACCGCCCGAGGATCAGGCCGATCTCGAGGCGATGTTGCGGCCCTTCGTCTATCGCCGGTATCTGGATTTCGGCGCCATCGCCTCGCTGCGCCATCTCAAGGGGCTGATCGACCGCGAACTCAGGCGCAAGGGCATGGCCGACAATATCAAGCTCGGCCCTGGCGGTATCCGCGAGATCGAGTTCATCGGCCAATCGTTTCAATTGATCCGTGGTGGCCGCGAGCCGGAGCTGCAGGTGCGCCCCATCCAGCAGGTGCTGGCCCTGCTCGGCGACAAGGGCCTGCTGGAGCCCGACACGGTGACCGAGCTGAGCGCCGCCTATCGCTTCCTGCGCCTGACCGAGAATCGCCTGCAGGCCTGGCGCGACGAGCAGACGCATTCGCTGCCGAGCGCCGCCCCGGCGCGTGAGCGCTTGGCCCGCTCGATGGGCTATGCCGAGTGGGATGCGTTCGCGGCGGATCTCGACGCGCATCGCGCGCGCGTGCAACGGCATTTCGATGAGGTCTTCGCCGACCCCGATGAGCCGCCGCGAACCGCAACCTCGGTGGCTTGCCTCTGGGAGCGGGCGCCGGAACAGGCCGAGGCGCTCACGCTGTTGGAAGCGGCCGGCTTCGAGGAGGCCGAGTCGGCCTGGCGAGCGATCCTCGATTTCCACGAGACCGCCGACCGCCGGGGCCTGTCGAACCGCGGACTCGCCCGCTTGGGGCTGGTCATGCCGCGCTTGCTCGAGGAAGTCGCCGCCTGTGGCGCGCCCGACCTCACGCTCGGTCGCGTGCTCAAGGTGCTGGAGGCCGTGCTGGGGCGCACCGCCTATCTGGATCTGCTCGCCGAGCATCCCGATGCCCTGCATCAACTGGTGCGGCTCAGCGCCAAGAGCCCATGGTTCGGTGAGCGCACCGCCCGCCAGCCGCTGCTGCTCGATGAGTTGCTCGATCCCCGCCGGCTGTTCGAGCCCCTGCATCGGGCCGCGCTCGAGCAGGAACTCGATCAGCTGCTCTCCGGCGTCGAGGCGAGCGATCTCGAGCAGCGCATGGAGCGCCTGCGACAATTCGCCGAAGGCAACCGCTTGCGCGTCGCGGCGGCCGATGTCACCGGCGCCATCCCGCTGATGGTGGTGAGTGACTATCTCACCGAGATCGCCGAGGTCACCACCGCGCGCAGCCTGGAGATCGCCTGGCACGACTTAGTCGAACGCCACGGCAGCCCGCCCGGGACCGATCGCACGGCGCCGGGCTTCAGCGTCATCGGTTACGGCAAGGTCGGCGGCATCGAGCTTGGCTACAACTCCGATCTCGATCTGGTGTTCGTCTACGACGAGGCGTGCGCTGGCACCATGACCGAGGGCCCCAGGCCGGTGGCCAGCGAGCAGTTCTATGTGCGCCTTGGCCAGCGGCTGATCCATGTGATGACCACGCCGACTTATTCCGGCGTGCTCTATGAGGTCGACATGCGCCTGCGCCCGGATGGCAATAAGGGCCGGATCGCGCGCTCGTTGGCGTCCTTTGCCGATTATCAGGTCGAGAGCGCCTGGACCTGGGAGCATCAAGCCCTGGTGCGGGCGCGGCCCATCGCCGGCGATCCGCGCCTGGGCGAGCGCTTTGGGCGCGTGCGCGCCGAGATCCTACAGCGCGCGCGCGAACCGGAGCCGCTACGCGAGGAGGTCCGCAGCATGCGCGCGAAGATGCGCGCCAATCTGGATAAGACGCGCGCGGGTTGGTTTGATCTCAAACAGGGCGCGGGTGGTATTGCCGACATCGAATTTATGGTCCAATACGCGGTTCTGCGCTGGGCCCGTGAGCATCCTGATCTCACGCGCTGGACCGATAATATCCGGTTGCTCGAGACGCTGATCCGATTGGGCCTCTTGGCGGACGCGGTCGGCGCCGATTTGACCTCGGCCTACAAGGCCCTGCGCGCCGCCTATCATCGCCGTGCGCTGCAGGATACCGCCGGTTTGGTCGAGGAGGCTCGACTCGGCCTGGAGCGGGCCGCCGTGATCGCCATTTGGCACCAGTTGATGGCGTCATAGCGCGAGCCCTAGAGCTGATCGCAGCCAACCTGCGGTCTCATCACGCCTGCGCCCTGCGGGCCTTTGGAAGCGGAGTTTCACAACAATGACGATGCACGATCGTGATGGTCTCATTTGGCACGACGGCAAGGTTGTGCCCTGGCGTGAGGCCCAAGTGCATGTACTCACCCATACCCTGCATTATGGGATGGGCGTGTTCGAGGGTGTGCGCGCCTATGAAACCGCGCGCGGTCCGGCGATCTTTCGGCTGCAGGATCACACGCAGCGTCTGTTCAACTCCGCGCACATCCTCGGCATGACGATCCCTTATGACCGCGCGACCCTCGATGAGGCGCAATGTCTGGCGGTGCGTGAAAACGGCCTGCGCTCGGCCTATATCCGCCCAATGTGTTTCTATGGTTCCGAGGGCATGGGCTTGCGCGCCGATAATCTGCGCGTGCACTGCATCGTGGCCGCCTGGGACTGGGGCTCGTACCTCGGCGAGGAGACCATCACGCAGGGCATTCGCGTGCGCGTCTCGTCATTCACGCGCCATCATGTCAATGCCACCATGTGCCGGGCCAAGGCGAATGGCAATTACATGAACTCGATGATGGCCCTGCAGGAAGCCATCCGCGATGGCTATGACGAGGCCTTGCTGCTCGACGCCGAAGGCTATGTGACCGAGGGCAGTGGCGAGAACGTCTTCCTGGTGCGCGATGGGGTGCTCTATACGCCCGAGCTGACCTCGGCGCTGGATGGCATTACCCGACGCACCATCATGACCCTCGCCGCTCAGGTCGGGCTCGAGGTGGTGACCAAGCGCATCACGCGCGATGAGGTCTATATCGCCGATGAGGCCTTCTTCACCGGCACCGCCGCCGAGGTGACGCCGATTCGCTCGGTCGATGGTCGTGAGATCGGCTCCGGCACCCGCGGTCCTATCACCGAGCAGCTGCAATCGATGTATTTCGACGTTGTGCAAGACCATAGCGACGCCCATACCGAGTGGCTCACCTACCTCTGAGCCAGGGTGCTGAATAGAGAGTGATTCAATGCAAGAACAGATCGTCGATCCTGCCCTCGACACCGCCGGTGTCAAGCCACCGCCCGCGGATACCAACGCGCGCCTGGTCACCCTGAAAGACCTCCCGCTGAGCTGTCCGCTGCCCGGCGATGAGGTCTGGAACATGCACCCTCGGGTCTATTTGCCGATCGATGAGGAACCCAGTGGTGAACTCATTTGTCCTTATTGCGGGACCCGCTATCGGCTCCAGCGAGATTGAATTGTCTTAGCGCAACTGCTTGCCGATGAGGTGGGCGGCTATGGCCACCAGGGTGCAGAGCACCACGCCCCAGAGGGTGTCGATCAGGACGATCTTCAGTGGCCAGTTCGGCAGGGTTGCGCGATTGGTGAGTTCATAAGTGGCATAGGTGAAAAAGCCGAAGCCTGCCGCCAAAAGGGCAGTTTTGCGCAGTGAGTCGGCCGCCAATCCAGGGGCGACGGCAAATAATAAGATGCCGGCGATATAGATCAGGTAGAAGATGATGGCGGCAGCCCAATCCACCCGCTCAGCGAGGAGATGCCCGAGATTATTGCGATAGATCCCGCGCGCGACGACGCCGAGCCAGAGCAGATCGATGAGAAAGAAAACGGGTAGGGTCAGTAGGTAGAGTTTGAGATAGAACAGCATCAGGGTTTGTCCTCGTGATCGGTTAGGCAAAAAGGGATCTGCTTGTCCGGTTTTACTTGACTTTTTCTCGGTTCTGTTTAAATTAAGATCAGTGACCATGAACGGACTGTCGGAACAGGGTATCCGTCAGCATTTATCATGCAACAGGCCTAGCTCACCACCCTGGTCATTGCGCCATTCGAAGTCTGCGGCAAGCTCGCGCTCGGCGAGCGAGGTTCGACGTTCCGGCGATTCTCGCAGACTGATCAACTCGGTTACATCACACCCGGCACGGGCTTCGCACGTGCTGGGCTTAGTAGTTTCAGATTCATCCGCCCCGGAGGCGATTAGTGGAATATCAACATCTTTCAGCTGAAGAGCTGCAAAGCCAGATTCAACAAACCAAACAAAAAGAAGCACAACTCAAGCAGGCGCTCAACGAACGTTGGGAAGCGGAAAAGCTCGAGCTGGTGCAAGAGATCCACGCCATGATCAATGAGCGCGGTCACGATGTCGACGAGATCGCCGATCAGCTCACACCACGCCGCCGGCGCGGTGCGGGGATCAAGAAAACCGGGAAATCCGGCTCCGGTCGTTATACCCTCTACGTTGATCCGGACAATCCCAATAACGTCTATTCACGCGGTGTGCTACCGGCCTGGATGAAGCAGAAGATGCTCGCACTGGGGCTGGACCCAAGCGATAAAGACGATCGCTATTCCTTCAAGATCAATCACCTGCGCCCCATCAACGCCCAGGACTAGCCCCCTGCGGCTATCCATGGCGGAGCAGGGACGCCCCGCCACGCGCTTGCAACCGCTGCTCGGCGCGTTCGATCAAGAGATCGATCAGCGCCTCATCCTCCCCCACGAGCGGCGAGATACGGATCTCCAAACCGGGAAATCGCGCCCGCGCCTGCGCACAGATCTGCTCGACATCACCATGGCGGCCCGCATGGCGCCCAGGCCCGATGAACTGCATCCCAATCACCACCTGAGCCTGAGCCTGCGCCTGCTCCTTGCCGATCGCCTCCAGCGCTTCTTCGAGCAAGGCACCGTTGAACGCATAATCGGCCCCAGGGCGGCGCTCCATCGCCGCCTCGCCGAGCTGATAATCACCGCGCGCGAGGCACTTCAATCGACCCGCCAGCCAGTGGCGCACCGCTGACACCGCCGGAATCGGCGAGCCATGATCGACCAGGAGCGCCTGGATGCGCGTTCCTGTGTCGAGGGAGCGCATCGCCGTGCGAATCGAGCGATCGAGGATCGCCGCCAAGCGCGGCTCGCCGCGTGGCAGCGGGCAGAGTTCATCGGCGACCTCGACCCGAACCTGCGGGCCAGCATCAGCGACTCGGGCGACCGTCTGCGGAATCAGCCTCGTCAGGGCCCGGCTCGGACCGAAGAACAGCGGCACGGCGAGAAAGTCCTGCGCGCCGGCAGCGGCTTGACGCAGGAGAAAGGGTTCGAGCGTGTCGGCGGGCCGTCCATCGAGCGCCTGCGCCGGCACCTTCGAGGAATGCGCCAGCGAGACCGGATGCACCGGCTGGCCGAGCCGCTGCGCGAGCGCATCGCTGAGGCCCCGCAGTGCCAGGGTCGCATCGGGCCGGCTGGAGCCGTTGTCGACGAGCATGATGGTTGGCATCGGTGGCTAGATCCTTCCTCAGTGTGTCATGCAAACTAGCGAACGCCGTCGAGACTGACAACGGGCTCTTCGCCGACCACCTCCGCCGTGTGGGTGACGTGTTTCGGCACCACCACCAAGTCGCCGGCCTCGAGCACCGATTCCCAGCCTTGCATGGTGACGCGAAAGCGGCCCGAGAGCACGGCATCGATCTTGTCCTCGGCGTGATCATGGGCGGGGAAGAACATCCCGGGCGAGTACACGAAGCGCGAGACGCGATAACCGCGCCGTTCGAGCTTGTGCCGTAAGGCCAGTTCGCTCAAGGGGCCATCGTGGTCAGCGTGCCAGTGTTCGATTTGCATGTCGTTCTACTCGTCACCTCATCCGCTCGGTCAGTGTAGTGTACATGCGGGATTCGGCGCCGGCAGCATGCACCGAGCAACGCCGTCGAGTACCCTAACGGCGGCTTGAGCGGGAAACACACGCCTGTGTCATCCTGCACAATGTTCGTCCGAGTCAATCGCGAGGAGAGGCAATGAAGGCGATACAGATGCGTGAGCCGGGCACGCCGGATGTCTTGGCCCTGGTCGAGCTAGCGCGCCCGGAGATCCAATCGGCCACCGAGGTGTTGGTGCGCTTGGAAGCGGCCGGGGTGAACCCAGTGGATACCAAGATTCGCTCGCGCGGCACCCTGATCCCAGACACCCTCACGGCCGTGCTCGGCTGCGATGGCGCCGGTGTGATCGAGGCCGTCGGCGCGGACGTGACGCGCTTCCAACCCGGCGATGCGGTCTGGTTCTGCCACGGTGGTCTGGGCGGGCCGCACGGCAATGATGCCGAGTACATCGTGGTCGATGAGACCATCGCCCAGCCCAAGCCCGCCGCGCTGGAGTTCGCCGAGGCCGCCGCCGCGCCGCTGGTGCTGATCACGGCCTGGGAGGCGCTCTTCGACCGCGCCGGCCTGCGGGAAGGCCAGCGCGTGCTGATCCACGGCGGCGCCGGCGGCGTCGGTCATGTGGCGATTCAGCTCGCCCGGCTCGCCGGCGCGCGCGTTGCCACCACCATCAGCAGCGCCGAGAAGGCCAGCTTCGTCCACGAACTCGGCGCCGAGTACGCCATCAACTACCGCGAGGAATCGCTGCGCGACGTGCTCGCGGACTGGACCCAGGGCGAGGGTGTGGATGTCGCGCTGGATACCGTCGGGCCGGCGGTGTTCCGCGAGACGATCCCGTTGATGGCGGTCTATGGCGATCTGGTCAGCATCCTCGATCCGGGCCCGGAGCTGGATCTCAAGGAGATTCGCAACCGCAATCTGCGTATCAGCCTGGAGCTGATGCTCACGCCCCAGCTCAAGGGCCTGTCCGCCGCGCTCGCGCACCAAGGCGAGATCCTGCGGCGCTGCGGCGAATACATCGACGCCGGTGAGCTGCGTATCCATGTCGCCGAACGCTTTCCGCTCGCACAGGCGGCCGCCGCCCACCGTCGGCTCGAGGCCGGCGGCACGCTCGGCAAGCTCGTGCTGACCATGAACTGACCGATGCGCCCGCCGCCTAGTCAGCCGTCCCAGGTCGCCGCGTGAGTGCGGTGCGCGTTGCGCTGGTGGCCGATACCCACGGCTACCTGGATCCCCGGATTGCCGCGCTGGTGACGCATTGCGACAGTGCCTTGCATGCCGGCGACATCGGCAACGCCCACGTGCTGGCGCAACTGCAGCCACGCGGCGGGCGCGTCTATGCGGTGTTGGGCAATAATGATGTCGCGCGCAAATGGCCCGAGGACCAGCGCGAGCTGCTGCTCAGCATCCCCTGGGAGGCCCATGTGGCACTGCCCGGCGGTGAGCTGGTGCTGGTACACGGTCATCGCCTGCCGGCGGCCCGGCGCCATGAGCGCCTGCGCGCGCGCTATCCGCACGCGCGCGCCATCTGCTATGGCCACAGCCATGTGCTGGCCGATGATCGCGAGGCGCGGCCCTGGGTCTTGAATCCCGGCGCTGCCGGTCGCGTGCGCACCGCCGGCGGTCCCTCCTGCCTGGTGCTAACCGCGAGCGCCGATGGCTGGCAGTTGGAGCAGCATCGCTTCGTGCTGCGCAGTCCACGCCGGCGCGCCTTGGAGCCGGCGGCCGAGCGCGCACGCCGGCGCGCGCCGGCGGTCAATCAGTGAGCCCGCCTCGGCGTTGATCCGAGCATCATCAGCGAGGAAGCGAGATCAATCAGGAATCGAGTCACCCGATGTCAGCGCAACTCCCGCCCGAACCGATACGTCCGCCGAAGTCACTGCTGCGACAGGTCGGGCGGGCGATCGCGGAGTTCGCGATGATCCGCGACGGCGATCGCATCCTGCTCGGGGTCTCGGGCGGTAAGGATTCGCTCTCGCTGCTCGAGGTGTTGCGCCATCTGCGCGGTTATGCGCCGGTGCGGTTCGACCTCGCCGTGCTCACCATCGACCCCGAGGTGCCGGGCTTCGATCCCGCCCCGCTCACCGACTGGTACGACCAACGCGGCCTGCCTTGGCACTATGAACGCCAACCGATCATGGAACAGGCGCGCGAGCACATGGATGGCGATTCCTTCTGCGCCTATTGCGCGCGCATGAAACGCGGCATCATGTACCGGCTCTGTCGCGCCCATGGCTACAACGTGCTGGCGCTCGGCCAGCATCTCGACGACCTGGCCGAGAGTCTGCTGATGTCGATGTTCCACGGTGGCCAACTGCGCACCATGAAGGCGCATTACCGCAACGATGCCGGGGATGTGCGCATCATCCGCCCGCTGGTCTACTGCCGCGAGCGCCAGATGCGCGATTTCGCCAGCAACGCCGGCTTGCCGGTGGTACCCGACAGTTGCCCCGCCTGCTTTCAGATGCCGACCCGGCGCGAGCACATGAAGGACTTGCTGGCGCGCGAGGAGGCCGGTCATCCGCCGCTGTTCGCCAACCTGTTGCGCGCGATGCGTCCTCTGCTGCGCGAAGGACCCATCGACTGAAGCGGAGGCGAATCGGCCCATCGGGCGCAAAAAACCCGTCATTTTGGACTAGGCTTAGCGCAATGCCGCCGAGGTGGTGCGTCGTCTTGCTCCGCCCCCCCGGCGCTTGGTAAGTCGACCACGCTGGCCGGGAGTGCCCCACATGAGCCTAGCCGAGCAGACCGCGCTCGCGATCACCGCGCAACCGGTCTTGACCAACACCGAGGAGTGCGTGGTGTTCGCGCTCTCCAGCCAGACCTATGCGGTTGCCGCCGGGCAATTGCGCACCTGCCTGTCACTGCCGCGCCTGACGGCGCTCGACGACACCGCCGAGTATCTCGTGGGCGCGTTCGATCTGCGGGGCGAGCTGGTGCCGGTGGTCAGCCCTGCGGTGCTGATCGGCGCGCCGCTCAAGCCTGCGGCGACGGGCGATCTGCTGATCCTGGTCGACGCGGGTGACTATCCCGTGGCGTTGCATGCCGATGCCGTGCTCGGCCTCGAGCGGGTGCGCTCGCAGGACTGGGATCGCGCCGATCGGGCGCAGACCCTGTCGACCCTGCGGATTGTCCTGAGTGGCGGTGGTGCGCGGCTCATCGATCCCACGCTGATTGGGTTAGTCTTGGAGGCCTCTGGCCCTGAGTCGGCCGAGGCCAGACTGAAGGCGTTCGAGCAGCAGCTCGATGCGGCAGACCTCTCCCTTTTGGAGGCGCGTGCCGAGCGTTACCGCGCCCTCGGTCCGGCCAGACGCGCGATGGGGCAACCCCTGGGACGATGCAGAGACGTCTGATTCGGCGTTCTGGTCATTCGCCCCGACGTGCGCTTCCCGCGCCTCCAGATCCTTGGGCTTGACAGCCGAGACGGCGTGGCGACCCGATTGAGCCGCGATCTCCTCAGTCGCGCCAGCGCTCGAGCATGGCCAGACAGCGTTGGCTCAAATCTTGGGCGCGCGCGCTGCTGTCGGCCTCGGTATAGGCGCGCAGCTCCGGTGCGTTGCCCGACGGGCGCAGATGCAGGATGTCGCCCCCGGCGAGGGTCATGCGGATACCATCGGTATGGTCGACCGAGGTGACCGGTCCGAATTCGGCGGCGAACACCGCCTCGAGCGCGGCGCGGTCGGCCTCGGCATCGCCGGTCTGGAAGGCCGCCAAGCACTCGGCGCTCAACTCGCTCGGGAAGTCCTTGAGTCGGTCACTGTCGGTGAAACGCCGTGGGAGCGACTGGGCCAAGGCCGAGAGCGGCTGCTGGTTGGCGCGCGCGGCGCCGATCAGGGTGACTGCGACGATCACCGCGTCGCGCGTCGGCAGTGCCGGCAGTCGCCGGCCTTGGCGCTCGATGTCGGAGGCGGTCAGAAAACCACCGTTGGCCTCATACCCGACCACGGGCCCGATGCCGCGCGCCGCGAGCGCCTGCATGGCGGCGATCACATAGGGCGAGCCGATGCGGGTGCGCTCCACGCGCGTGAACCAGCCGCTGCGCTCCAAGGCGGTGTTGGAGCTGATCGGCGTCACCACCGCAGCGGCGCCCAAGTGCTGGGCACAGAGCACGCCGGCGATATCGCCGCGCAGCCATGCGCCCTGCTCGTCGCCGATCAGCGGTCGGTCGCCATCGCCATCGGTCGAGACCAGCGCATCGAAGCGTCCCGTCGCCGCCCAGTCGCGGGCCAGCGCGATGTCCTCGGGGCGAATCGCTTCGGTGTCCACCGGCAGGAAGGTCTCGGAGAAGCCGAGACGCTCGACCTCGGCGCCGAGCCCGGTGAGGACCCGAAACAGCGCCTCGCGCGCGACGCTCGAGTGTTCATAGAGGCCAATGCGCAGACCGGCGAGCCAGTCGGGCGGAAAGAAGTCCAGATAACGCGCGACATAGGCCTCGAGCGCGCTTGATTCCTCGGGCGGGAGCGCGGCCTGACTCGGGTCGATGAAGCCGCCGCTGGCATCGAAAAGCCCCTCCGGCAGTGTGATCGGCTGCGCGCGAATCCCATCCTCGTCGGCCTTCAGGATCTCGCCGCTGGGGAGGTTGAACTTGATGCCGTTGCGATCATCCGGGATGTGGCTGCCGGTGACCATCAGCGTCGGCCAGGCCTGGGCGATCCCGTAGGCGGCCAGCGCGGGTGTCGGGATGCGGCCGAGGTCGCGTGGCCGGCAACCGCTGTCGATCACGGCCTTGGCGCAGGCGCCGAGGATGCGCGGCGTACTGGCGCGCAAGTCACCGGCGAGCCCGACCTCGGCGCCGAGCGCGAGCGTCCCGTTGCCGAGCAGGTAGCGCAAGAAGCCTTGCGCATAGGCGTAACAGATCAGGTCACTCATGTCCTCGACCCGGCCACGGGCGCCGCTGGTGCCGAACTTGACACCGCTTGTCGCCATCAGATCGCCGATACGCATGGCTCGCTCTCCTGATTGCATCAAACTTGCCTTGAAACCCCCTTGAATTCCTGCATTCTATACGCTCTCGAGCGACTGTCGCAGGTTTCGCGCACGTCTCACGGGCTTTCAGCCACCACTTTCTCGCCTGTGGCAACCGTGCTATGGTCGCCGCGTCCCTCCATCCCTGAAGCCACGTCAAGATGAGGAGTCCCACCACCATGACCCATAAAGATCGTTTCCTCTCGTTCGCATCCGTGCTTGCCCTCTCTCTGAGCCTGGGTGGCGCCGCCGTTGCCGAGGAAGAAGCAAAGCAGTCCGCCGAGCCAGCCGAACCGGCTGCGGAAGCCGCAGCCCCCAAGCAAGCCGAGACACCTAAGCAAACCGAGGCGCAGGCGCCGGCCGAATCGGCCCCGGCCAACCCCGCTTCGCGGATGCCGGAGGCACCCACGGCGGAGTCGATGGAAGCCATGCGCGCCGAGATGCAACAACGCTATGAAGCCGCCATGGAGGAACGGGCCAAGCGCATCGAGGAGATGCGCGAGAAGGCCGAGCAGCGTCGCCAAGAGATGCTCGAGCGCTACAACGACTATCGCGAAACCATCGAGGCGATGAGCGATGAGCAGAAGGAGGCCATCGCTGCGCTCTTCGGTGGCGCTAACCAGCCCGAGGCTCCGAAGATGCCGCCCATGGGTCCAGGTCGCGGCCAGCAGCCTTGGGGTGCGCGGCCTTGGCACGGCCAGCAGGGTTATGGCTACCCGGGCCACGGTGGCCATCATGTCGGCCATCACGGCATGCATCCAAAGTGCGACAACATGGGGCCCGGCTGCGCGCGCATGCATCAGATGCCGCCGATGATGATGCGCGACATGCCCGAGATGCCGGCAATGCCCGATATGCACGAAATGCCACCGATGCCTGAGCAGTCGGCCGCGCCAAGCGCTGGCCCGGCCGCTGGCGCTAACTGATCGGCCTCGGCTAGGCGATGTCGGCCGACGGCTCATCGGACTCCCCGATAGCCGTTGGCCGTTTCAGCCCTCTACCTGGGAGCCCGGCATGACTCTGATTCGTAATCTGCTCGCGGTGATCGGCGGGCTCGCCTTGGCGACGCTGCTGATTGCCACACTCTGGTTGGGGCCGAAGTTGGCCGACTTCGATCCGGAGTTCGTCCCCGTCTATTCGAACTTCGTCGCGACCTTGCTCGAGACGGGCGATCCTGGTGGCGCTATGATGTGGTCGGTGCCGGTGGAAGAAGGACTCAGCACCGACGAGGTCGTCGACTCACTGAAGAGCCTCGCGACCACCAACAACCTGCTCTTCGTCGGCGAGTCACCCTTTTATCAGCAGGTCGAGGCGGTGACCGGGGAGGATTATCGCTACGTCAACTTCTTGTCATTCTGTGATGCGCAGGTCGGCAAAATGATGCTCGAGTATCGCAATCACTACAGTGGCTTCATGCCCTGCCGGATTGCCGTGGTCGAAGATCGCGACGGCAAGCTCTGGCTCTATTCGATGAACCTGGACTTCATGATCCACGGCGGTCAAGAACTGCCGGCGGAACTCAAGCAGGCGGCCATCGATGTGCGCGATACCCTGCGCACGATCATTCAAGGGGCCGCAGCCGGCGAATTTTGAGGCCGGGGCGCCACCGCGAGCCAGTCCGAGATCTGGTCCTGAGCCTGCTCCAAGCCGAGGCGGCTGACAGCGGAAAACGCGATCACCTCGACCGGCACCGACGCCGCCGACAGCGCCTTGCGGACCTCGGTCAGGCTGCGCGCGATCGCGCCGCGCTTGAGTTTGTCCGCCTTGGTCAGCAACAGCAACAGCGGTAGATCAGCGGCGATTCCCCAGCCGATCATCTGCTGATCGATATCGGTGAGGGGATGGCGAATATCCATCACCACCACCAGCCCTTTCAGCGAGTCGCGATGCTCCAGGTAGCGCTCCATCAACAGCTGCCAGCGTTGCTTGATCGACAACGAGACCTTCGCGAACCCATAGCCGGGCAGGTCCACGAGCCGGCGCTCGTCATCCAGGCGAAAGAAGATCAACTGCTGAGTGCGCCCCGGTGTCTTACTGGTGCGCGCGAGTCCGCGTTGATGACAGAGGGCATTGATGGCGCTCGACTTACCGGCATTGGAGCGTCCGGCGACGGCCACTTCATAGCCGTTATCGTCCGGGGTTGCCGCCAGATCCGGCGCGGCGCTGAGAAAGGCCGCACGCTGGAAGAAGGGATGGGTGGCCGGTTCGTTCACGCGTCGCGCACCCAGTGGCCGCTGCGCCCGCCGCGTTTTTCGAGCAGGCGCACCGCGTCGATGATCATGCCGCGATCCACTGCCTTACACATGTCATAGATGGTCAGTAGCGCGATCTGCACTGCGCAGAGGGCCTCCATCTCGACGCCGGTGCGGCCGCTTGTCGCCACCGTCACGCGACAGATCACCGCCGGTTCGCTGCCGCTCCCGGTCTCATCGATGATCTCGAAGTCGCAGTCGACCTTGGTCAGCGCCAATGGATGGCAGAGTGGCACCAGATCGGCGGTCCGCTTAGCGCCCATGATGCCGGCGATGCGCGCGATGCCGAGCACGTCGCCCTTGGCATGGTCACCTTGCTGGATCTGGTGCAGCGTTTGTGGCTGCATGCGGATGCGCCCTTCGGCCAGGGCCAGGCGCTCGGTGTCGGGCTTAGTGCCGATGTCGACCATCCGCGCCTCGCCAGCCCGATTGAAATGCGTCAGTGTGCTCATGGTGCCTCACGCGCATTGGGGTCGAGGGCGGAACAAAGCACGGCTCCCGTGGGCAATCGGATCACGAGGAGCCTCATTTTGCAGGCTTGAGAATCTGGAGGCTGAGGTCGGAATCGAACCGGCGTCCACGGCTTTGCAGGCCGCTGCATAACCACTCTGCCACTCAGCCAGACCGCTTAGTTTAAGTGGAGTTGGGCACTTTGTCACCCCATGCGTGCGCTTTCGGCTTGGTCGGCACGGTCCGAGCGCGTTAACATGGACGACTTCTCGCCCTCGTAGCTCAGCAGGATAGAGCAACCGCCTCCTAAGCGGTAGGTCACAGGTTCGAATCCTGTCGAGGGCGCCATGCTTGAGGAGACACGCTGCATCACCGTCAGCGATCCCAAACTCGATGCGCACGGACAGGGTGGGCGAGATCCGCAAGGCGCATGCGACCACCAGAGCGCCTAGGCTCGGTCAACGAACGTTTTTCGCGCTATTCTCAGCCTTGCGAAACCCGAACTTGAGCCCGTCCCGAGGTACCGTCGCGATGCCTGATCTGTTGCAATCCGCCCTCACCGCCATCCCCGAGGACTTCTTCCACCGGCTCGAGGAGCGGATGTGCGCTTGCACCGCCATCGCTCACGAGCAAGCGGTCCGCACGCCACCCGAGGTTCCCGCGCATCGCATGCGCCTGGGCACCACGCGTTACTTCGAGCGCGGCGAGGCCTTCCGCCTCAGCGCCGAGGATGTCGGTATGCGCTACCGTTTCGAACACGCCAACACGCACACCTTCGCGCTGGCCATGAGCGGCAACTTCCTCATCACCCATGCCAAGGTTGATCACTGGGGCGACCCGATCGAGGCAAAGGAGTACAAGCAGACCCTGGCGCGCAACAATCCAAGCAACGGTGAGCAGCTCGCGCTGTGGGATGAGTGCGACCCAGATGCCGGCATTCTTGCCATTATCATGGTGCTCTACGCGCGCCCCGGCACCGGGCAGGACCAGACTCTGCCGATGCGCCTCGGCTTTGGTATCCCCACGCGCGATCTTCGGGGCTGGCATCTGCTCAAGACGCTCGATCAGCTCTACGCCGCCTATGCCGACCAGGCCGAGCAGCCAGTCGACCGCGCCCGGCCCGTGCTCAAGCAGCATCAAGACCAGGCCGGGCGGGCTTCCAGTCACTGAACACAGGAGTAAGGGTAACGACCATGGGCGCACGCACCCCTGGCTTTCAGGCGACACAACTGACGCAGGCACGGCTCGCCCGGGGACTCACACGCATTGCCCTGGCTACTGCCGTGAAGCGCTCGGCACCGACGGTGAGCAAATGGGAATCGGGCCAGCAGACGCCCGACCCGGCCGCCCTCGAGGCGCTGGCGAAGGTGCTGCGCGTGCCGCGCGACTATTTCCTCAATCTCCCTTTCGAGACCGGCGAGCGTCCGCGCTTCTTCCGCTCCATGGCCAACGCTACCCAGCGCTCGCGCGAGCGCATCACCCAGCACCTGCTCTGGCTGCAGCGCATCAGCCACGACCTGCAGGGCTGGATCGAACTGCCCGCGCCGGCGGTGCCGGACCTCGGTGGCGGGAATGTCGAGCGCCTGCAGGAGTGCGACATCGAGGAGGCCGCCGCGCGTGTGCGCGAGCAATGGGGGCTTTGGCGTGCACCGATCCCGGACCTGCTGCTGGTGATGGAGAATGCCGGCATCGTCGTCGGGCGCTGTGCCTTCGCGGCACCGTCCATCGATGGCGTCTCGCACTGGTCGCTGGCCGATGACCGTCCCTATGTGCTGCTCTCGGCCGACAAACGCACCGCCGTGCGCTTGCGCTTCGATGCCGCCCACGAGCTTGGCCATCTGGTGCTGCATCGCCAGGTCGATCAGAGCGCACTGACCCATCGCGATGAGTTCAAGGAGCTGGAGAACCAGGCGCACCGCTTCGCCAGCGCCTTGCTGATGCCCGCCGATGGCTTCGTCAACGAGCTGCCCGAGATCTCGCTCGAGGCCTTCCGCACCCTCAAGCCGCGCTGGGGAGTGTCGATCGGCGCCATGATCTACCGCTGCAAGGATCTGGGGCTGATCACCGAGGAGCACGCCGGGCGGCTGTTCAAATACATCAGCGCCCGTGGCTGGGTGCGCGCCGAGCCCGAGGACGAGCGCCTGACGCTCGAGCAACCGCGCCTGATGGAGCGTTCCATCCGCCTGCTGCTGACCCAGGGCGGCTTCAGCGTCGAGCAGCTCCTTGCCCAGCTGCGCCTGCATCCGAAAGACATCGAGGCCCTGGCCGGTCTACCTACAGGCCTGCTTTCCCATCGCCGCGAGCAGGTGCGGATGCTGCCGATGCCCAAGCTCAAGGCGGGGGCGGAGCCAGGAGCAGGGAACGCCGGTGCCACGCGTGAGGCTCGCGCCGAAGTGGTGGCGTTTCCGGGGCGCAAGGGCTCAGAGCGCTGAAGCGTTGGGCCTTGCTATGAAGACAGCGAGGGCGACCAAAGCCACTGACGAGGGCGACGAGCAGAGCCAACGCATCACGCAGGCCCAAGTCTGGGCCGGGGCCGAGGCACCCACCATCTGGCTGCTCGGTAAGACCCAAGCCGGCAAGACCAGCATCGTCGCCGACATCGTCGGCCGAGCGCATGACCAGATCGGCAACGGCTTCGTGCCGATGACCAAGGACCTGCGCCTGTATGCCTTCCCCGAGGAGCGCCCAGTGCTGCGCTTTCTCGATACTCGGGGCCTGAGTGATGTCGCCGATGATGATCCGGCGGTCGATCTCCAACACGCCAGCGACCAGGCGCAAGTGATCATGGTGGTGGCGCGGGTCGATGACCTGGCGCTGGAAGACGTGCTCGCGGTCCTCAAGCCGCTGCGCGCCCAGCATCCCGAGTGGCCGCTGCTGGTCGCGCAGACCTGCCTGCATCATGGCTATCGCCGCCACGACCGCCACCTGCTGCCCTATCCCTTCACCGGCGACGACAGCGATTGGGTGCTGCCCGGTCTGCCCGATGAACTGCGCCAGTCCATGCTGGCGCAGCGGCAACTGTTCGCCGATCTGCCTGGCCAGCATCCGCCGCTGTTCGTGCCGCTGGATTTCACGCGCCCGGAACAGGGCCTGCCTCCCAGCGACTATGGTGCCCAACGCCTGTGGGAGGTGCTGGAGCAGGTCTTGCCGGAAACCGTGATGCGCCTGCGCTCATCCGTCAACCTCTCGCAAGCCGAGCAGGTGCGCACCAAGGTGATGCTGCCCTGGACGATGGCGGCGGTGGCGGCGAATGCAGTGCCGGCGCCGATCATCGGCGGTTTGGGCTCGGCCAGTCTGCAAGCCACCATGGTCAATCAGATCGCCCGGCGCTATGGGCAGCCGGCATCCCGCGATCAATGGAGCGAGCTGGTCGCCGCGCTGGGCACCGGCTTCGTGCTCGGTTTCGGCGGCCGGTGGCTCGTTCAGCAGGGGCTGAAGCTCGGGCTGGGCTGGGGGACTGCGGTGGTCGCCGCCTGGACCTTCGCCATCACCTGGGCGATCGGCGAGGCGGCGCTGTATTACTTCAGCGAGCGCGCGGCGGGGCGTGAACCGGATCATGAGGTACTGCGCGAGCGTTACCAGCAGGCTTTGCAGGATGCGCGTCGGCGTTACGAAGCGCGCAAGGATCAGGAGCGAGAGCGTTGAAGAAGCCGTTGAACGGGTTGAAACAGACTGCTCACAGTCTTCGCCCCTATTGGCGCGAGCTACTGGTGATCGTGCTGGTGCCGGCGCCCTTCGTGCTGGTGCTGCCGTTGGGGCTGGCGTTTCTCTGGCAACAGGGCTGGTTCTGGTACTGGCCGATCAGCCTCGTGGCGCTGACCCTGATCCCGCTGGTGTTGGTTCGGCACGGCTGGGGAGGGCGCGCGCGGGAGGTCCGCGCGCATGAGATCAGGGTCGCGCCCGGCGATCCACATGCCGCACCGGGCGAGCAACAGGCGCGCGCCGCGCTCGAGCAGATCGTCGCCGGGGCCACGGCGGAGGATCTGCAGACAGCGGAGAGGATTCGCGATCTGCTGTTGCGCACCGTCAACGCCGTTGCCATCGCCTATACGCCGGAAGGCGAACCCGTGGGCGATCCGGCGAACGAACAGCTCGCCTCGGGGCTCTCGAAGGCGGCGCTGCGCTTCACGCTGGCGGAAGTGTTGCTGATGAACGAGGAGCTTGCGCGTGCGCTGCGCGAGACCTTGACCCGGAACTTCCCGGTGATGCGCCACATCAAGGTCGATTTGATGCTGGATGTCTATCAGACCAGCACCAGTACGATGCCCCCCTTGTTGGGACTGGCGCGGGCGTTACGCTGGGTCAATCCCCTCTCGGCCGTCCTCTACGAGGTGCGGGGGCTGGCCGTCTCCAAGGCCGTGGACGTGCTCGGTGCGGCGGCCAAGGCGCGGGTCGCGGCGATTCTCGCGCGCGAGGTCGGCGAGGTGTTCATCCGCCTCTATGCCGGCCATTATCGACGCCGCGCCGATGAGCTGCTCGCGACCACGCCGCCAGCCAAGTCGCCACAAGCGTCGGCGCCCTTGACCATTGTGCTGGCCGGCCAACGCAATGTGGGCAAATCCAGCCTGCTGAACGCGCTGCTGGGTGTCGCTCAGGTGCCGATTGGTGTGACGCGGCCCTCGGAGGCCTTTGCCCATTATCAGCTGGAACAGCCCAGAATCGGCGATCTGGTGCTGGTGGACAGTCCGGGGTTGGAGCAGACGCCGCGCGAATCCTGGCTGAAACAGGTCCGCGAGAGCGACCTGATCCTCTGGGTGACGGCGGCCAACCGTGCCGATCGCGCCGCCGATCAGCGCGGTCTGGCCGCCCTGCGCGCGCTGACCGCCAGCGATCCGCGCCTGAGCGCGATCCCGCTGGTGCTGGTCGCGACCCAGGCCGACCGGCTCGATCCACCGCTGGAGTGGTCGCCGCCCTATGAGCCAAGCGCGGGTGAGCGACCGAAGGAGGTCAGCATGCGCGCGGCGCTGGAGGCCGCCGCGCAGGCCCTGTCGATTCCCACCGCGCGGAGCGTGCTCGTTGCCGTCCCGCCCGATGAGCCGCCGTGGAATCTGGATGGCTTATGGACGACCATCGCCGCAGTCTTGCCCGCCGCTCGGCACAAGCAGCTCGAGCGCGGCCTGAGTGAGGAGGGCTGGTTCAAGCGAGTCGTCGACGGTGTGCGCACCGTGCCGGGCGCCTTGCGCCAGGTGGGCGCGTTGATGAAGCGTTGACCTGTTCTGCCTTGCATCGGCCAGAGGCGGCAAGGCGGCGAACCTATGAACAGTTGCTGGACGCGTTCTACAGAAGAGCGCGTTCAGCGAGCCTGATTATTCAGCCGTCGTCGTTGTTTGAAGCGCCAAGATCCACCGATTGAATCGGTGGCGACTCGGGCGCGGGCAAGCGCCGTGGCGCCGTGGGCGCTCGATCCTCCACCGCCTGCCTGGGTTCGGAGCCCTGTGCTTCGGCGGTAGCGGTCTCTGCTGCATCGACAGTGTCGGCACTTGTTCCGCTTAGCGCCTCGGTGGTGTCTGTACGAGGTGGTGCGCTGCGCCCTTGCTCTTGCCGATCTTGCGATGACGGTGCATTGACTGGCTCGCTGCGACCGACGCTCGTCTCGGGCTGATCGGCCGTGGTTGAATCGGTCTCCTCAGCCTCGGCAGCCGTGTTATCGGTGCGTGGCGGCGTCTCCGCTTGCGCCTCCGTTTGTGACTCGGAGCCTGAATCCTCGTTGCGCTCCGCTGGGGCCTCGGTGCTGGCTTCGGACTGGCGTTCAGCCTTGGCCACGCGATTGCGTCTTTCTTGCGCGCGCTGCTGGCGAATGCGCTCGGCATAGTCGCCATAATCCGGGCCGTTGCCAATCACCGTGACGCGGGTGCCGATGTCGGCATGGGCGAATAGGCTCGAGGCGACCTCGTCCGGGAGTCGAATGCAGCCATGCGAGGCCGGTTGGCCCGGTTGCGGGATCGCGCCCGCGTGCATGCCGATGCCGTCATAGGTCATGCGCATGAAGTGGGGCATGCGAGCGCCGACGAATTTGCCGCCTTCGGGGATCGGATCGCGAGAATGGGCGTTGCTCTTGTGCAGCCCTCCGCTCGCGTTGTAGATGCGACCGTAGAGGTTGGAGCGCTTCTTTGCGACCTTCTCGATGACCTCGAACTCGCCACTGGGAGTCGGATGAGACGAGACGCCGGAGGCGATGGTCGTCCAGCCCACCTGCTCCAGGCCGTCATAGAAGCGTGCCCGTTGCGCGTTGGTGTCGATTACCACGTGGCTGATGCGGCGTCCCCTGCCATCCCACTCGTAGAGCGGCCCGGGTTCCGGATCCTCTTGGGGTTCGGGAATCGCTTCCTGCGCCACCTCGATCTCTTCGATCTCGTTGAGGTCGACATCGTCGGGCAGTTGCGCGCTGGTTTTGGCGGCCGACTGCGAGGGCAGCTGGGCGCAGCCTCCGAGGAGCAGAACGAGGCCCAGGGCGAACAGCGGCGCCCAGAGTGAGTGACCGATGCGTGTGCGGTGTGTGGTTCGAATATGCATGACTCGAGGTGACATTCACGGAGTCCAACAGTTGCCAGTGCCGGTCATGGTATCGCATTGACGCTATCGGACTGGAAACCGGGCGCACGAAAACCCGCTAACGTCGCCCAAAATGATCAGGATAGCCTGTTCTGACGCCTTCGTAGAGTTCTAATTCTGCATGTATTTTATGGGTTTGTGGAGATTGCGCTATATGATAAATATAAAAAATATCTTATTCTGTGATCGGCCATCAGGGCTTGATCACAGCCAGCGAGCCAAAACCACCGAGCCTAACCACTCAAGAGGACCCTAAGATGTCGTGTAAGCCCGCTTCTGAATCCCGATTCGGCGCCGCGTCGCGCCTGCTCGCCGTGCTGGGCCTGGTGCTGCCGATCGCCGCCCAAGCGCATTTTCTCGAGCTGATCCCCTCGACCGAGATCCTCACCGCCGAGACCGGTCCGGCACTGACACTGGCACTGAGCTTCACCCATCCGATGGAGCGCGGGCCGGCGATGGCGATGGACACGCCGGCGCGCTTCGGTGTGCTGACAGCCGAGGGTCGCGAGGATCTGTCGCCTCGGCTGCAGGCCGTCGAGCGCGATGGGCAACGCGCCTACAGCGCCGAGTATCGCGTCTCGGAGCCCGGCGACTACCTGTTCTTCGTCGAGCCGGCGCCGTATTGGGAACCCGCCGAGGGGGTGATGATCGTCCATTACACCAAGACCGTGGTCGATGCCTTCGGCGCCGAAGAGGGCTGGGACCGCATGGTCGGCTTCCCGGTCGAGATCGAGCCCTTGGTGCGCCCCTATGGACTCTGGGCCGGCAACCTGTTCACCGGTGTTGTGACCCGCGATGGCGAGCCGGTGCCCTTTGCCACGGTCGAGGTGGAATGGCGCAATGATGGCTCGGTCGAGCCACCGGCGGCGGCTTTCGTGACCCAGGTGCTGAAGGCGGATGCCAACGGCGTCTTCAGCTATGCGATGCCCCGCGCCGGCTGGTGGGGCTTCGCCGCGTTGCTCGAGGGTGAGGCGCCGATGACCAACCCGGATGGCGAGTCGGTGCCGGTCGAGCAGGGCGCGTTGATCTGGGTGCATGCCCGCGAGATGTAAACTCTTCGGCTCGTTTGTTGCGGGCATGATTCAATGAGCCGGTCTTCCAGTAAACCACCGCTATCGCAGATTCCCCTGGCGGAGCGGATGCGCCCGCGGAGTCTCGATGAGGTGGTCGGCCAGTCGCATCTGCTCGCGCCGGGGCGAACGCTGCGCGAGGCCATTAGTGCGGATCGACCGCATTCGGCGATCTTCTGGGGACCACCCGGCACCGGCAAGACCACCTTGGCGCGGCTAATCGCGGCCGCGTCGAACAGCCGCTTCTTGAGTCTGTCGGCGGTGCTGGCGGGCGTGAAGGACATCCGCGTCGCAGTCGACGAGGCGCGGCAGGTGCGACTGGCCGAGCAGCGCGGCACCATTCTGTTCATCGACGAGGTTCATCGTTTCAACAAGGCGCAGCAGGATGCCTTTTTGCCGCATGTCGAAGACGGCACCCTGGTCTTTATCGGCGCAACCACCGAAAATCCTTCCTTTGCACTCAACAACGCGCTGCTGTCGCGGGCGCGTGTCTATCTGCTGAAGCCGCTGCAGCTGGTCGATCTAGAGCAGCTGGCGGATCGTGCGCTGAGCGACTCCGAGCGGGGGTTGGCGCCTGCTCCAACGCTTGATCCCCCTAAGGGCGCTGTGATGGCCCCTCAACCTGATCGTCAAACAGACTCGACAGTGAGGTCCAGAGACCACAGGGCCTCGGATTCGGGCACCAGCGACCAGGGGCGCATCCTGATCGATGCCGAGGCGCGGCGCTTGCTCGCCGAGGCTGCCGATGGCGATGCGCGACGGCTGCTGAACCTGCTGGAGCTGGCTGCTGATCTGGCCGTGCCGGTCGCCCCTGAACGCCAGCCTGAATCAGGGCCACAATCGGGGTCAGGGGCGGATTCAGGGCCAGACCTCGGTAGCGCACCCACACAGGGGTCCAGGCTCGAGTCAGCGCCAGCGCTTGGCGCTAGCCGCCGCATCGGCGTTGAGACGCTGCGGCAGGTGATTGAGGGTAGTGTCCGCCGCTTCGATAAGGGCGGCGATGCCTTTTATGACCAGATCTCGGCGCTGCACAAATCAGTGCGCGGCTCAGCACCCGATGCCGCCCTCTACTGGCTGGCGCGGATGATCGACGGCGGCTGCGACCCGCTCTACCTTGCGCGACGACTCGTGCGCATGGCCAGCGAGGACATTGGCAATGCCGATCCGCGCGCGCTCGCCATCGCGATGGATGCCTGGGACGCGCAGCAGCGTCTCGGCAGCCCGGAGGGTGAGCTGGCGTTGGCGCAGGCGGTGGTCTATTTGGCCAGCGCGGCGAAGAGCAATGCCGTCTATCTGGCCTGGAACAGCGCCCTTGACGAGGTGCGCAAAGAGGGATCGCTGGAGGTACCGGTGCATCTGCGCAACGCGCCCACCCGGCTGATGAAGGAGCTTGGCTACGGCCATGCCTACCGTTACGCCCATGATGAGCCCGACGCCTACGCCGCCGGGGAGTCGTATTTCCCGGATGGCATGGCTCCACGGCGCTACTATCAACCCGTCGAGCGTGGGCTCGAGATTCGGATCAAGGAAAAGCTCGAGCGCCTCGCCGCGCTGGATCGTGCCGCCGCTGCGAAGCATGAATGAGGGATTGAACAACGCTCGGGAGCGTCATAGACCCGCAGGTAAGGTAAAGGGCGCCGCGACTCGATAGGGCAACTCCTGATCGAAAGACCTGGACTGTTGCTGCGCCTCCTTGATCTCCTCGGTGGACAGCAGCTTGGCGATCCGATGACGGTCGATGACCGCGTCCTGATGACCGCGCGCCGCGGCGATATTGCACCAGGCGTAGGCTTTAATCAGATCTTTGTCGGCGCCGATCCCCTTACTTAACATCGATCCCACGCGGTACATCGCGACGGCCTCGCCTTGCACGGCCGCGCGGCGATACCATTCGAGCGCCTGTTCATAATCCTGAATAACACCGCTACCGTTTTCGTGCAGGATGCCTAGCATCAACTGCGCTCTGACGTGGCCCTCATCGGCGGCTTGCCGTAGCCATTTCGCTGCGTCGGGGAGCGTAGAACTGTCTTCACGATAGGTTGACCGACGAAGGAGTTCGATGCCCTTGCGGTAGTTGTGCTCGGCGTGGTCGAGCATCCCCGCCTCGGCGTCCGCTTCAGCTTCAGCTTCGGTATCGGCTTTAGCTTCAGCGATCATTTCATTGCGCGCTTGCCCGGTGATGTCATACTCCAAGGTTGCGGGCTGATAACGCATCACCACGGCGAGGGCAGCGCTCATCACTAATAGAGCGAAGGCACCCAATCCCCAAGAATAGAGTGTCGACAGATCCCGTGCCGGGAAACGCGCACGACAGTCGCGACAACGAAAGAATCGGGTGAAAAAAGGAAGGCTCTTGCGGCTCGGGTCCGACGTCTTTCTATGGGATCGACGGATATTGCTGCTTCCGCATTGAGGACATTTCACAGTGACCATGGACGCAACGAGCAAGGGGTCTGGGCCGCAGTGCGAAAGATCCGGATCGCTCACTGACTTCGGCGGATCGAAAGGAAGCTTAAAGATTAGCCGGAGGCGCAGGGTCGGTCAACGCGGCGTCTTGCATCCACCAGCGAGCGACCTTGGTCAGCCTTGCCGGTTCGGGTAAGATTCGGCCCGAATCCTGACCGAGGACACGGGTGCGCGGATGATGCAACTCTTGGTGATCGCGGGCGGCGGCGCGCTCGGCGCGATGGCGCGCTTCGGCGTCTCGAATGGTCTGTATCGATGGCTCGGGCGCGACTTTCCCTGGGGCACCCTGGCCGTGAACGGGCTCGGCTCCTATGCGATGGGACTGCTGTTCGTGTTCTTCGTGGAGCGTGGCCCGGTGGCGCCTGAATGGCGCGCGGCGCTGCTGGTCGGCTTTCTCGGTTCTTTCACCACCTTCTCGACCTTCTCGCTCGAGACCCTGGCGCTGGTGGAGCAAGGCGAGGCGGTGCGCGCGCTGCTGAACGTCGCTGGGAGCGTGCTGCTCTGTCTCGGCGCTTGCTGGTTCGGCCTCATCAGTGCCAGGCTATTCTATGACCTCGCCTGACTGAACAGAACACACCATGCTTGACCCCAAACTTCTTCGCAGCGACCTCGAACAGGTCGCCGCGCAGCTCGCGCGTCGCGGCTTCGCCCTCGATGTCGCCCGCATCGAGGCCCTCGAGACCCGCCGCAAGGCGCTGCAGGGCGAGGTGCAGGAGCTGCAGAATCAGCGCAACGTGAAATCCAAGGCGATCGGCAAGGCCAAGGCGGCCGGCGAGGACATCGAGCCGATCAAGGCCGAGGTCGCCGCCTTTGCCGATCGACTCAAGGCGATGGATGCCGAACTCGAGGACATCCAGCAGGCGCTGCGCGAGATCGCCCTCGGCATCCCCAACCTGCCCGATGCCAGCGTGCCCGATGGCGCCGATGAGAGCGCCAACCGCGTCGAGCGCCGCTGGGGCGAGCCGCGCGCCTTCGACTTCGAGCCCAAGGACCATGTCGACCTTGGCGTACCGGCGGGCTGGATCGATTTCGATGCCGCCGCCAAGCTCACCGCCTCGCGCTTCGCCGTGCTCAACGGCCCGATGGCGCGGCTGCATCGGGCGCTGATCCAATTCATGCTCGATCTGCACACCGAAGAGCACGGCTACAGCGAGACCTATGTGCCCTATCTGGTCAACGCCGACAGCCTGCGCGGCACCGGTCAGCTGCCGAAGTTCGAGGAAGACCTGTTCCGGGTGCCGGGGCCGGAGCGCGACTTCTACCTGATCCCGACCGCCGAGGTGCCAGTCACCAACTTGGTGCGGGATCTGATCTGCGATGCCGCTAGCTTGCCGCGCAAATGGGTCGCGCACACGCCCTGCTTCCGCAGCGAGGCCGGTTCCTACGGCAAGGACACCCGCGGCATGATCCGTCAGCATCAGTTCGAGAAGGTCGAGCTGGTGCAGGCGGTGCGCCCGCAAGACGCATTCGCCGCACTGGAAGCGCTCACTGGCCATGCCGAGACGGTGCTGCAGCGCCTCGGGCTGCCCTATCAGGTGGTCACCCTCTGCACCGGCGATCTCGGCTTCTCGGCAGTGAAGACCTACGATCTCGAGGTCTGGCTGCCCGGCCAGCAACGCTATCGCGAGATCTCCTCCTGCTCCTGCTTCGGCGACTTCCAGGCGCGGCGGCTACAGGCGCGCTGGCGCAATCCCGAGACCAACAAGCCCGAGCTGCTGCATACGCTGAACGGCTCCGGGCTTGCGGTTGGGCGCACGCTGGTCGCGGTGTTGGAGAACTATCAGCAGGCCGATGGCAGTATTGAGGTGCCTGAGGTGCTTAAGCCGTACATGCGTGGCTTGACGGTCCTGGAGCCGACTCGTTGATATGGTTCCGTTACTGCCTGTCTGCTGATGTGACGTTTACGGTTGCGATGCTCGATCAACCGATGCAGACGATGTCCTTATGTTCGACCGGAGCGCTGCTATGAAAGAGCCTATGCCAACCCCGCCATCGACCTCCAACTCATCCACCTCTAACGCGCAGATCATCTACATCCTCTATCTGGTCAGTCTGGTGGTTGGCGTTACTGGGATTGTCGGCGTGATCATGGCCTATGTGTATCGCGGTGATGCGCCGGACTGGCTCCGCAGTCACTATCAATTCCAGATCCGCACCTTTTGGATTGGGTTGCTCTATGTCGTCCTGGGGATGTTGCTCAGCATGGTGCTGGTCGGTTTCCTGCTGCTGTTGTTCTGGCTGATCTGGCTCATCCTGCGCTGCGTGAAGGGCATGCAGCAGCTGGAGCGCCGCGAGCCCGTGACCGACCTCGAGACCTGGCTGTGGCCGAAATAGTGCCAACCGCTCAAGATAAGATTGACTTGCAGGCGTCTTTCGTTAGCAGGAATTTCGTGCGCAGCGGATGGTGAGCGGCATCGATGCAATGACAGGCCGCCTGGCGCAACGCATGGCGCTGATCCAGCCGTTTCATGTGATGGAAGTGCTGGCCAAGGCGCAGGCGCTGGAGAGCGCCCGCCGTGATGTGATCCACCTCGAGATCGGCGAGCCGGATTTCCCGACTCCAGAGCCGATCGTCGCGCGTGCGCAGGTGGCCTTGCAGGCTGGGCAGACGCGCTATACCGCTGCGCAAGGTTTGCCGGAGCTGCGCGCACTCATTGCCGCGCAGTATCCCGCCGCGGCGCGCCCAGCACCGGAGCGGGTGGCCTTGGTGCCGGGCTCCTCCGCGGCCCTCTTGGTCAGCTTCGCGCTGCTGCTCGATCCTGGCGATGAGGTGCTGCTGGCCGATCCGGGCTATCCCTGCAACGCCAACTTCATCCAACTCTTCGGTGGGGTGCCGGTGCGCATCCCTTGTGGTCCAGACACCGGCTATCAGCTCACGCCTGAGCTGATCCGCGCGCATTGGACCGAGCATACCCGCGCGGTGCTGCTCGGCTCGCCGGCGAATCCGACTGGCAGTGTGATCGCGCCCGAGCCGATGAGCGCTATCGTCGATGAGGTGCGTCGGCTCGGCGGCGCCCTGGTCGTCGACGAGATCTATCATGGCCTGGTCTACGACACCCCAGTGCGCAGCGCACTGCACGACGGCGACGACCTCTTCGTGATCAACAGCTTCTCGAAGTTCTACGGCATGACTGGCTGGCGGCTCGGCTGGCTAGTCACACCAGAAGGCTACGACGATGCGGTCACGCGGCTATGCCAGAACCTGTTCATCTCGGCGCCGACCGTCTCTCAGCACGCTGCGCTGGCCGCCTTCGAGCCGGCGACCTTGGCTGAGCTGGAACGCCGACGCCGGGCATTCCAAGAGCGCCGCGACTTTTTGGTTCCAGCGTTGCGCCAGCTTGGCTTTCGGATTCCGTTACAGCCGGCCGGTGCCTTCTATGTCTATGCCGATGTGAGCGGCTTCACCGACGACAGCCAGCGCTTTGCCGCGGATGTGCTCGAGCAGACAGGCGTCGCGATCACCCCCGGGCGGGATTTCGGCGACTACCGCCAAGTTGAGCATCTGCGGTTCTCCTATGCTGCCCCGCTCGATCGGCTACAAGAGGCCGTTGAGCGCTTGCGCGGCTGGCTCGAGAGCAGATCATGATAGAGCAAGACAAATCCGATTCTTGCCCTCGCCCTTGGCCTGATACATGGCGTCATCCGCCAATCGCATCAGGGTCTCGGGGTCTTCGCTATCGTCTGGCCAAAGGGCGAGCCTGATACTGGCGCCAACGTGCATCTCGTTCCAGGACAAGGCCTCGATGCCTTCGCGCAGCTTTTGGGCAGCCTTCTGCGCCGCGGCAAGGTTGGCGACCTCTGCGAGCAAGACCACGAACTCATCGCCACCCTGCCGGGCTGCTAGATCAGAGGCGCGGCAGCTGGACTTCAGGATCTGCGCCACATCGATCAGCACCTGGTCGCCGGCTTTATGGCCATGGCGATCGTTGATGGCCTTGAAGCCGTCGAGGTCCATGTAGAGCAGCGCGAAGCGACGCTCGTGGCGCCTTGAACGCTCGATCTCTTGCAACAGCCGCTCTTCGAAGGTGATCCGATTGGCCAGGCCGGTGAGCGGGTCGAAGCGCGCCAAGGACTCGAGATGCGCGCGGTGACGGCGTCGTTCGGTGGCGACGACCAGCCAGGCCCAGGTGCCGATGGCGAGCAACACCAGGACCACAATGCCGGCGATCACGGCCTGGAAGATGGCCTCACGGCGCCAGCCGTTGATTACGGCTTGCGGTACATGGGATACCAGTGTCCAACGATAGCCCGTCTCGGACAGCGCCTCAGCCCGGAGGCCATTGCGCTGGAAGCAGCCCTTGAGGCCATTGAGGGGGTAATAATTCTCGAACGTGAACAGACCCTCGGGCGAGTAGATGGCTCCGCTGAGCTGCTGGTCGATCTGCTCCCAAACAGCAGGATACAGCTGGCCCATCCGCTCTTCTGAGCGCTCCGGGAACATGAAGCCCCAGCTCGTCGGGGGCGGCTCGGGTGTCACCAGCCAATAGCCCTTGTTGTTGAGCATCATCGGCTCACCAACACTGACGGCGCCGGCGGCCTTGACCTGATCGAGCATCTTCTGCGCCATCACATTGATCAGCACGATGCCGCGTTTCTGTCCCTCGGCATCAGCCACTGGGGTGCCGATTCGGATCATCGGCTTGTACGGCTGCTCGATGATGCCCTGCTCCATGTTCAGGTCCAGAGGCGAGACGTAGAGCTGTCCCGGCTCAAGCGCAAAGGTATCGCTGAAGTAGTAGCGGTGCGACTTATCCTGCAGTGCCGCGTCAGTGACAATGGCGGGTGAGCCGTCATTGTGATTGACCCTGACGACCTCCTGTCCGCGTTCGTCTAGAAATCGGATCTGGTCGTAATCCTCGGCATTGCGCGCGAGCGCGAGGTACTCCGCGGCCATCGCCAAGCGCGCTTGCGGTCGGTTGTCCAGGAGCAGGCGGTAAAGCTCGTTCTGTTGCGCGAGTACGCAGAGGTCCGTGGCCACAGCCTGCAGTCTGCTCTGGACGGCTTGGCGTTGCAGATCCACGGCGAAGCGCTCGCGGTGCTCGACGGCGTCTAAGCGCGTTGAGATCGACCAGAACGCATAGCCGCTGAGACCAACAATCGGGACCAGGGCCAACAGCGGAAAGATGAGCAGGAATGCGCGCCAGGGCGCAGGGTCTGTTTGCATTGGCGCATGCTAGCGGAATTGCAGCTCAGGTGCCGCTGCGCCTGGCTGTTGCTTCGCCTGGGTGCTATTGATGCAACCGCCGAGCGAGTTCGACTAAGGTGAGCGGGGCCGAGCCCTCGGCCTTGTTGTTGACAATGACGAAGGTCGAGCGGCGTTGTGCTCGTGCTTTCAACACCGCGCGGGCGACTTGGGCGCGGCTTTCGGGGTCAGGCTCGCACAGGCGGTCGAAGGGGGCGTAGTGAGTGCGTGCCTCGGCGTAACGATGATTGCGGCGGAGCAGCCAGCGGATCACGATCGGGCCGTCGTCGGCGGAGCCTGAGAACAGTTCCAGCTGCTGGGTCAGGGGTGGCAGGCGAGGATGCAACGCCAGCCCGGGGACGGCGCCACCATGATGTAGGGCCGCGGCAAGATCAGGGGTCAGGAGAGCGGCGTCGCGCAGCTCCACCGCATACACCGGCCCCTTGGGTAACCGAATCAGGAAGCGATAGAGGGCCTCAGCGAAGCGGCGTGGCGCGATGCGATCGCTTCCGGCCATGGGCGGGAACTGCCACAGCAAGACGCCAGCCTTGCTGCCCAAAGCCTCTTGATAGGGCTGCACCGCGACCTCTGTTGCCTGTTCCGGATCGAGAAAGCCGGGGTTGGGGCCGATCGGACGCCCCCGCGCGGCGCGCCGATAGCGATCCGTGATCAAGGCCGGCGCCTTGACGACGAACCGGAACTGCGCTGGCACCTGCTCGGCCCAGTGCCGCAGTCTCGTTGCATCGAGCGGCGCGTAGAAGCCGCTATCGATGCCAACGCTGCGCAGCAGCGGATGCTGGGCATAGGCCGGCAATCCCTGCCGGGATAGATTGGCCTTGCCGGTGGGCGCGCCGTAGATCAGCCCGGACCAGCCCGGGAAAGACCAGGACGAGGTGCCGAGGTAGAGGCCGTTGTTGAGCGTGTCGGCTAGCGCGGTGGCTAGATCCTGGACCTCAGCCGTAGGCGTCGCCGCAGGAATGGTTGGCGGCTTCTCATGGTCCGTAGGTGGCGGATCGCGGTCGACCTTCGCGAGCACCCCTCGCTCATCGTTCTGCGCCGCGTTAGCAGCCTGCTCGATCAGGTCTCGTCCGTCGGGCGCATCAGGTGGGTTAGGCGCATCGACAAGATCGAGTCCATCGAGCAGGCTCAGCTGCCGCATCAGCGCCGCGCGAGCAAGAGCAGTTGGCCATCGCGGAAGACTTGTGCGCTGAAGAGCCCGCCGGCTGCGTTCAGCGCTGCGGCCAGATCATCGAGCTGTGCGATCGAGCGGCGGTTGGCTTGGACGATCAGATCTCCCTCGCGCAAGCCGTTCTGCCAGGCCGGGCTGCCGGGGCGCAGCGGGCCGACCACGACGACGCGGGTTTGGGTACGGTTTGGGCGTCGCGTTGCCTCGCCGATCAAGGCGCCTTCGAGCGCTGGGCTGAGGGTCTCGCCGTGAACAAAATCGGCATAGGGGTCGTCGATCTGCGCCTTGAGCCGACGGGTCTTGCCGTCGCGCAGCACCTCCAGCTCGATGCGGGTGCCGGGCGGCAACAGGCCGACCCGGGAGCGCAGATCGTTGGCGCTGTTCACCACACGCCCATCGACACCGGTGATGATGTCGCCTGGCTTGAGACCAGCCCGCAACGCGGGCGAGTCGGGCTCCAACGCGGCGACCACGGCGCCGCGAAAGCGATCGATCTCCAAGGCGCTGGCGATCTCCGGGGTCAGATCCTGAACGCCGGCGCCGAACAGGCCGCGGCGCACGCTGCCATGCTCGAGGATCTGCTCGAGCACGATCTTCACCATGTTGGTCGGGATCGCGAAGCCGATGCCGACGTTGCCGCCACCAGGGGCGAGGATGGCGGTGTTGATGCCGACCAGCTCGCCACGCAGGTTGACCAGCGGCCCGCCCGAGTTGCCAGGATTGATCGAGGCATCGGTCTGGATGAAGCTCTCGTAGCCCTCGATGCCGAGCCCAGTGCGCCCGAGCGCGCTGACGATGCCGGAAGTGACCGTGTGCGCGAGCCCGAACGGGCTGCCGATGGCGACGACGAAGTCGCCGACTTGCAGCGCATCGGAGTCGGCGAGCGGAATCGCGGTCAGCTCATCGGCCGCGACCCGCAGCACCGCGATGTCGGTCTCCGGGTCCGAGCCGACCAGCTCGGCCTCGAGCCGGCGGCCATCATCGAAGGTGACGCGAATGGCATCGGCGGCGCGCACCACATGATGGTTGGTCAGGATGATGCCGCGCTTGGCGTCGATCACCACGCCCGAGCCCAGGCTCTGGCTCTCGCGATTGCGCTGATGACCGGGGATGTCGAAGAAGCGGCGAAAGAACGGATCGCGCAGCAGCGGATGCTCGGTGGCCGCGATCTCGGTGACGGTCGAGACATTGACCACGCCGGGCACGGTCTCGGCGAGCATGGGCGCCAGCGACGGCATCGGCTCGCCTTCGACCGCCGCGGGCAGCACCGCGAGCGCCAGCGGTGTCGTTAGCGCCAGCCAGGAGGCGAGCAGCGCGCTGGCGCAGGAGCGAACAAACGGGTGGAGGGGCTGCGCGGCGAGGGCGCGAGGGCTGAATACAGGCATCGTCGTTGGCAACAGCGTCTGCGGTTGGTGGCGTCAATGGAGGCAGCGGGCATGGCCGGCTGTGTCGGCATGCCGTCTTGGGACAATCGTACAATACATGGATCATGTTGATCGAAGGATTCAAACCCATGCCCCTCTTCACTCGTTTTCTTGGCATCGAATGCCCGTCGCGGCTCGAGATGGCCGCTGATGGCGCCTATCCCGCCTTTCGGGTTGGCTTCAGCGCCGATGGTGAGATCCCATTCCCGCAGATCATCGTTCGGGCGTCCGGCCGCGAGACCCTGGTCAATGGCGACGCCATCGTCGGCTCCGAGGAGGCCGGCGGTCGCTGGCATTATCAGGCGACGGTGCCGGCCGGCCGCGCAGCGGGCGAGCGGCTCGAACTGCAGCTCGAGGGCTGTCGGCGCGCCGAGATCCAGCAGGCCGGCGGTGGCGATTGGATCAAGACCTTCACTGAAGTGCGGCTCGAGCGCGCTGGCGGGGGCGCGGCGGCTGAGGACGCAGACCGGGCGGCGAGCGAACACCGCTCTACAAGCGCCCAGGTCCAGCCCGCGATGTCCAACGGGGCCGAAGTCAAGCTCTACTTCGGCATCCACAAGCACATGCACCAGCCCTATTACGACACCACCAACCCAGACGACTGGGATGGCGAGAAGGACGAGATCTTCGGCTCGCGCGGTGGCAATTACACCGATTTCGTCCCGGCGGCGGTGCGCCAGTACATCGATGGCGGTCTGGCGCACGCGGGGCTGTCGACGAGCTGGAGCGGCACCCTGATCGAGCAGCTCGAGCGCAGCGCCGAGCTGGGTCGCTGTGGCGGGCGCTTCAGCGGCTGGAACGGCGCGCTGCGCGAGATGGCGGCCGCCAAGACCAGGCTCGGCAACCCGCGCCTGGCGTTCTCGGCGTTCGGCTTCTACCACCCGCTGATGCCGCTGATCCCGCACCGTGACATCGTGCGCAATCTCCAGCGCCATCGTCAGCTGATCGAGCGCGTGTTCGGCGCCGAGGCCTCGCGCGTACTCTTCCCGCCCGAGACGGCGTTCCATGTACGCATGATCCCGGCGCTGGTCGAGGCCGGCGTCGAGGCGGTGATCTATGACTCCATCCATCGCTTCCGGGCCTGCCAGGACTACCCCTACGCCGGCATCGAGGAAGGCATGCTGCCGCCGAACCCGGCCGACCAGGTCAACCCGCCGGTCGACGACTGGCTGCAGCTGCACAACATCTGGGCCGCCTCGAAGATCAGCCCGAGCCTGCTGCGGCCCGAGTATGTCGGCTACGAAGACGCCGACGGTGAGCTGCACAAGCTCATCGCGATCCCGGCCGAGCGTTACATCGGCAACGAGGATGCACGCGGCGGCTTCGGTGCGCTGCAGTATCCCGATGTGCTCGGTCAGCTCTACCAGCGCATCGTCGACACTGGCAGTTTCGATCCCGAGCATCCGCCGTTCTTCCTGCTGCACTCCGATGGCGACAACCACGGCGGCGGCGCCGACAGCTACTACCATCACAACACCGGCCAGTTGGTCGAGTGGCTGCAACGCGATCCGCGCTTCGAGCTGACCACGGCCGAGGACTATCTGCAGCGCTTCCCGCCGGACCCGAATCAGGTCGTTCACATCGAACCCGGCTCCTGGGCTGGCGCCGACAACGGCGATCCGCAGTTCATGAAGTGGTTCAGCCGCTACGATCAGCCCTATTCGCCGGATCTCAACTCCTGGGCCGTGCTCACCGCTTTTCAGGATCTGGTACACACGCTCGAGGACAGCGTGCCCGAGCATCCGGCGCTGGCCGAGGCGGTGCGCCTGCTGCTGACCGCAGAAACGAGCTGCTATTGGTACTGGACCGGGCAGTCGGCGTGGGATCAGCAGGTGACCAACGCAGCCAACCTGGGCTACAGCCGGCTGAAGGCCAAACTCGACGCGCTGGTCGCCGCCGGTCGCGATCGGCGCGGGCCGACCATCTTCCCGCCCTGGATCATGCCGGAGAATCCAGGCGGCAAGTGCTGGGGCCAGGGCTGCCTGCTCGATGCCCCGCGCGAGGCGGTGGTACACAGCTTCGTCGCCGACTGCTCGGGGCTGAAGCGGGTCGAGCTGGTGCTGCGCGGTGAGGCCGGTGAGCAGCGCCTACCGATGCACGATCACGGTCCCTATCCGTCGCAGACCGGCGCCGCATTGATCGCCCATGACTTCACCGCGCAACTGCCGGTCGGCGCCGGTGATATTCGCTATTACATCGAGGCCGAGGATCAGTGCGGCAATGTCACGCGCGGCAGTCTGGAGCGGATTCATTTGGCCTGAGTTGACCCAAAGCAGGTCACCACCAGTGTGCGCTGATGGCTGTGTGTGCGGTGTTCCCACAGAAACAGCCCTTGCCAGGTGCCCAGCGCGAGCCGGCCCTGGCGGCCAGGGCAATCGCATCAAGCTTTGCTAATATTAGCGTTTCCTGATAATTTTGTTTTCTCGTCACTTTTGGGCCACTCAAAGAGCAGTTTTGTCAGGTAATCCTCGTTGCAAGCGGCCTTCAAGCGTTTGTTCTGCAGCCCAAGCTTGGTGTCATCATTCTTCAGCCGTGAGAGCGCGAGGTGACGCAAGACGGCGAGATTCTCACGCGCCACCGGCTGGCGCACACGGCACTCATCCTCGCGAAAGGCGATGTCGAGGTTCCAATGCAAGCTGTTTTCAACGCCCCAGTGACCGCGCACGGCGTGGGCAAACCGGGTCGCGCTGGTGCCGATGCTGCCGATGAAATACCGGGTTTCGATCGCGACCTGGCCGTCGATCTCGCGGCGCGATTCGACCAGGCCGATCATGTTCATCCCCTCCCACAACTTGCTGCGGGGCACCCCGGAGAGAT
>NZ_NHSF01000073.1 GCF_016653295.1 Halochromatium salexigens | reverse complement strand
TAAGGTGCTGCTCACCAACATCCCCGTCACCACTGGCGGCAAAGAAGGCCCCCAGCAGGCTGTGGCCCAAGGCCAAGACCCCACGCCATAAGCCTTCTTCAACCTCGTGGGTCGCCCGTGTGTCCTCAAGTGACGTTTCAACGAAGCTCACCAGTGCTTGCATCTGCTCGATCAGTTGGGGGCCGTGGCTGGTGAGCGTGGAGGTGTGTAGACTGAACATGGCGGTCTCTCAGGCGGTGGCGGTTCAACGGGATGGTTGCCCTGATCAGCCTACGCCTGTGAGCGCCGCCTTGCCCAAGGGCGTCACTCTTTCCACCCTCCTAGCAGTGGAGCCGCTCCTGCGCCGGTCGGCGCGCTCGGCAGGTTGCACCCATCTCGGTCAGCAGGTGGCTCCTTTATCCCGATCCCCGAGTGGCTCCATATGCGCGATCATTGACATGGCCAACATTCTGGTTGGCATCGTTGCCGTTCGCGGCCATCCCTCGGTGGCGACCTTTATAAGTCTTTACTGAGAGATGAATTGATCTTGTATAGGGTGTAGCTAACGGTGGCCTAGCCGCCGGAAACCCGTTGCCTAGACAGCCTCGACAGCCATGTTGCCGCTGCTGACCTAAATGGATGCGGTTTTGGTCATACGGAGTCTCACCCATGAGTCATCAACAGACAGGCATGAGTTGGTTCATCCTGCTCGCGCTGCTGAGCGTATTGGCATTGATTGGCAACACATTCAGTCTCGCCTTGCTCTTCGGCGTCGATGTCCTGTTCGGCTCCATTGCTACGCTCCTCGCGCTGTTTTGGCTCGCCCCGCTTGCCGGCCTGATTGCCTTCCGGGCGCTGAAGCTACGGCGTCGGCATCAGGTGCTGATCGAGGCGCTCTCGCAAGCCCAGACCGGGGTCATCATTACCGAGCGTCGCCATGGCGATGATCTGATCACCTATGTCAATTCCGGCTTCGAGACCATGACCGGCTACAGCGCCGCCGAGGTCAGCGGCCGCAACTGCCGTTTCATGCAGGGCGAAGATCGCGCGCAAGCCGCGCGCGGACAGATGCGCACCGCGCTGCACGATGGCGACACCTGCAACGTCATCATGCGCAATTACCGCAAGGACGGCACCCGCTTCTGGAACTCGCTGCACCTCTCGCCAATGCGCGATCGCGCCGGTCAGGTCACCCATTACATCGGTGTGCAGCAGGACGTGACCGAGGCGATCGAGACCCTGGAGCGCTTGCGCCTGAGCGAGGCGCGCTTGCAAGAAGCGCAGGCCATTGCCCATGTTGGCAGTTGGGAACTCGACTTGCACAGCGGCCAGGCGCAATGGTCCGATGAGACCTTTCGCCTGTTCGGCTTCGCGCCCGGCGCGACGCAAGCGAGCCTTGACTCTTTCCTCAAGGTCGTCGATCCCGCGCATAGCAAGCGCCTGGCTAGGGCCTTCACGACGGCCAAAAAGCACCCGGCAGGCGTCTATCAAGCCGAGTTCAGCGTGCTTGGCCCGGATGGCATTGCGCGCACCCTGCTGCAGCAGGGGCGTCTGCACCGCGACACCGAGGGCGCGCCCGAGCGCCTGGTCGGCACCTGTTTGGATGTCACCGAGCAAAAGGAGGCCGAGGTCGAACTCGCCAAACGCGAGACCATGGTCAGCGAGTTGCTCGCGCTTGCCACCGGCTTCGTCGGCGTCTCGGACCACTCTAACGACGAGAGTACCGAGCAGGCCCTCGCCCGTATTGGCGATTTCATCGACGCTGATCGCAGTTATCTGGTTTACCTCAGCGCGAACGGTAGTAAGGTCGACAAGATCTTCGAATGGAGCGACGAGAATGTGGCTCCCATTGGCGCGCATTACATCGATCTGCCAACCACCAAGCTGCCGATGATGATGGCGCAGCTTGCCGTCGGCGAGCCGGTGATCATCACCAATGTCGCCGAGTTCGATGCCAGCGGCTGGGTCAGGGAGCGCAACCTCATCGAGACGCAGCGCGTACAGTCCTTGCTTCTCGCGCCGCTGCAGCTCGATGAGCATCTGTTCGGTTTCGTGGGTGTCGAGATGGTGCGGTCACCACGCCAATGGAGTGCCATCGAGGCCCAGTTCCTGCAGCTGTTTGCCAACATCCTGGTGGCCAGCGAACAACGAACGCGCTCGCTCCTGGCGCTCAAACAGAGCAATGCCCGCTACGATGCCCTCGCGCGCCAGAGCCGAACCATTACGTGGGAACTCGACCCGGAAGGGCGGTTCACCTACATCAGCGATGTCTGCGAAGCCGTGCTCGGCTATGCCCCAGCGGAGATGCTCGGGCGCCATTACACCGACTATATCGCCGAACCGGAAGCCCGCGAACAGGCTGCCATTGCCGCCGACCTCATGGCCCGACGGCAGCCATTCGAGGAACTCATCATCCCCTTTCGCAGTCGCGCTGGCGACCCACTCTGGCTGTCGAGCGACGGCCGCCCTATCCTGACCGAGGACGGGCCATTTCTCGGCTATCGCGGCACGACCAAGGATGTCACCGAGCGCCAACGAACCCTGCAACGCCTTGCCCACAGCGAGTCCCGACTGAGCGCGATCTTCGAGAACACACCGATCGGGATCGCGTTGATCGGTCAGAATCGACGCCCGCTGATGGTCAACCAGGCGCTGACACGGTTTCTGGGCCGCGAGGCCGAGATCCTGACCTACATGCGACTCGACGACATCACCCATCCTAACGACCTGCACGGCGCCCTCGGCGAACTCAACGAAGTGCTCAAGGGGCAGCGCGACGCCTATCGCACCACCAGTCGTTACCTGCATGCCGATGGTCAGGTGCTCTGGGGTGATCTGCGGGTGTCGTTATTGCCCTCCAGCACCGAGGAGGAGCCCATCGCGCTGGCGATGATTGAGAACATCACGGATCTCCACGAGGCCCGCGAGCGACAGCGCGCCGCCGAGCAGGAGCTGACGGATTACGCGGAGCAGCTCGAATCCCTGCTCGACTTGGTCAATCTCTCGGTGCCCTACATGGAGCAGATTCAGGCGCTGCTGCGGCTTGCGCGCCGCAGCCTGAGGCTCGACAGCGCCGCCGCCTGGAGACTAGAGGCGGACGCGCGCTGTCGTCTGCTCCGCGCGGTACCTGATGGGCCCACTCCGCCCCAGGCACCACCGCCGGCGCTCGTGGCCGAAGCCTCCGCCGAGATTGGCAACCCCGTCATCATCGCGAGCGCCGAGGCTACCGAAGCGCCCTCCTCTGGCGCTCACTGGGACACGCACCCGGCCATGATCGGGGTGGTGATCGATTGCACAACCCCGGACGGCGATCAAGAGCAACTCTTGCTCACGCTTGCGCATGCAACCGCCATCCCGCCGCTGGAACTTGGGCAGCGTCAGCTGTTGCGCCTGATCGCTCAACGCATCGCCGCCGTGCGCCATCGCGATCAGTTGCAAGAGAACCTGGTCCAGTCGCGCGAGCGCGAAACCATCGGCCATCTCGCCAGCGGTGTCTCGCACGACTTCAATAATCTGCTCGGCGTGATCGACGCCAATCTCTTCTTCATTGCCGATGGACTCGGCGAGCAGGCCGCCGCCGACCCCGAGATCGGTCAAGTCATTGACGAGACCCGCAGTGCCCTCGGGCAGGCCAAGATCATTACCTCGGGCATGCTCACCATCAGCGGGTCGGGCAAGATCCCACTTGAGTCGATCGACCTCGCCAGCACCATCGGCGAGTTCCAGCCAATCCTTGGTCAGGTTCTTCCTCCCCGGATTCAGCTCCAGATCGATGTCGAGACAGGATTGCAGGCCTACAGCAATCGCGCCTTCCTGCAGTCGGCCCTGCTCAATCTGGCGCTCAATGCCCGCGACGCCATGAGCGAGCAAGGGACGCTGACCATTGCCGCCCGGCCCGTACACGCGGACACCGCCCGCCAGCCCCGGATCGGCAGCATACCGGCATCGGAGTGCATCGAGGTCCGCGTTGCCGACACCGGCAACGGCATTGCGCCGGAGCTGCTTGAGCGTATCTTCGAGCCCCTGTTCTCGACCAAGGCCAAACGTCGAGGTCATGGGCTCGGCCTGTTTATGGTCCGTGAGTTCGTGGTCCGCACCCAAGCGGGCCTCTGGGTCGACTCCGACGCTGGCCAAGGGACCTGTTTCCGCCTCCTGCTGCCCGCACAGGCGACGCCCCAAGCACCGCCTGATACACACAGGGCGCAAACCCCGGCGGCACTCGATGCACCGCCAGCGCTGAGCGCGCCGGAATCACGGCGCGTGCTTCTGGTCGAGGATGACCGCCGGGTGCGCGACGCGCTCTCACGCCTGCTAAAGATCGAAGGCTTCTCGGTCGCGACGGCAAGCCACGGCCAGGACGCCCTGCGGCAGCTGGCAACCATGGAGGGAACAATCGATCTCGTGCTGTCCGATATCGCCATGCCGGTGATGGACGGCCTCGACCTGTTCGCGCGCCTGAGCGAGCAGTTTCCAAGCCTTCCAGTCATCTTGATGACCGGTCAACAGGCCCATTGGGAACCACCGCTCAACAGCCGCGGTGAGCCGGTGCCGATTCTGCGCAAACCCATCGATCTCGGCACCCTCAAGGAGAGCATGCACCAGATGCTCCCGCCTAACCCGAATGCTCGCGCCTAACCAGGAGCGCCCGCTGATCTCTTAACAACTCTTTACCAAGCGCTCGCGGCAGCTGTTTTAATCTCAGTGCTACTGTCAAGATTGAGATGACCTGAGCTTCACCCATGGCCACCAGCGAACGTATCAAGGGCCTAGACATCGTTCCGAGAGAGGTGAGTCCAATGATCCTGAGTTGCTTGGATGATGACCCACGTATGGAAAGAACCCTATGCCGCTTTGCCGGGTTGCTCGGCCACAAGGTGCGCTTCCAGACCACGAGTGGCGCGCTACGCGACGATCTAGGCCGCCAGGTGCCCGATGTCATTGTACTGGATCTCAATCTCGGCACTGAAACCGGTGTCGACGTCCTCGGTTGGCTGGCCCGGTTTTACCCAACCGTGCCGCTCGTGTTCCTCTCGGGCCAGGGCGACGAACTGCTCGATACCGCTCGGCGCATCGCCCAAGGGAATGGGCTGACCGTGTACGGCGCCGTGAACAAGGCCAATCTGGTGCGTGAGCTTCCCGACGTGCTGTCTCGGCGCGGCCCACCAGAACGTCCGCAAAGGGCCCAGTTTCCAGCTCAGGCCCAGGCTGAACTCAGTCGCGAGGCGCTCTGTGTGTCTCTGCGCGCGGGCCGCATCAAGCCCTACTTTCAACCCATCCTCTCGGCGCGCACCCTGCAGCCGGTCGGTGCCGAGGTGTTGGCCCGCTTGTCCTTGCCCGAGGGCGGCATGCTCGAGGCCGGCGCCTTCATCCCGCTCGCCGAGCAATCCGGCCTGATCATGGACCTGACGCGCGTGCTCAGCGAACGCCTGATCGAACTCGAGCCGCAACTCAGACCGCTCGGGCTCGAGTTCCTCGCGCTCAATCTGTCCGCCGCCAACATCGAGGGCAAGGGCGCGACCGCGATGGTCAAACACCTCGTTGATGCCTTTGCCGGCAGCAGCCGCATCATGATCGAACTCACCGAGACAGCGGTTTTGCCGAATCTACAACAGATGCGCGCGCTGACCACCCAGCTGCGTCTCGGCGGCGCCTCGCTGGCTATCGATGATTTCGGCATCGGCTATTCGAGCATCCGCGCCCTCGCCGAGCTGCCCTATGATGCGTTGAAGATCGACCTCTCGTTTGTCGCCGAGATGTTCGACTCGGAGAAATCCGCCAATCTCATCGCCTCCATGCTGCACATGGCCCACAGCCTCAACCTGCAGGTGGTCGCCGAGGGCGTGGAGACCGAAGCGCAACGCGATCGGCTCATCGAGATGGGCGCCGATGGCCTACAAGGCTATCTGTTCGGCCGCCCGGTGCCGATCGAGCAATTCGCGCCCCAAGCGCGGGACCTGTTTCCAAAACAACTTGCCAGCTAACTTCACAAGTCTTTACCCAAGCCTTTATCGCACGCGTTTAGTCTATGCGTCATCGAGAGCGAACAAGTGCCCACGGGTTCGCTGACAGAGATGACAGACATCAGGTTATCGAGGAGACCGACCATGCTGAACGCCCCCAAGATAAAAGTGCTCTGCGTCGATGATTCGGCGACTGTTCGCGATCTTCTCTGCGAGATCATCAACGCCCAACCGGATATGGAAGTTGTTGCCGTCGCCTCGGACCCGCTCATGGCGCGGGAGCTGATCAAGCAACATGATCCCGATGTGTTGACGCTCGACATCAAGATGCCGCGCATGGACGGTCTCGATTTCCTTGAACGCCTGATGCGGCTGCGCCCGATGCCGGTACTGATGATCTCCTCAAGAACCCACCCAGGCTCCGAGGAAACCCGGCGCGCCTTGGATCTAGGCGCGCGGGATGTGATCGCCAAGCCCCACATCGGCCTTCGCTATGGCTTGATAGCAGAGAGTTCGGCGATCGCCAATAAAATCCGCGCTGCGGCACGCTCACAACCGCTCTCACCAAACCCGCGCCCCATATCGGCGCCGATCCGCTTGCCGAAGCCGATTTGTGCAAGCGCGCGGAGCATGCCGGCCAGCGATGAATGCTTGCTCATCGGCGCCTCCACCGGCGGCACCGAGGCCATTCGCGAGGTGCTCGAGCAACTACCAGCCAACACGCCACCGCTGCTGATCGTTCAGCACATGCCCGCGGGCTTTACGCGCTCCTTCGCCGAGCGGCTTAACCGCACCAGCCAGCTCCAGGTCAAGGAGGCCATCGATGGCGAGCGCCTACTGCGCGGACATGCCTACATCGCGCCCGGCGACCAGCACCTGAAGCTGGACCGCGATGGCAGCGACTATGTGACCCGTCTGGATGCGGGCCCGGAGGTCAACCGTCATCGCCCGTCGGTGGATGTGTTGTTTCATTCCGCCGCTCGGCTGGTCGGGCGCAAGGCCACCGGCGTGCTGCTGACCGGGATGGGCAAGGACGGCGCCGCCGGCCTGCTGGCGATGCGCGAGGCTGGCGCGCTGACGATGGCGCAGGATGAAGCTAGCTCGGTGGTCTTCGGCATGCCTCGCGAAGCCATCGCGCTGGGAGCCGCGCGCGAGGTCGTCTCACTGGAGGCGATCGCCCCCCGACTGACGGCACTGCCAGCGGCCCCAGAGCCACAACAACCGCATGCGGTCCTCACCGGGCTCGGCCATCGGATGCCCCCGCCTGGATGGCGCGAGACGGTTGGACAGATTCACCTCCGCGCAGAAGCGCCGTAGACATCCCAGTCTCATCACAACGACCGGCATCAAACAATCGGCATCATCAGGTGCGGCTCGCTTTCATCGAGCCGCGACTTTCGGCGATACTAGGCCCCTGCGCGTCATGGTCGCGAACATCCCTCCTAGTCGCCGGAATCTTCAACTCTGGCTCTAAAGGTCTGTCGCCGATCGACCACGGTGCATATTAGCTAGGGGATATGTTTTGCCATTGCAACCAAGACCCCAAACGTCTTGGATACTGTCGCTACTGATGCTGTTGGCCGCAACGGCGGCGGGCAGTTATTTCACGCTACCGCTGCTCTACGGCCTGCAATTCCCGTTCGGGCTGGTGGCCGTGTTACTGACGCTGGTATGGCTTGGATTACCGGCTGGGCTCGTGGTTGCCGCCTTTCAGGCCGGCATCATGTTGCTGCTCCAGGAACAGCCCTATGAGGTGCTGCTCCTAGGGACTCAGATCGCTTTCGTTTCTATCCTGTTGGCGCAGGCCCGGCGGCGCGAGCGCGAGCCCCCCTTCTTGCCGCTCCTCATCGGCCTCTACTGGCTAGTCCTTGGCGCACCACTGACGTTGCTCCAAGACCAGCTCTGGGGCAATGTCGAGGTCATGCCGACGCTGGTGCTTCTCCTGAAGCACGCGGTGAACGGTATCGTCGCCGCGCTGCTTGCCGAATGCGTGCTCCTCGTCGTCGCGTTGTTTCGTCGTCGCCCGCCCAGCCTGTCCATTCGTCGGCTTCTGCTCGTGCTCTTCAACGCCACGGCCCTGTTTCCAGCCTGTGTCCTGACCTTTATCGGCACGCATGATTTCCATCACCGGTTGGAGCGTGAGCTGCTCGACCAGTTGCACCTCTTCGGTTCCCTCGCCGCCGAGATCTTGCCCGAGGACGTCGCCAACTCGCCACCACGCACGGCGTCCGAAACGCAGTTGCAGCAGCTGCTTGCCGAGCACTTACCGCCCACCGCAGACCCGGTGGTACGGCTGCTGCCAAAGGCGGCCGCCGCCAGCGACGACGCGCCCGCGAGCATTGCCCGCCAAGCGCATCTCTTGCCAGTGGGCCATGGTAACGCGCGAGCTACCGATCCACTCGATTGGAACCAGGTACGCTACAGTCTCAGGGTGCCGTTGACGGATGCAACCCAGCTCGCCGCGCTCGAGATCGAACTCAGCGCCCGGTTGTTGATCGAGCAGGTTCATGCATGGCTGCAGCGCTGGCTGCTGGTGTTATTGGTGTGGGCAGCGCTGGTCATTCTCGCCGCGTACTGGCTCAGCCGCCGTCTGGCGACGCCGTTGCAATCGGTGCTCGCCAGGGCCGAGTCGTTCCCGGCGTTGATCGAGTCGGGGCAACCCATGCCTCCTCCACCGTTGAGCCCGATCAAGGAAGAGGTGGCCGCCGCACGCGCCATGAACACCCTCGGCGAGCGTCTGCAGGCGAGCTTCAGCGCCCTCGCCGAGGAGCGTGACCAACAGCGCGAGCAGCGCGCGCTGCGCGCCTTCCAGGCCGAGATCCTTGGCGAACTCATCGCGGCCGAGACCGACGAGCATCGGATCGCCGAGCACCTGTGTCAGCGCATGACCCAACACTTGCCCGGACATCATTGCAATCTGGTGGTGGCGACCCCGGCGGAAACCCTCGAGGTGCTGGCTGCTCCCGGCCTGGATGCCGGCGGGATCGCGCTGCTGAACGCACGCCTTGCTGAGCAACAGGGCGCCCTCGCCTACCGGCATGCCTTCGAAACCGCCGAGTTCAGCGCCACTGCCGACCTCAACAACGCCACCGATGCTCAACCACGGCTTCACTACCCCGCGCAAGGCCTTCCAGGCGCGTGCTGGTGTCAACCGATCCGCGGTCAAAATGGCCGTGTCCTCGGCGTGCTCGCGATCGCCGCACCCGAGCCGGGAACCCCTGGGCGTTTTGCCCGCGCCCTGCTCGACCATGGGGCCTCGCTCGCAGCCGTCGCTCTAACTAGCCTCAAGCTACACCGCGACCATCGGGTCCTGCTCGACGCCCTCTCGCAAGCCGAAACCGGTATCGTCATCGCCGAACGCCTCGGCAATGGCGACCATGCGATCCGCTTCGTCAACAAAGGCTTCGAGGATCTGACCGGCTACAGCCGCGACGAGGTGCAGGGCCAAGACTGCCGCTTTCTCCAGGGCACGGATCGCGACCAGCCGGCGCGCCGCGCCATGCGTACCGCACTCGCCGCCGGCGAGTCATGCCAGACGACGTTTCGCAATTACCGCAAGGACGGCAGCCTATTCTGGAACTCGGTCAGCATCACGCCGGTGGTCGATGCCCAAGGCAAGATCAGTCATTACATCGGCATCCAGCGCGACGATACCGAGCGCCGCCATGCGATCGAACGCCTGCGCGCCAACGAGGCGCAACTGCGCGAGATCACCGAGACCATCGAGGAAGTCTTCTGGGTCTTCGATCTTGAGCAGGATCAACTCACCTATGTCAGCCCCGCCTTCGAGGCGATCTGGGAACGGCCGGTGGCGGCGATCCGTGCTGATTATCATCTCTGGCGCGAGAGCCTCCATCCCGCTGATCGCGATCGCGCGGTCTGGAGTCACACGGAGGCCACAGCAGGCAGCGGCCCCGAGATGGTCGAATACCGCATCGTCACTCCTCATGGCGAAGTCAAATGGATCGCCGACCGTCGCTTCCTGGTCCATGACGCCAACGGTCAGCCCTGCCGTTTCGTCGGTGTCGCCGCCGAGATCACCGAACGCAAGCAGGCGGAGCTGGATCTGATCGCCCGCGAACGCCTTGAGCGCGAATTGGTGGCGCTGACCACGACCTTCATCGATCCTTCGGACAAACCCTTCGACACGCTGGTCCAGGATGCGCTCGCGAAAGTCGGACAGTTCACCGGCTCCGAGCGTGCTTATATCTTCCAAATCGACCGCGACGGCAAGACGTGCAGCAATACCCATGAATGGATCGCGGACGGGATTGAACCGATGATCGCGACGCTGCAAGCCGTGCCGGTCGCAGATTTCGCGGTTCTGATGGATGCCCTCGCGGAATCCGACATGGTCGTCATCCCCAGGATCGCCGATCTGCCCGAGGACTGGGCCCCTCTTCGCCAACAGCTGGAACGCCAGCACATCCAGTCGCTGATTTTGGTGCCCCTGCGGCGCAAGCAACGCTTGATCGGCTTTATCGGTCTGGATGCCGTGCATCAGGAACGCGCTTGGCTCAAGGGCGAAGTGCATTTCTTGCGCGTGCTCGCCAGCGTGTTCGTCGGCGCGCTGGAACGCAAGCGCGTCCTTGGCGAACTCTGGGCCAGCACCGAGCGTTATGATGCGCTGGCGCTGCAGAGCCGCATGATGACCTGGGAGATCGATACCGCTGGCCTCTACACCTATGTCAACCCCGTCGCCGAGTCGCTGCTCGGCTATCCACCCGAGGCTCTGATCGGTCGCAAGGCCTTCTATGAACTGATCCCCGAGCCCGAGTACGCCGAGATCAAGACGCAGGCCTTCGCGCTCATGGCGAGGCACCAATCCTGGCGCGATTTCCAGGTTCCCGTGCGCGCCGCCGATGGTCGCCGCCTGTGGACCAGTGTTGATGGCCAGCCCATCCTCGGCCCCGATGGCAGCTTAGTGGGCTATCGCGGCAGCACGCTGGATATCACCGATGTGCAACACGCCGAAACCCAACGCCGCGCCGCCGAGCAGGCCCTGCAACACTATACCGAGAACCTGGAGCGCCTGGTCGATCTCAGCAACCGCGGGCTCGACGCCAGCGAGGAAATCGCCGCGCTCCTCGCCATCGCCAAGGACGCGTTCGGCATGGGCGTCGCCGAGACCGGCTGGCGCGGGCCTGAAACGTCCTATCAATGCTTGGCGCACCTTCCAACCACCAAGTCAGCCGAACAAACCGCGCAAGCCGCCACGGAAGCGCTCTTCGCCAAGCCCTGCAACGCGCTTGATCAGCCGCAACTGATTCGCGGCTCGGCGCTGCCAACCGCGCTCAGCGCGCATGGCTACGCCAGTGCGGTCGTGCTCGCCTCGCGCTTTCCGGGCGATGCGGCGCAACAGCGTTGGCTGCTGACCCAACTCTGGGATACCCAGGCACGCAACACGCTCAGTCGCGCCGAGTGCGAGCTACTGCGTTTCATCGGCCAGCGCATCGCCGCCATCGAGCATGGCGCGCAGCTCGCGCGCGATCTGGTCAGCGCCAAGCAGCGCGAAACCATCGGTCATCTGGCCAGCGGCGTGGCGCACGATTTCAACAATGTGCTCGCCGTGCTCGACGCCAATCTCTATTACCTGAACGCCTCGGTCGAGCGTGCTGGTCTTGAGGACGATAGCCAGCAGGTCATCGACGACATGAACAGCGTGCTCGGCCAGGCCAAGGTCATCACCTCGGGGATGCTCGCGCTGAGTCGAGCGGGCGGGGTTCCGCTGCGCGCGACGGTGCTCGAGAAGCCACTGGCGGAACTCGCCGACATCCTGCGGCTGATGCTGCCCGAAACGTTGGATTGGAATCTCCACATCGAGCCTGACCTCAGCGCTTTCACCAATGCGGGCTTCCTGCAGGCGGCGCTGCTCAACCTGGCACTCAATGGACGCGATGCGATGGCGGACGGAGGCACACTCAGCGTCATCGGCCGACGCGAGCATTGGACCGGCGAACCGCCGCTGGCGGTCGGTGATCTCGCTGCGGGCGACCATGCCGCTATCCACGTCACCGATAGCGGCAGCGGCATGACGGAGGCGGTACTGTCGCGCATCTTCGAGCCGCTGTTCTCGACCAAGACGCAACACATCGGCCACGGACTGGGGATGTTCATGGTGCGTGAGTTCGTGCAGCGCTCTGGTGCCGGGCTGTCGGTGCGCTCGACCCTTGGCGTTGGGACCACGTTCACGCTCTTGCTGCCACTCGCCGAGAGAGAGACTGAAGACGTGGCCTGAGCGCGGCTGTTGCCGGTTGCCGGTTGCCGGTCGGCGATCGCCGCTCACTTGTCGGCTGTTGCCCTCGTCCGTTGCCCGTCGGCTGTCGGCTGTCGGCTGTCGGCTGTCCGACAAGCCTCCAGCGGGTTCGTCGCGGATCGCTCAATCCGCAAACAGCCTCAAGACCAGCGCCAAGTCCGATGCCTGCGCTCGCGGCCGATTAAGAGCCACCTATCACTCTTAAAATCAGTCGGTTATCGATGCAGCCCAGCGATTGCGGCAGCGCTGCTCAAGAGTCTGGCCCGGCGTTTGCTTTCCTGAAGTGATCGCACCGCGTACCGGAGCCCAATCCGATGCCCTTCACTGACGCCCTCACAGCCCCCAGGGTCTGCATCAACGACACCACCCTGCGCGATGGCGAGCAGTCGGCTGGGGTCGCCTTCTCGCGCGAGGAGAAACTGGCGATCGCGCGCGGGCTCGATGCCCTCGGCGTGCCCGAGCTCGAGGTCGGCATCCCGGCCATGGGCGAGGACGAGCGCGACTCGATCCGCGCCGTCGCCGCGCTCGGACTCGACGCCCGGCTGATGGTCTGGGCGCGCATGTGCAGCGCCGATATCGATGCCTGCGTCGGCCTCGGCGTGGATCTGGTCGACCTCTCGATCCCGGTCTCGGATCAGCAGATCGCGCGCAAGCTCGGTCGCGACCGCGCCTGGGTGCTCGACTGCATCGCCCAGGAGGTGCGCATCGCGCGTGAGCAGGGCCTCGAGGTCGGCGTCGGCTGCGAGGACGCCTCGCGTGCCGATCCCGACTGGCTCAAGCAGGTCGCCGAGGCGGCGCAACGGGCCGGCGCCCGGCGCCTGCGCTTCGCCGATACCGTCGGCCTGCTCGACCCCTTTGGAACTTTCGAGCGCATCCGCGACCTGGCCAGCGTCTGCGACTGCGAGATCGAGATGCACGCCCATGACGATCTTGGCCTGGCCACTGCCAATACCCTGGCCGCGGTGCGCGCCGGCGCCACCCATGTCAACACCACCGTGCATGGCCTCGGCGAGCGCGCCGGCAATGCCGCGCTGGAAGAGGTGGTGATGGGGCTCAAGCATGTGCATGGATTGCCCACCGGCGTCGATCTGACCCGCTTCGAGGCGCTGTCCAAGCTCGTCGCCCAGGCCTCGGGCCATGCGGTCGGCTGGCACAAGAGCCTGGTCGGTGATGGCGCCTTTACCCACGAGGCCGGCATCCATGTCGACGGCCTGCTCAAGGATCTGAACAACTATCAGGGCATCGACCCGGCCGAGGTCGGGCGCCAGCATCGCCTGGTGCTCGGCAAGCACTCCGGCCGCCAGGCGATCCGCCTCGCCTACGAGCAGTTGCTGCATCTCGACATCGATGCCGCCCAGGCCGAGCGGGTGCTGCCACAGTTGCGTCGCTTCGTCACCAAGACCAAACGCTCGCCGGCGAGCACCGACCTGCGCCGGTTCCTGGAGCAGACGGCGCTCGACCCGGCCACTCAGACAGAAGACCGCTTACCCCTGCCGCTGTCCGGCCAGACGCGGCTGGTCTGAGCTAACGACGAGACCCAAGCATCATCCCAGGCATCATCATGGACCTGCTCGATCTCGACAACGAGGCGATGTACTTCGAGACGCCGCTACCGACCGAGGTACAGCAACTGCTCGACGAGAGTGGCCAGCAGTACCGCTCACAGGCGCTCGACGGGTCATCGGAGGATGATCTGGAACTGACCTCGGTGGACAGCGCCGAGTGGGCCCTGCTGCGGGCTCATCTCCAGGCACCGGAGCATCTCTCGGTCATCGTCGCGCTCTATCGCTTCTTCTACTACCGCCATCGCTATGCCGAGGCGGTGATGATGGCCGATCGCGCCATCCTGCTCAGCAGCCGTCAGCTCGGCCTGGATGAGGATTGGCGCCAGCTCACCCAGACCGCTCTCGAGCAGGCGGCGGAGCGCTCGATGACCAGCACCCGCTTCCTGCTCCTGGCGCTCAAGGGCGCGGCCTGGCTGCTGCTGCGCCAAGATGAGCCACAAGCCGCCATCGAACGCCTGGCGCCGGTGCGGGCCTTCGACCAAAAAGACCAACTCGGCACGCGCGACCTGTTGAGTTGGGCCGAGAAGGCCGTGCGGCGCGAGGAGATCGCCAGCGCCGGCGGCAATGTCCATCTGCTCGATCGGTGATGCCGAAGCGATGCACACGGATGGATGCCGACCCGCGTCCGAGCACAGCGCCCGAACGCACGCGAGCCCACACGCGATCCCAGCTGACCCTCAGAGAACGGAGACTGCCATGGCCGACCTCAACACACCGCTAACGCTTGCCGCGAGCACCGACCCACAGACCGATGCGCTGTCTCGCTCGCTCCCGGACTCGCTCGAGACCTTCGAGTGCGATCTCGACGAACTCGAGACCGCCGAAGACTTCCTCGACTACTTCGGCGTCACCTTCGTGCCGGCCATCGTGCAGGTGAATCGACTGCACATCCTGCAACGCTTCCACGATTATCTCGCCGAGATCGATGAGCCACCGGACAGCGCCGCCGCCCGCTACCGTCTCTATGCCGATCTGCTGCGCGGTGCCTACCAGGATTTCGTCGGCTCCGATGCGCGCACCGAAAAGGTCTTCCGCGTCTTCAAGATGCGCGAGCCGCGCCAGGTCAATGTCGGTCTGGATCAGCTCCTCGCCAGCCGCAACGCGCCCACTTCGCTGACGGAGCAGCCCCGCTGATGCAACCGCGTTACGACTACGGCGATGAGGTCCGGGTGCTGCGCAATGTGCGCAACGACGGCACCTTTCCAGGCCAGCCGACCGGTGCGCTGCTGGTGCGCCGCGGCAGCACGGGCTATGTGCGCGATGTCGGCAGCTTCCTGCAAGACCAGATCATCTACAGCGTGCATTTCCTCGACGGCGACCGTATCGTCGGCTGTCGCGAGGAGGAGCTGCAGCCGGCCAGCGACCCCTGGACCCCGAGCCGGTTCGAGTCGCGCGAGAAGGTCAGCGCCCGCATCGCGCTTGGCCGTGGTGGGCGCGTGCTGGTCGAGCAAGGCCGGGTGGGCGAGATCATGAAGGTGCTGCGCGGACCAGCCACGGCCGAACAGAGCGGCGAGGTCGCCTACCATGTGCTGTTCCCCGGTTGCAGCCTGCTGCAGGTGCCGGAGTCCGCGCTGGAGAAAGTCAACAGCCCCAACCCATCAGCCATCGCGGAGCAAAGCCCATGAGTGCCTCGCAGGCCATCGCCCCCCATTCAACCGCCTCCGATCAACCGGCAAGCGAGCCCGAGGGCTACCGCTACCATCTCCTGCGCACCGCGACCGCCCGGTTCCAGCGCAATATCCCGGCCCTGTCTCGCGACGAGTTGGCCGAAGCCCAGCGCCAGGCCCAGCGCAGCTTCGCGCTCGAAGAGCAGGTGCTGAACAGTGCCGAGGCGCGCGCTGTGCTGATCCCGGACACCCAGCTCCTCCAGCGCTCCTATCAAGCAGTGAAGCAGCGTTACGACAGCCAGCACGAGCTGGAGGCCGATCTCGAGCGGAACGGCCTCGACAGCCGCCAGCTTCGCCAGGCCCTGCGCCGCGAACTGATCTTCGATACCGTGATGCAGCGCGTCGGCGCCCGCCATGCGCCGATCACCGACGCCGATGAGCGGCTCTTCTACGAGCTACATCGCGAGCGCTTTGACACCCCCGAGACCCGCAGCGCGCGCCACATCCTGATCACCATCAACGACGACTATCCCGAAAACCGCCGCGCTGTCGCGCGCGCGCGCATCGAGGCCATCGGCGAGCGCCTGCGCGCGCAGGCCAATGACCCAGCGGCCTTGCTCGACGCCTTCATCGATGAAGCGCGCAAAGGCTCCGAATGCCCCACGGCCATGGAAGGCGGCCAACTTGGCACGCTTAGCCCCGGCCAGCTCTATCCAGCGCTGGACGCCGCCCTGTTCGAGCTAGAGACCAGCCAGCTCAGTGGTGTGCTCGAGTCCGAACTCGGCTTTCACCTGCTGCTCTGCGAGGCCATTCATCCCGCCAAGACGCTGCCGTTCGAGCAGGTCCGCGCGCGCATCCATCAGGCCCTCGAACAGCGTCGTCGCAAAGAGCGGCAGCGCCAGTGGCTTGCGAGCTTGACGGCCTAGACGCTTCTTTCATGCCTTGACGCGAAGTCGTTCTCACTGATCCCGCCGCTCGACGGTCTCGGGATCGACGGTGATCGGGCGATAGATCTCGACGCGATCACCCTCGTTGACCGGCGCATCGAGCTTGCTGAGCTTGCCGAAGATGCCGACGCGCTGGATCGCAAGGTCGATATCCGGATAGTGGCGCAGTAAGCCGGAATGTTCGATCGCCTCGCGCACCGTGCTACCGTTCGGGACGTCGAGGGTCAGCCAGGTGCGTTTGAACTTGTCTGCGTAAGCGACACCAATCTGCATGGGTAGAATCCGCTCCGAATTGCTTAATCAAGGGTGCTGCATCAGGGTGCTGCAACAGGGCCGGAGTCGATCGCCGCACGCCTCTTCGGCAGCGGCAGACGCTTCAGCAATCGCTGTCCCGCGAGCAGGAAGCCAAGCGCGAGGAAGCCGCCCGGCGGCAAGATCATCAGCAGGAAGCCGCGATAGTCAGGGATCAGCGTCGTCTCCAGGAAGCCCATCGCCTCACCGAGCAGCAAGGAGGCATCTGCGAATAGGGTGCCGGAGCCGATGACTTCGCGCACCGCGCCCAGCGTGACCAGCACCAGTGTGAAACCGACGCCCATCATCAGCCCGTCGAACACCGCTGGCGCCACCCAGTTGCGTGAGGCAAAGGATTCGGCGCGACCGAGGATGGCGCAGTTGGTCACGATCAGCGGGATGAACAGCCCGAGCACCTTGTGCAGGTCGTGCAACCAGGCATTCATCGCCAGATCGACCAGGGTCACCAGGGTCGCGATGATCAGCACGAACACCGGGATGCGTACCTGCGGCGTGATCAATCCGCGCAGACTCGAGACTAGGAGGCCCGAGGCGAGCATCACCACCAGCGATGCGAGCCCCAGCCCGAGGCCATTGGTCGCGGTGCCAGTGACCGCGAGCAGCGGGCAGAGCGCGAGCATCTGCGCCAGCACCACGTTGTTGTCCCAAAGGCCGTCGCGGGCGATGCGCCCCCAGGGGGTGCGTTCGCGCGCGGTTTCGTCAAGGTCTGCAGTCATCGCGGGAGCTTCCAGTTAACCAGTCAGAAAGGTGACGCCAGACAGGTATCGAGCGCGCCTGTGGTCGCAGTGCTTGGGCACAACCGCCATCATTCGCTGGTCTCGACCGTGATCACGGCAGAAGCCGTCAACGCATCACGCTGCGCGGCGAAGGTCTCGAGCCCGCTCTTGATCGCGGCGACAACCGCGCGGGGGGTAATGGTCGCGCCGCTGAACTGATCGAAGACGCCGCCGTCCTTCTTCACCGCCCAGCGCTCGGGTGGCGGGTCGGTCAGATCACGGCCATCGAACGCGGTGATCCAATCGTCGCGACTGATCTCGATCTTGTCGCCGAGGCCGGGTGTCTCGCTGTGCGCCAGCACCCGCGCGCCGAGGATGCGCCCATCGGCGCCGATGCCGAGCAGCACGCGGATCGGGCCGGCATAGCCTTGGCCGACCGTCTCGAAGGCGACTGCGGTCACGTCCAGCCCTTCCAACGCGCGGTAGACGGTGATCCTGTCGTCACCATGACGGCTGCTGGCACGGTTGGAGTTCGGGCTCGAATCTGGGCTCTGGCTCGCACTCTGACGCGGAATCATCAGGGGATTCGCCAGCAGATCGTTATCGTGCCGCTCGGCCGGGATGACCTGCTCGAGCGAGGCCCGCAAGTCCTCGGCCTCGCGCTTGGAGATCGGCCCCTTGGTCAGCAGATTGCCAACCACCAGCAGCGCCGAGGCCGCCAGCGCGAAGCCGCCGAGCAGCAGCGTTTGATAACCGACCCCATCGCGATCGAGTCTCGGTAACACCCAAGGCCGCATGCGGGACAAGGTTCGGGACGTCCCTCGGTCTTCGCTCATCGCTTGCGCTCCCCGGCGGCATCCCCGGCCACCGGCAGCGCTTGCCCGCGCCGGTCGCGGCCGAAGATGCGCGGCTTCAGATAGTGATCGACCATCGGCGTTGCCGCGTTCATCAGCAGGATGGCGAAGGCCGCGCCCTCGGGATAGGCGCCAAAGGTGCGAATCAGGTAGATCAGCAGGCCAATGCCGGCGCCAAAGACCGCCTGCCCCAGCCGCGAGACCGGTGAGGTGACCGGATCGGTGGCAATGAAGAACGCGGTCAACAGGGTCGCACCGGCGAGCAGATGCAGCAGCGGGCCGGCGAAGCGCGTCGGGTCGAGCAGGTGCAACAGGCTGGCGGGAACGGCGACGCCGAGCAGCACGGCGACCGGGATCACCCAGTCGATCACGCCCTTGCGCAGCAGGAACAGCCCGCCGAGCAGCAGCAGCAACGCCGAGGTCTCGCCGAGGCTGCCGGGGATGCCGCCGAACAGCGCACCGAGTGGCGGGAACAGGGTCGGCATCGCCGCGCCCAGGTCGCTGCCCTGCTGTAGCGCCAGATCGACCTGGCCGAGGATCGAGGCGCCGCTCATCGCATCCCAGGGCGCACTCAGCCCATCGAGGCTGATCGTCAGCGCATCGCCGAGGCCCGGCGTCTGCGCGAAGAACAGCGGCTGGGGGCCGACCCACTGCGTCATCTCCAACGGAAACGAGACCAGCAGTACCACCCGCGCGACCATCGCCGGATTGAACAGATTCTGGCCGAGCCCACCGAACACCTGCTTGCCGACGATGATGGCGACGAAGGCGCCGACCACGCCGATCCACCAGGGCGCCCAGGGCGGCAGGGTCAGCGCCAGCAGCCAACCGGTGAGCAGCGCCGAGCCATCCAGCAGGCTCGGCTTGAGCGGCTTGCCGGCCAGCAGCAGCGCCAGCGCCTCGAACAGCAGCGCGGCGCCCAGGGTCACCGCGAACAGGACGATCGCCGGCCAGCCGAACTGCCAAAGGCCAAGCAGCGTCGCCGGCAGCAAGGCCAGCATGACCAGTCGCATGGTGCGCTCGATGCTGACCGGCGCATGCGCATGCGGGCTGGCGACCAGGGTGGGTGCTAGCACGTCTCCACCTCCTCGACGGCCGCTGCCGGCGTCGATGCGGCCGCTCCTTCGCTATCTGCGGCGGCTTCGGCCTGCTTCTTGAGGTCCGCCTCACGCTTGCGCTTGGCCATCGCCTCACGCTTGGCGCGCTTCTGCGCCTCCAGCCGCTGCGCGCGATGCTCGGCCAGGCGCTTGGTCTCGGTCTGCTTCTGCTTGGCTCGGCCGCGCGCGGCCAGCTCGCCCTTGGCATGATTGAAGCACTGCACCAGCGGCAGATGCGCCGGGCAGACATAGGCACAGGAGCCGCAGCCGATGCAGTCCATCAGACCGCTCGAGACTGCCGCATCGAGATCGCCCGCGCGCACTTGGGCCGCCATCGCCAGCGGCAGCAACCCACACGGACAGGCCTGCACACAACTGCCGCAGCGGATGCAAGGGGCTGGCTCGCGCCGGCCGGTTTCGGCGGCGGTCAGCGCCAGGATGCCGTTGGTGCCCTTCATCACCGGCACCCGCAGCTCCGGGATCGGTTGGCCCATCATCGGCCCGCCGGCGATCAGCCGCGCCGGCTCTTCGCGGAAGCGGCTGCAGTGCTCGACCAGATCCTCGATCTTGGTGCCGATCAGCACCCGTAGATTCTTCGGTGCGCTGATCGCCCCGCCGGTGACGCTGATTACGCGCGAGACCAGCGGCTGACCGAAGCGCAACGCCTCGTACACAGCAAAGGCGGTCGCTGGATTGTGCACCACCACACCGATGTCGGCGGTCAGGCCGCGCGCCGGCGTCTCCTTGCCGGTCAGCGTCTGCACCAGATGCTTCTCCGAACCCATCGGATAGCGCATCGGCAACCGAACCACTTCAACCCCATCGAACGCGGCCGTGGCTTGCTGCACCGCCGCCAGTGCCTCGGGCTTGTTGCCCTCGATGCCGAACAAGATGCGCTCGACCCCGAGCGCGCGCGCCATCAACCGCGCGCCATCGACGATGGCCTCGGCCTGCTCGCGCATCAATTGATCGTCGCAGGTCAGATAGGGCTCGCACTCGGAGCCGTTGATGACCAGCGTCGAGAGTGCGTAGCGCTTGCCGAGCCCAAGCTTGACCGCAGATGGAAAGGTGGCACCCCCCAGGCCGACCACGCCAGCATCGGCGACCCGCTGCGCGATCTCGGCCGGCTCCAGCGCGAATGGATCAGCAACTCCCTCGATGCGCTTGTGCCAACGATCCTTGCCATCCGGCTGCAGGGTGATGGTCCGCACCGAGAGGCCGGAGGGATGATTCGCCGGATAGAGTCCAAGCCCGACGATGCGCCCCGAGGTCGGCGCGTGGATCGGCGCCGAGACCGCCCCCTGTGCATGGGCGATGCGCTCACCCTTGGCGACATATTGGCGCCGTTGCACCAGGGGATTGGCGATCGCGCCGATGTGCTGCTGCAGCGGGATGTGCAGTAGCTTCGGTATCGGCAGCACCTCGATGGGCCGACCGGCCGAGAGGGCTTTGCGATCCTCGGGATGGACACCGCCGCGGATGGTGAATAGACGCATTGGGGCTCTCTCGTCAGGAGCGGACGGATCGTGATGGTCAGGCGGCCAAGGGATTCGGCCACACCCAATTGCTCGGGGTGATCGTGGCGGGACGCATCTCGATGCACTCGGTCGGACAGACCTCGGCGCAGTCCCTGCAGCCGACGCAGGCATCTTCGAAAACCGCGTGGATCTGGTCCTTAGCGCCGACGATGGCATCGGTCGGGCAGCGCTTGAAGCACTTGGTGCAGCCGACACAGAGCCGTTCATGCACATAGGCCACCTGCGGCGCCTCCTCGGCAACGGCGCTCAGGTCCACCGACACGCCGAGCCGCTGGGCTAACGCTTGTGCGAGCGCGCGGCCACCAGGGGGGCACAGGGTCACCGGCGCCTTGCCCTCGGCAATCGCCACCGCCGCCGGCGCGCAGCCCGGAAAGCCACACTGACCGCATTGCGAACCCGGCAGTAGCTCCTCGATCTCGGCCACCAGCGGGCTCTCCTCGACCTTCAAGAACCGCGCGGCGACACCGAGCAGTGCGCCGAGCCCCAGGCCAAGGGTGGTCAAGCTCAGGATTGCAGAAACCATGATGTCGACATGCTCCAGGATAAAAGTCAGTGATCGATGCGCACCTCAGGCCAACCCCGCAAAGCCCATGAAGGCCAGCGACAGCAGCCCGGCGACGATAAAGGCGATCGGCGCCCCGGCGAAGGTCGCCGGCACCTGCGCCAGCGCCAGGCGCTCGCGCAGCCCGGCGAACAACACCATCACCAGCGTGAAACCGAGCGCCGAGCCGAAGCCGTACAGCAGGCTCTCGACAAAGCTGTGTTGCTCCTGCACATTGAGCAGCGCCACACCGAGCACCGCGCAGTTGGTGGTAATCAATGGCAGAAAGATGCCGAGCACCTGATAGAGCATCGGCGAGAGCTTGCGCACCATCATCTCGGTGAACTGCACCACTGCCGCGATGACCAAAATGAAGGTCAGGATGCGCAGAAAGCCGATCTCCAGCGGCTCCAGCACCCAATGTTCCAACAGCCAACTGGCCGCGGCCGCCAGGGTCAGCACGAAGGTGGTTGCCAACCCCATGCCAAGCGCGGTATCAAGCTTCCCGGAGACGCCCATGAACGGGCAGAGGCCGAGGAACTTGACCAACACCACGTTGTTCACCAGCGCGGTCGCAAGGATGAGCATTAAAGACTCGGTCATTGGGCTTCAGCAAGGCGCTCCGGCTCAGGGCAGTGCGTGAAATAAAGCAAATCGAATGCCAGTACCGGGCTTGTCTCGCCAGTGGCGACAGAGTTGCTCCATCACCCGGCCCCTAAACCGTGCTAAGACGGTCTTTGGCAACCGTCTTCAGCGATAAAGGCCTTGCCCCGACGCGACCAAGGCCTGTCATCGACAGCCGGTGGGACTGTTGCGGACGATACAGCCGAGATATTGCAGCGCAGCACATTGTCGCAAACCCGACAAGACTGGTCTGTTCCGACCTCGATAGAGCGGCGTGTCTCCAGCCGAGCAGTGGGATAGACGCATGCCAAGGCGTGACGGCATAAATACTGCAGATAATCGTGTGCCGACCGCGGATGCCCGATGGCACAACAACGACTACTGCTCACGAAAGAGGAGAAACCCATGGCTCGATCATCGCCGGAAAGCAGCGCATCTCAGTCGCAACCGTCGACCCCGAGCGCGCCCTCGCCCGCCGCCTCGCTTAGTACTGCCTCGGCGAGCGCCTCCGAGAACGTCGAGCCGCTCGTGCGCAATGCCATCGCGACCTTCCTGCGCCAGCCACCGGCGGGCACGCCACTCGAGGTCCTCTCGGCCCTGCGCCTGATGGCCGGTGATGCCACCGATCCACTGCCGCCGCGGCTGTACTTCGAGACCGTCGAGCAAGCGCCGGTCGCGATTTCGATCACCGATGCCAGCGCGAACATCCTGTATGTCAACGCCGCCTTCGAGCATCTCAGCGGCTATATCCGCGACGAGGTGCTGGGCAAGAACCAGTCAATCCTCTCTAGCAACGCCACCCCCGACAGCATCTACCGTCAGCTCTGGCGCACCATCCAGCGCAAGAAGACCTGGACCGGCACCCTCGTGAACCAGCGCAAGGGTGGCGATGAATATCTCGCCGAGCTGGCCATTTCACCAGTGCTTGATAGTAGCGGCGAGATTGCCTATTTCCTCGGCATGCATCGGGACGTGACGCGCGAGCATGAACTCGCCTCCGCGCTCAGGCAGCAGAAGACGCGCATCGAAAACGTGCTCGATGCCGCACCGACGGTAGTCGTACTGCTTGATGCCGAGGGCAAGATCATCCTCGACAACATGGAGTACAAAAAGCTGTTCGGGGATCTGCGCGGGCACGAGCCATTGCCGCTCATCCGCGCGGCGCTGCGCGAGCAGGCCGGCTTCGACCCGGTCGAACGCATGGGATCGGTCACCGGCGAGGGCGACGACTTCAAGAATGTCGAGGTCAGTCTTGATGTCCCTGGTAGCCTTGGGCCACGGTGGTTTTCCTGTTCCGGTACCCGCATCAGCGAGCAGGATGGCAGCGCCCGCGGCTACTTTGGTCGCGGCAAGCGCGGCGATGCGCGTTTGTTGCTGCTGGCAACCGACGTTACCGCCCGCCATCGCGAGATCGAACGTGCGCATCTGGAGCATCTGCGCGCGCGCATCGCCGAGCAACGTCTCGCCCAAGGCATGCGCGAGGCGCTGACCGCGGCTAGCTATCAGATCCAGACCCCGCTCAACCTACTGCGCGCGGCCAGCGTCATGTTCACCAATGGTGCCGGCACCTTGGAGGGCTTCGCCCCGACCCTGGCGCAGATCACCGAGACCAGCGAGCAGGCACTGAGAACACTGCAGGCGGCCCTCCCGGATGAGATCATCGAGCCTGGCGTCAGCGTCAACGTCAACGAACTGGTGCGCCATGTGCTCGCGCTCGAAACCGATGCTCTGCTTTCCTCTGGTGTCACCGTCGATTGGCGTCCCGCGCACGTCCTGCCCGAGATCACCGCGCGCCAGACCGAGCTGCGTTCGCTGTTCAAGAACCTCATCGATAATGCCCTGCAAGCGACGCGCGAGGGCGGACGTAGCCAGCGTGAGCTGCATATCAACACCCGTGCGCTCGAGGACGCGGTCGAGGTGTGCATCCAGGATAGCGGCCCCGGCTTCCCGACTGGCGATCGTTACAAGGCCTTCGAGCCCTTCTACATTGGCTGGCGTAACCGACGCGGCCGCGCTGGCATGGGCCTACCCCTGGCGCAGGAGATCGCCAACCAGCATGGTGGCAGCATCGAGATCGACCCGGAGTATAGCGATGGCTGCCGTGTGCGCGTGACCTTGACCAACGTCTTCCCCCGTGATTAACGCAGACCAAGCTCCGATGTACGATAAGGATCTACCCGACGCGCCGCGCTCGGAGACGCGCCCGGATACGCCCCGGGCCGACTTACTCGAGGCGCAGCTCGCAGCGCTGTTCGAGGTTAGCCGCATCCTGAGCCGTTCGCTGCAGCTGCGCGAAATCCTGTGCACTATGCTCCAGACCTTGCATGAGCGTGGCAGCCTCTATCTGGGTATGGTCAGCCTGCTCGACGAAGAGTCTGGCGATCTGCTGATCAGTGCCCTGCACGACGACGATGCGGCCCCCTTCGAGAAGGTGCGCTATCACCGCGGCGAGGGCGTGATCGGGCACATCCTCGAGACCAATCGTGAGTGGCTGTTGGAACGGGTCAGCGATGAGCCGCGTTTCCTCGACAAGCTCGGCATGTTCAACCGCGACTTACCCTTCATCGGCGTGCCGATTCGCATCGGTGATGGCCCCGCCGCCGGCGTGCTCGCCATCCAGCCGCCGGTGCGCGATGAGCACCTACGGCAGCGGGCGCGGTTTGCCGAGATGGTCGCCAATCTCATCGGCCAGGCGGTGCTCTTGGCGCGCTCGGTCGAGGCCGAGCGCCGGGCCTTGCGCGAGGAACGCGATGCGCTGCGCCGACACGTCAAGGGCACACACGGCTTCGATAGCATTATCGGCCACACCCAGCGCATACGCGTGGTCTTCGAGCAGGTGCGCCAGGTCGCCAAATGGAACACCACGGTCTTGGTGCGGGGCGAATCCGGCACTGGAAAGGAACTGATCGCCAACGCCATCCATTACAACTCACCGCGCGCGCAGAGCACCTTCGTCAAGCTCAACTGCGCCGCGCTGCCCGACAACCTGCTCGAATCCGAACTCTTTGGTCACGAAAAAGGCGCCTTCACCGGCGCGGTCAACCAGCGCAAGGGCCGCTTCGAGCAGGCCGACGGCGGCACGCTGTTCCTGGATGAGATCGGTGAGATCAGCCCGGCGTTCCAAGCCAAGCTGCTGCGCGTGCTCCAGGAAGGCGAGTTCGAACGCGTCGGCGGCAGCCGCACCATGAAGGTGGATGTGCGGGTGATCGCGGCCACCAATCGCAATCTGGAGCAGGAGGTCAAGGCCGGCGAGTTTCGCGAAGACCTTTATTACCGGCTCAATGTGATGCCCATCGTCATGCCGGCGTTGCGCGAGCGCATCGAGGACGTGCCCGAGCTGGCCCAATTCCTGGTCGCCAAGATCGCCAAGCAACAGGGCCGCGAACTGACCATCACCGACAGCGCGCTGCGCGTATTGATGCGCTACGACTGGCCCGGCAACGTGCGCGAACTCGAGAACTGCATGGAACGCGCGGCGGTGATGAGCGAGTGCGGGATCATCGACCGCGACGTGATCGACCTGACCGGGCTCGATGTCGGCAACCTGTCGGAACCGCGCGCCGGGTTGTCCTCGGCGGCTGGTTCAGGGGCCGGTGGCGCCGACAACGCGATCGACTTCGACGACCCGGACATCGATGAGCGCGAGCGCGTGATCGCCGCGCTCGAGCAAGCCGGTTGGGTCCAGGCCAAGGCCGCGCGCCTGCTCAACATGACCCCGCGCCAGATCGCCTATCGCATCCAGACGATGAATATCAAGGTCAAGCAGTTCTGACCGATTTGCGCTCCACCGCCGGCGCTCGGACAATCGCATCAGCTCCACTCTCCACCCGCACGAGCCGGCAGCATGCGCTTTCCCTACGGCCTCGCCAACTTCCAGGCCCTGATCGAAGAGGGCTATCTCTACATCGACCGCACCGATCGCATCCGCCGGATCGAAGACGGCGGCAAGCAGCTCCTGCTGCTGCGCCCGCGCCGCTTCGGCAAATCGCTGTGGCTCTCGACGCTGGAGAACTACTACGATCTAGCCAAGGCAACGCAGTTTGAGCAGCTATTCGGCGGGCTGAAGATCGGCCAAGCGCCCACCGAACGGCACAACCGCTACTTCATCATGAAATGGAACTTCTCGCTGGTCGACCCGATGGGCGATGCCGAGGCGATCCGCGCATCACTGCATCAGCACGTCAATGTGCAGATCCGGGCAACGGTCGCCAAGTACCGGCCTCAGCTCGCCAGCGAGGTCGTGGTGCGGGAAGACAACGCCATTGCCTCCTTCCAATCGCTGCTCGCCGCGATCTCCCAGACGCCACACCGGCTCTACCTGCTGATCGACGAATACGACAACTTCGCCAACGAGGTGCTGGCCAGCCATCAGCAGGGCGAGGGCCGCTATCAGGAGCTGGTTGGTGGCGAGGGAGCGATCAAGACCCTGTTCAAGGCGATCAAGGACGCCGCCGAGGGGCGTGGACTGGATCGGGTCTTCATCACCGGCGTCTCGCCGGTGGTACTGGCGGACATCACCAGCGGCTACAACGTGGTCGAGGACATCTCCCGCGAGCCCGAGTACGCCGACCTCTGCGGCTTCCATGAGGCGGAGATTCGCACGGTGCTCGAGCAGGTCGTCAGCGACTGCAAGCTGCCACCGGAGCAGGCTTTGGAACAAGCCGAGGAGGCGCTCGAGCTGATGCGCACCTTCTACAACGGCTACAACTTCTCGCTCGAGCCCGCGGGTGGGCAGATCTACAACCCGACCTTGGCGCTCTATTTCCTCAAGCATCTCGCCGACCGGTGCGACTACCCGCGGGCGATGCTGGATAACAATCTCGCCATGGACCGTAACCGCATCGAGTACATCGCCCGCCTGCCGCGCGGTGAGGCGATGGTGAGCGCTGCACTCGATACCGCTGCCCCCATCACCATCGATGAGCTCGAACAGCGCTTCGGCGTCGAGCGCATGCTGCATGCCCCGCAGACCGAGGGCTTTCTCGCCTCCCTGCTGTATTTCTTCGGCGTGCTCACCTACAGCGGCCGCGATCCGCTGGGCAAGCTGCAACTGAGTATCCCGAATCTGGTGGTGCGCAAGCTCTATGTGGAGCGGATTCAGGAGGCGCTATTACCGGGCTACGATCTCGACCGTGAACGGCGCGCGGTCTGTGATCGCTTCTATGCCGCCGGCGAACTCGAGCCCCTATGCGACTTCATCGAGCAGCGCTACCTACCCGTCTTTGATAACCGTGATCTGCGCTGGTCGAACGAGTTGGTGGTCAAGACCGCGTTTCTGGTCACCCTGTTCAATGACATCGCCTACATCATGGACTCGGAGACCGCCATCGCCCGCGGCTACTGCGATCTGTCACTGATCGTGCGCCCGGATCGGCGCCAATATGCCCTGCTCGATCATGTGATCGAGTTTAAGCATCTGAAGGTTGGCGACCTGCCGGGTCTCGACAGTGAGGCGATCGCGAGCATGCCGCGCGAGACCCTGAGAGCAAGACCCGAGGTCGAACGGCTGCTGAGCGACGCAAACGCTCAGCTCACCGTTTATCGTAAAACCCTGGAAGGCCTTTACGGGGACAAGCTCAAGTTACGCACCCATGCGGTGGTCTGCATCGGACTCCTAAGGTTTGTGTGGTAGCCCGGATCAAGCCCCTTGAGTCGTTCTTCGGGATCGAGCCCCTGTGCGATTTGATCGAGCAACGCGATACGCAATGCGTAACTTGACTTTCCCCCTTTTTCCAATTCCCTATACTGTCACCCAAACTCCGTCACCCAAATTCCACCATCATCCGAATTCCAGAACCAAAATGACGATCGTACAGGCCGACATCCCCGACGACCTTTCCCGACAGGCCCACGCACTTGCACAGACCCGCAGCGTACCCTTTGATCGATTGGTCGAAGAAGCCTTACGAAGCCTCGTTGCACCGGAGCCGTTCCATGACGAAGCCTCGGCACTCAACGCCGTAGAGTCTTATGAGGCGGACACACTCCGTGATGGACCTTAGCAACCGTAAGCCGCGGCGATGTCGTCCTCGCAGTGACGCCGGGAGACGCCACCGTCATCGCCTTGGGTCGGATACGCAGCACGGCGCCCTCCTCGATCCAACTGCCGAGATCGCGCCCGCGGATATCGACGAAGGTCCAGCCGTTGAGGCGCCCGTTCTCGCTCTTGAGCACGGGCGCGCCGTCGGTGATCACCACCTCGGCGACTTGCGCCAGCGGAATCTGGGCGCCGGTTGGGGTGACGATTGGCAGTTCGCGCAACTTCTGCACGCTGTCGCGCTGCTCGCGCGGGAAGCGCAGATTGACCGGGTAGCACTCGAGATTCTCGGCCGTCTGTGTCAGCTTGCGCAGGTTGGCTGCAGCCTTGATCAGGCTGCTGCCTGCCAGCCGAGGTGTATATCGATGGCGTCATACGGAAACTGCAGCTTACCGCCGTCGGTCTTGTCGATCAGCCCGATCGCGCTCAGCTGCCGGGCGTCTTCATGCACTTCACTCAGGTCTCGCCCGACCTGCCGTGCCAGCTCTTGGACCCCGATTGGACCAGCCCCCGCTAGGGCCTTGAGGATGGCAAACCGATGGCTATTCAGCGTATCGAGAAGATCCTCTTGCGTCCTGAACAGGTAGCGCGGCGGCTGTGGTGTACCGCATTCGAGCGAGGCAATGGCTTGGGCGCGCGCTTCCTCCTCGCTCGCGACTTCAATCATCAACCTGTTCATGAACCTCTCTCCAGCGTTGGATATCGCGATCGAAATCGATCAGGAGCTGCGACATTGATGAAAAGGTCAGCGCGAATTCCTGATCGCCGAGATGTTTGTGATCACCTTTACCGCGCTCGTTGTCGTAGCGCAGCACGCATTGATCACCGCTCACCAGCGCCAAGCGGTATTTGAACGGATGCTGACTGCCAGCGAGCGGCTGCGATAGTCGCCAGACGCGCACCTCCTTGAACAAGGAAGCGGTCAATTGCTGGCGGTACGACAGGACCGGCTCGGCTTTCATGTGGAGAGCTTAACAAGACTGAGCGAGCTTTGCCGCCGGACACCCTGTTAGAAGGGCATCCATGGCTAAAGCGGTAGGACGCGCTGGCCTGTCTCGCCTACTCCGATCGACTGGTCGAGCATGAGCGCGATGCCGCTGATGGTTGATAGCGCATGAAATAGAGCCGCCACAGCCAAGCTCTCGACCCGTCTTGCTCCCAGCTCCGTGAGTGCGACGTCGCGCTCTGAGCTCGGCATGGTTTCTCTCCGTCCAATGGGTGAGTCTCTATTGTAGTCCTGTTAAGACTACAACTCAAAACGCTGGCAGCGACGTTAGTGTAAGTGACTACCGTGCACGCCAACATACCCGACGACCCTTCCCGACAGGTCCGTGCACCTGCCCAAAGACGCCAGCGGACAGAGCCGTGATTCCTCTAGCCCTTACGAAGCCCCCGCTGCCGCCACAACAGATAGATCGCCGGGATCACAAACAGGCTCAGCAGCGGCGCGGTGATCATACCGCCGACCATCGGCGCGGCAATGCGGCGCATCACCTCCGAGCCGATGCCCCCAATCAGCATGATCGGCAGCAGACCCGCGAAGATGGTCGCCACCGTCATCGCCTTGGGCCGGATGCGCAGCACCGCACCCTCCTCGATCGCGCCCTTGAGCTCATCGACGCTGGTCAGCCGGCCTTCTTTGCGCCATTGCTTCAGCGCATTGTCGAGATACACCAACATCACCACGCCGAACTCGGCGGCAACGCCGGCCAGCGCGATGAAACCCACCGCAACCGCCACCGAGAGGTTATAGCCGAGCAGGTAGATCAGCCAGAAGCCACCGACCAATGAGAACGGCAGCGACAACATCACCAACAGCGCCTCTCCGCCGCTGCGGAAAGCGAGATAGAGCAGCAGGAAGATGATCGCCAAGGTTACCGGTACCACCTGATTCAGCCGCTCGCGAGCGCGCTCCATGTACTCGTACTGACCGGCCCAAGCCAGCGAATAGCCAGGCGGCAGCTCGACCTCCGCGCTCACCACCTGCTTGGCCTCCTCGATCCAACTGCCGAGATCGCGCCCGCGAATATCGACGAAGGTCCAGCCGTTGAGGCGCCCGTTCTCGCTCTTGAGCATCGGCGCGCCGTCGGTGATCACCACCTCGGCGACCTGTGCCAGCGGAATCTGCGCGCCGGTTGGGGTGACGATCGGTAGCTCGCGCAATTCCTGCACGCTGTCGCGCTGCTCGCGCGGGAAGCGCAGATTGACCGGGTAGCGCTCCAAGCCCTCGACGGTCTGGGTCAGGTTCACGCCGCCAATCGCCGCTGCGACGACACGATTGATGTCGCTGACGTTGAGCCCAACCCGCGCTGCCGCCAGCCGATCAGGCCGAATCTCGACATAGCGACCACCGGCGACCCGCTCTGAGAACGCCGAGCTGGTGCCCTCCACCTGCAGCACCGCGCGCTCCACCGCCTGCCCGATGCGCTCGATCTCGGCTAGATCCGGCCCGGCGATCTTGACCCCAACCGGCGTCTTGATGCCGGTTGCGAGCATGTCGATGCGGGTCTTGATCGGCATCACCCAGGCATTGGTCAGGCCCGGCAGATCGACGGTCGCATCCAGCTCCTCGATCAACTTGTCGACGGTCATCCCCTCGCGCCACTCGGATTCTGGCTTGAGCTGGATCAAGGTCTCGATCATGGTCAGCGGCGCCGGGTCGGTGGCGGTGTCGGCGCGGCCGATCTTGCCGAACACCCGCTCGACCTCGGGCAGGGTCGCGATCAGCCGATCGGTCTGCTGCAACAGCTCCTGCGCCTTACCGATCGACAGCCCCGGCAGCGTCGTCGGCATGTACATCAGATCGCCTTCGTAGAGATCCGGCATGAACTCGGAGCCAAGCCGCGACAGCGGAATCAGGGTGCTGACCAACACCAGCAAGGCCACCAGGATGGTCGAGCGCGGCCAGCGCAGCACCGCACGCAGCAGCGGCCGATACAGCCAAATCAGCACCCGGTTGAGCGGATTGCGCGTCTCGTTCGGAATCCGCCCGCGCACCAGATACCCCATCAGCACCGGCACCAGAGTCACCGCCAACCCTGCTGCCGCCGCCATCGCATAGGTCTTGGTAAAGGCCAGCGGCGCAAACAAGCGCCCCTCCTGCGCCTGCAGCGTAAACACCGGCAGGAAGCTCAGCGTGATGATCAGCAGCGAGAAGAACAGCGCCGGGCCGACCTCGCCCGCCGCCTCGCCGATCACCTGCCAATGTTGCTCACCACGCGGACGCTGGCCATGCTCGGTCTCGTAGCGCTCCAGATGCTTGTGCGCGTTCTCGATCATCACGATCGCCGCGTCCACCATCGCCCCGATCGCGATCGCGATGCCGCCGAGCGACATGATGTTGGCGTTGATGCCCTGCGCTTGCATGATGATGAAGGCCACCAGGATGCCAAGCGGCAGGCTGATGATCACCACCAGCGACGAGCGCAGGTGCAGCAGGAAGGCCACGCAGACCAACGCGACGACGATCAACTCCTCGATCAGCTTGGTCTGCAGATTGTCGACCGCGGCCAGGATCAGCTCCGAGCGATCATAGGTCTCGACGATCTCGACCCCCTCGGGCAGCCCCGCGCTCAGCTCGTCCAGCCGCGCCTTCACCGCCTCGATCGTCGCCAACGCGTTCTCGCCCGAGCGCATCACGATGATGCCACCGGTGATCTCGCCCTCGCCGTCCAGATCCGCCACCACTCGACGCATCTCCGGGCCAATCTGCACTCGCGCGATATCGCGCAGCAGCACCGGCGTACCATCCTCGGTGCTATCGACCGCGATCAGCTCGATATCCTCGAGCGAGGTCAGATAACCGCGCGTGCGCACCATATATTCGGCCTCGGCCAGCTCCAGTACCGAGCCACCGACCTCGCGATTGGCACCCTGCACGGCCTCCATCACCCGCTGCAGCGGGATGCCATAGGCACGCAGCCTCGAAGGATCGACGACGATCTGGTACTGGCGCACCATGCCGCCGACCGTCGCCACCTCCGAGACACCCGGCACCGACTGCAGCTCGAACTTCAGGAACCAGTTCTGCAGGCTGGTCAGCTCCGCCAGATCATGCTGCCCGGTGCGATCCACCAACGCATAGCTGTAGACCCAGCCAACCCCAGTCGCATCCGGCCCGATACGCGGCTCCACCCCGTCCGGCAGTTCTGCCGCCGCCTGATTCAGATACTCCAGCACCCGCGCCCGCGCCCAATACAGATCCGTCCCATCCTCAAAGATCACATAGACGAACGAATCGCCGAAGAAGCTGAAGCCGCGCACCACCTTCGCACCCGGCACCGAGAGCATCGTCGTCGTGATCGGATAGGTCACCTGCTCCTCGACCACCCGCGGCGCCTGCCCCGGGAAGCGGGTCTTGATGATCACCTGCACATCGGACAGATCCGGGATGGCATCCAGCGGCGTCTGCTTCACCGCCAGGATGCCCCACCCGGTCAGCATCACCGCCGCGATCAGCACCAAGAAGCGATTGCGAATCGACCACAGGATGACGCCTTTCATCACTGCGCACCCGACATCCGCTGAAAGCTCGCCTGCAGATTCGACTCCGAATCGATCAAGAATTGCCCAGAGACGACGATCTCATCGTCCTCATCGAGCCCAGACAGAATCTCGACCTCATCGCCACGCTGCATCCCGGTGACCACATCGACCGGCTGGAAGCGCCCATCCCCGAGCACCGTCACCACCGACTCCCGCTCCCCGGTGACGATCAGCGCCTCGGCCGGAATCTTCAGCACCTCGCGCTTCGGCCCGCCATAGATCACCACATCGGCGAACATATTCGGCTTCAGCACCCGATCCGGATTCTCGAACACCAGCCGCACCTGCAGCGTCCGCGACACCGGGTCCAGCTCCGGATAGAGATAATCGACCTCGCCCTCCCAGGTCCGCCCCGGGCGCGCCGGCACTCGCATCTCGGCGGACAGCCCCTCGCTCAGCCAATCGATCTGGGACTCATAGATATCGACCATCACCCAGACCTGGCTCAGATCGGCGATGGTGAACATCTCGCTCGCCTCGGTCACATACATCCCGTCACGCGCGACCATCTGGGTGACGATGCCATCGATCGGTGCGCGGATCGGCACCCGGTTGCGCGCCTCGCCATCGCGCTGGATCGCCGTGATCACATCATCCGGCACATCGAGCAACCGCAAGATATTGCGCGCCTTGTCCGCACTGACCCGACGCCGATCGGCCGCATTGCGATCCTGCGCCAGCAAGAAATCCACCTGCGCGTTCAGGATCGCTGGCGCATAGAGTTCGGCGAGTTCCTGCCCCGCCTGCACCGGCTCACCCTCGGCGCGCAAGCTCAGCGACTCGATCCAGCCCGGTGCACGCGGATGCACATGCGCAAGCCGCGTCTCGTCATAGGCGATGCGACCCACCGTCTTGATGTACTTCCAGAGCGTGCCACGTTCGACCGGCGCGGTACGCACCCCGAGCGTCTGCACCACCGCCGATGTCAAAGCCACCTCTGGATACTTGCCGGTCATCGGGTCCATCAGCTTCTCGACCAGATCCATGCCGCAGATCGGGCAGGTGCCTTCCTCATCACGGATGATCTGCGGATGCATCGGGCAGACATATTTCGGATCCAGGTGCTTCGCCGCATGCTCCATCGGCGAATCATCGGCCGCTTCGGCAGCCGACTCACTCGGTGTCTCGGTGTCGAAACCAAGTTCGGCGCCGCAAGCGACAAGGCCCATCGTCAGCCCGAGGACTAACAGGAATCGTCGTAAGGGTGCGCCGTCATCGGGGCGGCGAGAAGGGATCGACATCGGAGATCTCCAGGTCAGGCTGGGAGCGTTCTGAAGGGCTCGATCGTGGAGCGGCACACAGACTGGAAAAACGACGGTCACTCGAGACCATCGTCGCTGCAATCAGCTCAGCACTAAAATCCGCTTGCTCATCCGGGATCGGTCCGCATGTGGCATGCTAGCTTGAGCTATTGATTTGCTCCTGACATGAAAGACATCATGACCATTGTCAACCCAGCGCGCTTGGCCTTGTTGTCCTTGCCGGCGGCGGCCTCTTACAGGGATGTAATCCCGGTCCGTCCGAGCCAGCCGCCGGTTTCGAGATGCCGAGATTTACCGATCTAGTGCTGGCCGAGGGACGCTCAATTTGGATGGGCACCTGCCGCGCCTGCCATCTCATGGGCGTTGCAGACGCGCCAGCAGTGACTGATTACCCAAACTGGGAGCCGCGGATCGCCAAAGGCGTGCCAACCCTGTTTAAGAGTCCGCTCCACGGTATCAAGGGTGAGGATGGGAAGTACAAAATGCCACCACGCGGCGGTAATGAGCGCCTGACCGATCAACAAATCAAGGCTGCGGTCGAGTACATGGTCGCTTCGGTTGAGACTCTACACCAGCAAGCCAACAACCAATAAAAAACGGCGAGGCGCATTGTATTGCGCCTCGCCGTCTTGTATATGCGTGGGGATCGATGACGCCAGTCAGGCCCTGGCGTTTGCGGCACAGGGAGAAATGAGTGGTAGCGGGGGCAGGATTTGAACCTGCGACCTTCGGGTTATGAGCCCGACGAGCTGCCTGACTGCTCCACCCCGCAACTGAGCCGCCTACTATAGACACGAATGCGGGCGAGTGCAAGCGGTTTTTGATCCCGTCGCGCGATCACGCCAGTGACAGACCTCGCGCTCAGAGCGTCTTGAGATACTCGAGCAGCGCGCGACGTTCGTCATCATCGAGCAGGTCGCCGAAGTCATGGCCCTGATTGCCGTACCCCCGGCGGGTCGTATCGTAGACCCACTTCTGCTCCTCCAGGCTGGCGAACGGCTCGCGCCCTTGTTCGAGGCGCTGATAGCGCCAGCCCAGGGCATCTTGGTCATAGTCGGGGTGTGCGCTCTCGAACCGCCAGTACCTGGGTCGCTCGCTGCTCTCGAGCAACGCGGCCAGGCTCGGCACCGAGCCATTGTGCAGATAAGGCGCCGTGGCCCAGATGCCATCCAGCGGTGGCGCCACATAACCGAGCCCCGGCTGCGCATCGGCGTTGCGCCCATAAAAGGACGCGTTGAACCAGCGCGCGAAGCGATCCGCATGCTGATAGGCCGCCTCGGCCATCGCCGGATCGGTACCGACCTCATCGAGCGCCACCAGCTCATTGGGATAGCGCTCATGCTCACCGTAGCGACCGTGGCACTCCGTACACTCGGCTTTGAACAGGCGCTCCCCCTGGGCCGCGAGTTCGGTATCGACCGGATAGGGATAGGCCGGCGCCTCCAGGGTGGCCAAATAGGCGCGCACATCCTGGAACCAGGCATCGATCTCGCGCGCCTCGGCGACCGAATCGGTACAGGTCGTCGAGGCCAGCATCATGTAACCGACATGATCCCCGCGCCCTTCGCCGTTATAGAACATCGCGTGCTTCTTGCCGACGTTCCACCAAGGCGGCACGCTCGCGGGCAAGACCTCGGTCGAGGGCAAGGGCACGTGCGGCTCGTCGGACCAGGCCAGGGTGTCTGGATCGCGGTGCGCCATCAAGGCCAAGGTGATCGCCTGCGCGGGATTGGCACCGATGGTGTCGGTCATCGACCAGGGCGCGATGGCGCCGAGCCGATCGGCCCAGCGCTGCCATTCGGCCACCTCGGCCTCACCCTCGACATAGGCGCCAGCGCCTTCGACCGCCATCACCGGGTCAGCGGTGAAGTCGAGGAATTCGTTACCGAGGCCGATCACCAACTCGCCATTCAGCGGCGCCGCGTGGCAGCCCAGGCAATTGCTCGTCACCAGCTCGACACCGCTCTCGGCGGTGAACGCGGTGAGCGCATAGGGCAGCTCGGCATTGCGACCGCGTCGGCCTGCCAGCGCGTACTCGGGCGCCGGCGCGCCGCGACTCGCGGCATAGGCGTCATAGGGTAAACCGCAGGTCACCACCGCGCGATTGACCAAGGCATCGTAACCCGCCTGGGCATCACCCGAGCGCTGCGGCGACGCTGGGATCGGCCCCGGCTCGGCCTTGGTGACGTCGACCGGCTGAGCACCGTCGCACGCGACCAAGCCCGTGATCGAGATGAGCGACAGGCTGCAGACGATGCGTCGACGCCGAGATCCCATGAACAGATTCCTAAACACCAGGCCCTCCTCAACACTGCGAATGTACGACACTGACCGTCGATGCCCAATCAGGTTCCAGGCGGAGTTAGGTTCCACGCGGTGAGCCGTCTCCATAGCCGTTGAGGTCCATCTGACCACTGCCGCTGATCGCCTCCGACTCGCGCCGACCGCTCACGCGCACCGCTCCCCGCCACGCCCAGCTCGCCTCCGCGATCGAGGCCGAAGACAGCGCCCGCGCTGCAGCGCCGCCAGACGCAATGCCGCCAGATGCCGCGCCAAACAGGGGCTCGACCTCCAGCTCCAGCCCGTGCGCGGGGATCAGTAGCCGCCAGCCCAGCGGATATTCAACCCCGCCTTCGGTGACCCAACCGGCCTCGGTCGGCGCCAACGTCAGCTCCCGACGCCGTAACACCTGCGTCTCGCCATCGGTGCCGATCAAGACACAGCTTGGGATCGGCGTGCCACCACCGCCGCGCCGGCGAAGATGGAGGCACGCCAGCTCCGAGCCATCGTTGAGCTGTAACTGAAACCGATTCGCAACCAACTGCCCGCGCCCACCCGCCAGCGCTTCGGCCAAGGCGTCCCAGCCATGATCGAGCCAGGCCACACCCTGCAGCGCCTGCTCGCGCCCTTTCGCTCGTAGCGTGCCCGAGGCCGCCAAGCGCGATTGGCTGTAGAACTGGACCGCCGATGTGCCCTGCTCCGGCGCACCCGCCAGCGTTTCCCGGTTCAACACCACAGGCGGCTTGAGCGATGACAGTGATAGCTCCAGCGCAATCCCGTCGGCCTCGGCATGCAACGCGAGTCCACCCTCGGCCGTGCGTGACAGCGCCCAGCGTTCGATCCAGACGCGCTCGCCGCCGGCCTCATCCGCGCCCGCACCCGCAAGCCCCAGCGCTGTGCGACTCAGCCGCTGGGCGCGGACCGGTAGCCCCGGCAGCGCCATAGCGTCCTCGCCGGCCACGACCACCCATTCTCCAGCCAACAGCGCATCGGCCGCGAAGGCTGATGCCCGCCCATCAGCCGCTGCTGCCAGCTTGAGCCTCGCCAGCGACAAACGCACCGCGACCGGCTGCTCCTGCGCATCGCGCAGCACCGCCGTCAGCTCCCATAGCTCTGCCGGCGCACCCGGATGCGCACCGTGATCGCGGGGAAATTCCAGTGTCAGTGTCTCGCCAGGCTCAGCTTCCTCGCCATCGGCACCAGCACCAGCTCCCTTGTCCATCTCGGCCAGCGCGGCCGCCAGGGCCGAGGCATCGAATCCCTCACTGCGAGACGCCGACTCACGCGGCCAGAGCCCGTAAGCCAGCCCCGCCAAGACGATTATTAGCACCAGGGGCACCAGGGGCAACGCCAGCCAACGCATGACTCATTCCTCAAGAAGCTGTTTGCAATCCGAATCGCGGCACCAAGGCCCCAGGCGATCAACGCGCCCGAGCCCGCTCATACTCCGCCACTGCCTGCGGCAGCGAGCGCTCCAGCTCGGCAATGCGCCGCTGATCCAAGGGATGCGTACTCAAGAACTCCGGCGGCGCGCCACCGCGCTGGGCGTTGTAGGCCACGAACCGCTGCCAAAACCCGATCGCCGCGCGTGGGTCATAGCCTGCGCGCGCCATGTACAACAACCCCAGCTCATCGGCCTCCAGCTCCTGGGTGCGTGAATAGGGCAACATCACCCCGAGCTGGGAGCCCACGCCGTAGGCCTGCATGATCAGGTCGCGATTCGCTCCGGGCTCCGAACCCAAGGCCGCCGAGAGTCCAGCACCGCCCAACTCGACCAACATCCCGTGCGACATCCGCTCTGCTCCATGGCGTGCGACCGCGTGCGCGATCTCATGCCCGATCACCGTCGCCAGCCCCGCCTCATCCTGAGTGATCGGCAAAATGCCCGTATTCACCCCGACCTTACCGCCTGGCAGTGCAAAGGCATTCGGCGCATCCTCCTTGAACAACACGAACTCCCAGCGCGCATTCGGTAACGACACCACTTTGCTGATGCGATCGCCGACCCGTTGCAGCATCGCCACATCCCGACCCCGCGTCACCACCGGTTGCTGCTGCTTGATCTGCTGGAAGGCCTGTACGCCCAGCCCGGTTTCTTCGTTCGGGCTCACCAACAGCAGCTGCCGCCGACCGGTTTCCGGCGCCGTTGCACATGACAGCAACGCAACCGACAGGACGAGCACGACACCCACCCGCGCCAGCAGGCTCGGCGCTCTTCTCGTGCCGCCGTTGCGCGCGTCCTCCCGCATCATCCTCGTCATCATGATTGGCCTCACTTTCAAAACATCGGCAATGGTAATATCCCGGTCATTCGATCAACAGGAGCATCATGGCCATGGCCTTCGAACAGATCCAGATTCCAGCAAGCGGCGAGCCGATTCGCGTCAACCCCGACCACAGTCTCGTCGTCCCGGACCATCCCATCATCCCCTACATCGAGGGCGACGGCATCGGCGTCGACATCAGCCCGGTGATGATGAAGGTGCTGGACGCGGCCGTCGACAAAGCCTACGGCGGCCAGCGCCAGATCGCCTGGATGGAGATCTATGCCGGCGAGAAGGCCACCCGCGTCTACGGCGACGATGTCTGGCTGCCCGATGAGACGCTCGAAGCGGTGCGCGACTACGTGGTCTCGATCAAGGGCCCGCTGACCACCCCGGTCAGCGGCGGTATCCGCTCGCTCAACGTCGCCCTGCGCCAGCGCCTCGATCTCTATGTCTGCCTGCGCCCGGTGCGCTATTTCCAGGGCACGCCGAGCCCGCTGAAAAAGCCCGAAGAGACCGACATGGTGATCTTCCGCGAGAACTCGGAAGACATCTATGCCGGCATCGAGTGGCAGGCCGGCTCGCCGCAGGCCGAGCAGCTCATCGCCTTTTTGCGCGGCGAGATGGGCGTGACCAAGATCCGCTTCCCCGACAGCTCCGGCATCGGCATCAAGCCGGTCTCGAGCGAAGGCACCCAGCGCCTGGTGCGCAAGGCCATCCAGTACGCGATCGACAACGAGCGCGACTCGGTGACCCTGGTGCACAAGGGCAATATCATGAAGTTCACCGAGGGCGCCTTCAAGGACTGGGGCTATGCGCTGGCGCGCGAGGAATTCGGCGCCGAACTGCTCGACGGCGGCCCCTGGTGTGCGTTCAAGAACCCGAAGACCGGCAAGGAGATCATCGTCAAGGATGTGATCGCCGACGCCTTCCTGCAGCAGATCCTGCTGCGCCCGAAGGACTACGACGTCATCGCCACCCTCAACCTCAACGGCGACTACATCTCCGATGCCCTCGCCGCCCAGGTCGGCGGGATCGGCATGGCGCCCGGCGCCAATCTCTCCGACAGCGTGGCCATGTTCGAGGCCACCCACGGCACGGCGCCCAAGTACGCCGGCAAGGATCAGGTCAACCCCAGCTCCCTGCTGCTCTCGGGCGAGATGCTGCTGCGCCACCTCGGCTGGACCGAGGCCGCGGATTTGGTGGTCAGTGGGATCGAGGGCTCCATCGCGGCCAAGACCGTGACCTACGATCTCGAGCGTCTGATGGAGGGCGCCACCAAGCTCAGCTGCTCGGCATTCGGCGATGCGGTCATCGCCAACATGGGCTGAGCCGGGTTTGCCCCACGGTCCCGGCCGGCCAGAGGCGCTCGCCGGGACCGCACGCGCGTCTACTGCATCGCACGCTGGACCGTCGCCGCATGCAGCCCCTTCGGCCCCTGCGAGATCTCGAACTGCACCTTCTGCCCCTCTTTCAAGGTCTTGTAGCCGTCCATATCGATCGACGAGAAATGCACGAAGACATCCTCGTCGCGACCATCAGGCTTGACAAAGCCATAGCCCTTGGCATTGTTAAACCATTTGACGATACCTGTGATCATCTGAGACTCCTCCGCAACTGCAGCACACTTCGGTTGGTCGTTCAGCTTGTTGTAATGAGCACGACCGCCGCTGAAAGGATGAAGCGGCCGTGACGAGAAAGTATAGTTGCCTAGACTGCTTGGTCAATCGTCGAACACCCACGACCTCGGCGCGAGACGTAGACGCCAACCCTCGCGGGGCTGTATTTTTCGCCTCATGATCCCTACTCAAGGTGAGATGCGCGACGCTTCTCGAACTCAAACCTTGTGCCGCCCGGGTCATCCCCGACGGCCCTGACCTATGCTGACCAGGCCGATGTCCCACCGATCCATGCCAGACCCACTCACCCACGCCATCCGCCGCGCCCGGATTCGCCTGTCGAGTCAAGAAGACGGCAACGGCGACTCCGGGCTGTCGGTCGAAGAAGCCAAGCCCGCCCTCAAGCGGCCGCCGCTGTACAAGGTCCTGCTGGTCAACGACGACTACACACCGATGGAGTTCGTCGTCCACGTGCTCGAGGCCTTCTTCGGCATGACGCCCGAGAAGGCTACCCAAGTCATGCTGCATGTGCATACGCGCGGGGTCGGCGTCTGTGGCGTCTTCACGCGCGACATTGCCGAGACCAAGGTCTCGCAGGTCAACGATTTCTCGCGCCAGAACCATCATCCGCTGCTGTGCACGATGGAGGAGGCCTGAGATGCGTCTCGAACCAACCATCTTCGTTTTTGTCACGTCCCGGGGTCACAGTCCATGCTAAGCAAAGAGCTTGAATTCACGCTAAACCAGGCGTTCAAGGAGGCGCGGGCGAAGCGGCATGAATACATGACGGTCGAGCATCTGCTGCTCTGCCTGATCGACAATCCAGCCGCCGCCAAGGTGCTGCGGGCCTGCGCCGCCGATAACGACAAGCTGCGCGGCGACGTCACCACCTTCATCGAAGAGACCACGCCGCTGATCGCCGAGAATGACGAGCGCGAGACCCAACCCACACTCGGCTTCCAGCGCGTGCTCCAGCGCGCCGTGTTCCATGTGCAATCGGCCGGCAAGAAGGAGGTCACCGGCGCCAATGTGCTGGTCGCCCTGTTTAGCGAGCAAGACAGTCAGGCGGTCTACCTGCTCAACCAGCAGGATGTCTCGCGGCTCGATGTCGTCAACTACATCTCGCACGGCATCTCCAAGGTGCCGGGCGAGGATCAGGACGACGAGGCCCAGGGCGAACCGGACGAGGTGCGTGGCGATGAGAAGGAAGCGCCCAGCGCACTCGAGAACTTCGCCACCAACCTCAACGAGATGGCGCGCCAAGGCCGCATCGATCCGTTGATCGGGCGCGCCGGCGAGGTCGAGCGCACCGCGCAGATCCTCTGTCGGCGGCGCAAGAACAATCCGCTGCTGGTCGGCGAGGCCGGGGTCGGCAAGACCGCGATCGCCGAAGGGCTGGCGAAGAAGATCGTCGACGGTCAGGTGCCCGAGATCCTCGATGATGCGGTCATCTACGCGCTCGACCTCGGCTCCCTGGTGGCCGGCACCAAGTACCGCGGGGATTTCGAGAAACGGCTCAAGGCGGTGCTCGCCGAACTCAAGCGCAAACCACACGCGATCCTGTTCATCGACGAGATCCACACCATCATCGGCGCCGGTGCCGCCTCCGGTGGCGTCATGGATGCGTCCAACCTGATCAAGCCGGTGCTCGCCTCGGGCGAGCTGCGCTGCATCGGCTCGACCACCTATCAGGAGTTCCGCGGCATCTTCGAGAAGGATCGCGCGCTCGCGCGGCGCTTCCAGAAGATCGATGTCAACGAGCCCTCGGTCGAGGAGACCATCGAGATCCTCAAGGGGCTCAAGACCCGCTTCGAGCAGCATCACCAGGTCAGCTACACCAACCCAGCCCTGCGCGCCGCCGCCGAACTCTCGGCCAAGTACATCAATGACCGCCACCTGCCGGACAAGGCCATCGATGTGATCGACGAGGCCGGTGCCAATGTGCAGCTACGCCCGGCCGGTAAGCGCAAGAAGCGCATCGATGTGAACGATGTCGAGACCATCGTCGCCAAGATCGCGCGCATCCCGACGCGCAAGGTCTCGAGTTCGGATACCGAGTCGCTGCGCCATCTCGATCGCGATCTGAAGATGGTGGTCTACGGTCAGGACGAGGCGATCGATGCCCTCACCTCGGCGATCCGCATGAACCGCTCCGGCCTCGGCACCGAGGACAAGCCGATCGGCTCCTTCCTCTTCACCGGTCCCACCGGGGTCGGCAAGACCGAGGTCACCCGCCAGCTCGCGCGCATCATGGGCCTGGAGCTGATCCGCTTCGACATGTCCGAGTACATGGAGCGGCACACGGTTTCGCGGCTGATCGGTGCCCCGCCCGGCTATGTCGGCTTCGACCAAGGCGGCTTGCTGACCGAGGAGGTCACCAAGCACCCACACGCGGTCTTGCTGCTCGACGAGATCGAGAAAGCGCACCCGGATGTGTTCAACCTGCTGCTGCAGGTGATGGACCATGGCAGCCTGACCGACAACAACGGCCGCAAGGCGGACTTCCGCAACATCGTGCTGGTGATGACCACCAACGCCGGGGCCGAGGAGACCAGCCGCCGTTCGGTCGGCTTCATCGAGCAGGATCACTCCAGCGACGGCATGGAGGCGTTGAAGACATACTTCACGCCCGAGTTCCGCAATCGGCTCGATGCGACCGTGCAGTTCGCCTCACTGGACACCAAGACCATCGCCAGCGTGGTGGATAAGTTCCTCTTCGAACTCGAGGCGCAGTTGGCCGAGAAGAAGGTCGCGCTCATGGTCGAGCCCGAGGCTCGGGCCTGGCTCGCCGAGAAGGGCTACGACCCGAAGATGGGCGCGCGACCAATGGCGCGCGTGATCAAGGACCACATCAAGAAGCCACTCGCCAGCGAGCTGCTGTTCGGCGAACTCAGCGGGGGCGGGACCGTGATCGTCCGGCTCGGCGAGAACGATGATCTAACATTCAGCTTCGAGACCGAGAAGAGCCTGGCTTGAACCCGCTTGGGTCGCTCACCTCAGCGCACGCGATAGGTGATGCGGCCCTTGGTCAGGTCATACGGGGTCAGCTCCACGGTCACCTTATCGCCGGTGAGAATGCGGATGTAGTGCTTGCGCATCTTGCCGGAGATATGGGCCGTGACCGTGTGACCATTCTCGAGTTCGACGCGGAATACGGTGTTCGGCAGGGTCTCGACGACCACGCCTTCCATCTGAATAACGTCTTCTTTTGCCATGTATGTGAAATCTGTCTCGTGATGTCGCGAACGAGCGCGGCATCGGTTAAGGCGCCGCCCTGGCCAATCGCCGCTGTAGAACCGAAAAAGTATATCATAGGACGCGGATCGGCTCGCCGCGCTCAAACCATCGCCAGTGCTGGCCGTCCCAGGCCTCGATCGGTCGAAACCGCTCCTTGTAGGCCATCTTCGGGCTGTCCTCGATCCAATATCCCAGATACAGCGACCGCAGCCCGAGCCGAGCCGCTTCGCGCGCCTGGGTCAGCACCGCATAGGTGCCGGGGGCACGGTCCGAGAGATCCGGGTCGAAGAAGGTATAGAGCGCCGAGAGCCCATCCGGGAACACATCGGTCACCGCCACCGACATCAGCCGTTCACCGAGAAAGGCCTCGATCAGCCAGGTCTGCCCGCCCCAAGGGCTGAGCAGGAAGCGCATATAGGTCTCGATCGAGACATCGTCGGCCATGTCGCCATCGCCATGGCGCGCCAGGATGTAGCGTTCGTAGAGCCGATAATGGATCGGGCGCAGTTGCGCGGGCTTGAAGGCGATGCGCACCTCGCTGTCGTTGCGCGCCGCAGTGCGCCGCTGTGAGCGATTCAGCCGCAGCGCGGACACAGGAATCCGCACCGGCACACAGCGTTGACAGCCGCGACAGGCCGGTCGATAGAAGTGCATGCCGCTGCGCCGGAAACCGATTTGCTGCAGCCATTGCGCGCGCTCCCGATCGATGCGCGCCATCGGGTCGACGAACAACGTCCGAGCGCGCAGCCCATCGAGATAGGAACAGTCGTGCTCGCCGGTCAGGTAGAGCTGCAGATGGCCCGGTAGATTGCGATTCGCGTTCATCAGGATTCCCCTCCCGGATAATGGACCCGACCATCATCCCAGGTGCCGAGCGCGAGCGGGCGATCGCGCAGCGCCTGCAAGCGCGCCATGAACTGCGCGCGCGCCATCAGCTGCGCCCCCATGCGCCTGATGTGCGCGGTCAGCACCTGACAATCGATCAGCTCGATGTCCAAGCCGATGGCATGCTCGCACAGATGGACCAGCGCCACCTTCGAGGCATTATCGACCCGGCTGAACATCGATTCGCCAAAGAAGACACCGCCGATGGCGACGCCATAGAGTCCGCCGACCAACTGCCCGGCCTGCCAGACCTCGACCGAATGGGCGATCCCATGCACATGCAGGGCACAGTAGGCGCTGATCATCTCCGGCAGCAGCCAGGTGCCCTGGCTATCGGCGCGCGGCCCGGCGCAGGCGTGGATCACCGCCGGAAAATCGCGATCCATGGTGACTCCGAACGGACGCCGGCGCAGCAGCTTGCGCAGACTGCGCGCGCGATGCAGCCGAGTCGGCAGCAACACCGTGCGCGGATCGGGCGACCACCACAGGATCGGGTCGCCTTCGCTATACCAGGGGAAGATGCCATGCCGATAGGCATTGATCAGGCGCCGGGTGCTCAGATCGCCGCCGACCGCGAGCAGACCATCGGGCTCGCGCATGGCCTCGGCCGGATCGGGGAAGGCCCCGGTGGGATCGTTCGGCGCCAGCAGATACGGCATCGACATCGGTGCGTCGGGCGGCACGTCGGCCTCTCAGCCGGCATCGCGCCGGTAGGGACTGCGTGCGTTCATCTCGCCGATGTAGTCCTCGACCGCCTCGATCTCATGGTCGAGAAAGTGACCGATCGGCTCGCGAAACCCAGGCTCGGCCAGCCAATGCGCCGACCAGGTGCGGGTCGGCAGGAAGCCGCGCGCGACCTTGTGCTCACCCTGCGCGCCAGGCTCGAAGGCCGTCAGCCCATGGTCGAGGCAATGCTCGAGGCCCTGGTAATAACAGGCCTCGAAATGCAGGCTGTGGAACGCCTGCGAGCAGCCCCAGTGACGCCCATAGAGGGTGCGCGCGCCGACCAGGCAGAAGGCGGCGGCGACGATGTCACCGCCATGCTCGGCCAGGATCAACAGCGTGTGCTCGCCCATGCGCGCGCCGATCTCGCGAAAGAAGGGCAAGGAGAGGGTCGGGATGCCGCCGCGCTTATCGAAGGTGTCCTCATAGAGCCGGTGGAAGATCGCCCACTCCTCGGCACTGGCCTCACTGCCCGCTAGCCGGCGAATCCGCACCCCCGCCTCGTCCACCCGACGGCGTTCACGCTTGATCTTCTTGCGCTTCTCGGCGCTGAAACCGGCCAGCAAGGCATCGAAATCGGCCTCGCCCTGGCGCTGCCAGTGGAACTGACAGCCGAGCCTTGGCATCAGGCCCTCGGCGCGCATCCAGCCCGCCTCCTCCTCGCTGCTGAACAGCCAGTGGACGCCCGAGGTGCCCAGCTCCTTGGCCACCGCGATCGAGCCCCGTGCCAAGGCCGTCGCCAGCTCGGCGCGGTTGGCGGCCTCGCCAGTGAGGACGCGCTGGCCGGTCGCCGGCGTGTAGGGCGAGGCAATCACCAGCTTCGGATAATAGGCCAGGCCCGCGCGCCGATAGGCATCGGCCCAGGCCCAGTCGAAGACGAACTCCCCGTAGGAATTGAATTTCAGGTAACAGGGCGCAACCGCCACCAGTTGCTCGGACTGATCGTAGAGCCCGAGATGGCGCGGCAGCCAACCGAAGCGCTCGCCCACGCAGCCGTGGTGCTCCATCGCGGCCAGGAACTCATGGCGCAGATGCGGCAGATCATCGCCGGCGAGCCGATTCCAGTCGGCGGCCGCGAGCTGATCGATGGAAGAATGCACACGCAGTTGATACATCGACGCTTAGAGCGGCCACCATCGGATCAGTTGCAACAGAAAGGCCACGGCCGCGAGCGCGCACCCCAAGGTGATCAGCGCATCACGCCCGCTCCAACCCTGCTGGCGCCCATGCTGGACCCCCAGGAGCGCACCGACCGCACCCAGGATCAGGCCGAACTCGCTGACGATCAGCAGCGTCAGCCAGGGCAAGAGGGGGCCGGCCTCGGGAGCGGCCGCGCGCGGTTCGCCCCCCACCCAGAGCAGCCCTAGCAAGGGCACCGCCAAGGTCAGGGCGATGATTGGAAAATGCTGGCGTTTCATCCGGCGGATGCTTAGGCGTCCAGCAGCCCGTCGAGATACTTCTCGGCGTCCAAGGCCGCCATACAGCCGCTGCCGGCCGAGGTGATCGCCTGCCGATAGACGTGATCCATGACATCGCCGGCGGCGAACACGCCAGGCACCGAGGCCGCGGTGGCATTGCCATCGGTGCCGGATTTGACCTTGATGTAGCCGTTGTTCATCTCGAGCTGGCCCTCGAAGATGCCGGTATTCGGCTTATGGCCGATGGCGATGAACACCCCCTGCAGATCGATGTCCTCGGTGGTGCCCTGCTGCACATGCTTGATGCGCATGCCGGTCACGCCGCTCTGATCACCGAGCACCTCGTCGAGCACATGGTTCCAGGCGATCTTGACATTGCCGGATTCGGCCTTCTCCAGCAGCCGATCCTGGAGCACCTTCTCGGCCCGCAGCGCATCGCGGCGATGCACGAGGGTGACCTCGGCGGCGATGTTGGCCAGATACAGCGCCTCTTCAACGGCGGTATTACCGCCGCCGATCACCGCCACCTTCTGATTCTTATAGAAGAACCCATCGCAGGTCGCGCAGGCCGAGACGCCGCGGCCGCGAAACTGCTCCTCGGACGCGAGCCCAAGGTACATGGCGCTCGCACCGGTGGCGATGATCAGCGCATCGCAGCTGTAGGTCGCCGAGTCCCCGGTCAGCACGAACGGGCGCTGATCCAAGGCGACCTTGTTGATGTGATCGAACAGGATCTCGGCGCCGACCTGCTCGGCGTGGCGGCGCATGCGATCCATCAGATCCGGCCCCTGCAGATCGTCCGGGTCACCCGGCCAATTCTCGACCTCCGTGGTGGTCATCAACTGCCCGCCCTGCTCCATGCCGGTCACCAGGACCGGCGCCAAATTGGCACGCGCCGCATAGACCGCCGCCGTATAGCCAGCCGGCCCCGAGCCGAGGATCAGCAGCTGGCAATGCTTGGTGTCGCTCATGATCAAAAACTCCAACACACCTTGATTCAAATCAGTCTATGGTACGCAGGCCCCCGAGCCCGGTAAAGGCGTTCCCGCCTGCCGCCAGCAATTGCCGGCGACCAGCGGTTACGGCCAAACATGCTAACCTTCTATCAGCCTTTCACGCTGCGCACACAAAATCGATGTATTGCCTACCAATACCCGACGACGCCTTCAATGCGCTGAAGCTCCCCTCTGGCCGCGCTGAAGAGGAGCTTCGTCGCGAGTTTGCAATATTCTTGGTCCAGGAGGGCTTGCTCGGGCCAAGCCAAGCCAGAACCATCGCCGACATGGATCGCTTAGCCTTCCAGGCTCTGCTGGCGCGACGCCAAGTGGCTTGGGGCGGCTCGCCGGAAGAAGTGATCGACGATATGCAAGCAGCACAGGCAGCCGTGCCGCCCGAACGACGTTGATCGTCTGCAACACGACACCCCTGTCATGCCTGCTGAAGATCGGGCGAACCGATTTGCTTCAGAAGCTCTTCGATCGTGTCGCAATTCCCCCTGAGGTCGCCGCAGAGCTGGATCAAGCCGGCGCAATCCATGCAAATTGGCGCGACCAGCTGTCTTTCATTGTGATCGCTGAGCCTGTGGCGAACGACCCCGTTCTGACGCTGGCAGCAGCCGAGGTCGATCTCGGTGAGGCTGCAGCGATCGCCCTCGCTCAGCGGCTTGGCAGCGAGCTTCTGATCATCGACGACATGGCGGGACGACTGCTCGCTCGCCGTCTGGAGCTGACAATCACGGGAACCGTGGGCATCGTCCTGGCGGCAGGTCAATCAGGTCTAGTCGAAGATCCCTTTGTCGTCTTGGAGGAGCTCCGCCGGCGCGGCGGTCTGTGGCTATCGGATACGTTCCTCGAGCGGCTTCAGTCCATGCGGCAGGCGCCTTCTTGATCTGAACCTCCTTCGCTCGTCGCTTTACCGGCCTCGCTCCTGATATTCAAAGCGGGTACTCGGTCCGGCCAGCTCTGCTGGTCTTCGCGTATCCCAATGCATTTGCGAATGGTATTGCCACTCTCTCAGGATTGGACCTCTTTAGTCCCAGATCGAGCAGGATTGATCCGATGAGAAGCCGACAGAGTCCCATCAACAGTCGCACTGGATTTTGCAAGAGCAATCGATGACATCGTTGTCGCGCCCCGAGTCCAGCCCTTACCATCCCCTTTAAGAATCGGAACCAGTACGCAGCATGATCACGGATTCGAGCACAACGGTGCGCAGACTGTTAGCGACAATGACGCAAAGGCGCTGCAAGGCGGGACCGAGCCCACCCAGGCGCACCCTTGGTACTACGCTCCCTGCATCCTGATGGGTAATTGACCGTGAGATCGGTTAATCCTCGCTACGAACGCTTGACGCCACGGCTAGACCTGCTAGCAGATGAGGTCGTTCTGGCCCAGGCATGGAAGAAGGCGGAGCGCTACTGTCGGCTCCAGAACTGGTGCGCGGACGTGCTGGCGTGGGACCTGGCGATGCTGAGCATCGAAACGGACCTAAACGACTGGGCGAGTGAAGTTCGAGCCCCCACGTTCCAGCCCACCCCAATGGAGCTGGTACCTGCCCCCAAAAACCAAACCTGGGACTTTCCCGAATCTAAGGCCGAGGACCCGAGCGCGACGGACTGGGTACCCGCTAACGCTAAGGAGCAGCCACTACGCCCGTTGGCGCATATTGGCGTACGCGATCAGAGCCTAGCCATGGCGCTGGTGCTCTGCTTTGCCGACGCGGTCGAGACCCTGCAAGGGCCTACCGACCAGCCTGATGCCGCAACCGCTCGCACCCGGGGTGTCTTCAGCTATGGTAACCGGCTCTGGTGCGACTGGACCGATGCGTCCGATCCTGAGGTCGAGCCGCCGCAGGCCCGCTTCCGCTGGGGCAGCGTCGCGACCTACACGGCCTATTTCGAAGACTACCGGCGCTTCCTCGCCCGACCGGCGGAAGCCGCGCGGTTGGCCAACGGCAGGCGCCGTAGCGACCGGGCGATCTACGTCATCGAGCTGGACCTCAAGGAGTTTTTCGACCGGATCGACCGCGCACACCTCCGGACGCGGCTCGGTGCCATCTGGCGCCTTTATGCCCGCCGCGCGGGTCATCGCGATGGCGGCAGGCTCGATCCGGCTCTACTGGAAGCCATGTACCGCATCATGAACTGGCATTGGTCGCCGACGTCGCAGGCCCAGGCCGAGTTGTTCGACGCAGGCCTTCCAGATGGCTTGCCACAGGGCCTAGCGGCCTCGGGTTTCCTGTCCAACGCCTATCTCCTGCGCTTCGACCGCTGGATGGGCCGGCGGCTCGGTGGTAACAGCGCACTAGTGATTCACGATTATTGCCGGTACGTCGACGACATTCGGCTGGTGGTGGAGGTGGATGCGACTACTGACCCCGCTGAGGTCGCTGAGAGGGTCAGCAAACAAATCACAGCCTTGCTGGCTCGCTATTGCGCAATGCTGGACGAGGCCCACAAGCTGACCATTAACGCCGAGAAAACTAAGGTGATCCCCTGGGCCGACTATGCGCTGCAGGGCAGTGCCTCGGCGCAGATGGTCTGGCTACAGGGATTGATCAGCGCGACGCCGGATCAGGAAAGCCTGCGTCATGCAACGGCGGGTCTGGATGGACTGCTGTGGCTGTCCGAAGTCATAGAAGGTGCGGGGAAGCCACCGGCGAATCCACTGCACTTATCCCGCATCGCGCTGCCCAAGCTCGATGTCCGCGACGACACGCTAAAGCGCTTCGCCGCCTACCGGCTGCTCAAGTCGTTCCGGCTGCGCCAGTCCATGGCCACGGACGGGCCGGACCTCAACGCAGACGAGGTTCCGTTGCAGGACGGCGCATCGCGCCAAGTCCTGGAGCACGAGATGGAGGCCACGGCACGTAAGTTGATTGCCAGCTGGTCCCGCAACCCAGCACTGGTGCCGGTGCTGCGCTGCGGTCTGGAGCTATTTCCGAGTCCACTGCTGGTGACGCCGGTGTTGGATGCGCTGGCAGTCAAACGCTCGATGGGGGACGACGCCGAGCCGCGGCAGCGAGCGGTGGCAGATTATGTCGTCGCCGAACTGCTGCGCGCAGCCGCCGTCGACATCGGCTATCGGAATACGGAGCTGATTCCACGTGCAGCTGATGTCGGCGGCTTCCGACAGCAACTCGCCCGTCTGGCCCGTCAGGTGCTTGGCGAAGGTCAGGCCGTGCCCTGGCATCTGCGCCAGCAGGCGGCGCTGTTCCTGGCCTCTGTGCTCCAGCCCGACGCCGATCTGAAAGCAGATGCCTTGCTCGCAAACTACAAGCTGCTGCACGATGCCCTGCTGTTCCGCACGCCATCTGCTGAAAATGCGCCGCAAGCACTCTTTACCGGCCTGGTGGGACAGCAGCTTGGCGCCGACTCTGCGCGCTTTGCCATTTGGGCCGACGACATCCTAGATGCGCAACCGCACCATCCGAAGCGGGCGGCATTGGTGACGGCCGTCGCGCAGATGCGCCCCGATCTGTTCCGGTCCATATGGGACGCCCACGCGGACAAGCGCCGGGGTTGGACCGGCAAGTTACCGCGCTATTTAAAACCCGCCAGCTACCGCGCCGGTATCTGGAAGGACTGGTCAGCACTCGGGCCGGAGGCAATTCCGCTGGTCCGGGTCGTGCTGCGCTGGGACAACCCATTTCGGCAGGAGAACGCCATCTTGGGCCTCGCCGCCGCGCTGCTAGAGGCGATGATCCGCGCCGAGCCCGACGCGGACCGCGGGTCATGGGGGCTGCTTGACCTGATGGTCACCTGCAACCGCTGGTCCGACCCACAGCATCCGGATGCGTGCTTCAGCATTGCGGTCGAGGCAGCTGATCGGCCCGACCCCCGCAACCAACCGCCCGGCTGGTGTCTGCCGGACATGCGCTGGGCCTATGCCCTCGGCCGGATTCTGCGAGCCTGCATCGTCGGCGACCCGGACTTCACCGCCCGTGGGCACCTGCTGAGGGAAGACGCGGCGCACTACTGCGGCCTGTTGTCGTCCTGGTACAAGCGCCGCCTCGGGCTGCTAAATACCCCAGAGGGACTCCTCGGCGAGCCCGCTCCGCTTTCGCCCTGGATCACCGAGCTGATCATGACACTGCTGCAATGGCCCGGCCTCCGCCTAGGCAACGGAGTGACTGAAACCCTTGCTGGCGCGCACAACCCTCGGCAGATACTGCGCGTCGTCGATGCCCGGCGCCGGCGCCAGCGCGACCTCTACGCGGTGCAATCGCAGCTGCCCGTCTATGTAGTGCCTGCAAGCCGGGGCGTGCGCGCGCAAGAACAAAGCCTGCGCGTCGCCACAGTTCAAACCCTGTTGCCGCGCACCGGCGACTTCGACGTCAAGAACCCGCTCCTCTGGTCCCGAGACTTCCGGGCACGGCATCGAGCGCATCTCGCTGCCGTTTGCCGCCTGGTCGCACAGGACTTTCAGACAGAGCGGGCGGCGTCCGACGACGGCGGCGGCGTGAAGTCGGGTCACGCCCTAGACCTGATCGTGTTCCCCGAGCTGTCGGTCCATCCCGACGACCTCGGACTGCTGCGCAGCCTGTCGGACGTGCTTAAAGCAAATCTGTTCGTCGGTCTCACGTTTCAAGAGACCGGCGATGGCCGCCTTGTCAACCGAGCCCTCTGGCTGTTGCACCAAGAGCGGGATGGCCAACGCGAGATCGTCCGCGTCCACCAGGCAAAGCGGCATATGACCAAGCTCGAACGCGACATGGGCATCGTCGGGCTCGGCGAGCATCAGGTCCTCATCGAGCTTGCCGGCCCAGACGGCGAGCGCTACCGCCTAGCCGGTGCCATCTGCTACGACGCCACCGACCTCAGCCTGGCAGCCGACCTGCGCAACAAGTCTGACTGCCTAGTCATCGCCGCCCTTAACCAGGACGTTCCCACCTTCGACACCATGGTCCAGGCGCTTCATTACCACATGTTCCAGCCCGTGGTGCTGGCTAATTCAGGTCAGTTCGGCGGCTCGACGGTGCAGGCACCCTACCGCGAGCGCTATGACAAGGTTATCGCCCACGTGCACGGTAGCGGACAGGTGGCGGTCAGCGTTTTCGAGGTGGACCTGGGCGCGTTCAAATCGAAACAATGTGCAAGCAAGGCCAAGGGGCTAAAAACCTGGCCAGCGGGGTACGCGGGACGCGGATGGTGAGACGGAAACCGAGCGCTAGTTTTCTCAAGCTAACCGGCCTGCCTCAGATGCCGAGAAGGGCTCGCTGACCGCTCATTCCACTCAATGGCGAATGCTGAAAGCAACCTCCATGCACCCTGATCTCCAGACTCATCTATCAAAAAAAACTCAAGATTGTCTCTGGTGTTCAACGGGCTTCGTGCTCACCGCATTGGTCTGCCCTGGATAATGACCGAGTTCTCGAGTGCGTTGGCGAGGAAGGTTGTGGCTCGCCCCGCGAGCTCATGAATTCTGGTCGCTGCGCTTCACTGGCCGCAGGCCTGTCGTGCGCCGGCCCACCCCTAATCAGGAGCCCTCTTCACTGCTGGAATCACCTTTGCCGGTCCCGTTGGGCGCTTCCCCGCCTCCTGCATCTACCACCCTCTCCGCTGCCGCCTCAACCGATACCGCCTGCTCGAGCTTAGCTGGCGATGGCATCGACGAAGTGCCCGAGCATTTGGCCGAGCACTGCCTGCGCTCGGAGATGAAGCGTTGCGACAGCCTCCGATCGGCGAACAGCAGTTTCTGATCGGCCTCGCGATCCAGATACAGCACCTCCTCCGGGGCTGGTTGGAACGGCTGGTAACTGATGCGCACGATACGTCCAAGGTTAACCCCGCGCCCGTCATCGAGCAAGATCAGATGCGGTGCTAGCCCCCGCTCCGGGTCCGGCCGCGGAAATTCGATCACGCCGAGTAGCTGATAGGAATGATCGCTAAGCTGCACGGCGAGCTGGACCTCGGTCTCGCGCAGCTCAGCGACATAGATCATCTCGCCAACGGCGGCGCGCAGACGCTCAACCTGTTGCTGATTGTCAGCCGAGGGCCAGAGCCCTTCGTCGACCTCTGACGAGTGTCTGCAGCCAACTTCATGTTGCTCGCCGCGTGACATTCTGCATCTCCTGGGCGTTTTCCTCGCCGCCTATCGCTCAGGCACAGGCCCCCCGCGGCTCTCGGATGGCGCCTTGGAAGGCTGCCATACCGAGCCGTTGCTCACCTGAGGTTAGGACTCCGAGCTGACCTCGCCAACCTCGGCTGACTCATAATAGGAGCCCAGAGGGTCAGTCTCAGTCTGCTCTGCGGCGATGAGCACACGCAGCTCCTCGAGCGCAGTATCAATGACGCCTGATGCGCCATCCGATGGATAGACCACATAGGTCGGCAACCGCAGGCTGGGGCTATCGGTGATGCGCTGCAGGCAGCCGCCGTCCAAATAGGACGCCGCGACCCGCTCCAGCACGAAACAGGTCCCGCCGTTGGCGAGGATTAGCTGCAGGCCGAGCCAGCCGATATTCGCGGTCTGCGCCGGGCGCTCCAGCTCTGGATAGGCCTGACGATGCTGAGCGAAGAAGGTCGGCCCCCAGTCGACATAGACATAGCTGTCGTCAAGCTGACGCCGCTCCGGGTCGGGACCAACCAGTATTAGGGTCTCATCGAAGAGGTATTCCACCTCGATGCCAGCGGCCTGTCGCGGACTGTACATCAGCGCCAGGTCCATGGTGCCGGCGATTACCCGGCGCATCAGATCCTCCTCGAAGCCGATCTCGGTGTTCAGCGACACATCCGGCCGGTTGGCGCGCAGGCGCCCGATCCAGCGCGGCAGCAGACTGTCCCAGAGTGCAATGCGCGCGCCCAGTGTGAGGCTGGTGCGAAAGCGGCTCGACAGACCGACCTCATGGCGCGCCTGCTCGTAAGTCAACAGCAGTGTCTTGGCGTGACGTAGGAACCGCTCGCCGGCATGGGTGAGGCTGGCCCCAGAGCGATTGCGCACGAACAAGCGGGTACCGAACTGCTGCTCCAGGCTCTGAATGCGCGCACTCACGGTCGACTGAGTGACATGCACCTGCGCGGCGGCCTCGAGAAACTGCCGTTGGCGGCCACCGCGAGGAAGGTCTTGACCTGGTCGATGTCCATCAGCGTCTGTCAAGCGAGTCGCATCACTGTGCGTCAGACGTCATAGCCGATGACCGGTCGCCAACCAGTAATGCCAATCCGCGATGGCTTCTGCCGTGTGCTCGTCAACATCGATTCCTTGCAGGTTCGAGAGCGGAACGCCAAAGGTTCTCCCAGCCCATTCCACCTCCACCGCCATATCGGTCAGACACTCATCGTTGCTGCCGATCATGCCGAGCACCCGCACGGTCTCACCCATCAGATTGAGACGATTCATTTACCAACCAAACCGGCCTGATCAAGTCTGCGGATGAACGCTGACTTGCGGCTCTGTAGGTCACGAAGGCGTCGAAGGCGAGCGGAAAAGGCGTCGAGCGCGTCATCGGCATCGGCGAGATCGCGCAGATCCTTGAGCCGCTCCACCGCTTCTTGGTAGGAGGATGCATGACGGTGCTCGATCAAGTCATCGACCTTGCGCCATAGCGCATCCTCTTGACCGCGCAGCGCGGCGAGATAGCGCTTGCGTGCCGCGGCGGCTTCGGCGGCCTTGCGGGTCTGCTCGGCAGCCCGTGCCGCCGCTTCGCGTGCCTGGCGCTCTTGGCGGATGGTATCGGCGCGCGCGAGTAGCTCGCCCACCGTCCTGCGCACATCCGTCCCCTCTCCGGCATCGACCGAATGCAGCTCGCGCTCAAGCCGCTGCCGCAGCACCGCGAGACGGTGAGGTTGGTTGCCGACGATCAGCTCCGTGAGCAGGGCGTCTTTCTCAGCGACCGAACGCTCGGCCACCCAGCGCGCGATGTCCGCTGCACTGACGCCTCGCGTTTCCAGCGGCGCACTCGACTCAGCAGAGGCGACAACCAAATCGTCCGGGATGCGAAGAAAGTCGGCCAAGACGCGATGGGTGGCATCCAGCTCGCCCAGCCCGGGCGGAACGGCCGGCTCAGCAGAGCACTCATCCAGATAGCCACCCCCGGCCTGTGCCAGCCAGCCGAGATAAAGACTGCGACGGTCGCCACGCATCAGACTCGTGCGGACACCAATCAGGGCTGATAGCCAGCCACTGCCCTCCTCCCAGCCCGGATCTTCCGTCTCCGACCGAAAGGACAGCACGAGATGCTCTTCGGTCTCCCAGCCTTCCAGCCCGTCTTCGAGCAGATAGTCACCAATCTCGCTCACACTCATCAGCGCACGAGGCAGGCGCACCATCAGCCAGTGCGAGCCCCAGTTGGCGACGTGGAGGAAGGCATCGAAATAGCGCTCCATCCAACGCCGCGGGTTGCCCTTGAAATCACCCCAGTTGTACTCGTTCCAGAACCGGGTGGGCGTGATCTCGGCACGTGACGACGAGCGTCTCAGCTCGGCCATCTCTTCGGACGTCAAGGGCTGGTCGAGGGCTTGGAATTCGAAAGATTGGTATTCGCTCATCGGGATTTGGAAGGAGGTGCTAGCATCGACCAAAGTATCTGAATTTTCGATACTAAATTCAAGTTAACATCGTTTTACTGGTCTCAATAGAAGCACTAGCTTGTGTCAGGACGAAATGATCGCTGTGATCGGCTCCGAGCAGGTCGATGCACCGGTCTATCTCTTCCAGACAAACTGCAACCGCCTCGCGGTGGATCATGCTGTCCGTCGCGATCTATGCCACAGCCGGCGCTTGATAGAAGGGTGACGGGACCATCGGGTAGGCGCGGAATACGTGGCGGTAGACGTCGTCCGCCCGACTCTGCACATCCTCGTCGCTGTACTGCGCCACCGGCAGGCCGGTGTCGTCGCTCCACAGGTGGTCATGGATCGCCTGGCGAACGGCATCGCGGGTCGCCTCTTTGTCTTTCCAGTGATCGACGCGTAGCTTTTCAGCCTTGAGGGTCTCCAGCAGCTCCACCGCGACGACCTTGATGCGCTTGATCTCGCCTGCCGAGAGGTCCGGCTTCTTCAACAGATCGAACACCGCCAGCGACTCCTCGTCCAGGCCTTCGCGTACCGCTCGGTCCTCTTCCGCATCCAGCTCCTGCACCAATCTGAGCAGGGCCTCAAAGGTCTGCTCGATGCTCAAGCGGTCTTTCTCGCGATTGTAATCGGTGACGATCTGCTCGTAGTGTTGCTGAAAGTCCGTGCGAAGAGGGTTCTGCTGGAGCAGCCGCTTGAGTCGTTGCTCGACGGCGCTCTTCAGGTTTTGGACTGTGGTCTGCTTTCTAGGGGAGCGCTCAAACTCCTGTTTCAGCCGCTCGAAGTCGATCCGGCTGATGTCGTAGGTCGCGGATTCTTCGTCCGCGCGCGCTGGCTTGGTCTCGATGGCCTCGTCCACCAGCTGATGTAGCTCGCGGATGATGTCGGTAATGTCCGCCTGCTCTCGATCCTGCTGCAACTGTTTGTAGACCACGTTGATGGCATCACGGTCGGGCCGATGGGCATTGATGCCAGCGACGTTGATACAGGCCTTGAAGGTCTTGAGCACCTGCCGACACAGGATCTCGAAGTGCTTGCGGGTCTCATCGTTCTCGTTGGCGGCCTCCTTGCAGGCGAGGATGGCGGCGTTGCGGGCGAAGCCGGTCTTCTCGATGACGTCATCCAAGGCTGCCCCACGCTCTTTAAGAAAGCCGCGCACCAACGCGATCGCCTCTGTCAGCTCCTCCAACAACGCATCGTCGGGCTTGGCCGGGTCGGTCTCGTCGTCCCCATCAGGTCCAGTGCCGGCGAAGGTTGCGAGCGCCCGCCGCAGATGCTTAAGGATGCCGCAGTAGTCGACGATCAGGCCATTGTTCTTACCCTCGTGCACGCGGTTGGCGCGGGCGATGGCCTGCATCAGCGTGTGGGCCTTGAGCGGCTTGTCCAAATAGAGCGTGGACAGACTCGGCACGTCAAAGCCGGTCAGCCACATGGCGCAGACGATGGCGATGCGAAACGGGTGCTCGGCCTCCTTGAAGGCATCGTCCAGCGCCATGCGCTGCATGTGCTGGAACTGGGGCTTCGCGCGCATCGCCGCCGGCAGCTCCATACCCTCCTTCATGAGCTTGCGGTGCGGGACAATGTCCAGGTCCCACTGCTGAAACTTGGCCACCTCGCCCTGCTCCTCACTCACCACCACCGCAGTCCGGGTCTCGCGCATCCAGGCGATCTGGCGGGCCAGGTCGGTATCCTCCTGCTCGTCCCAGACCTGACCTCCTCGCCGCGAAATGCGAGCTTCGCGACGCCCGGGCTTGAGCGCTGCGTCGAGCGCCTTGATGCGCTCTTGCCAATAGAACTCGATCAGCTTGTGCATCCGCACGCAAGTGACCTTGTCGATGCAGACCAGCATGGCCTTGCCGGTCTCCCAGGCGGTCGAGTAATGCTCGACGAAATCCCGCGCCACCTGGTCCAAGCGCTTGCCGGCGGTGATGATGTGATAGTCGCGCTTTAGCTCGCGCTCTAGGCGTTGGGCGACGTCGATGTCGTCCGCTTCGAGTGCCTCCAGCGTCTCCGCGATGCGCTCGTTCAGGTCGCCGATGGCTAGCCCCAGCTTGTCGCCGCGGGCGTCGTAGTAGAGCGGCACCGTGGCTCGGTCGTCCACGGCGCGCTGGAAATCATAGGTGGACACATAATCGCCGAAGACGCGGCGGGTGATCTCGTCGTCCTTGAAGAGCGGCGTGCCGGTGAAGCCGATATAGCTGGCATTGGGCAGCGCGTTGCGCAGGTTGAGCGCCAGCGTGCCGTATTGCGTGCGGTGCGCCTCGTCCGTGATGACGATGATGTCGTCGCGCTCGGAATAGGCGGTGTCCGCGTCCTTGTGGAACTTCTGAATCAGCGAAAAGACGTGAGACTTGTGCTGGCCCAGCAGCCGTTGGAGGTGACCGCCGTTGGCGGCACGGCAGGGGTCGCGGTCGTGATCCACCACCCCGCAGCCGGCGAAGGTCTTGTAGATCTGAGTGTCCAGATCGTCTCGGTCCGTTAGCACCAGGAAGGTGAAGTTGCCGCCCAGCTTGCGGTGCACCTTGCGGGTGAACATCACCATCGAAAAGCTCTTGCCAGAGCCCTGGGTGTGCCAGAACACGCCGAGACGCCTTGCCAGCGCATCGCGCTCCAGCACCGCCTGCACCGCCCGGTTCACGCCCAGAAACTGGTGATTGCGGGCTAGGATCTTGCGCGTCTCGCCAGAGGCGTCGTCGAACAAGATGAAGTTCTCCACCAGGTCCAGGAAATTGACCCGGTCGCAGACGCCCTTCAGCAGCGTCTCCATATCCACCGCACCCGGCTCCTCCTCCGCCAGGCGCTTCCAGTCGTGAAAGTGGCCCCACTGGCTGGTGACGGAGCCGATCTTCGCCTGGTGGCCGTTGCCGAACAACACGACCGCGTTGTGATGGAACAGGTGCGGGATCTCGGTCTGATAGGCCGAATAGTTCTGCTCATAGGCGGTGCGCAGATCCTTGTGCAGCGCCTTGCACTCGACGAACAACAGCGGCAGCCCGTTGACGAAGCCGACGATGTCCGCCCGCCGCCGGTACAGATCGCCCTGCACCCAGAGCTCGCGCACGCACAGGAAGTCGTTGTTGTCCGGATCGTCGAAGTCGATGACGCGCAACCGATCTCGCACCCGCTCGTCCTTGGCGTTGCGGAAGGCCACGGGCACGCCATCACGGATCAGCGCGTACTTATCACGGTTCGCGGCGACGATGCCTTGCGATGCCACCCTGGTCGTTAACTGCCGCACCGCGTCCTCGTAGGCCGGCTCCGGCAAGCCCGGATTCAGCCGCTCCAGTGCAGCGCGCAGTGGACGCGTGAGCACCACCTCATGGTCGGACAAACGCCCGAGCAGGCTGTCCGGCCCAAAGTCCTCGTGGTTGTAGGCCAGCACCGACTCCCAGCCGAGCTGCTGTTGCAGATAGTCGGCCGTGGTCTGCTGGACCAGGGTGTCTTCGTTATAGTGGGCGGAGATCAAAGAGGAAGTACTCGCACTCGGCTCCGTCCGGGCTCGATCAGCAGCAAAGCACCGGACTCAAGGTCGGCGCAGAAGCGCCGTAGTGACTCGACGAGCTGCCGTCAGATCTTCTTCGCGTTCCTCCAGTTGCCAAGCGGCATCGGCGAGCGCTGCGTCCAGATCCTCAGGCTCCAGGTAAGGGTAGGCGGCAAGGATGCGCTCCCGGCTAACCCCCGTTGCCATGAGTCCGAGCAATGTACCCACCGTCACCCGCAGACCGCGAATGCAGGGCTTGCCTCCCATGACGGCAGGATCCAGGGTAATGCGGTCGAGTTGCGTGGCCATAGGCACCCGTTCGCGCAGAATGAGATGAGTTGACATCAGGATAGCAACACGCATGTTCGCTGTCGCGAGCGTCCAGCTACTCGGCGGTGGTCTGCTGGACTAGCAGCCCGTCGGACTTGACTGCTGCCGCCCGCTTGCCGACTTAGTAGACTGTCGTCCCCCTTCAGGACAAACGCCGATGCCCAACTTCCGCTCGATCGATCGCGACCGCCCATTAGAGCTGCCCCTGTCGTTACAGGACTGGCTGCCCGAAGGGCACCTGGCGCGCTATGTCGTCGAGGTGG
>NZ_NHSF01000072.1 GCF_016653295.1 Halochromatium salexigens | reverse complement strand
CCCCGCCCCCCATCGCGCGCCACGCCCCGCACCACAGGCCATCGCCTTTGGCCTCGAGGGCGAGCGCGCACCGTCCAAGCGTCTCGGCTTGGCGGCCAGGCTCGGCCTGGCCTGTCTCTTGTCAGTCGTCTTCTCGATGGCCCAGACCAGCCAGGCCGAATCGGTACCCGACCCGTTGAACGCGCCGGCCGGGCCGACTGGCTTCGCCGACGTCGTCGAGCGCGTCACGCCCGCCGTGGTCAATGTCACGGTGGCGCAAGAGGCCCAGCAGACGCTCTCGCTGCCCGGCGGCCAAATGCCCGACGAAAGCTCGCCTCTGTACGAATTCTTCAAGCGCTTCGGCGGACTCGAGGAGATGCCGATGCCGGGACCACGCCAGCGTGAAGGCGAGGGGTCTGGCTTCATCATCGATGCCGAAGGGCATATCGTCACCAACAACCATGTGGTCGACGGCGCCACTCGCATCGAGGTGACACTCAATGACGGCGAGCAGTACGAGGCCATGGTGATCGGCCGAGATGCCAAGACCGACCTCGCCTTGCTCAAGATCGACACCCGCGAGCCCTTGCCGCATGTGACCTTCGGCGACAGCAGTGGCGCCCGCGTCGGGGATTGGGTGCTCGCGGTCGGCAATCCGTTCGGGCTCGGCGGTTCGGTCAACGCCGGCATCATCTCGGCGCGCGGCCGCGACATCAACTCCGGCCCTTATGACGACTATATCCAGATCGATGCCCCGATCAATCGCGGCAACTCAGGCGGCCCGCTGTTCGATGCGCGCGGCGTCGTGATCGGCGTCAACACCGCCATCTTCTCGCCCAGCGGTGGCAACATCGGCATCGGCTTCGCGATCCCGGCCGAGACGGCGGCCGAGATCGTCGCCGATCTCAAGACCAAGGGTCACGTCGATCGCGGCTGGCTCGGGGTCCAGATCCAGCCCGTGACCGAGGAGATCGCCGCCAGCCTTGGCCTGAGCGAAACCCGCGGGGTACTGGTCGCCGACGTCCTCCCCGGCACCCCGGCCGAGGCGGCAGGGGTGAGCAGCGGTGACATCATCCTGCGGGCCGCCGGCGAGCGCATGCAGGAGTATCGCGATCTGACCAAGCTGATCGCCGGCATCGATGCCGGCACCGCCATCGAGCTGGTGGTGTTGCGCGCCGGTGAGACCCTGAGGATTCCGGTCACCATCGGCCAGATGCCGAGCGAGGAGCAAGTACGCAACGCCTCGACCCAGCCACCCGAGGGCGATGAGCCACGGCTCGGCCTGTCGCTGGCGCCATTGACACCGGAGCTGCGCGCCGAACGCGGGATCGAAAACGACGCCACCGGCGTTCTCGTCGCCCAGGTGGCCCCCGGCAGCCCGGCCCACAGCGCCGGGATCAAGGCCGGCAGCCTGATCTCGATGGTCGGCCAGCAGCGCGTCACCCAGCCCGGCCAGGTGGTCGATGCGGTCAAACAGGCCGCCGCCGCCAACCGCCCCTCGGTGCTGCTGCGCGTGGAGCAAGAGGGCGAGCAGCGCTTCGTCGCCGTGCCCCTCGGCTGAATCCTGCGGACATCGTGCCATGCGTGTACTGGTGATCGAGGATGACGCGCAGCTCGCCAGCTATCTGGCCAAGGCCTTCGGCGAGATCGGGGCGAGCGTCGACCGGGCCGAAAACGGTCGCGATGGCCTCTTTCTGGCCGCTGGCAATCGCTACGATGCCATGGTCATCGACCGCATGCTGCCGGAATTGGACGGGCTGGCCATCATCCGTACCCTGCGCGCCTCGGGCAACCCGACCCCGGTGCTGGTGCTCAGCGCGCTCGGCGAGGTCGATCACCGGGTCGAGGGGCTGCGCGCCGGTGGTGACGATTACCTGGTCAAACCGTTCGCGTTCTCCGAGCTGCATGCGCGCATCGAGGCCCTGTTGCGACGCGCAACGCCTGGCGATGCACCGGTCACCAGCCTCAGCGTCGCCGATCTCGAACTCGACCTGCTCAAGCGCGAGGTCTACCGCGCCGGCCAACCGATCGCGCTGCAACCGCGCGAATTCAAGCTGCTCGAGTACCTGATGCGCCATGCCGGGCAGGTCGTCACCCGCACCATGCTGCTCGAACACGTCTGGGATTATCACTTCGATCCGCAGACCAATGTCATCGATGTCCATATCAGCCGCTTGCGGGCCAAGATCGACAAGGACTTCGAGCCGCCGCTGCTGCAGACGGTGCGCGGTGCCGGCTACATGCTGCGCGCCGATTGATGTCCCGGCCGGCCAGGCTGATGTCCTCGCGGGCCAAGGCGCGCCGCGCATGGCGATGGCTGCGTGTGACCCTGAAGCGGCGATGGCTCAGCGCGGCCCTGGGACCCACGCTGAATCGATGGCAGCACACCTCGCGCTTCACGCTGACCAGCTCGACCTTCCGCCTCGCGCTGCTCTACATGCTGCTGGTCGGCGTCTCGGTCGCGATCCTGCTCGGGTTCATCTATTGGTCGACCGCCGGCTATATGGCGCGCCAGACCGATGCCACCATCGGCGCCGAGATCGAGGGCCTGGCCGAACAATATCGGCGTCGCGGTCTGGCCGGCCTCTCGACCCTCATCGCCGAGCGCATCGCGCGTGATCCGCAAGGCGCCTCGATCTACCTGCTGACCCAACCGAACGGCACGCCGATCATCGGCAATCTCGACAGTTGGCCACCGGTCGCGCCCGATGTCGATGGCTGGGTGCAGTTCCGTACCCAGCATGCGACACCCGGCAAGGCCCGCGTCGAGCACCAGACCCGCGCGCAGGTGTTCCGGTTGCGCGGCGACCTGCGGCTGCTGGTCGGCCGCGATGTGCGCGAACTGGTCGCGCTCCGAAACCTGGTGCTCGATGCGATCGGCTGGGGCTTGGCCATCACGGTCGGGCTGGCGCTGCTCGGCGGCTGGCTGATGGGCGCCGGCATCGCGCGCCGGCTCGATGTCATCAATCAGGTCAGCCGCGAGATCATGCGCGGCGACCTGAGCCGCCGTGTGCCCAGCGCCGGCACTGGTGACGACTTCGACCAATTGGCCGAGAACCTGAACCGGATGCTCGAGCGCATCGAGGCGTTGATGCTCAGCATCCGCCAGGTCTCGGATAACATCGCCCACGACCTGCGCACGCCCTTGTCGCGGCTGCGCCATCGGCTCGAACTCCTGCGCGGCAGCGCACTCAACGCCGAGGCCAGCGCCGAGGTCGAGGTCGCGATCGCCGATGCCGACGAACTCCTGAGCGCCTTCAACGCGCTGCTGCGCATCGCCCGCATCGAGGCCGGCAGCCGCCGCGCGGCCTTTGCCGATCTCGACCCACTGCCGCTGCTGCACGACGTCGCCGAACTCTATGAGCCACTGGCGACGGAGTCGCGACAGGCGATCGAGGTCGCGTGGGCCGACGGTGGCGCCCGTAGCAACGATGGCAGCAACGATGGCGACGCCTGCCGGCTGCACGCCGACCGTGACCTGCTGTTCCAGGCCTTGGCGAATCTGGTCGACAATGCCATCAAGCACACTCCGGATGGCGGCCACATCCGACTGCGCGCGGATTGCAGCGACGAGGCCGTTGAACTCAGCGTCAGCGACGATGGCCCCGGCATTCCCCCTGAGCTGCGCGAGAAGGTGTTGCAGCGCTTCTTTCGCATCGATGCGAGCCGTGCTGCCCCCGGGCATGGACTCGGTCTCAGCCTCGTGCAGGCGGTCGCGCAACTGCATGGCGCCAGTCTCAGCCTGGAAGACGCCGCGCCCGGTCTCAGGGTGCGGTTGCGCCTGCCAAAACAGCGCCCCGGGAGCGAGATGCGGGAACGCGGTTGGGATTAGCGCAGGTCGGTCGCATTACTGGGGTTGATCGTCGGCCCATCGCCCCGACGATGACCGCCACGCCTTGACCCGTCCTTGAGACCATCCACCAGAGGAGTTCACTCATGCGCCACCTGCTCACCGCCCTACTTGCGACCAGCCTTGCCAGTGCCAGCCTCGGGCCCGCGCTCGCCGCCGATTGGACGCTCGATCCCGAACGCTCGCATCTGAGCTACGTCTCGATCAAATCCGGCCACATCGGCGAAAACAACCACTTCACCGAACTCGCCGGACACATTGATGATGCGGGCCAGGTGGTGGTCGACACCAAGCTCGACAGCGTCGAGACGCTGGTGCCAATTCGCAACGAGCGCATGCGCGAGATCCTGTTCAAAACGATGAACTACAACGACGCGACCCTGAGCGCCAAGGTCGATCCGGCCGCGATCGACGCGCTGCAACCGGGCGAGATGGTCGAGGTGGTCGCCGAGAGCACGCTCAGCCTGCACGGCGAGAGCCAACCGCTGGTGCTCAAGATGCAGGCGGCGAAGCTCGATGCGAACACCCTGATGGTGGCCAGCACCGAGCCCGTCATCCTCGATGCCAGCAATTTCGGCTTGAGCGAGGGCATCGAGCAGTTGCGCGAGATCGCAGGGCTCGAGAGCATCAGCCGCGCCGTGCCGGTGACCTTCGTCATGACCTTCGAGAACGCCAGTCCGGCGCCGGAGGCCAGCGCCGAGACCGCGAGCGTCGAGACGCTCGAGCAGTACCAGGCTTACCGGGAGACCATCGAGGCGATGAGCAGCGAGCAGAAAGAAGCCGTCGCGGCGTTGTTCAGCCCGCGCCCTTAGCCCGCGCTCAGACGCAATCGAAGCGCTCGAACTGCATGCTGTACTGGCCCCGGCCCTGGGTCAGGCTGCGCAGTTCGGTGGTATAGCCGAGCAGGTACTCGAGCGCGACCTCGCAGCGGATGCTCGCCGAATCGTCGGCGTCTTGTCCCGTCTCGGTGGCCTGAATCGCGGCACGGCGCTGCTGCAGGTCGCCGAGCACGCTGCCGAGATTGGCCTCGGGCACCACCACATCGACGCACATCACCGGATGCAAGGCGACCGGCCCCGCCGCGGCCAGCGCCTTGGCCAGGGCGCGCGTGGCCGCGGCCTGCAGCGCCTCCGGCGTGCTCTGGGCGCCGAACAGTTCCACCTCCGCCAGGGTGATGGCAACATCGTCCACCGGCGCGCCCTGCAACACACCGCTGGCCAGCCCGGCCTGCAGACCCTCCTCCAACGCCCGCTGCTGCTCTGATGAGAGTTCCGCGCCATCCGGGCGCAGTTGCGGTTGGCACTGGATCTGGTGGCCCGCGCCGCGCTCCCTGGGCGCGACCTCGACTGCGGCCCAGGCGCTGAGTTCGGGCTGCTTGCCATCGGAGCTCGCCGGGCGGCTGTGCAACTGCTCGGCGCGTGCCGCGCGGGTGATGGTCTCGCGCACCGCGACCGCCGGCCGGCCACTGCGCACGCGCTGCCCGAATTCGCGCTCGATGCGTTCGAGCACGATCTGCAGATGCAACTCGCCCATGCCGCGCAACAGGCGCTGACCGGTTTCGGGGTCTTCCTCGACCCGCAGCGTCGGGTCCTCCTGCTCGATCTTGTCCAGCACCTCGAGCAACTTGTCCTCATCGGTGCCCGCCGCCGGCTCGATGGCCAGGCTCAGCACCGGCTGACGCGCCTCGATGCGCTCCAGCGCCAGCAGGTGCTCGGGATCGCAGAGGGTATCGCCGGTAGCGGCATGGCGCAGCCCGGCGAGGAGCACGATCTGCCCCGGTCCCGCCTCATCCAGGCGTGTCTTGCGCCCGGCATCGACATCGAAGATGCGCGCGACCTGTTCCTTGCGCACGCGCCCGTCGGCGCTCTGGAAGGCGACGCTATCACCGACTTTCAGCCGATGGCGGTAGACGCGCGTGAAGCAATGGCGCCGCCCGTCCCACAGCTGTACCTTGAACACCAGCGCCACCAACGAGCCCTGCGCGCCGATGGCAACGGTCTCGGGCTCGCCATCGGGCCGCCGCGCGATCGCCGCCGGCCGATCGAGCGGCGCCGGCAACAGATCCACCACCGCATCCATCACCGGTTGTACGCCGAGGTTGCGCAAGGCGCTGCCGCCGAAGCAGGGGAACAGGCGCCCGGCGAGGGTGCCACGTCGCAGGGCGGCGAGCAGGACGTCCGGCTCGGGCTCGCCGCCCTCGAGCACCAGATCGGCGAGGGTCTCATCGGCGTCGGCGGCGGCGAGCAACAGCGCCTCGCGAAGGTCGGCGACCGGCTCCCAAAGCGCGTCCGGGCAGGGTTCGCTCGACACCTGCTCGCCCTGTTCACCGCCAAAGCGCAGCAGGCGCCGGTGCAGCAGATCGATACAGGCCTGCTGATCGGCGAGCGGCACCGTCATCGCCACCGGCTCGACCCCAAGCCGCTCGCGGATCGCACCGAGCACGCGACGAAAATCGGCCCCGGGCCGGTCGATCTTGTTGACGAAGAAGAGCACGGGCAGCCCGAAGCGGCAGCGTTGGCGCCAGACCGTCTCGGTCTGCGGCTCGACGCCGCGCACGCCGTCGAGCACCAGAACAACCCCATCGAGCACGCGCATCGAGCGCTCGACCTCGATGGTAAAATCCACATGGCCGGGGGTGTCGACGAGCTGCAGCAGATGCTCGCGCCAAGGCGCCTTGGTCACCGCCGCGGTGATGGTGATGCCGTGATCCTGTTCCTCGGCCATCCAGTCCATGTGCGCGGTGCCGTCGTGGACCTCGCCGATCTTGTGCGAGGCGCCGGTGTAGTAAAGGATACGCTCGGTCAGGGTGGTCTTACCCGCGTCGACATGCGCGGCGATACCGATGTTGCGCACATGCGCGAGTGCCATCGGTGCCTGACCCTGTTTCTGGTTGCGGGAATGTTGACTGGACTGACTCATGCACCACCATCGACCTGAATTGAAGACGTTCTGGCCCAGGCCAGCAACTGCGGAGCCTCGCCAATGACGATGATGACCGTTCGCTCGAGAGACGCCCGACCCGAATCCGGGCGCGCCTCCCCCCGCCGTTGGCATCGGCTCGCCGGCGCCATCGCCCTGGTGGGCCTGGGCCTGCTGGCGATCACTACCGCTCAGGCGACGGTCTATCGGCTCGTCGACACCAGCGATAGTGTCATCGGCACCCCGTTCTATGTAAAGGCGCGCAAGGAGCATACCTTGCTCGATATCGGCCGCCATCATGGCCTCGGCGTCGACGAGATGAAACAGGCCAACCCAGAGATCGACATGTGGCTTCCCGGCGCGGGCACCGCCGTGCTGGTGCCAGACCGCCATGTCCTGCCCGATGCCCCGCGCACCGGCATCGTGCTCAACCTCGCCGAGCGCAGGATGTATTACTATCGCTCGGCCACCGAGATCGAGACCTTCTCGATCGGCATCGGCCGCGACGGCTGGGAGACGCCGACCGGCAGCTATCGCATCATCGAGAAGACCGAGAATCCCTCCTGGACGCCACCGGCCTCGATCCGCGCCGAATACGCCAAGCAGGGCAAGACGCTACCAGCCGTGGTGCCGGCGGGTCCAGACAATCCGCTCGGCGACTATCGCCTGCGCCTGAGCAATCCGAGCTATCTGATCCATGGCACCAACAAACCCTGGGGCGTGGGCATGCCGGTGAGTTCGGGCTGCACGCGGATGTTCCCGGAGGATATCGAGCATCTGTTCGGTCAGGTCGCCGTTGGCACCCAGGTGACCATCGTCGATCAGCCCTACAAGGTCGGATGGCTGGGCGAGCAGCTCTTTCTGGAGGTGAGTCGCGCCGAGGGGTCGGCACCACGTCCTGTGGAAGAGATCATTCCGCCATCGATCGCGAATGCTGAGGGCGTGGTGATCGATTGGGACGAAGTCAGGCGGGTCCAGCAGGACAATACCGGCTTCCCACGCTGGGTGGGAGGCCGGCAGGGCTCAAGGAGCTGGCATCATTTCGACATGATCTTTTGATACATGCGGTTGATGCGGTCCTCGTTGGCCTCGCAGCAGGCCTGAGCACCGTTGGCCGCGTCCATCGCGGCCTGAGCCATGTCACGCGCCTCCTGGTCGGTAGCGCAGCCACCGAGCAATGACGCGCTCAGCAGCGCAGCAGCGGACAGGGAGGTGAATTTGAGTGTCTTAGTCATCGGAGGGTCTCCATATTTGAGTTTGCCGGAGGGCAACTGATTTATATCACAGACCGAGGGCATTTTTCGCACCCCCGTGCGTCGATGTTAGCAGAACCAAACAGCGTCTTGTTATTGCCACTCAGGCATTCATCATCCAGTATCACGCCAGCCTGAACACTCGGTGAGCTCATACGCCGAGTGCTCTTGTCTTAGCCGTCTCAGAGTCCACTGAATCCTGTTTAGAAGAGAGCATCGCAATTGGTCGACCGCTACTATCGCCGCCCGTTACCCAACAGCGGTCCAAATCCCTTTCGATGCCAGGGATTCGTCCGCAATGGCACCATCGCGACCCAAGGCGGCGCACCACTGCCCATCGAGTCCCTGCCGCCCTTCTTGCGCGCGTTGCTCGTCACCGACGGCACCGTGACCAAGGCACTGGAAGCTTATTTCTGGGAGCCAGTCGTCGTCGACACGCTGCGCCAGGAGTTCATTGAGGCGGCAGCCGAGATTCCTTGGATCGAGGTCGACCCCGGCGATCAGGTCATGGTGCGCGAGGCGCTATTGCGGGGCGGTGACAGCCACAAGCACTATGCGCGCGCCTTCTCGGTGATTCGTTCCAGGCTCATCCCAGCCTCGTTCAGAGAGCGGCTGATCAATCGCGAGATTGGCATCGGCGTCTTGATCCGCGATAGCGGTCTGGAGAGCTTTCGCGAGGTCATGGAGGTTGGGGTCGAACCCGAGTCAGCCAGTGGCGAGCAGGCGCTATTTCGCACCTATCGCATCATCATCGATGGCCAGCCGGTGATTCTGATCAGCGAGATTTTCCCGCTCGCGCCCTACCTATCCGTCTAAGCCGCCCTGGCGGAATGCGTTCGACACGATTCCAGATCAGCGGCTTAAATGGCAGTGCCTTCGGCCACCTCGCTGTCGCGGCCAAGAGGACGGCCCAGCAACCGGCACAGGTGAGCCGCGAACTGCTCGCCAGCGGCCTGTACGCCGATGCCGCTACCATGATCACACAGCCGGGTCACCGCGAGTCCCGGATAGCCGCAAGGATTGATGCGGGCGAATGGGGCTGGATCGAGATCGATGTTCAATGCGATGCCGTGATAGCTGCAGCCATGACGCACACGCAACCCCACCGAGGCGATCTTCGCCGCCCCCACGTACACTCCGGGGGCATCCGCCCTTGGCTGTGCGACGATTGCCTGCTCGGCTAAGAACTCGATGATCGCCTGCTCAAGCAGATGGACCAACTGCTTGACCCCGAGCCGGGAGCGCTTCAGGTCCAACAGCAGATAGGCAACCAATTGGCCAGGCCCATGGTAGGTCACCTGGCCACCCCGGTCGCATTGGATCACCGGGATGGGGCCAGGGTCCAGGACGTGTTCCGGTAAACCGGCTTGGCCGAGCGTGAACACGGGTGGATGCTCCAGCAGCCAGAGTTCATCCTCCGTGCCTGCCTCACGGGCATCGGTAAAGCTGCGCATCCGCTCCCAGGTCGCGGCGTAGTCACATTGCCCGAGCCAGCGCACCCGCAGCGGTAATGGCAAGGGTTCAGAAGGCACAGGTGATCTGCTCGTGCACGGACAACTCGCGGTAGATGGCATCCAGTTGGTCCTTGCTCCGCGCCTCGATAACCACCGTCACCGAGACCCAGCGACCATTACGGCTCGCTCGCGAGCGCAACGCATCCTTGCTCGTCTCCGGTGCATGACGCTCGATGATTGCGCGCAGGATGGCTTCGATGCCATCCTCGGTTCGCCCCATCGCTTTGATCGGAAAGTCGCACGGGAAGCGCAGCAGAGTTTCGTCTTGGTTCGGGCTCGGATCAGCCATACACGTCTCCCATTCGCAACGTTCAGGCCGCCGCGCGGCGCAGATCGGCCTTGAAGTCTTGATAGAGTGCATCGACACGCCGCCACAACGGGCCGGGACGCCCTGAGCCGAGGGGCTTGTCATCGAGTTGGGTCACCGGCATCACCTCGCGGGTCGAGCTACTGATCCAAACCTCATCGGCCTGGCGCAACGCTTCAACCGCAATGTCGCGTTCCTGAATCGGTATCTTGGCGGCCCTGGCCAGTTCCAGCACCAGGTCGCGCGTGATCCCGGCCAACAGCAAGGGCCCCTTGGGTGGCGTCATCAGTTGCCCATCCCGCACGATGAATAGGTTACTGGTCGAGCCCTCCAATGCCAAACCATCGCGCACCAAAATGGCCTCCTCGGCACCCGCCTCTTGCGCCGATTGGCGCAGCAGCACGGCCGCGAGCAGCGAGGTCGACTTGATATCACAGCGCAACCAGCGGATGTCGTCGCGTGTCACCACGGCGACCCCAGCCTCGACGACAGCCCGATCACGCGCCTTCATCGGCTTGGCCATCGCCATCACCGTCGGCGCCGGCTGAGCCGGAAAACGATGATCGCGCGTGGGGGCTGCACCGCGCGTCACCTGTAGGTAGAGTGCCTGATCCATCTTCGGCTCAGCCGCGAGCAAACGGACAAAGATGTTCGACCATTCAGGCAGCGACAGTGGCGCTTGCAGACCGATCCCGCGCAGGCTGTTCTCGAGACGCTGCAGATGCTCCGCCGCTCGCAACGGGCGCCCAGCGTAGGCTGGAATCACCTCATAGACACCGTCGCCGAACAAGAACCCGCGATCCATCACTGAGATCATCGCCTGTTCCGGCGCGACGAAGGCACCGTTAAGATAGATCTCATTCATTTAGAAGAGCTTCAGCACCGAATCCACCGCCTGACGCAGCAGGCCTCCACGCTCGACCGGATCGAGCGCCACGGCCGGCTGCCGTTTGATGACCTCATCGTCCAACATCAAGATAATCTCACCAACCTGCTCGCCATCAGCGAGTGGCGCTTCAAGCATCGCCTTCGGCTCGAGCTGGGCCGAGAGGGCCTCGAAGTGACCGCGCGGGATGGTGACAACCACCTCGGTGGCCGGCCCCACCGTCACCGTCGACGGATCACCCGACCATACCCGCAGCACCTCGAGAGGCTCGCGTTCCGAATAGAGGGGATGTGTCTCGAAGAAGCGGAACCCGTAGTTCAACAGCGCCAGACTATCGGCGACGCGGGCCGCGCTGCTCTCGGTTCCCATCACCACAGAGGTCAACCGCTGACCCTCGCGCTTTGCGGAGGATACCAAACAATAGCCCGCAGCCTGGGTGTGGCCGGTCTTCACGCCGTCCACACCAACCCCCTTGTCGAGCAAGCGGTTGCGGTTGAACTGCTGGATACCCTGCCAGGTGAATTCCGGCTCCGAATACCAGCGATAATACTCGGGGAATTCGCGGATCATCGCCGTTGTCACCAACGCGATATCCTTGGGCGTGGTGAAGTGCTCCGGTCCAGGCAAGCCGGTGGCATTGGTAAAATGCGTCTGCGTCATCCCGAGCCGTTGGGCATGCTGGTTCATCAGGCCAGCAAAGCTCGCCTCGCTACCGGCGATATGCTCGGCTAGGGCCACGCTGGCATCGTTGCCAGACTGGATGATCATGCCCTTGAGCAAATCCTCGAGCGCCACCTGCTTACCGACCTCGATGAACATCTTCGAGCCCCCAGTGCGCCAGGCCTTCTCGCTGATCAGTACCTGATCATCAAGGGCGATGTTGCCAGCAGCCAGCTCGCGAAAGACCACATAGGCGGTCATGATCTTGGTCAGGCTCGCAGGCTCGAGACGTGCTTCGGCATTCGCGGCCGCGAGTACCGCGCCACTGTCATGATCGAGCAGCAGATAGCCTTCGGCACCAAGCGCCGGCGGCGGAGGGGTCTCGGCCCGAACCGTGACGACGATCAGGCTGGCCAGGATGAGAGAGATGATGTAACGCATGGGCGGAAGTTTACCTGCTCGCGGGAACCTCGGCAGCCCGCATCCGACGGCGTGGCGCTTGCGACTCTCGGCTCCAAACGCGATGGATCAAGGGGTGACGATCATTGGCGTGTCGAGACCCAAGGCCGTCAGCCGACGCCCGAGCGCATCGGCATCGGAGGATGAGCGCAGCGGACCAACCTGAACCTTATAGAGCGGCGCCACTGCGCCATCCGCGAGCGGCGCTTTCACCAGCACCGGGGCATTCAGCGTCGAGACTAGCCGACGCTTCAGTTGCTCCGCATGTTCCCGGTTGCCGAAGGCGCCAACCTGGAGATAAACCCTGTCCCGCGCTAGGCGCGTTTTGGGGGGTTGGGAATTTGCGGACGCCAACCGCAGCAGCGTCTTCGCATCCTTCCCATGATCGCGCGGATCGATCGAGCGTACCTCGACGCGTGCCGTACCGGCATTGACCATACCCAGGCGCCTAGCGGCGGCATAAGAGAGATCAATGATGCGGTTGCCCGCGAAAGGCCCGCGGTCGTTGACCTTTACCACGGCCCGACGTCCATTCTCGAGGTTAGTGACCAGCGCATAGGTCGGCAATGGCAGCGTCTTGTGAGCCGCCGTCAGCCTGTGCATATCGTAACGTTCGCCGCTCGAGGTCTTGCGGCCATGAAACTTCTTGCCATACCAGGAGGCCCGTCCTGTTTCCACATGGTTGCGGCTGCTAGCCTTGGTGTAATAGCGCTTACCCAGCACCACGTAGGAGTCCATATTGCCATAGCGCGACTTCGGCTCAGCCTTGGGCATGGCCTCCATGGCGACCTCGCTCGCCGATGTTGCGGGCGTTTTGGATGTGCTTCCACAGCCTGCCATCAACATGATCAGCCCACTGAGAAGGCCAAGCCTCGCCATCACCAAGAGGATGCCACCAACAGACGTATAGCCGTTCCGCTTCTGACACGGGTGATCCATCATCATAGGTTGAATCCGCATTGCCACCGCTACTGATCCAGTCCCGCAATCGCCCGGCTTAGTTCATAGGCGGCCAGTGCATACAGATTGCTGTGGTTGTAACGGGTGATCGCATAGAAGTTATCCAAGACCACCCAGTACTCGGCCCCCTCACGATCGAGTTCGATCAGCGCGGCCTGGGCGCTTGGGTCCAGCGCTGCGGCCGGCTCGACCCCGGCCGCCTGAATTTCGGCAACGCTAAGGCTTGGAACTACCGGTCGTTTACCGCCGACCTCGATCTTATCATCAAGCGGTCCTCGCAGCGTTGCCGGCGAGGCGACCGGCTCGCCGGGCACCCATCCATGCTCGGAGAGGTAGGCACCGACACTGCCAATCACATCGGCATCGCTGTCCCAGAGATCGCGCCGTCCATCGCCATCGAAATCGACCGCGTAGGCGCGATAGCTCGAGGGGATGAACTGCGGCTTGCCGAGCGCACCGGCATAGGAGCCGTGCACCGCGCTTGGATCAACCGCCTCCTCACGCGAGAGCAACAGAAATTCCTCAAGTTCTTTGCGAAAGAAGGCGGCGCGCCGTGGATAGGCGAACCCCAGCGTGCTCAACGCATCGAGCACGCGATGTTGGCCCAGGGTCGCACCGTAATTGGTCTCGATGCCGATGATCGCGACAATCACCGCAGCGGGCACGCCATAGGTACGTTCAGCTTGGCTTAGCAAGGGCGCGTGTTCAGCCAGAAAACGCCGCCCGCCGGCAATGCGCTCCGGGGTCACGAACAACGCCCGGTATGCCCCCCATGATTTGCCCTCGTAGGGCCGGTCCATGGCGTCGACGATCGCTTGTTGATAGCGCGCGTCTTCCATGAGCGTCATCAGCTCGGCGCGCTCAAAGCCATGTCGCGCAACCATCTCGTGGATAAAGGCCTCGCGCTCGGGCTCATAGTTCGCGGGCGCCGCAGCCTGGATCGGCAGCGGCGTCAAAAGGAGCCAGGCCAGTCGCGTGGCGGCAACCGTTGTCCGCGTGGCTGAGAGCGGATTATTGGACATACCAAGGGCAACTCTGCTCATCGATTCAACCTTGAGTATAGGCGCGAACTCACTCACTTTGAAGCAATTTCCGCCGCGTTTGAATCGACATCAGGATGCCGAAGCCTAGCATCAGTGTCACCAATGAGGTGCCGCCATAACTGATCAGTGGCAGCGGCACCCCCACTACCGGCAGTAGACCAGTGACCATTCCCATGTTCACGAAGAGATAGACAAAGAAGACGATGGTGACCGAGCCCGCCAAGAGGCGACTGTAGGCATCCGGGGCCTGCGCGGCAATGCTGAGGCCGCGCAGGATCACCGCCAGGTACAGCAGCATCAACAGGACGACCCCGGATAAACCCAACTCCTCGCCGAGCACAGCAAAGATGAAGTCAGTGGAGCGCTCCGGCAGGAATTCGAGCTGCGACTGGGTGCCCCCGAGCCAGCCCTTACCATGCAATCCGCCGGAACCGATCGCGATCTGCGACTGAATGATATGATAGCCAGCGCCCAGTGGGTCGGAGCCTGGGTCGAGAAAGGTCAGCACCCGGCGCCGTTGATAGTCGCGCATCAGCGACCAAACCAATGGGGTCGCTGCGGCGCCAAGCACGCAGAGCCCAATGATCAGGCGCCAACGCAAGCCGGAGAGGAAGAGCGTCGTCACACCAGCGCTGGCGACCAACACGGCGGTACCAAGATCCGGCTGCTTGGCGATCAACAGCACTGGCGCCGCGATCAACAGGCCAACGACCGCGATATCGAGCAGGCGCGGTGGCGTTGGACGCATCGACAGATACCAGGCCAACATCATCGGCAAGGCCAGTTTCAGGATTTCGGAGGGCTGAAACCGGACCACGCCCAGGTCCAGCCAGCGCTGCGCCCCCTTGCTCTGCTCGCCCATCAGTAGCACCGCCAGTAACAGCGACAGACCAATCAAGAACAGCGGCAAAGACCACCGACTCAACACCACCGGTGGAACCTGAGCGATCGCGATCATCAGCAAAAAGGCGACTCCCAGCCGCAGCAGTTGTCGATCAACCTGCTCGGCAGACTGCCCAGAGGCGCTGTAGAGGACCACCAACCCCAAACCACAGATCAGCAACAGCAATAACAGCAGGGGCAGATCAAGATGCAGCCGCGCCAGCAAACCACCGTCGAGCCCGCTTGAATCCCGATCGATACGGAGCTTATGCGGTGCCACTGCGCGCCACCATCGATTACTGGGAAGTCGTCTCGGCAGCGTTCTCGGTGGACGGGACCACACGCTGATCGAGCAGCCAGCTATCCATCACGGCACGCGCAATGGGAGCGGCCGTTGCCCCTCCATGACCGCCATTTTCGACGATGACGGCCACCGCGATCTGCGGATTGTCGATCGGCGCGAACCCCACAAACAGGGCATGATCGCGCATGCGCTCGGCCACCTCGGCCTCGTTATAGGTCTCGTTCTGGCCCACGGTGAACACCTGCGAGGTGCCGGTCTTGCCAGCGATCCGATAGTCGTCATTGCGGATCCGGCGCGCGGTGCCGCGCCGGCCCTCGACGACATTGGTCATCGCATCGACGATGGTCTGCCAGTGCGCTGGGTCCTTATCCGGCAGCAGGCGACGCTTCGCTTCGGTCGGATCGAGGGGCGCTCCCAGGCTAGCCCGGGTCGCACTCACCAAACGCGGCTGCATGTAGGTGCCGCGGTTGGCAACCGCCGCTGTGGCCGCTGCCAGTTGCAGCGGTGTGGCCAAAAAGGCGCCCTGACCGATGCCGACGATCAGCGTCTCGCCCGGAAACCAGGGTTGGTTGCGCGCCCGCCGCTTCCACTCCGGCGACGGCAACAAGCCGCCCAGCTCGCCGGCGATATCGGCCCCGGTGGGCTCGCCGAAACCAAACTCGGCCAGATGCGTCTTCATGCGCTCGATCCCCATGTCATGGGCGAGGCGATAGAAGTAGACATCGCAGGACTGCACGATCGCATCCTCCATCGCCAGCGTGCCATGCCCGCCACTGCGCCAGCAGCGATAGCGATGCGAATGCCCCGGCAGTTGAAAATAACCGCCACAGTATTTGCCTTCGCGCGCGGTGGCCACCCCGCTCGCGAGCCCGGCCAAGGCGATGAACTGCTTGATAGTCGAGCCCGGCGGATACTGGCCGCGAATGGCACGATTGTAGAGCGGCCGATCAATATCGTCGCGCAACGCCGCATAGGCCTTGAAGCCGATACCGCCAACGAAAGGATTCGGATCGTAGCTCGGCGAGCTGACCATCGCCAGCACGCCGCCGGTCTCGGGTTCGATCGCGACCACCGCGCCACGCCGATCACCAAGCGCCGCGGCGGCATCACGCTGCAGGTCAAGATCCAGGAATAGATGCAAATCGCGCCCGGGCAAGGGCGTCTTCTCCTCGCGTCGCTCCAGTACCCGCCCACGCGCATTGACCACGGCCTGTTGATAACCGACATGCCCATGCAGCCATGCCTCATGGTACTTCTCGATCCCAACCTTCCCGATATGCGTGCTACCGGCATAATCGGAGCGATCGATCTGCTCCAGCTCTTGCTCGTTGATGCGGCCAACATAACCGACCACATGCGCCGTGTGCATGCCCTGTGGATAGGAACGTGAGAGTTCAGCCGCGATCTCCACGCCCGGAAACCGATGGCTTTGCACGGCGAAGCGGGCCCGCTCGGCTTGACTGAGATCAAGCCGGATCGGCACGCCTTCAAAGCGGCGGCGCTGCGGCAACAGGCGCCGGAAGCGCTCGCGGTCCAGCTCCGAGATCGGCAACAGCGCTGACAGCTCGGCGATCGTCGCGGCGAGATCGTCGACCTTCTCCGGCTCGATGGTCAGCGCGTAGGACGGCAAATTATCCGCCAGCAAGACGCCATCGCGATCATAGATGAGGCCGCGGGTCGGCGGCATCGGCTGGATCTTGATGCGATTATCGTCGGAGAGCGTCGTGAAGTGCTCATGGCGCACCACCTGCAGCTGGAACAATCGCATCCCGATCAGCGCTAGGCTGAGCACCACCAAGACCGCTAGAACAAGCGCGCGGGTGCGAAACAGGCGTTTTTCACCACGTCGATCCGCAAAGACTTCTGCAAGCATCGTATCGACTCAATCCTTGGTGTCAGTGTTCATCAGGCCACGCCTGCGGACATCCGCAGCCGATCCATCAAGGGGCTCAACCAGGGCCAGAGCAGTAATCCGACAAAGGTTGGCAACCAATAGACTAGGGTGGGCGTGGGCTGACCGGTCGCGCCTAGGACCCAAAGCGATAGCAAACGCTCGACCAGCAGCAAAAGCCAAACCGCCACCGCCTGCTGCCAGAGCGGAAAGGCGCGGATGCGCCGGTGCAATTCGCCCGCCAGATACGCCACCACGGACAACGACAAGGCATGCTCGCCGAGCAACGCCCCCGAGACCACATCATGCGCGATGCCGAGCGCAAAGCCGGTAAAGATACCGAACCGAGCGGGCATGACCATGCACCAATAGATCAAGATCAGCGTCACCCATTGCGGACGGTAATCATCCGCCCATGACGGTATCGGGATGATGGTCAAGGTGAGTGCAATGACCAAGGTCAGGCCGACGAAAGCCCCCGTGCGCGGGAAACCGCTCACGAGCGATCCTCCGGCTGCTCGAGCGTATCCAAGGGGGGCATCGAGATCAGCTGGCGATCAGCGGCCTGGGCGGAGGTATTGGGCGCGGCCTGGACTGGCTCGACCGTCCACACCAGCAACACTTCATGGCTGCGATCCAGGCGCGCTGTCGGCTCGGCATTCACCGTAGCGAATGAGCTATTCGGATCATCAGCGACCTCGACAATGCGCGCGACTGGATAACCGGCGGGAAATACACCTCCCATGCCGGATGTGACCAGCAGATCCCCCACGCGCACATCGGCATTCTTCGGCAGATGTGGCAATCGCAATTGGTTGACTAGACCGGTACCGGTGGCAATGGTGCGCAACCCATTGCGGTTGACCTGCACTGGCAAGGCATGATCGGCATCCGTGATCAATAGCACGGTGGCGGTGAGCGGATTCGCAATCACGACTTGGCCCATGACGGCATTCGCATCAAGCACCGGCTGCCCAACATAGACCCCCGAGGAGGTGCCCTTGTCCACCAACACTTGCTGTCGATAGGGATCGAGCTCAACCTGCAACAGCTCCGCGACCAAGACCCGATCGCCCACCTTGAACGAGGAGCCGAGCAGATCCCGTAACCGGCTGTTCTCCGCCTGCAAGGCAAGGAAGCGCTGCATGCGCCCCTTCAACTCCAGATTTTCATGCTCAAGCAGCGTGTTTCGCTCGCGCAGATCGGCTTCGGTCGCGAGGCGACTGTCGAGCGCTCGGGCGAACTGGCTCGGCTGCGATGCCAACCAATGGACCGGATAGGCAACCACGGCAAGCGTCGATCGCACCCATGACAGATGTCGATCGCGCGCATCGGCAAACATCAGTCCCAACGACAGCAGCACAGCGAGCATTAGCCGCAGCAGCGGCGGTGGCCTACGATCGAATAACGCGTTGATAACGAAGAACCTCCGCGTCGCCTAAGCGATCAACCCGGCCGCTCCGTCTCGCTTATTCCGACGAGAACAGATCCAGCCCCCGTTGGTCGATCATTTCCAATGCCTTGCCGCCACCGCGCGCCACGCAGGTGAGCGGATCTTCAGCCACCACCACCGGCAGCCCTGTTTCCTCGGCGATCAAGCGGTCGAGATCGCGTAGCAGAGCCCCGCCACCGGTGAGCACGATCCCGCGCTCGGCGACATCGGCGCCCAGCTCGGGCGGGGTCTGTTCCAACGCATTCTTGACCGCGCTCACGATACTATGCAACGGCTCCTGCAAGGCCTCCAGGATCTCATTGCTATTCAGCGTGAAGCTGCGCGGCATCCCTTCAGCGAGGTTACGCCCGCGCACCTCGATCTCGAGCATCTCATTGCCGGGAAAAGCCGCACCGATGCGATGCTTGATGCGCTCGGCGGTGGCCTCGCCGATGAAGGTGCCATAGTTGCGGCGCACATAGTTGATGATGCTGTCATCAAAGGTGTCGCCGCCGATCCGCGCCGAGTTCGAGAACACGATCCCGTTCAGCGAGATCACCGCCACCTCCGAGGTGCCGCCACCGATATCCAGCACCATCGAGCCCTGTGGCTCATCGACCGGCAACCCGGCACCGATGGCGGCGGCCATCGGCTCCTCGATCAGATAGACCTCGCGCGCCCCGGCACCAGCAGCGGACTCCTTGATCGCCCGGCGCTCGACCTGGGTCGAGCCGCTGGGCACGCCCACTAGCACCCGTGGACTGGGGCGGATCAGCCGGCTCTCGTGGACTTTATGGATAAAGTACTGGAGCATCTTCTCGGTCACCGTGAAGTCGGCAATCACGCCGTCTTTCAAGGGCCTAATCGCAGTGATGTTCTGCGGCGTGCGCCCGAGCATCAGCTTGGCTTCCTCGCCGACCGCCGCCACCGACTTACGCCCGCCATCGTGTTCGTGACGAATCGCCACCACCGAAGGCTCGTCGAGCACGATGCCCTGCCCGCGGGTATAGATCAGCGTGTTGGCGGTTCCGAGGTCGATCGACAGATCGTTCGAAAACAGCCCTCGGATGCGTCTCAGGAACATGAATAGCTCACTCCAGCGTGTACATGCGCAGCGCGCCGGTCAGCGGCACGGGAACCTGGTGCGGCGCAAGATTAGGTGGCACCAAGTCTTTGGTAAGGGGTTGATCGAGTGAAGTCCCAGCGGAATCGGCGCCGAGAAGATCGCATCGAGCACAGGCCTTCAGGGAGCGGCGGATGCACAGCCGTGTGTAGGCGAACTCTAGCCGGTCAACGCGATCGAGCGGGAACAAGGCTTGTTCTTGACGGGATTTCCACGAGAATTATCTCGGCTAATTTAGCAACGTGGCCATCTCCGAGCAAGCGGATCATCGGCCAGCGTACCGCCCCTTGCCTGCGCGCCGAGGATTGCTTGTGGTAATTTGACGGGAGAAACAGGGTCGGGCCGGTCGGTTCGATCGCGCTGATCCAACCCCTGTACGACACCTCTTCAACCCAGTTTGCGAAGCACCGATATGATGGCCCTCGACACCCGCGACGTCGCCAAGATCGCGCACCTTGCCCGGCTCGACGTGAAGCGTGACGAACGCGATCACTTCAGCGCCGAACTCAGCAACATCCTCGACCTCGTTGAACAGATGCGCTGCGTCGACACCACCGGGGTCGAACCCATGGCCCACCCGCTGCACATGGCGCAACGGCTACGCCCTGATCGCGTCACCGAGACCAACGAGCGCGAGCACTTTCAGCAGATCGCGCCACAGACCGAGGATGGTCTCTACCTAGTCCCGAGGGTGGTCGAGTGAACGCCATGCACGAGCAATCGATCACCGCCCTTGCCGCCGCGCTGCGCGCTCGCGCGTTCTCGGCGCGCGAACTGACCGCGCACTATCTGGCGCGTATCCAGCAGCTCGACGAGCACCTTAACGCTTATATCACGGTGACCGACGAACAGGCGCTGGCCGCGGCCGAGCGCGCCGATCAGCAGCTCGCCGCTGGCACGGCGGGGCCGCTCACCGGCATCCCGATCGCGCACAAGGACATCTTCTGCACCAACGGCATCAAGACCAGCTGCGGTTCACGCATGCTCGACACCTTCGTCGCGCCCTATGACGCCACCGTGGTCGAGCGCCTGCAAGCCGCCGGCGTGGCGATGCTGGGCAAGACCAATATGGATGAGTTCGCGATGGGCTCATCGAACGAGACCAGCTATTACGGCCCGGTCCACAACCCGTGGCGGCTCGAGCGCGTTCCGGGCGGCTCTTCGGGCGGCTCGGCGGCGGCGGTCGCGGCCGGACTCTGCGCGGCGGCCACCGGCACCGACACCGGCGGCTCGATCCGCCAGCCGGCGGCTTTCTGCGGCATCACCGGCATCAAGCCGACCTATGGCCGCTGCTCGCGTTGGGGCATGATCGCCTTCGCCTCCAGCCTGGATCAGGCCGGTGTGCTGGCGCGCAGCGCCGCCGATGCGGCGTTGGTGCTGCAGGCCATGGCCGGCTTCGACGAGCGCGACTCGACCAGCGCCGATGAACCGGTGCCAGACTATCGCGCTCAGCTCGAGGACGACATCGCCGGACTCAAGATCGGCTTGCCGAAGGAATACTTCGGCGAGGGACTCGACCCGAACGTTGCCGCCTCGATCGAAGCGGCGATCAAGGAGTACGAAGCCCTTGGCGCCAGCGTGCACGAGATCAGCCTGCCCAACGCGCCGCTGTCGGTGCCGGTCTACTACGTCGTCGCCCCGGCCGAGTGCTCCTCGAACCTCGCCCGCTTCGACGGGGTGCGCTACGGTCATCGCTGCGAGGCGCCGACAGATCTCGAAGACCTCTACACGCGCAGCCGCGCCGAGGGCTTCGGCGCCGAGGTCAAACGCCGCATCATGATCGGCACCTATGTGCTCTCGGCCGGCTATTACGACGCCTACTACCTCAAGGCGCAGCAGCTTCGCCATCTGATCAGCGACGACTTCAAGCGCGCCTTCGAGCAGGTCGATGTGATCATGGGGCCGACCACGCCGAGCACCGCCTTCGCGCTCGGCGCCAAACGCGACGACCCGGTGGCGATGTACCTGAACGACATCTACACCATTGCCACCAACCTAGCTGGCCTGCCCGGCGTGTCGATCCCGGTCGCACCGGCCGATGGCCTGCCCGTCGGGCTGCAGTTGATCGGCAATGTGTTCCAGGAAGGCCGCCTGCTCAACATCGCCCATCGGCTGCAGCAGGCCACCGATTGGCATCGGATGACGCCTCGCCTCGCCGCCTGAGTGCGCAGACCCCGCAGCCCGGATTGAAGGTCAGCACCAGGGGCCGCACCTGCGTGTCAGTGATCGTCCGTTCACACCACACTGACTATGGCTCGTGCGAGACCCCATGAACCGACCACTCGAGTATCTGCTCCTCGCCATCCTGGCATTCCTGACCGCGCCAGCGCTCGCCAGCGCACCGCCCCTCGTCGACGCCCAATGGCTCAAGGATGACCAGGGCCAATCCGATCTAGTCGTGCTGGACATCCAATCGCCAAAAGACTATCAGCGCTTCCACATCCCAGGCGCCGTGAACGCCCCTTACGATCGTTGGCGCACTCAGCCGCCGAAACAGGACAGTAAAACGGCACGCACCGACGCGAGTGAGCTGACCTCGATGCTGCCCCCGATCGAGCAGCTCGAGACGATGGTCGGAGATCTCGGCGTCGGTAACGACGACCATGTCGTGATCGTCGCCACCGGCCGTGGCTCCGGTGATCTCGCCGCCTCTGCGCGCGTCTTCTGGACCCTGAAGGTGATTGGCCATGAGCAGGTGAGCGTCCTCGACGGGGGCCTGGTCGCCTATGCCGACGCTGGCGCACCGCTCGCGCGGGGCATCGAAACCCGTCCCACAACCGACTACCAGGCCAATTTCCAGTCCGCACTCGTCCCCGACGCGCAAGCCGTCCGAGCCGCACTCGCTGCGAAGACTTCCCTAGTCGATGCCCGCGGCGAAGGTGAATTCGTTGGCGTCTACACCAGCGGCGACGCCGAACGACCTGGCACCATCCCCGGCTCGCGCCACCTGCCGCATGACTGGGTCAGCGACAGCGGCTCGGGCACGTTACGCAGCCCGGGCGCACTCAAGGCGCTGTTCGAGGCCCGAGGAATCGCCACCGACGGTGAGCAGGTCCACTTCTGCCACAGCGGTCACCGCGCCGCCCTGACCTGGTTCGCGGCCTATGCGGTACTCGGCAACGAGGAGGCCGTCCTTTACGACGGTTCCATGATGGAGTGGGCGCGCGATGACAGCCTACCGATCAGCGCCAAGATCGAGCTTTGCGACGCCTGCTAAAGGCTGTCTGGCAACTGCGCCGATCACTGGAGCCGGCGTTCATCACTGGCGAGGCGGAGCTGAGCAGTGGCGGAACACTACATCCACGGCTTCAGTGATGAGGAACGCCGGCGTCTGATCGCGCAAGCGCAGATGCTCTCAACGCCGGTCTTCGACGGGCTCGACTTCAGTGGCGCTCAAAGCCTACTCGAGGTCGGCTGTGCCGTGGGCGCAGAGCTGCATTTGATCGAGCAGCATGCACCGCAGTTGGCACTGACCGGTCTTGACCTCAGCGCCCGGCACCTGCGGGCCGCACATGCCTGGCTCGCGCAGCACGAGCGCATCAGCCTGGTGCAAGGGGAAGCCCGCACCCTGCCCTTTCCCGACGATCGCTTCGATATTGGCATCACCATCTGGCTGCTCGAGCATCTCGACGATGCCGCAGCCGGGATCCGCGAGTTGCTGCGTGTGGTCAAACCGACCGGCTCGGTGATCCTGACCGAGGTCGACAACCACAGCTTCGGTTTCGACCCACCGCAACCGGCGATCCTGGCCTGGTGGGACGCCTTCAACCGCTTCCAGGCCGAACTCGGCGGCGGCGACCCCTACATTGGTGGCCGACTCAGGCAGATTGCCGAGAGCCTGGGTGCCGAGGTGCAGGTGGAAACCCCTCGAGCCGTCATCAGCAGCAGCGACACGACGCGCAATCGGGCCGATCAGCTTCGATACCTGCGCGATCTGCTCGAATCCGGCGCCGAGCGCATGCGTGCGCACGGCTATGCAACGGCCGAGATGCAGCGGGCGATGGCAACCGCGTTCGATCGGGCGCGATTGCAGCCAGACATCGCGTTTCATTACGGTGCGGTCAGGTTGATCTGCCGCAAGGGGTATCGATAGGGTTGCACCCAACCGCGCCCCGCATGAGGGTTTGCTCCACCGCCAGGCCAGTTGGGTACGCAGTCCCTTGGACGGATGGCTGTCAGGCAGCAACCTGGATCGGCACGCTGCGAGTTGGGCTAGAATGCAGCATCATCCGCGAACCGACGCCCGCCGGCCAGTCAGCGGCGAGCGCGCGGCGATCCACTAACGAGAACCGAATCCGCATGCAATGGGAACCCGTGATCGGGCTGGAGATCCATACCCAGCTCGCGACCAACTCGAAGATCTTCTCCGGCGCCTCGACGGCCTTTGGCGCTGAGCCGAACTCGCAGGCCTGCGCGGTGGACCTCGGCCTGCCCGGCGTGTTGCCGGTGCTGAACCAGGGGGCCGTGCAGCGAGCCGTGCAGTTCGGGTGTGCCATTGCCGCCGAGATCGCCCCGCGCTCGGTGTTCGCGCGCAAGAATTATTTCTACCCCGATCTGCCCAAGGGCTACCAGATCAGCCAGTACGAGTTGCCCATCGTCGGTCGTGGCCAGGTCGAGATCCTGCTCGACGACGGCGCGCTGAAGACCATCGGCGTGACTCGCGCGCATCTCGAGGAAGATGCCGGCAAATCCTTGCACGGGAGCTTCTCCGGTGCGGGTGGCGACCTGACCGGCATCGATCTCAACCGCGCCGGCACCCCGCTGCTCGAGATCGTCTCCGAGCCCGATCTGCGCTCGGCCGAGGAGGCCGTGGCCTACGCGCGCAAGATCCATCAGCTAGTGCGTTGGATCGGCATCAGCGACGGCAATATGCAGGAGGGCTCGTTCCGGGTCGATGCCAATGTCTCGGTGCGTCGCCCCGGTGAGCCCTTCGGCACCCGTGCCGAGATCAAGAACATCAACTCGTTTCGCTTCCTGCACAAGGCGATCGAATTCGAGATCGAGCGCCAGATCGACCTGCTCGAGGACGGCGGCAACGTGGTCCAAGAGACCCGGCTCTATGACGCCGACAAGGACGAGACGCGCTCGATGCGCACCAAGGAGGAGGCCAACGACTACCGCTACTTCCCCGATCCGGACCTATTGCCGGTCGAGCTCGACGAGGCCTTCATCGAGGCCGCCACCGCCGAGCTGCCCGAGCTGCCGGATGCGATGCGACAACGCTTCCGAGACGCTTACGGCATCAGCGACTATGACGCCGCGCTGCTCACCACGAGCCGCGCCACGGCCGGCTACTATGAGTCGGTGGTCGATCTCACCGGCGATGCCAAGCTGGCCGCCAACTGGATGAACGGCGCACTCGCGGCGGCACTGAACAAGGCCGGTCTCGAGATCAGCGAGAGTCCGGTGAGCAGCGAGCAGCTCGCCGGGTTGATCAAGCGCATCCAGGACGACACCCTCTCCGGCAAGATCGCCAAGCAGGTGTTCGAGGCGATCTGGGCCGGCGAAGGCGACGCCGATCAGATCATCGAGGCCAAGGGGCTGAAGCAGATCACCGACAGCGGCGCCATCGAGCAGATGATCGATGCCATCATCGCCGCCAACCCGCAGCAGGTCGAACAGTACCGGGCCGGCAAGGAGAAGGTGTTCGGCTTCTTCGTCGGCCAGGTGATGAAGCAGAGCCAGGGCAAGGCCAACCCGCAGCAGGTCAACGCCTTGCTCAAGGACAAGCTCAAGGGTTGAACCAGACCCCCGGAAGGCGGCACCCATGCAGGGGCCGCCTTCCGAAGGAACCCGCCAAGGGTCGGATCAGTGCCCGCCGCCCTTGAGCGAGGTGACGATCCCCTCAATGGTGTCCTTGGCATCGCCAAAGATCAGCGAGGTGTTGTCTTTATAGAACAGCAGGTTATCGACGCCTGAATAACCCGGCCGCATGGAGCGCTTGAGGAAGTAGACCTGGTGCGCCTTGCCGGCATCGAGGATCGGCATGCCGTAGATCGGGCTCGTGGGATCTTCCTTCGCGGCTGGGTTGACGACATCATTGGCGCCGACCACCAGCACCACATCGGTGCTCGGGAAGGCCGGGTTGATCTCGTCCATCTCCTGGACCTGATCGTAGGGGATATCGGCCTCGGCCAGCAGCACGTTCATGTGGCCGGGCATGCGGCCCGCGACCGGGTGGATCGCGAACGTCACGTCCACATCGCGCGCCTGCAGCAGTTCCATCATCTCCTTCAGCGCATGCTGCGCCTGCGCCACGGCCATGCCGTAACCGGGCACGACGATGACGCGGTTGGCATCCTCCATCCAATACACCGCGTCCTCGACCGAGGCCGATTTGACGCCCTTCTCGGCCGCCACCGCGCCGGCACTGCCGCTACTGCTGCTGTCGGTACCGAAACCGCCGAACACCACATTGATGATGCTGCGGTTCATCGCCCGACACATGATGTACGAGAGGATGGCGCCGGAGAAGCCGACCAGCGCACCGACGATGATCAGCAGATGATTGTGCAGGGTGAAGCCGGTCGCCGCCGCCGCCCAGCCCGAGTAGCTGTTCAGCATCGAGATGATCACCGGCATGTCGGCGCCGCCGATCGGGATGATCAGGGTGCCACCGAGGGCGAAGGCCAAGAGCGTCATCAGCACCAGCGAGACCCAGCTGCCGGTACTCGCGAAGTGCACCGCCAGCACGATGGTGGTGATGGCGATCAGCGCATTCAGCGCATGCTGGCCCAGGAACTTGATCGGCGCCCCGGACATGAGCCCCTGCAGCTTGGCGAAGGCGATCACTGAGCCGGTGAAGGTGATGGCGCCGATGACGATGCCAGCCGAGAGTTCGCCCATGAGCACCGCGTTCAGCGTGCCGGCCTGAGCGCGATTGATGAAGGTGCCGATCGCCACCAGCACCGCCGCCATGCCAACGAAGCTATGCAGCGCGGCGACCAGCTGCGGCATCGCCGTCATCTGGATGCGCAGCGCGACGACGATGCCGATCACCGCGCCGATGATGCCCGCGAAACCGATCAGCCAATAGCCCTGCACGGCGGCTCCGGCGAGGGTCGCACCGATCGCGATCGCCATGCCGAGCATGCCGAACAGGTTGCCGCGCCGCGCCGTGGCCGGATGGGTCAGCCCCTTGAGGGCGAAGATGAACAGGATCGCCGAGACCAGATAGGCCAGCGCCTGAGTGGTTGGGGAGAGTGGTAGTTCCATCGCGGATCAGCCCTTTTTCTTCTTCTTGAACATCGACAGCATGCGATGCGTTACCAGAAAACCGCCGAAGACATTGATGCTCGCGAGCAGTACCGCGAGAAAGCCGAAGAAGGAGGCCGCGATGCCGGCCTCCTCGAGCCCGGTGACTAGCAAGGCGCCGACCAGCACGATGCCGGAGATGGCATTGGTCAGGGCCACCAATGGCGTATGCAGCGAGGGTGTGACGCCCCAGACCACGTAGTAGCCGATGAAACAGGCGAGCACGAAGACATAGAGCGCGAGGATGGATTCGGGCATCCGGGGGACTCCGTATGATGAGTGAGTGGCAGCAGTTGGGTGGTGAGTGAGCGCCGCGCAGTGCGCCGAGTCGCGCTTCGCGCTCAGGCGCCGATGTCTGCGTCGGGAGGCAATCGCTCAGCGTTCGACCAGCATGGCCGCGGTGATCTCGTCCTCGGTCAGATCCTTGAGCACCGGACCCGCATCGGACGGATCGACCATGATCTCGAGCAGATTGGACAGATTCTTGGCGTAAAAGGCGCTCGCATCGGCCGGCACCAGCGACGGATAGTTGGTGTGCCCGACGATGATCACCCCCTGGTGCTCGACCACCTCATCGGGTTTGGAGAGCTTGCAGTTACCGCCATTGGCCGCCGCCAGATCGACGATCACCGAGCCGGTGCGCATGCGCTCCACCACCTCGGTGGTGATCAGCTCCGGCGCGGGCCGACAGGGGATGAGCGCGGTGGTGATGATGAGATGCGCCTTGGCCAACTCATCGGCGAGCAGTTGTTGCTGCCGCGCCTTGGCCTCGGCCGAGAGTTCCTTCGCATAGCCGCCCTCGCCGGCGCCGCTCTCGCCCAGATCCAGCTCGATCGGCTTGGCGCCGAGCGAGGCGATCTGCTCCTTGGTCTCCGGGCGCACATCGTAGGCGAGCACATCGGCGCCGAGCCGGCGCGCGGTGGCGATCGCCTGCAGCCCCGCGACGCCGGCGCCGAGCACGACCAGCCGCGCTGGCTTGGCCGAGCCCGCCGAGGTCATCATCATCGGCAAGAAGCGGCCGTAGTGAGCGGCGGCCTCGATCACCGCGCGATAGCCGGCGATGTTGCTCTGCGACGAGAGCGCATCCATCGACTGCGCGCGCGAGATGCGCGGCATGCGCTCCATCGCCAGCACCCGCACTCCGTTCTCGACCATGCGCGCCAGCAGTGGATCCTCGCCACAGCCCTCGACCAGGCTGATGTAGACACTGCCGGAGCGCACCGCGCGCGCCTCCTCCTCGCTCGGGCGGCGCACCTTCAGCACGATGTCGGCGGCGAAACAGTCCGCGCGCTCGACCAGTTGCGCGCCGACCCCGGCGTAGGCGGCATCGGGGTAGTGCGCGGCGACCCCGGCGCCAGACTCGAGCAGCACCTCGAAGCCTTTCGCGATGAGCTTCTTGGCAATCTCGGGGGTGGTCGCGACACGCCGTTCGCCGGCGAGCGTCTCTGTTGGTATACCAAGCTTCATGACAGTCGCTTCCGGTCTCTCTCGATTCATGGGTTCAATGCGAAGACGCGCATCCGCGGGCTCGACCTCAGCGCGTTGCCTCGACGCGCGCCATCAGCACCCGGCCTGACCTGCGGAGCGCGACTCCGCTGAAAGCGCGGCATTATCGACGCTTGGCAGCCTGATCACAATGACCCGATCATCAGCCCCCGGAATTGCGCAGACCACGCAGCACCTGCGCCGAGATCTCCTCGATCGACTGACTGGTGGTATCGAGTACCGGCACGCCGAGCCGCGCCAGCATCTCGTGCGCGAGGCGGATATCGTTGCGGCAGCGGGCCAGCGAGGCGTACTCGCTCCCCGGCCGGCGCTCCTCGCGGATCAGATGCAGCCGGCGCGCCTCGATGGTCAGACCGAACACCTTGTCCTTGACCGCGCAGACCTCGGGCGGCAGGGCCTCGCGCTCGAAGTCGTCCTCGGTGAGCGGATGATTGGCCGCGCGCAGCCCATAGTGGATGGCCAGATAGAGGCTGGTTGGGGTCTTGCCCGAGCGCGAGACACCGACCAAGACCACATCGGCATGGCGGAAGTTATCCGGGCGCATGCCATCGTCATTGGCCATGGCGAAATTGATCGCCTCGATGCGCTTGGTGTACATGCTCGGCTTGGTGATCGCGTGACTGCGACCCGATTGGCGGCTGGGCGAGACGCCGAGTTCTTCACTCAGCGGCTCGACGAACTGCTCGAAAAGCTCCAGATGGAAGCAGTCGCCCTGCTTGAGAATGTCCGCGATCCCGCTATCGAGCATGGTCGAGAACACTAGCGGGCGGGCGCCATCGCGTTCGGCGGCCTCACGCATCCGTTGCTTGAGCGCCTGCGCTCGTGCTTCGGTATTGATATAAGGCATGTAGACCTGTTCGAAATCGACGTTATCGAATTGCGAGAGCAGGCTCTGACCGAGGGTTTCGGCGGTGATGCCGGTACTCTCGGAGACAAAGAAAACGGTTCGCTTCATTGGGCTGTGATGCAAATCAATGCGGCTTGAGCGGTGGAAACCAGATAGTAGGCGATGGTGACCCGCGCCGTCGCGGGCCCGTTGCGGGATCAGGCTGTACGTGCTCGGTCCAGGCGCAAGCCACGACTGACCGCGATCTTCTCGACGGTACTCGATCATTTGGAGACCTCCCAATCATGGCGACCATCAGTAACGACCAAGACCTCCGTGACCTGCTGGAGAAGCTCCCCGTCGACCAGCAGCGGGTTATCGGACTACGCTTCGCAAAAAGCCTCGCTCATCTCAGCCGCGATGAGCGCGTCAAGCGCGCGATCGAAACCGGATTGCATCAGGACGCCTCGGCACCGGAGCTTGAAGATGCCTACCGCGCGGCCAAAGCCTGGTCGACCAAAACCTATACTGACTGCGGCAAGGATACCGACTGGCTCGCACAAGCCGACCACTTTGTCGCCGCTGCGGTTGCTGCCGCGCTGACCCCGGACAGTCTGCTCGACAACAAAACCAATCGCGCTTGGAAGGCCGCCATGCACGCGCGCATGGCCAACAACTTCGAGCTCGTCGAAGGTGATAGCGACGCCCATCTCGATGAGGTCAAGCGTCAGTACGAGATCGCCGACGACTTCGTGGACAGCGTCGGCTGATCACCAGCGGCCGAGGCACAAAAGCGCGGCAGTGAACGGGGGCCGAGCGTTCGCGTCCGTGCTCAGCCCGGCGCGCCAGGCGGATGCGCCTCAGCGGCCAGGATCTCGTCATAGACCGACCACGCATCAGCCGCACGCTCGGCGGAAATCCGCTCGATCGCGTGGCCTAGGTGGACAACGACGAAATCCCCGACCGCCAACTCGGCCAGGTCGAGCATCAACAAGCTCACGTTGCGCTCGACCCCCTTGGCCTCGCAGCGTGCGCCGAAGCCGTTGATCTCGCGTATCTGCATTGGGATGCCCATGCACATGGTGCGCGTCTCCGTCATGATATGGCACATGCTCAAGGCTAAGCTGCGGGCTTGCCCCATCGCAAGCGGCTGACATCAATCCGTATGCCGATGAGCCCGTTCATGCCCCCCGCTGCCCTTTGCCATCGGGGATTGTTGACTCACTCACCAGAGGCACTGCCATGTCCGGCACAGGCACCCTGATCCTTGGTCTCGGCAACGTTTTGCTCACCGACGAGGCGGTTGGTGCCGCCGTGTTGCGTACCCTCGAGCAAACCGCCGAGATCGACCCCGACCTCAAACTCTACGATGGCGGCACCCTGAGCTTCACCCTCGCCGGGCCGATCGGCGATGCCGCGCGCCTGATCGTCGTCGACGCCGCCGCGATGGGCGATCCACCCGGCACCGTCCGACTCTTCGAGGGCGAGGCCATGGATCAGCAGCTGAGCAAGCACGCCAAAAGTGTCCATGAAGTCAGCCTCGCGGACCTGTTCGATATCGCCCGTCTGACCGACACTCTCCCGGCCCAACGCGCCTTGATCGGCATCGAGCCCCAGCAGGTCGACTGGGGCGAGCAGCTCACGCCCCCGGTTGCGGCGGCGGTACCCGAGGTGATTGACCAGATCCAGGCCTTACTGCAACGCTGGCGGCAAACCGTGCTTTAGGTCAAACACGACCGGATAAGCAATGTCTAACATAAGTGACAATCGATGGAGGTTAGCTGATGGCGGAGCTCGCCGACATACCCATTCACATCGCGCAGCCCGAAGCCGAGCCCCAGCATTTTGGCAATGCGCTGCCGATTCTGAACGAGATCCGCCATGCGCTCGAGCGCTTTGCCGAGCAAGGCGAGCCGACCCGCATCGACCTCGCTGCAATGCCATTTGGCCCCGGCGACGAGGATCGTCTGATGGCATTGCTTGGGCAGGGCGAGGTTGAGGCCAGCGTTGATGCGCTAGGACCAACTCGCGTCTGGGAAACCCGCTTCCCCGGTGTTTGGGTCCTCGATTACGCCAATGTGGAAGGCGAGCGCATCGCGTTGCAGATTGAGGTCGACGAGGTTCCTCAGATGCTGCGCACTCAGCGTGCCGACATCACCGATTCATTGGCCGCGTTGGATGCAGCGCTTGCGGCGGCAACCACGGCCGATCCGGCGGGTGAGCCCCGCCCCTGATAGCCAATCTTCCAGCAATGGCAGGAGAAACGATGGCCTCATCGAAGACCTTGGGCGAGAGCCTGCGCCAGCACGGGGTGTCACGCCGTGGATTCCTCAAATTCTGCGCCGCGACGGCGTCGATGATGGCCTTACCCCCAAGCATGGCTCCCGCGATTGCTCAGGCACTCGAGCAGGCGCGCCGGCCCTCGGTGATCTGGCTCTCGTTTCAGGAATGCACCGGCTGCACCGAATCCCTCACCCGCAGTTCCTCGCCGACCCTCGAGAACCTGATTTTCGATGTCATCTCCCTCGATTATCACCATACGCTACAGGCCGCGGCTGGCGACGCCGCCGAGCATGCGCGCGAGCAGGCGATGGAGCTGAACGCCGGCGAGTATCTGGTCGTCGTCGATGGCTCGCTGCCTGGCCCCAATGCCAACCCCGGCTATTCGACTATCGCCGGCATCAGCAACTACGAGATGCTGATGGACACCATCGAAGGTGCCGCTGCGGTGGTCGCGGTCGGCACCTGCGCCACCTTCGGTGGCCTACCCAAGGCCGACCCGAACCCAACCGGCGCGGTTTCGGTGCAAGACCTAGTCAAGGACAAGCCGGTGATCAACGTCTCTGGCTGCCCACCAGTCCCCATGGTGCTCACCGGTGTGCTCGCCCAGTTCCTCACCTTCGGCACCCTCCCCGAACTCGACGAATATGGGCGCCCGCGTGCCTTCTTCGGCCAATCGATCCATGACCGCTGCTATCGCCGCCCGTTCTACGACAAGGGTAAATTCGCCGAGGCCTTCGACGATGAGGGCGCCAAGGCCGGTTGGTGCCTGTATCGGCTCGGCTGCAAGGGGCCGATGACCTACAACGCCTGCGCGACCATGAAATGGAACGGCGGCACGAGCTGGCCAATCGAAGCCGGTTATCCCTGCCTTGGTTGTTCCGAGCCCGAGTTCTGGGATGCCGGCGGCTTCTACAAGCCGTTGTCCGTGCCCACCGGGAGCCCGGGCGATGTGCTTGTCACCGCCGGCGCCGTGGGCGCCGCGGTCGGCGTTGGCGCGGGCTTGATGAGTCGCCAGCAGAATAAGCACGCCGTTAAGCACCATGACAAGGTCACCGCCGATCAATTAGAGGAGACGCTGTGATGACCTCGATGGACTTCCTACTCTTTATCAAGGGCCCGATGTTCAGCATTGCTGTCGCTATCTTCGCGCTCGGCATCCTGGTCCGACTGTTCGAGATCCTCGCGCTCGGACGCGCCCATAATTACGCCGCCGCCCGCGGCAATGAGATCATCCCCGGGCTCAAGACCATCTACCGCCGCTTCAACCCCGACCCGGGCACCTTCAAGCGCTCCACCTTCGATGTTCTCGTCGGCACCCTCTGGCATGTCGGCTTCGTCGTCGTGCTGCTGCTGTTCATCCCGCATATCGAGCTGATCCAAAGTACCATTGGCATCGGCTGGCCAGGGCTGCCGAACCCCGTCGTCGACGCGGTCACCGCGATCACCTTGCTCGGCCTGGTGGCAGTGCTGATCCACCGCTTCAGGCAGCCCGTGAAGCGCTTCCTGAGCACGCGTGAGGATTATCTGATCTGGCTGGTGACCTTTCTGCCGGTCCTAACCGGTTACTTGGCCTATCACCGATTGATCAACCCGTATCCGCTGGCGCTAGGGCTGCATATCCTGAGTGCTGAGGTCTTCCTCATCGTACTGCCCTTCACCAAGCTCTCGCATATCTTCACCGCCTTCGTCGCGCGCTATTACAACGGCGCCATCTTCGGCCGCAAGGGGATTCAGTCATGACCCAGGGTGCCAACCACTTTTCCCTCGAGCGCGGGCTCAATGCTTGGCGCGAGGAGATTGATGCGCCGGTCGCGTCCTTCTTCTCGAGCTGTGTGCATTGCGGCCTCTGCGCCCAGGCTTGCCCGTTCTTCGTCGAGACCGGTGATCCGAAGTACACCCCGATCCATAAGCTCGAGCCGATGCGGCTGCTCTGGGAACAGGAGTACACCGTCTGGGGCAAGCTGAAGAAGCTCATCAAGGATCGTATTGACGCCAAGCTCGGGCGCGAGTCCAAGCCCCTGATCACCGACGAGATGCTCGAGGAGTGGGAGCCCCTACTCTACGACTCCTGCACCATGTGCGGACGCTGTTCGATGGTGTGCCCGGTAGGCAACGATATCCACTATATGATCCGCAAGGCACGTGAAGGCATGGTCGCTTCCGGTCATTCACCCGAGGGACTCCTCGCCGCCTCGGTGCGCGCGGTGAATACCGGCAGTCCGATGGGCCTGCAATGGAAGACGCTCGAGGTGCAGATCAAACACGTCGAGACCGCTACCGGACTCGAGGTTCCGATCGACAAACAGGGCGCGGACTTTCTGGTGCTGCTCTCATCGATGGAGATCATCAACTTCCCCGAGTATCTGGAAGCCATCACTAAGATCTTCGACCACGCGGATGTCAGCTGGACCCTGAGTAAGACCTGTTTCGAAGCCACCAACGCCGGTATCCAGATCGGTTCCAAGGATATCGCCGCGACCCTTGTCCAGCGTGTCGTCGATGCCGCCGAAGAGCTCCAGGTCAAGAACGTGATCAGCCCCGAGTGCGGCCATGCCTACACGGCCATCCGTTGGGAAGGGCCGAATGCGATCAAGCGCGCCTATCCATTCAAGGTCTACCACATCATCGAGGTCTTGGATCAGCTGCGCACCGATGGGCGTATCAAGACCGAAGGCAAGGAGATGGACCGTCTGTCGATGCACGATCCCTGCAACCTGGCACGCAAGAGCGGCGTGGTCCAGCAGCAGCGCAGCCTGATGGATCTGGTCGCCGGCGATTTTGTCGATCTGCAGGAGCACGGAGAACTCCAGTGGTGCTGCGGCGCCGGCGGCGGTGTCAGCTCCAACGAGCGTGCCGAGCCGCTGAAGCTGGCCGCGTTCAAGCGCAAGAAGGCACAGATCGAAGAGGTCGAGCCCGAACGCATGGTGACCATGTGCGCGACCTGCCGCACCCAGCTCGAGGAAGGGCTCGAGGAGTTCAACATGGACATCCCCGTGGTCGGACTGACCGAGATGATCGCCGACCACCTGGTCGAGAAAGAGAAGGCTGAACAATCATGAGCGAGCGCGTCGTCGTCGACCCCATCACCCGCATCGAGGGTCATCTGCGCATCGAGGCGGAGATGAACGGCCAGGACATTGCCAAGGCCTACTCGTCCGGCACCATGGTGCGCGGGCTCGAGATCATCCTGCGCGGGCGTGATCCGCGCGACGCCTGGGCCTATGCGCAGCGCATCTGCGGCGTCTGCACCCTGGTGCACGGCATCGCCTCGGTGCGCTCGGTCGAGGACGCACTGAACTACTCGATCCCGCCCAACGCGCAGTTGATCCGCAATCTGATGATCGGTGCCCAGTTCATCCATGACCATGTGATGCACTTCTATCATCTGCACGCGCTGGACTGGGTGGACGTGGTCTCGGCACTCAGCGCCGACCCGGCCGCGACCTCGCAGCTCGCGCAGCAGATCAGCGCCAAGACCGCCGCCGATCTGGGCACCAGCAGTTGGGGCAAGTCCTCGCCGGGTTATTTCAGCGACATCCAGAAGCGGGTCAAGACCTTCGTCGATGGCGGCCAGCTCGGCATCTTCGCCAACGGCTACTGGGGCCACCCGGCCTACAAACTGCCGCCCGAGGCCAATCTGATGGCGGTCGCGCACTATCTGGAGGCGCTGGCCTGGCAGCGCGATGTGGCCCGCCTGCACGCCATCTTCGGCGGCAAAAACCCGCATCCGAACTTCATCGTCGGCGGCGTCGGCTCGCCGATCGATCTGAACTCGGACTCGGCGATCAACTCGAAGAAGCTGTCTCAGGTACAGGACATCATCAAGTCCATGCAGGCCTTCGTCGAGCAGGTCTACATCCCGGATACCCTGGCCATTGCCGGGTTCTACAAGGATTGGGCGCAGAAGGGCGAGGGGCTGGGCAACTTCCTATGCTATGGCGATCTGCCCTACAGCGGTGCAAACGCCGACCGTAGCGACATGACGGACCTGCTGTTCCCGCGCGGCGCCATTCTCAACCGCGATCTCAGCACCATCCATCCGGTCGACCTGCATGCCCAGAGCGAGATCCAAGAATTCATCGCCCACGCCTGGTACGACTACAAGGATGGCAAGCAGGCAGGCCTGCATCCCTACCAAGGCGAGACCAAGTTCGACTACGACGACCGCGGTGGCCCAAAGCCCCCGTACCAGCAGCTCAACGTCGACGACGGCTATTCCTGGCTGAAATCACCGCGCTGGAACAGTCACTCGGTCGAGGTCGGACCGCTTGCGCGCATGCTGCTGCTCTATGCCGACAGCAGCGCACCGGCCCACGCCCAGGCCAAGGAACTGGTGGACTATTCACTCAGCACGCTGGATCTACCGGTCGAGGGACTGTTCTCGACACTCGGGCGCACCGCCGCGCGTACCCTGGAGTCGAAGCTCGTCGCCGATGCGATGCAGACCTGGTACGACGCCTTGATCGGCAACATCCGCGCCGGCGACACCCAGACCTTCAATGAGGCATTTTGGGACCCTTCAAGCTGGCCGAAGCAGGCCCAGGGCGCCGGCATTATGGAGGCACCGCGCGGTGCACTCGGCCATTGGATCGTGATCGAAGACGAAAAGATCGCCAACTATCAGGCGGTGGTGCCCTCGACCTGGAACGCCGGTCCGCGCGACCCATCCGGCGTACCGGGCGCCTATGAGGCAGCGCTGGCCGACAACACCCAGCTCCACGACCCAAAGCAGCCGATCGAGATCCTGCGCACCATCCATTCCTTCGACCCCTGTATCGCCTGCGCTGTGCATCTCTCGGATCCCGAGACCGGCGAGCAGATCGAGATCAAGGTCAGCTAAGAGGGCGTCGGCGATCGGCAGCCGACGCATTCTCGGTGCGGGGTCTCACGCAACCGATGTTTGGCATGTGCAAATGGCGTATCATGCGGCCTCGTTGTAACCGTCGGCAAGCCAGTGCATGGGCATGACGCTACTCCACACTGGCTTAGAATCCTTAGCCGACATCAGTGCGAACACTAACCCTTGAGGCTTCGCAATGGATCTGGCGACCATAATCGGCATGCTTGGCGCGATCATCCTGGTTGCGATCGCCATCTCGCTCGGCGCGTCACCGATCATCTTTGTCAACCCGATCGGCCTCATCATCGTCGTCGGCGGCAGCTCAATGATCGTGCTCTCGCAGATGAGCTTCGCCGAGGTCCGCTTGGCGGCGAAAGCTGTGGTGCGGGCCTTCAAGTCGACCCTGCCGGACATGATGAGCACCATCGACGAGATGCTCGAGGTCTCGAAGATGGCGCGCAAGAGCGGGCTCCTGGCCCTGGAGAACCACGAGGCTAGCTCCACCTTCCTCGCGCGTGGTTTGCAGATGCTGGCCGATGGCTATTCGCCGGACATGCTCAAGGAGGTGCTCGACAAGGAGCGCCTGATGACGCTGGATCGCAACCGCGCCGGTGCTCGCGCCTTCAGCCTGCTCACCGATGTCTCGCCGGCGATGGGTATGGTCGGCACCCTGATCGGTCTCGTCGACATGCTCGCCAATATGGACGACCCCTCCAAGATCGGCCCCGCCATGGCGGTTGCTCTTCTGACGACCCTGTACGGGGTGTTGATCGCGCAAATCATCGCCAACCCCATCGCCGAAAAGCTGGAGCTGAGAACTCAGCAGCAAGAGCGCTTACAGGCGCTCTGGACCGATGCCCTGATGGCGATTCAACAGGGGCGTAACCCCAGGGTTGTCGAGCAGGTGCTGCTCACCTACCTGCCCCAAGAGCAGCGCGAGAAACGTCAGGAGGATCTGGCAGCGCAGGAAGCAGGTCAGGCACCTGGAACCGCGTAAGCACAAGGACGCCTACATCCATGTCAACCGACGGCCATAAGGGAAGCAAGGTACCACGCTGGATGGTGACCTTTGCCGACCTGATGACGCTTCTGCTGACCTTCTTCGTCTTGCTGCTCTCGTTCGCCGAGATCGATGCCATCCGCTTCAAGCGCCTCGCCGGTGAACTCCAAAAAGCCTTCGGCGTACAGCGAGAGATCCCGGCGGATGCCATCCCCATGGGCACCAGTCCCGTGTTGCAGGATTTCTCGCCAGGGCGTCCGCAGCCGATCCCGGTCGACGAGATCCGCCAGCGCACGACACCCGAGCGCCCGACGCTCGCTGCCGGCGATATCGACTCCCGCGTCGAAACCCGCCTCGATGCCATCGAGCAACAGATCGTGCAGACCGTTCAAGATGCCGACCCCGACGGCAATGTCGCCGTCGAACGCGAGGGGCTCGATATCATCCTCCGCATCGACGAGCAGGGCAGTTTTCCGTCCGGTTCGGCACAGATCAGCACCTCATTCAGGCAGCTCCTTGGGATACTGTCCACTGAACTCACCGACATCCCTGGATACATCGCCGTTGACGGCCACACCGACAATGTCCCGATTAGAAGCCAACGGTTCCAGAGTAACTGGGATCTTTCAGCCATGCGTGCTGCGACCGTAACCAACGTCCTCCTCGAAAACCCCGAACTCGACTCGGGTCGCTTCATCGTACTCGGCCATGCCGACACCCGACCGCTGGTGCCCAATGACACGCCCGAGCAACGCGCGAAAAACCGCCGCGTCGAACTCTCGATCCGCGCCGGTGAAGCGATCGAACGAGAATTGGGCTTGCGCGCCCCGATCCAGGATCCCACCGAGCAAATCGTCCAAGACAATATCGACTCCGATAAGGAGCCGATCGACTTCGAAGTGCGCTTCGAGCAGGGGCTGGAGGCGATCGAGCCGATCGACTTCGAGGCATTTGTCGTCTCGCAACAAGCGCAGCAACCGGACAGGATCGAGCCCGACGACGAGTCGATCGATGTTGAGGTGCTTTACGAGCAGGGGCTGGACGCGATCCAGCCCATCGACCTCGAGGCCTTTTTCGCCGTCGAACCGGTTGATCTCGAGGTCCGCTTCGAGCAAGGACTGGAGACGATCGAGCCCATCGACCTCGAGGCCTTTTTCGAGGCAGCACCAGTGTCAGAGCAGGAACAGGACGCAGACGCGGACACGAACGAACCTGAATAGGCACCCGGCGACCGTTCACAGGTTCGGCTGTCCGCGTTACCGCTGCTCCACCTCTGCGTTCAACGCGTCAGCGAGACCGCGAGACCTGTCTCCTGTGGCTCGGCGAGCCGCTGGATGACGATGCCGGCGAGACTGAGGCCGAACAGGCCGGGCAGATAGCTGATGGTGCCGTTCACGGCGCGCGCGCGACCACGCGCGCAAGGCTCGGGCGGCAGTGGCGGACGCGGTGGCTCGTCCGACCAAACGGCTGTGATGCCCCGCGCGTAGCCCCGTCGGCGCAGGTGTTGCCGCACCTTGCGCGCCAGCGGGCAGCCCCCGCTGTCCATCAGATCACCTACTCGCAGACGGGTGGGATCGAGCCGACCGCCGGCGCCCATGCTGCTCACGATCGGGATCGCCGCATCCAAGGCCGCGCCGAGCAAGGCCAGCTTGCTGCCGAGACTGTCGATCGCATCGATGATCTGATCGAAGCCGCCCTCGCGGACGCATGTCGGCAGTTCCTCGGCCGTCAGGAACGTCGGGATCGCGGTCACTCGGCAGGCTGGATTGATCTCCAGGAGGCGCTCGCGCATCACCGCGACCTTGGGCTGGCCGAGGGTACTGTGCAGGGCACAGAGCTGGCGATTGAGGTTCGATGCCGCCACACGATCGCCATCGGCCAGGATCAGCTCACCAACCCCGGCGCGCGCCAGGGCCTCGGCGGCGAACGCGCCGACGCCGCCGAGGCCGGCGACGAAAACGCGCGCCGCGCGCAGGCGCTCGACGCCCTGATCGCCGATCAGGATGCGGGTCCGCGCCGAGAGCGGATCATCACCCGCCGCCGAGGTCATCCGCGCGACCCTCCTCGGTCTCGAGGCGTAGCAGTCGACGCGCGTTCGCCGTGGTCTGGGCGGCCAGCGCGGCGGGCGCCGCCTGGCGCACCTCGGCGAGCGCGCTCAAGACTTCGGGCAGATAAGCGGGGCTGTTGCGCTGATACTGATGCGAGGCAACGGTCAGGTCCGGCGCATCGGTCTCCAGCACGATGGCCTCGAATGGCAGCTCGGCGGCCAGGCGGCGCAGCCGGGTCGAGCGCTCGAAGGTCAACATGCCGCCGAAGCCGAGGCAAAAGCCGTGCTCGATGTAGCGGCGCGCCTGCTGCAGGCTGCCGTTGAAGGCATGGGCGCTGCCGCCGATCACCGGCGTCTCGGTGAGCAGGCGCAACATCTCCTCATGCGCCTTGCGCACATGCAAGAGCACGGGCAGGCGGGCATCACGGGCCAGAGCAAGCTGGGCGCGGCAGAGGTCGAGCTGACGCTCGCGATCGGCATCCTTGGCATGGAAATCGAGCCCGATCTCGCCGACCGCGACCGGTGTGTCGGTCTCGAGTCTGCGCTCGAGCGCGGCCAGATCGCCGTCGCGATGGCGCTCCAGATAGACCGGATGGAGGCCGAGCGCTGGATAGAGCCCCTCGTCGCCCGCGCAGAGTCCGAGTAACCTGTCCCAGCCGCCGGCATCGATGCCAGGCACGACGATCGCCTCGACCCCAGCGGCGCGCGCGGCCGTCAGCACCTCGGCGCGATCGGCATCGAAGTCGGCGACATCGAGATGGCAATGGGTGTCGATGAGACGCATCGTTCAATAGGGCCAGGCGCTTCCCGGCGATTTCCGCCATCGGGTCTCAGCGCCAAGGGTGGCACAAGGATGACGGACGTGATGGGGTCACCACATCAAATCATCCGGCACCTTGTAGTCGGCGTATTCATCATCGCCATCCTCGGCCTCGGCACGGTTGTGCACCAATACCAGCGTCGGCTCGGCTGCCTCCAGCCGCTCGGCGATGTCAACCGGCACCAGCTCGTAGAAGTCATCATGGCGCACGATCGCCAAGCGCCCGTCGACCAGGTCTCGATGCTGCGCGGCGCTGACGTAGAGCCGCTTGAGCGCCGAACCGTCGGTAAAATTGTAGGCCCGGTCACCATCCGCGCGCGGGATACGGTTGTCGCGCACCAATTGCCACAGGGCAATCTGCTCGGCCTTGCGTTTGGCCTCCTCGTCGCGCTGGCGATTCAGCGCCTGATCACGCGCCCGCTTCTCGGCCGCGGCCTGCTGCGCCTGTTTGCGCTGGGCCTCGTCCGGGGCTGCGGTGCCCGATCGTTTTTGCTTGCGTTTCTTGGACTTGGTGTGCTTGAGCTGCTGTTCGCTCGCCAGCCCGGCCTTCACCAATTGATCCTGTAAGGAGCCTGTCATGCGTTCCACCCTCTCACGCTGTGGTGGCGGATTGTAACCCCTGCGCCCGGCTGACGCGCCATCGCGTCGATGTTTCGCGTTTCCGGGCGACCAGGGGCCTGTTTGCACTGAACAGCACGCTGTCGACGGTATACAATCGCGCGCTGCGCCCAAGACCTCCGGATCACAGGAGGCCACCCGTTGCTTAGGAGCACGCCATGAACCGCCTTTTCTCCATCCGAGCCCTATTGATCTTGACCGCCTTGGCGGCCGCCACGCCCACGCTGGCCAGTGAGATCGGTTATGTCGACATGCAGCGCGTCTTGGAAGACAGCGATCTCGGCAAGGCCGCGCAGGCCAACCTGCAGGAACGCTTCGGCGACGAGCAGCGGGCCTTCGCGCAAGAGGAGGCCGAGATTCGCCAGCTGCAACAAACCCTCGAGCGCGATCGCCCGCTCATGAGCACGGCTCAGGTCGAGAAGACCGAGCAGGAGATCCAGACCCGGATCGAACAATTCGAGGAAGAGTTCGCCAAGATCCAGCAACAGCTCGCGCGCGCGCAGCAACAGGAAGGTCAGAAGATCCTGCAGCCGGCGCGTGACGCCGTGATCAGTGTCGCCAAGCAGCGCAAGCTCGATGCGGTCTTCGAGGCCAATCAATCCGGCGTCGTCTATCTCGATGACGGGGGCGACATCACCGACGCTGTCATCAACGCGATGAATGCCGACACGAACTAGGTTGCGGCGGGCCGAAGCCAGCCAGGCCATCCGATCGCCATCCGATCGAACCTTGGTCAAGATTTGGGCATTTTGCTAACTCAGATCAGTTTTTTCCGCCCCGACCCAGGGCAGTCAATGACCGCTGGTTTACAATGCTCACGAGGGCCATTCAGCGCATCGCTCGTCGCTGCGCCACGGTCCGACGAGTCACTGTTCACTACGACATCGGCGCCGCCATCGAGGCGCCGCCGTTCCGGAGGATCGCAAGCCGATGCTTGGAGAAATGCACGATGTACTCCATGAGTTCCCCGAACTCGAAGGCAAGATCGACGAGATGCGTGCGAGCAACGCCGCCTTTGCCGAACTCATGGACGCCTATGATGAGCTGGACGCGAAGGTCCGCCAACTCGAGGAACTCGGCACCCCGGTTGCGGATGAAACCATCGAGGAGTTCAAGAAGCAGCGTTTGCTGCTCAAGGACAAACTCTACGAGCTCCTCCGTACCTAATACCGCCACGCAAGCCATTGGCGTGAAACCCGCGCGTCATTCGCACGCCGCTGGCCTGCTGATCTCACCTACGGCAGCTCTTTAGGGAGACCTCTTTCAGGGTAGCTCGATTAAGAGAGCTGCCCTTAGGAGGAAGCTGGCCCCGCGCAAGAGGGCGATGCGAGACAACGCCATGCGGGCAGCGGACCCAATTAGCACGCGACGCGCGAGCCATTCATGCGATCCTCCAAACCCTCAGCTGATCCGCTGGATCGGCCACGCAGCCGCCGTTTAGGACCACTGCTGCGCCTGCTGGGCTTTACCAGACCCTATCTCGGACGGCTCCTGCTCGCCCTAACGGCGCTGCTGTTCGCCGCCGGCACACTCCTGGCCTTTGGCCAGGTCATTCGCAACGTGGTCGATACCGGCATCGCCAGTGGCTCATCGGCCGCGCTGGATCAGGCGCTGCTGTTCTTTTTACTGGTGGTGGTGCTCTTGAGTATCGCCGTCGGGCTGCGCAGCTGGCTGCTGAACTGGCTTGGCGAGCGTGTGGTGGCCGATGTACGCCGCGCTGTTTTCAACCGCGCCCTGGCCCTGAACGTTGGCTTCTTCGAGACCACCCGCACCGGCGAGGTCATCTCCCGGCTGACCAGCGACACGGCACTGTTGCAGATCGTGGTCGGTTCCACCTTCGCCATGGGACTGCGCAGCCTGCTGCTGGCGATCGGCAGCCTGGTGATGCTGGCCATCACCAGTCCAGAGCTGACGCTGCTGGTCATCCTCGGGGTGCCCTTTGTGCTGGTGCCGGCCTGGTTCCTCGGCCATCGGGTGCGCCGCTTTTCCAGGCTCAGCCAGGACCGGATCGGCGATGTCGGCGCCTATGTCGACGAGACCCTGCATGGCATCCGCACGGTCCAGGCCTTCTGCCATGAGCCGGTGGACCGGGCGCGCTATGGCGAACGTGTCGAGGAGGCCTTCGGCACGGCGATGCGCCGCTCGGTGAACAGCGCGCTGCTGAGCACGGTGGTGACCTTGCTGACCTTCGGCGCCATCGGGCTGGTGCTCTGGTTCGGCGGGCGCGAGGTGCTGGCCGGGCGTCTCAGCGGGGGCCAGCTTTCAGCGTTCCTGTTCTATGCGATCCTGGTCGCGGGCAATGTCGGCTCGTTGTCAGACATCGCCGGTCAGCTCCTGCGTGGCGCCGGCGCCGCCGAGCGCTTGATGGAGCTGCTCGAGACCGAGCCCTCGATCACCGCGCCCGCCGCGCCACGCCGCCTGCCCACCCCGGTGCAAGGCCGCGTCGAGGCCCAAGCGGTGACCTTTACCTACCCATCCCGCCCCGAGCATCCGGCCATTGCCGGCCTCGATCTCGAAATCGCGCCGGGCGAGCAAATCGCCCTCGTCGGCCCCTCTGGCGCGGGCAAGTCGACCCTGTTCCACCTGCTGCTGCGGTTCTACGACCCAGAGCAAGGCGCGCTGCGCCTCGATGGCATCGATCTGCGCGAACTCGAACCCACGGCTTTCCGGCGCCAGATCGTCATCGTGCCGCAGGACCCGGTGATCTTTGGTGCCGACGCGCTCGAGAACATCCGTTATGGGCTGGAAGTCGATGACGCGGCGGTCGAGGCGGCGGCCCGCGCGGCGCACGCGCATGAGTTCATCCAGCGGCTGCCGGATGGCTATCGGACCTTCCTCGGCGAGCGCGGGGTGCGCCTCTCCGGTGGCGAGCGTCAGCGCATCGCGATCGCGCGCGCCATCCTGCGCGACCCAGCAGTCCTGCTCCTGGATGAGGCGACCAGCGCGCTGGATGCCGAAAGCGAGCGTCTCGTGCAAGACGCCTTGGACCACCTGATGACGGGGCGCACCAGCATCGTCATCGCCCATCGCTTGGCCACGGTGCGCAACGCCGACCGGATCCTGGTCCTCGACCAGGGGCGCATCGTCGCCAGTGGCCACCATGAGGCGCTGCTCGCCGAGGACGGCCTCTATGCGCGCCTCGCCGCCCTGCAGTTCCAGGATGGGAATTAGTCGTCCGAGGCCTGACCCTTGATGTGCTGGCGGATCTCCTGGGGGCGCGGCAGTCCGCGAATCCGCAGCTCCGGATCATCGCCAGCGGTATAGACCTTGAGATCACCGGCGCCCAGCAGGCGTTGGAGCAGCGACTGCTCGACCCGCACCGTGCGCACCGAACTCATGTTGATCTCGATGTACTGCTTGCTGAGCAGCCCATGCGTCCAGACCAGCTCGTATTCGTTGATCTCGAGCTGATCCATCAGGGCCGCCAGCCACCACCGCAGGAGCTGGAATAGACCGATGGCGATCAAGCCGTAGCCCAACCAGCGCGGCTCGAGCCCGTCGGGCAGTGGAAGCGCCTGCGTGGGCTCCAGCAAGAAGGGGAGCGTGCCGGTCAGCGCGATCAGCGCGCCACCGGCGATCATCAGCCACGCGATCAGCGCACCGAGCGGGTGCGAGCGCCAGACGGAAGGGTTGGCCTTGTACAGGACTTCAGGCATCGCATGACTCCTTGGGCGGGGTGACTCGGAACAGACATAACAGCGACAGCGGACGGCAAAGGCACGCTACCAGCGCGGCGTCGTGAGCAATCGTACCAGTCTTGGCCGACGCCGAGAATGCGTCCGAGAGGGCATGGAACTGGACGCGGAGCCGGGATTTAGCCGACGAGTGCGCTGAACGCATCGAGATCGAGCAGTTGGCCCGGCCCCTCGGGTTGGCCCGGACCCGCAGGGCTGCTCAGCTCGCGATAGTCGGCAAGCGTGCTGCCGGTGCCGATGCAGGGCCAAGGCGGCGGCGCCTGCAGCCAACCGCCATCGGCGGCGCGCATGTGTCGGCGATCACTGGCAAAGTCCGCGAGATAGTGCGCGGCGGTGACGACCCGAAAGCGCGGCTGCAGCAGCGCTGGCAACGCCGCCGCATGTGGGAAACTGCGCTCGAGCCAGGTGCTCGCCGCGACCGGCAGCGGCAAGCGCGAGTCCAGATCCCAGATGCGCCGCTGCTCGTCGAGCGCGATGCAATGATAGTCCCACCAGACGAGTCCCTCGGCACCGCCCGCGCGTTGCTCGGCGATCGGGCAAGCCCCGGCTTGGCTGGCGACGAAGATCACCTGCGCGATGGTCACGCCCGCCGGCGGCTCGGCGCAGAGCCACCAGATGTTCTCCTCGCAGTAGTACGGCTGATAGCGCAATCGATGGTGCATCTCGTCGCCAGGCCGCACCGTCAACCGGTGTTGCGCATCCCCGCCGCAATGGCGTTGATCGAGCGCAGCAGCGGGTCCAGCCATTCCTTGCGCGCCTCCTCGTTCGGCTCGTTGCGATAGCGCTCGAGCAGGGTGATCTGGATGTGGTTCAACGGGTCCAGATAGCTGTTGCGCCGCGCCAGCGAGAGCTGCAGCTCGGGCGTCTCCTCCATCACCGCATGCAGCCCGGCGACATTGAGCACCTGGGTCAGGGTGCGCTGATACTCATCGGCGATTGCCCGATAGAGCGGCTCGGCGCGCGCCTGGTCGGTGACCAACTGCGAATACTCATGGGCGATGCCCATCTCGGCCTTGAACAGCGACATCTGGGTGTTGCTCAGGATGGCGCGAAAGAACGGCCACTCCTGATACATGCGCTGCAATTTGGCGAGGCGTTCCAGGTCGGTCCCGCGCCACTGTTCGATCGCGCTGCCGATACCCAGCCAGGCCGGCAGCGTATGGCGCGCCTGCGCCCAGCCGAAGACCCAGGGGATGGCGCGAATCGAACCCAGCGAGCGGTCCGCCTTCTTGCGATGCGAGGGCCGCGAGCCGATGTTGAGCAGCGCGATCGCATCGACCGGCGTGGCCTCGTAGAAATAGTCCAACAAGCCCGGCGTGTCGCACACCAGCGCACGGTAATGCTGTTCGCCGAGCCGCGCCAGTTCCTCCATGATGCCGAGGAAATCCTTGCGCGGCTTGGTCGGCGGGTCGATCACGCAGCGGCTCGCCTTCATCAGGCCGCTGATGCCCATGGTCAGCTCGTAGAGCGCAGTCTCGGGGTTGGCGTAGCGGTAGGAGAGCACCTCACCCTGCTCGGTGAACTTGATCTGCCCATGCACGGTGTCCTCCGGCTGCGAGAGGATCGCCTCGTGGGTCGGTCCACCGCCGCGGCCGATGGTGCCGCCCCGGCCATGGAACAGGCGGCACTTGACGCCGCGCGATTGGGCGAGGGTGATGATCCTCTCCTGCGCCTCGTACAGATTCCAGGCCGAGGCCAGGATGCCGCCGTCCTTGCAGGAGTCCGAATAGCCCAACATCACCTCTTGCAGATTCCCCGAGGCCGCGAGCAGCGCCGCATAGGTCGGGTTGTCGAACAGCGCCGACATCACCGCCTCGATCTGGGCCAGGTCTTCGATGGTCTCGAACAGCGGCGAGATGCGCAGATGGCAGAACCAACCCTCCGGGGTGCGCCCGGCCAGGCCCGCCAGGCGCGCGAGCAGCATCACCTCCATCACATGGCTGGCGCAGTGGGTCATCGAGATCACATAGGCGCCGAACACCTGCTCGCTGATCTCGGCGCGCATCCGCGCCATCGACTCGAAGACCTCGAGGGTCTCGCGCGTCTCCGGGGTCAGGGTGCCCTTGTCGATATGGAAGGGATGCGGATGACCAATGGCCTCGGCGAGCGCGACCAGCTTCTGCTCCTCGCTGAAGGCCTCGTAGAGGGGCGCGCCGGCTTGGCGCGCGAATAGTTCGATCACCGCCTCGGTGTGGCGCGTCGACTCTTGGCGCACATCCAGATGCACCAGATGGAAGCCGAAACTCTCGACCAGTCGGATCAGATCCTTGAGTTCGCCATCGGCGGCGTTGGCATCGCCGTGGCTGATCAGCGAGTCGCGGATCAGATAGAGATCCTCGAGCAGCTCGCACTCGTGGGCATAGCCTTCCGGCAGGATCTCGGGGCTCTGATCGTCATCGATGCGCGCGCGCACTCGCTTCAGCGTGGTCTCGAGCCGGTGACGGACGATGAACAGCTTGCGTCGATAGGGTTCGTGGAAATAGCGCCGATGGGTCTGGCGCATGGTGTGCAGCCAATAATCCTCGTCATCATCCAGCGCATCGAGGAACGGCGTCGACGGCCGCACCAGCAGACTCGAATGACTGAGGATGCGCGATAGACGCTGGACCCGCGCGCTGTATTCCTCGAGCACCAGCTCGCAGTGCATGCGCACCGCCAGCTCGGTGGTCTCTGGCTTGACGAACGGATTACCGTCGCGATCGCCGCCGATCCAGGAGCCGAAGCCGACGAAGCTTGGCACCGTCACGCCGCTCTCGATGCCATACAGGCGCCGCACCGCGCGCTCGAGGTTGCGATAGACCTGCGGCAAGGTCTCGAACAACGACTCGCGGAAGAAGTACAGCCCCTGGCGCACCTCATCGGTCACCTGCGGCTTGTGTACCCGCACCTCATCGGTCTTCCAGAGCACCTGGATCTCGCTCAGGATCTGTCCCAGGCGATCCTGCTGCTCCTCCTCGTTGAGCTTGTGGCGGTGTAGATCCAGGGTCAGCAGGAAGATGCGCCGATGCGTCTCGAGCGTGGTGCGGCGCTTGGCCTCGGTGGGATGCGCGGTGAACACCGGCAGATAGGCGAGTTCATTTAACAGCTGCTGCAACCCCGCCGCATCGATGCCATCGGCATGGAACTGGCGCAGGGTGTGGTCGAACGAGCCGCGCCAGAGCCGCCCGCCAGCACTGACCAGCGAGCGCCGATGCAGGAAGGCATGCACATCCTCGACCAGATGCGCCAGGCTGAAGTAGATGGTATAGGCGCGGATCACCTCCGAGAGCGTCTGCGGGTCGAGACCGTTGATGCGCTTCATTAGCTTCGCACGCAGCTCTGGATCATCGTCATCGCGTAGCGTCAGGAAGCCTTCGCGCAGGCGTTCCACTACCACCAACACGCGCTTGCGGCTGTGCTCGCGCAGCACCTCACCGAGCAGGGTGGCGAAGAGCGCAATATCACGCTCGGAGCCGGACAGGGTCTGGGTATCGTTCATCGCGGTACAGCATTCGGGCCGAGGGGAAGGGGAACTGATCGGAGCCTCGGTCAGGCCGATAAGGCAGGGTGCGCGGCCTGCACCGCACGGCAGCGAGGCACTCGAGGCCATGACGCGTTTGCGTGGAGTCTACCCCGGCACCAAGGCAATGAAAACCAACCAAACCATCCGGCAGCGGATGGCGAGCAGAGATCAGCGCCGCGTCAGCCGCGGCGTTCGGTGCTTGTCGAGCGGCCTCGGTTGCGTCTATGGTCGCATCGTGCCCTCGGCCATCCGCCGATGCGCGCGTTCGGGGCCCGAAACAGGTCCTATCTAGCGTTCATCATCGTTGCCCCGCCCATCATCTATCACTGGAGACTCTCAATGCGCCCTACCAACCCGCTCACCACCGCCCTCGCCGCTGGCCTGAGTGCCGCCCTCATGCTGGGCAGCGCCCACGCCGAGGTGCAATCCAAGGCCGTCGGCTACGAGGACGAAGGCGTCCCGCTGACCGGCTATCTGTATTGGGACGACGCCCTCGAGGGCGATCGGCCCGGCATCCTGGTGATCCACGAATGGTGGGGCCTCAACGACTACGCGAAGAAACGCGCGCGGATGCTGGCCGAGCTTGGCTACGTCGCCTTCGCCGCGGACATGTACGGCAACGACCAGGTCACCGATCAGCCCGCGCAAGCGCGGGAATGGATGCAGGAGGTCACGGTCGATCCCGAACTCTGGCGCCAGCGTGCTGCGGCGGGCCTCGCCCAACTCACAGCCGTCGATGAGGTGGACACCGAGCAACTCGCCGCCATCGGCTACTGCTTCGGTGGTGGCACCGTGCTCCAGATGGCCTACGGCGGCGCTGAACTCGATGGCATCGTCAGCTTCCATGGCTCGATGCCCGCGGCCCCAGAGGAGAGCGCCGGCAAGATCGCGCCCAAGATCCTCATCCTGCACGGCCAGGCCGACAGCTTCGTCGCGCCCGAGGTGGTCACCAACTTCCAGGACAAGCTCGAGGAGGCCGGCGCCAACTGGGAGATGGACATCTACGGCGGCGTGCGCCACGGCTTCACCAACCCCGATGTCGGCGACTACGGCATCGAGAATCTGCAATACGATGCGCAGGCCGACGCCCGCTCCTGGCAACGCATGCAAGACTTCTTCCGCGAACTCTTTGCCGACTGAGCGATGAAACACTGGCTCTGGCTTCCCGTCGTCGTGATCCTCCTGGATCAGGTCAGCAAGTGGCTCGTGTTGAGCGCCCTCACCCCCTATCAGGTCCTCGAAATCCTGCCCAACATCAACCTCACCCTGATGTTCAACAGCGGCGCTGCGTTCAGCTTCCTGGCCGATGCCGGTGGCTGGCAGCGCTGGCTGTTCGCGGGCTTCGCGGTGCTGGTCACGCTCGCGCTCGTGGTCTGGCTGTTGCGCCTGCAAGCCAACGAGCGTTTGCTCGCCGTCGGTCTTGGGCTGATCATCGGCGGCGCGGTCGGCAACCTGATCGATCGCGTCGTCTTCGGTCATGTGGTCGACTTCATCCAGATCTACATGCCGGTGATCCCGCTGCGGCTCTTCAACCCTTGGCCGGCGTTTAACATCGCCGATAGCGCCATCAGTCTCGGCGTGATGCTACTGTTGATCGACACCGCTCGCGGCGAGCGCCCTCGACAGCCGGCGGATGGCTGACGCGCACCCGCTAAACCTTCAATCACGGAGTTGAGATGAAAATCGCCATCCTGTCGCGCAACCCAAAGCTGTACTCGACGCGCCGGCTCGCCGAGGCGGCGCGTGAGCGCGGCCATGAGGCGCGCGTCATCGACGTGCTGCGCTGCTACATGAACATCACCTCGCATGCGCCCTCGATCCACTACAGGGGCGAAACACTCACCGGCTTCGACGCGGTGATCCCGCGCATTGGCGCCTCGGTGACCTTCTACGGCACCGCCGTGCTGCGCCAGTTCGAGATGATGAACGTCTACCCATTGAACGAGTCGGTCGCGATCAGCCGCGCGCGCGATAAGCTGCGTTCGCTACAGCTGCTCTCGCGGCGCGGCATCGGCCTGCCGATCACCGGCTTCGCCCACACCCCGGACGATATCGAGGATCTGATCAAGATGGTCGGCGGCGCCCCGCTGGTGATCAAGCTCCTCGAGGGCACGCAGGGCATCGGCGTGGTGCTGGCCGAGACGCGCCAAGCCGCCGAGAGCGTGATCGAGGCCTTTCTCGGCCTCAAGGCCAACATCCTGGTGCAGGAGTACATCCACGAGGCCAAGGGCGCCGATATCCGCTGCTTCATCATCGGCGAGAAGGTCGTCGCCTCCATGCGTCGCCAGGCCAAGCCTGGGGAGTTTCGTTCCAACCTGCATCGCGGCGGCAGCGCCGACCTCATTCGCATCACCCCCGAGGAGCGTTCCACGGCGGTGCGCGCGGCCAAGATCATGGGGCTGAACGTCGCCGGCGTCGACATCCTGCGCTCCAACCACGGCCCGGTGGTGATGGAGGTCAACTCCTCGCCTGGGCTCGAAGGCATCGAGACGGCCACCAACAAGGACATCGCCGGTCAGATGATCGATTTCATCGAGAAAGACGCCGTCGCCGGCAAGACCCGCACCCGTGGCAAAGGTTAGCTCCACGGCCTCCGGGCTGCGGATCGGCGGGCAACTGGTGCGCGCCGGCGAGCGCCGGCGTCTGGACCTGCCGCTGCCGAGCCTGTTCACCCAAAACCCGGTGGTGTTGCCGGTGCATGTGCTGCACGGGCGCCGTCCCGGCCCGCGTCTGTTCGTCACCGCCGCCGTCCACGGCGACGAGATCAACGGCATCGCCATCATTCGCCGCCTGCTCAGCAGCACGGTCTTGCGCTCGCTGCGCGGCACGCTACTGGCGGTGCCGGTGGTCAATGTCTACGGCTTCGTGCGCCACTCGCGCTATCTGCCCGATCGGCGCGACCTGAATCGCAGCTTTCCCGGCTCCGAGAGCGGCTCGCTGGCCGGCCGGCTCGCGGCGACCTTGATGAGCGAAATCGTCGCCGACAGCGATCTCGGTATCGATCTGCATACCGGCGCCGCCCACCGCGAGAACCTGCCGCAGATCCGCGCCCGGGTCGAAACCATCGGCATCCCGGATCTGGCGCGCTCGTTCGACGCGCCAGTGATCCTCGATGCCGACCTGCGCGACGGTTCCCTGCGCGCGGCGGCCGCCGCGATCGATGTGCCGGTGCTGCTCTACGAGGCCGGCGAGGCGCTGCGCTTCGATGAACTCTCGATCCGCGCCGGCGTGCGCGGCATCCTCGCGGTGATGCGCCACCTCGGCATGATCCGCGATCAGACCCGCCGCCAGCGCTCGCCGCACCCGCCGGTGATCGCCCGCTCCAGCGTCTGGGCCCGCGCGCACACCAGCGGCATGCTGCGCTTCGCGCGTCCGCTCGGCGCCTGGGTCGAGAAGGGCGAGCGCCTGGCAACCGTGGCCGACCCCTTCGGCAATGGCGAGGAGGCCATCGCCGCCCCGACCGCCGGCATCGTCATCGGCCGCATGAACCTGCCCCTGATCACCGAGGGTGAAGCGCTGTTCCACATCGCCCGTTTCAAGACCGACGCCGTGGCCGACACCGTCGAGCACTTCCAACATCTGCTCGAGCCCGATGATCCGCTCTCGGAGCCCATCGACTGAGTGCCTGCTCAGCCAGAACGCCTCGAATGCTGCATGATCACGCCGGACAGCGGCCGGCATAGGTCAGACTGGAAGGTCAGGCTGGAGCGCCCGCCCCTTGGCGAGCGAGGCACTCCAGTGGTGCTTATCCAGCAGTGCTTATTTGGACGATTCGCTTGCAGCCGGTGCGGTGGGTGCCGGATACCCATAGCCCGGATAGGTATAGCCATAGTGGGGCACGGACCCGTAGGCATAGGGATAGCCGCCATAGTAGCCCGGATAGCCACCCCAATAGCCGGGATAGCCATACCCATAGCCCGGACCATACCAGGGGCCGCCCCAACCATTGCCCCAGCCGGGACCCCAGCCATCACCCCAATTCCAGGGGTTGAACGGTCCCCAGAAGGCATTCGCGGAGCCAGCGCCGAAGACAGTGACGCCGGCCAGACCAACAGCAAGCAACAGACGCTTCTTGATGAGCATGTTCTGACCTCCGCTCATTGAAGATGGTCGATCGAGAGGACCGGCGCAACCGCGCCGGGCCGCGTTCGAGCTTACCCGGGCGGCGACCTGCGCCGTTTGATGAAGGTCAATAGTTGCCGATCATCCTTCCACGAAGGAGCGCAGAAAGGCCTCCGCAGAGAGCGTCCGTGGCACCCGCCGTCCGCTCGGACCGGGCCGCATGGTGATAACTTGGCGTGAATGCTCCGGGCCATAACTGACGTGGATCGGCTGGTCCGCGCCGTAGAAGTAGAGCCGGTCGAACGGCGTGTGCTCGACGACCCAGTGCGCGACCTCACGCATCTCTTCATCGGCGATGATGAAGTCCACCGCCGCGCCAAGGCGCGGACAGACGAGATGGCCGAGCCGATTGCGCTCATGCGCTGCATGTTGATCGCGCTTGGGATCGATACGCCCCGGAATCCGCCGCGCCAATGCCGGCGAGCAGAAGCCATAGGTGAGCTGGATCATGCCGAACCAGTCGATGACCGGGTCCAACACCTGCTCGGCCAGCTCGAGCAGCGCGGTGTAGCTCTCCGGCTGTTGCGGGCGATTGTCGATGCCAGCGTCGCCTTGGCCTTTGCTTTGGCACTCGGCCGCCAGCCGCTGGTAAGTCTCGCCACACTCGATCAGATCGCGAAAGCACAGGTACTGACCGCAGGGATCGTCGAGTGCTGGCGGAGTCCGCACACGCCTCAGCCGGAGCCCATCGATCTCCCAGCGATGCCGCGCCAGGATCGCATCCAGCTCCGTCGCTGTCGGTCCGTAGCCGGAGAGATCGATCAGCCCGCGCGCCTCGAGCTGATCGAGCGCCTCATCAAACGTGACCTGTTCTGGATAGCCCGGATGCTCCTCGTTGATGAAGCGTGACTTGCGGTAAAGATAGGGCGGCTCAAAGACCGCGCCATAACCAAAGACATCGACACCCTGCTCGCGCAGCTTGATCTTCACCCGCTCAAGCATGCGCGGCAGCGCGCGCGCGTCGAAATCATCGAAGCGCATCAGCGTGAGTTTGCCGGAGCCGATGTGGATCTTGATCAAATCGGCATTGTGGACATCGCCATAGAGCGCGGCGGCGGCGCCAATGTAGACCCGCAGCAGCGCCGGCAACTGCTCGACCAGGTTGGTGTGCAGCGTGAGCGAGCCGCCTGGGGGGCTGCGTGAGTCGGCGGCGCGCCCGGCTGCCGCGATCTCGGCGCTAGCCGCTTCAAGCTCTAGCCAGCCAAGCCCATGCTCCGCCGCCTCGCGACAAGCCGCCGCGATTGATTCGACATCGGCAATCTGCAGCAGACGCGCAAAGCCGGCCGTGCGCGCCGCCGAGTAATCGCCGAAGAAGGCCTTGATGTCGCGCTGCAACCCGGTCTCCAACTGCTTGTACGGGCGTCGGCGCTCGAATTGTTGCAGCGCTAGGTAGACCTCCAAGTCGGCCACTCGCTCAGCCTCGGCGCGGGCGAGCAACGCGGCGGTCTCTTCTTCGCCCAGGATCTCGCGCTGATAGCGTTCCAAAAACCGCAACGCCTTGTTGAGACTGCCGAAGCCTTCGCCCAGCGCCAGCAGGTCCGGTGCCTCCAGATCCGCCTTCTCGGGTCGTCGCCCCAGGCTCAGCCAGTGCTCCCAGAGCCGCTCGAGCACAGCCTGATAGGCGGCATACTGCTCGGCGCGCTGATTCTGACGCTGACTGATGCGCGGCGCCCGAGGCGCCCGCGCCGAGGGATCGCGCAACCGAGGACGGCGTCGACGATAACGCTCGAGCAAGAACCGCTGCTCGGCATCCTTGTCGCGAAACAGATAGAGCACCCCAGGCGCAACCGGGATCGGCTCCTCATCGAGCGCATCGGTCAGAAAATCCTTGATCTCCTGCTGGGTGTAGTACTTCTGGAAGGTCTGGCGCTGGGTCATCACGCCATCGCGGAAGCGCGCGCCGCGCGGGTCGTTCTGATTGGCCAGCATCACCGAGACCACCAGCAGTCGCTCGGCGAGCGACCAGGCGCGCTGCAGCGCCTCGAGCCGCTCGTCGAAGTCCTCGATGACGTTGATCACGAAGCCGAGATTGACCAGATCGGCGGCTTCGATCGGACCCTTGGGCGCGAAGTAAGGATCCCAGCCCGCTGCCGTCAGGCCATTCTCGAGCAGCCCGCGCACATCATCGCCACGCCCGCAGCCGTAATCGAACAGCCGATACTGACCATCGAGAAAGCCATGCCGGGCCAGGCTCTGGATCGGCGCCGAGAAGCCGTAGCGGACCATCGCCGTGCGGTGGCGGGCGACCTCCCAGTCAGCGTGCAAGGGGGCTTTCTCATTCCCGTCAACGGGGTGGTCCTCGCCCTCGGCACCCTCGCGCTCGACATTGCCCAGCGGCAACAGCGCATGATCCTCGATGCGATAGCCCGCCGCATGCACACGCTCCAGCCATTGGCGCCGGTAGCCAATCCGGGTGCTGTCCTCGAACAGGCCGATCGACTCCGCCGCCGCAGTCAGCGCCGCGTACTGCATCTCGGCGCGGATGATCCGCCGGCAGCAACAGCTCCTTGCGATGCAGGATCGGCGGATTCAGTGAGTCCTCATAAGTGCGATAGCCAACCCGGCCGGTTGCGGGCTCAAAGCGCCAGCTCTCGCGCAGCGCCGGGAAGGGATCATCGAAGAACTCGGCATAATGCAGCAGCGCGATCTCGCCGCTCTCCGCATCGAGCCGCACCACATTGAAGCGAACACCGCGCTCGACCCCTGCCGCCTGCGCCGCCGCTGCGACCCGCGCCTCCCAATCCAAGCTGCTACTCTGCGCCGCCTTCGCCTGCGTGCGCGCATTCAGGCTCGGCAGCGCCTCAACATGCAGGTAGGTCCGACGACCGATGGTTTTGCCCGTCAAAGGCGGTTTAGACACCTAAACCTCTCGGATCTCTGCCGCTTCCGCGACGATACCAGTGGCAGCGAAGATCGTGAGCAACAACTCGTCATCATCGATCAACCGAAACACGGGGCGTTGGCCGGACAGTTTCTCGCTATTCTCCAGGATGATGCGGACACCTTCACCCCGCTTATCCATCAAGGTTTGTCGGTCGGTCTGAAGCCAGTCCATTTCATTTGCCACCGGACACTTTGCGAGCAAGCTGGTTAGCGTCTCATTGCGAGCTGACTGCCGATAGAGCAGGCTGTCAACCGTCATTGTGTTCGGAATCGAACCAGGCGAGTAAAGCTCCAGCCGATCCGAATACAAACGCAAGCGAATCTTTGCTCCATAAATCGCGTAATCACGATGCGCCACGGCATTAACCAGCGCCTCGAAGACCGCAGCCAAATCGTATTGGGGGATATCCCTGCGGCCAAGCGTCTTGATCGCTGCAACTTTCATATTCCGCGCAACAAATCGGCAACCTTCTCGCACCTGCTCGTCAAGCGGCCCGGAAAGATCGCGCGCATCCAGTTGGTAAGGAAGATTCCCGTCCATTTCCGCAGGCGAGGTTCCATGATAAGCCACAGCTTGAATGAAGGCATTTGGCATCCAGTCGCGCGGCTCTCGACAGGCCATCAGGATACCGCTGACGGATGGGTGCCATTCGCCTTGGTCATCGATCGCAATCAGACCCAATTTGCGCAGGAAATCCGCAGGCTCATCGCGCGTGCGCAAGGTCTGGAAACGCTCATACAGGGCTGGATCGAGCGCGGAGACTAGTGCCTGTACAACGGGCTGCTCATCGAAACGTATCAATCGTGTCTGACTGCGCTGCTGGCCGAGCCGAATGATGTAGTCGGTCGACATGCGACGCTTGCTACTACCGATGCGGTGGAAGTGCCCATTCGGACTCTCGTGCACATATAAGCTACGGGGAATGTCGACCTTCAAAATAGGACTGAGCCGACCTGTCGCATCTGGCAATCCCCATTTTTCGATGCGACACAAAAGCGGCGGCTTAATGCGATCCGCAATCACGCCTTGCAGCCAATGCTCTAATCGGGCCAGATCATCGACGCTGAGATCTTGAGGCTGTTTCGTCGCCTCATCGAAGCCCAATATAAGAACGCCACCGCTACTGTTCGCAAATGCAGCAAGCTCATCCGCGAGTCCATCGGCATGCGGACCGGTCACACGGTTGTCGCGTAACTGAACGGCCTTTAGCTCAAGATGATTATCCTCGCCGAGCTGGATCTGCTGCAATAGAGCGTCTTCAGTATCGAACATATTCAGGCTCGTCTTAGCTCACCAGTCTTGGTATTGGCTCTGAGACGCTGCTGCGCATGGATTAGCGCAGTTACTCACCCCAACACCCGCTCCTCCAACGCCGTCACCGAGACTAACACCGGTTTCAACTGCAACGCACCGCTGGAGGTCTCAACCGGCCCCAGCGACCAGCATTGTCCCTTCTCGAGCCGCGCGAGACGTTGCGACCAATCCGCCTTGGAATCGTGCGTGATCTGGCTCAGCAGCGAGGCGAAGCGTTCGATCTCGGTATCGGCCGGCTTGAAGAACAGCTTGTGCCCAGCCTGGAACAGCCGATCGCGCTGCTCTTGGTTGAAGTTGTTCGTGGTCTGAGTCGCCAGGATCAGCGACAGGCCGAATTTGCGCCCCTCGCGCAGCATCTTGTCGATCGGCACCTTCTCTGGCCAGCGCAGCCTGCGCACCGTCTCGAAGCACTTGGCATCGTCGATGAGCGTTTGGATGTTCAGCATCAGGACATCCCGGCAACGGTTCAAAAGGGTCGGAGCGTATCGCTTGACCGCCTGCTGTCGCAACATCAACTCGCAGCTTCAGCGCCTCAGCTCGCGGCCGGACACCTGACCGGAACGCATAAAGAGCGTACCTTATAGAAAGCAAAGGTACATACCCCATGACAAAAAAAGTTCCTGACTTCCAACGCCATCCTCCGGTGTGTTTCCGCCTTTCTTCAGAGGAAAAGGAGCGCTTCAAGGCAGCAGCAGCCACAGACGGCAAGGCGCTTGGCACCTGGCTCAAGCATCTCGCCCGTCAGCGTATCGCCGAGCAGGACATGCACGGCACAGCGGATTCAAGGCAGGCGGAATGACCTTAACCGCAGTCGCAGACCGATCAACGAGCTTCCGCCGATGGTCTGATCGTCGATCCTTCAGGCCGTGAGTATAGACATGCGAACATCCGACACAACGGCAAGCGTCGCCCACTACGAGCGCCACGCCCGCGCGTTCTTCAACGAAACCGTCGGTGTCGACATGATCCCGCTGTATCAACGCTTCTTGCCGCTGCTGCCAGCCGGTGGCGCAATCCTTGACGCCGGCTGCGGCTCCGGGCGCGATCTGCGTGCCTTTCGGGCGCTGGGCTATCAGGTCACGGGGTTCGATGCGTCCCCGTCGCTGGTCGCCTTGGCAAGCGAGCATGCCGGTGTGCCCGTCTACTGCTTGGCGTTTAACGATATCCCGTGGCGCGCCCAATTTGATGGTATCTGGGCCTGCGCGAGCCTGCTGCACGTTCCGCGCGCCGAATTGGCTAGCGTGCTGAAACGGCTTGCCACCGCTCTGGTTTCCGGCGGTATCGTTTACGCCTCGTTCAAATATGGAACTGCGGAACATGCGCGAGACGACCGAATCTTTACGGACATGGATGAAGACCTGTTGGCAGACCTGCTGGACGAAAGCCGTTTGCTGGCACCCGTCGATGTTTGGACAACGGCGGATCGCCGACCAGGTCGTGAACACGAGCACTGGCTGAATCTGCTGCTGAGAACGATTAGAGACCCCGTGATCTAACGGATTAGCCGATGACCCAGGAAACACCAGCGCCCTCGCCGCTTCCCTCGTCCCAACCCGAGGACGACTTCGTTAGCCTCTTCGCCGAGCTGTTCGGACTGGAAAAAACGCAGCTGCTGGTGCCCGAGTTTCCGGTGCTCGACATCGACGGCGGCGCTCGATTCATCGACTTCGCCCTGCGTGCCGGTAGCAAGAAAATCGCCTTCGAGGTCGATGGTCCCACGCACTATCAGCCACCAGCCTTCGATCGCACCAAGTACGAAGACGACCTGCTGCGCCAAAACAGCCTGATCCATCAGGGCTGGCAGGTGTATCGCTGGACCGATTACGAATTGGACCAACGCCGTGAACGGGTCAAGGAACAGCTCGCGCTGTTCTTGGAGCGGGTACCCGGCCTGCTCGACATGGACGATTTTTTGCCTAAACAACGTGCCTGCAAAGCCGACTTCAACCTCCGCACTCACCAGAGCGAAGCGCTCGATTGGCTTGCGCTCATCCGTGCCGAGGGCACCACCATTGCCCTGCTCGGCCACGCCACCGGCTCCGGCAAGACCTTTACCGCCATCGAAGACGCCCGACGCATCGGCGCGCCGGTGCTCTATGTCGCACACACCAAGAACCTGATCCGCCAAACCGAGCGTGCCGTCAACGAGCAATGGCCCGAGGCCACCACGGGTATCATCCAAGGCGGACGCTTCGAGGCCGACGCGCAATGCGTTCTCGCCACGGTGCAATCGCTCAGCAACCGCCTGAACGAGATCGACCCAAACCATTTCCGCTATCTGATCATCGATGAAGCCCACCACGCTACCGCTGACAGCTACCAGCAGGTACTGGCCTACTTCCGCCCGGTCTTCACCTTGGGCTTGACCGCCACTCCCGAGCGTGCGGACGGCAAATCGATTCTCGACATCTTTCGCGATACCGCCCATCGCCTGAGCCTCAAAGAAGCCATCGAGTGCGGCGAACTGGTGCCCATCCGCTGCGTGCGAGTCAAGACCAACGTCGACCTCAGCCGCGTGCGCTTCAACGAGGTGCAGTACCACCGCCAGGATCTTGAACAGGCCATCACCATCCCGGCGCGCGATGAGCTGATCGTGCAGACTTATCTGGAGCATGTGCGCGGACGCAAAGCCGTCACCTTCGCCGTCAATGTCCGTCACGGCGAAGCACTGGCCGAGCGCTACCGCGCCCAAGGCGTCCCCGCACGCGCCGTTTCCGGCCAGATGCCCAACAAGGAGCGCGATGCGGTTCTCGATGCTTTCGCCCAAGGCGAATTGCATATGCTGTGCGCCTGCGATCTCCTCAACGAAGGCTGGGACTGTCCAGACATCGAGGTCTTGATGATGGCGCGGCCAACCCTGTCAAAGATCATCTACATGCAACAGCTTGGACGTGGCACACGCAAGGCACCCGGCAAGGATAGCCTCTTGGTCTTCGACTTCGTCGATAACGCCGGTCGTTACAACCAGAGCTGGAATATCCATCGCGTCACCGGCAATCAGCGATACCGGCCAGGTGGCTTTGCCGCCGCTCCCAAAGACCGCATCGAGGAAGAAGACCGCACCGGCCCGCAGGATCCGCTCATCCTTCACCTCGGCCTCTGGACCGAGCACTTCGAGGAAATCGATGTCTTCGACTGGCAAAACACCGTCAAGGATATGGTTCCCGTTGCGGAACTAGAACGCCAGCTCGCAGCATCGGAAGGCTACCTGCGCAACAAAGTCCTGCAAGGCGAGCTAACGCCCGATCATGACCTCAGCCTGGGCCGTCGCCGCTACTTCTACTTCGCCAAGGATCGCAAGCAGACCATCGCTGATCAGTTCGGCTTGAAGCCCATCACCTCGGCCAACATCCGCGAGCGGTTCTTTGAGTTCTGCGAAGACATGGACATGAGCGCCAGCTACAAGCCCGTGCTTCTGCGTGCGCTGCTCGACACCGTTGATGAGGAAGGCAAGGTCTCCCTGCACCTGCTGACGTTGGCGTTTCGGGATTTCTACCTTGATCGGCTCAACTGCGGTCTGCCGGCCGAGAAAGGCAATCTGCGGATGGCGCGGGTCAAGGAGTTGACCGAAAGCTCGATTCAGCAAGTGATGCTGGGGATGCCGTTCAAGAAGTATGCACAGCGCAGGTTTGTCGATTACTCGCGGGATTTGTCGCAGGTCCGAATCGCGCCCTCGTTGTGGAAACGGTTAGAGCGTCAGGATTGCGAACGCTTGCGGGATTTGGCCAACGAGCGAATTAGGGAATATTTTGGGAGATAAAAACACAACGATGCTTGTGCCCGACTTTCATGCCTATTCATCTTCTTGGTGGTCGTCGGGAGCGTTGTCAGGTTCGAGTTGTTCGAGAAAGGCGGCAATAACGGCAAGCTGCTCGTTCGGTCCGATGTCGCCAAGGTGCGCAGCGAGCTGGCGGGCTTGCTCCATGGCGCGCTGCCGTTGCTCAGCGCTCAGGTGCAGCAGATGGCTGATCTCGCCCTGTTGCGCATCGACACGCTTGAGCAAGAGCGCGCCCTCGGTGGCGCTGGCGGCGCCCTGCTCGCCGAGGCGCAGGCGCTGCAGGTCGCGCGCTTGCTCGGCGCGCTCGCGCAGGCGCAACAGGGCTTGGCGACGGGTCTCCTCGCGCCATTTGCTCGGCGGCACCTTGGCGATCAGGGTGGCGACCGATTCGAGCCAGGTGGAGTCGCTGCTGTGGGCGGGATCGGCCAGGCGACGGATGAAAGCACCGAGCCCCTGCCGATCCGGGGTGAAGTCGTCGAGTCCGCGATAGCGCTCGGCGAGGGCTTGGCGCAGGTCCGCAAGTTCGCTTGGGGGGTCGTGGAGCAGCGCGCGCCCGAGTTGTTCCTGCCAGTCGGCCATGAGGGCCGGATAGGCCTGCTTGAGTTCGCGCAGCGCGCCAACCAGACGGTCGACGAACGGCTCGATGGCGCCGCGCTCATCGCTGTTCAGCACCTCGGGCGCGGTGCCGCAGGCGGTAGGCAGCGCCTCGAACAGCAAGACACCGGGGCTGGCGGCTTGGCTGATGGCGCGGCGCACGGCACCCGCCGTGGCGGAGAGGCCAGCGCAGTGCTGGCTGTACTCGGGCAGCGCGTTGATGAAACCGACCAGCGGACGCACGATGTCGAGCAGGGTGGCCTCCGCCGGCACGCGCCCGACAACGCTGTGGATGTAGCGATCGAACAGCTCGCCGCGCAAGCCGCCGAGGTCGAAGCGCTCGAGCGCGAACAGCTCGGGACGGCGGCACAGCAGTTCGGCGTGCTCGAGGCTGAGCTGGTCGCAAAAGACGCCTTCCTGATAGAGCGCCACATCGCGCTGATGGGCGATCAGGTAGGCGATGATCAGCACCGGCAGCACGCCGAGCTTGATGCCAAAGGGCGGGCCGCGCAGGCGCTCGTAGAGTTCGGGCAACGGCACTTGCCGCTCGCCGCCCTCGCCGAGCATCGCGGTGATGGCGTCCCAGAACGGGCACATCCGGCAGGGATCGTGCTCGGGGTCGGGCGCATAGAGGCCGAGTCGGCCGTGTTCTTCGCGATGCAGCCGGGTGGCGGCGAGCAGATTGAGATAGAGGCTCTTTTCGGCCGGGGTCTTGGCGATGCCGAGTCCGGGCTGGTCGGCGGCGCTGAGCATGGCGGCGATCAGCCGTTTGCGCCCGAGGTTGGCGCTCGGCGAGGGCGCGTCGCGGTTGAGCAGTTCGTTGTTGAGGCGCGGCGCCTTGGGGTAGTGTCGGGCGGCCCAGTCGGAGAGCAGCCCTTGCAGCTCGCGGCGCTGCTGGATGGGCTGCTCGATGCCGTCGCAGAACCAGCGCAGTTGCTCGGGCGCGGCGATGAGGCCGCGAATGGCCTGGTGCGCCTCTTGCTCGGCATGGCTGAGCCAGGCGCGGTGCTCGCGCGCGGCGACCGGGTCTTGATGCAGGGCGGCTTGCTGCTTGGGCAGCTCGCACAGGGCCATCCATTCGTCGATGGCTTCGCGCAGCCGTTCGGTGAAGAAGCACAGGGCGAGCACGCCGCGCGCGGTGGTGGGGGTGGTTTCGTGCTCGCTGGCGAGATAGAACCAGAGCGGCAGCTCTTGCGAACCAACCGCGGCCGGCGGCCAGCGCTCGGCGGCGGTAAAACACGGGCTGAAGGCGCGCAGGTTGCCGGTGTGGATGGTGATGCGCCGGGCGACTTGGGCGCGCAGCGGTGCGAGGTCATTGAGGGTGTCGGCGAGCGAGCGCCCGGCTTGCGCGGCGAGGGCTTCCTCGAGCGCGGCGCGCAGGTCGAAGTCCGAGCCGGCCCAAACGCGATAGTCTTGGCTGAATTGGCGAAAGTGGATGCTGGAGCCGGCCTGCAGACGCTCGATGAGCGCCGGCAGTTGGCTGCCGAAGAGCGCGCCGAGCAGCACCGGGCTGGCCTTGAAGCCGCGCTGAGCGCCGATCAGGTTGAACAGGCCGATGGTCTTGAGCAGGGCGATGAGCGCCGGCGCATCGGGGTCGTTGGGATCATTCGGGGCGACGTCGAGCCGTTCCAGCGCGGTGACCACCTCGGCCCACCGGTGATCGGTGGCGGCATCGCCGAGCGCGGTGCTTTGGTTGAGGACGAAGTAGTCGTAGAGGTCCCATGGCCAGACCCAGTCACCGAGCCGCAGTCGACGCAGTCGCTCCTGCAGGCCGAACGGCTCGTGGCTGCCGAGATAGGAAAACAGCGTGCGCTCGTTCTGCGCGATCTTCTGACACAGGGTGGGCAGCAACAGCAGGCTGATGGGATGCAGCGGATAGCAGCGCGCACACAAGGCGGTCGCCTCGTCGGCGTCGAGTCCGTGCGGCAGCGCGCCCTCGTCGGCGAGCAACCGGATGCTACGCTCGAGGCTGGCCTGGGTGTGCGCGGGCAGCGCGATCTCGCGCTTAAAAGCGGTGGCGAGCACGCGCAGCGCCTGCTCGGCGGGCTCGAGGAAGGCGATGGTCTCGAAGCGGCCCTGCACCTTGCGCCATTCGTCGCGCAGTTCGCGGCCGAGGCGCGCGCCATAGTGCTCGAAGGCTTGATGCAGCAGCACCAGGATCTGCACCGGGATCGGCTCGGGGTCGCGGCTGTGCTCGGCGAGCAGTTGCAGCAGATGCAGGTCGCGTTGCTCGGGATGGTAGGCGGCGTATTCGAGGAATTTGCCCAGCTCGTCGATCTCGATCAGCAGGCCGCGCCCGCCGGCATGCGCCCAGGCGCGTTGGACTCGCAGCAGCAGTTGCAAGGCGGCGTCCATCGGTACCGGATGGTCGACGGCGTTGCGCAGGTCGCGGATCAGGCCGGCGGCCAGCCCAGCCTGCTCGACGGCGAGCGCGAGCGCAAGCAGGAGCTGGCGCTGCAGGCTATCGGGCAGTCCATTGATGCCGACGCGCAGGTAGCCGCGGCTGGTGCTGGCTGGGTCGCTGCTGGTGTTGCGGCTAGCGGCGCTGGCGGTGTTGCGGCTGCTGGTGGCATGGCTGGCGGCGCTGCTGGTGGCATGGCTGGCGATGCCGCTGGTGGCATGGCTGGCGGTGCCGCTGGTGGTATGGCTGGCGGTGCCGCTGAGGGCTTGGCTGATCTGCTCGGTCAGCTCGGGATCGACGGCCTGTAAGACGCGCGCGGCGGTCCGATGGGCCTCGCTGCCGGGATCGGACAGCAAGGCGCCGGCAAACAGCGCCATCGCTGACTTGCCCACGCCGTAAGGTCCGATAGCCGCGAGCGCACGCGGCCTCGGCTCGGCGCTCAGCCCGGCGGCCATCTGGCGCAGACATTGGCGCGCGCGCGAGGTCGGCCGGTAGGCGGCGACCAGCTCCAGCGTGTCGCCATCGCGCGCGAGATTGATGGCGCGCGTGTAGACGGATTCGATGTGAATGCTGTCAGCAAGCGGCGCGGCGGCGGTGCCGGAATCAGCCAAGTCGTTCATCGTCGCGGATCAGCCTTGAGTGATCGATCAGGCGGCCACCGCCCGCGCATGGGCGATTTCGTTATGGTCCACCGTACGCACATCCGCCGCGCCAAGACTGGCCACGGTGAGCGTGGCACCTTCAAGGGTCATAAATTCGACTTCAAAGCCTTGACCATTGCCATGCACCAGAACGACTGTGCCCACATCACCAGTGGTTAGGCCATGATCGGCGAGATCGGTTGTCAGGACGACGGTATCGAGTTCTTTGATCATCAGTTCCTCCGAGCTTTCAGTGGATAAGCCGTCACAAATTGCGGCGCGTTTTGCCCAGACTCGAGAAACCAGATGGCACGAATGCTCGGTGCCCGGCCATCTGGGCTCGGCAAGGGGCCATCGATAGCATAAGAGACGCCGAAGGGCGTTGATTGCTCCTCGTAGACCGGATGCTCAACGGCATGCTGTAACAAAGCTGCCTCAAGTTGCTTCCAGGCTGCCTTAGAGAAACCGCATGCTCTGAAGAATCTGGCTTTATGTCGCCCAGCCGGATGGTCGTCCGACAACAAATAGTGCGTGATCTTTTCTGGTCGGATGGCGGCACGGTTAGCATTAGGAAGTCTCATAGCTGGCCTTGCTACGACTCGCCGGTGTAGTAGTGCCGCAAGACCGCCAGCGGCTCAGGGCGCTGGTCGCGCTCGAGCCAGAAGAGTTGATGCAGGCCGGCGGTGTCGCGCAGCTCATAGCGGCCGGGATAGGCGGCGAGCAGTGCATCGAGGTGGCGCATGAGGCCGTCTTCGCTGAGCCGGAACACGGCGCCGAGCGCGGCCCAGTCGCCCTCGGCATAGAGCAGGCCGCGCACCGAGAGCGCGGGCTGATCGGGCTCGGCGGCGAAGCGCTGGGCGAGTGCGAATTCGAGCGCGACCAACGGCAGAAAGGGCCGTGGCGCGCGCGGGCTGCGATAACCACCTTCGGGATCGGCCTCGATCAGACCCAGCGGTGCGAGCAGCGCGTCGAGATGCTCATCGGTGCGCCCGGGCACGGCGGCATACAGCCGCAGCAGCGTCGAGATGTCGGATTTGAGCGTGGTCGCGGCGCGGTTCAGGCGCAGCTCGGCGGTGGCGAAATCGGTCAGCGCGCCGAGGATCTCAGACTCGGTGAAGCGCGGCGCGGCAAAACGGTTGAAGAACCAGAAGAATCCAGTCGCCCGCTCGGCATTGGTGGCGATCAGCCAGTGGATGATCCAGAGCGTGGCGTCGTCTTCGAGATAGGGATCGGCATCCGGCCCGAGCAGGGCCTCGCCGAGCGGGGTGATGCGCGCCGTCGCGTCCTCGAAATGGACCAAGCCGCAGACTCGCAGCCAGTAGTGGATGGCGTTGACCATGTTGCGCCCGACGCCAAGGCGACGCATGGCGGACTCGGGATCGTCGAACAGGGCGGCATCGTCGCGCAGCGCAAGCAGGCTCTTGGGCAACCAGGCGAACCGCAGTGGGAAGGTCTCGTGGCGACCAAAGCTGGTCTGTTGACGGTTGAGCTGCATTGCGACCTCCCCCCTCCTTGAGATCAAAACCATCAAGTAGGCTACTCCACGCTTGCATCTTGCGCAAACATTGCGGTTAGCGCACAGCCCTGACGCACGACTTCCGAGGCGGCAGAAGATCGGCTGAAAATGTGGCGATGTTCCCATCCAACCCCAGCGCGAAGCGAGCATGAGCGCCATCCTGGCGGCAAAAAACCGACCCCGATCGAGGCTGAAGCCCCCTGAGGCAACAGGCCCCCGCCGCCTGCGGTGAGCAAGCGGACACCCTCACGGCGGCGTTGGCCTCAGCGTAAGCGCAATCGAAACGGACGGTTCAGGCGCTGCTCCATCTCCACGGGATCGATCCAAGGACCGGTGAGGGTCGTGCGGATCAAGCCGATCGCCGCCTGCACCCCAAGCTGAGCGAACAGCCCAGCGAGCTCCTTGGAGAAGCGCGCCAAGGTATTGATGAGGTGCGCCAAGCGCATCAGGAAGTGGTACCCCTTCATCGCATTCCACTGCTTAGCAAAGGCATGCTCATAGGCATAGCCCTGGTGCTTTTCGACCAGAAACGCCCCCTCGATGCCCCAGCGATAGCGCGCACTCAGATTACAGCGGGTATGCACATTGAGCCGACTTAAAGGGCGCGAGGACAGCCACACATGTCGGCTCTCCTGGGTGACAATCTCCGCGGTTTGGGGATCAACCACCTGCCAGTGCTCGCGGCACGTCACCACATGGACCTCGAGCGACTTCTTGGCATTGGGTCCATACGCATAGCGAATCGCATTCACCCACTGGAAGTGCTGCTCGCGCTCGCCCCAGCGCAGCTGTAGGCGGTTGTCCGGCTGTTCGTGGCCCAGGCTGCGGACCTCCTCCCACACACTGGGTAGCGAGCCATCCTTGAGCACGATCATGAAATCCCAGTGGTAGTCACGGCAGCGCTCCATGATCGGCCCATTGGCATAGAGGCCATCGAGCAGCAGCATCACTGGCAGGCGTGGGAAGGCCGTCTTGATGCGCGCGGCAAGGCGGTGAAAGGCCTTGGTCTCGCAGTCCTGCTTACGCTGTTCGCCATCACCGGGCGCGTACTCGAGAAACTCGCTCATCAAGGGGATGACCATGCCGTTGCGAAAGCACAAGCTCGCTTCTAGGACGTAGACGTAGTACTGATACGACGGCTCATCCTCGCTGTCGGCATCGACCTTGGGGCCGATACGCCGCTGCAGCAGATGCTCATCCCACAGCGTCGAGAAGGCGATCTTCTGGGTGCCATCGATGCCAACGGGATAGCAGTTATTGATCAGATAGCGGGCAAACGTCTTGTTGCGAATCAGCTGTTTGACCAGGTCAAGATGCGCCTGCTCGATCGCGCTGACATCGATGCGCGCGAGCAATCGAAACAGGGTATCGGCATGCGGGAGGCGCTCGAGCTGCGGAAACAACAGCCGCAGGTTCTGCTCGAACATCGGCCGGGTGAGCTCGGCATTGGCGGCGCGTCTTGAGCCATACTGAAACACAAACGCCAACAGCCCGTAGAGCATCAGGACGGTGAGTTGGTGCTTGAGTTTCTTGGGATTTCTCGGGTCGGGGATCTTGCGCAAGCGCTTGAGCAGCACGGGCAGCATCCGGCGCATGATCAGGATCAGAGAAGAGACCGCCTCGGTGCGCGCGCTGCGCTCTTCGTCGATGCTCTGATAAGGGGAGGTGCTGTTCGATGCCGTGGGCGTCGGCGCTGGGATCAGTCCGGCCTCACGCTGGTGTTGGCGTAACTGGGCACGCTGGCGTTTTTTTTCTCGCCTGTGCTTTGATGTCCTCGCGTCCCGGACGCCGGCTTGGCTGGCTCATGACTGGGTTTGACCTCGGAGTGAAGGGGAGCACAAGCGTGCCCGAAAGTCCGCCTGCAGCGGCTTGGCGAACAGCAGTTTGGGGTGGGTGTGATAGTGCTTTCCCGGGCGCACCAGGCCTGCACCGCTGGTGCGCCCCAGCAGTTCCCAGCCGGCGCCACGGTAACAACTGCCGCGATACTGGCGTGGGTCGACGAAGGTCTCCAGCAGCAGCGGGCGATAGCCCCAGCGCGCCTGCCAGTCATCGCCGACCTGCCGGGCCAGCTGTCCCAGTACGTGGCTGGCCAGATTCGGCACCATGACACCGGGGAACAGGAGGAAGCGGCTGTTATTGAGCACCCAGGGCAGGTTCGCGAGGCGTTGCCGGTCACTCCAGCCAATCCAGCGCTCGCGTGCGCTCAAGGCTTTGGCCGCACCGCTGAGCAGAACACAGCCGAGCCAGTGCTCGGCGGATTCGATGAGGTAGCGCGCCCAGTAGCCGAAGGGCTGTTTATAGCCCAGGGGATGGTGGCGCGCGAGGGCGTCATTGCAGCGCTGTTCATCGCGCGCCTCGCGGGCCAGGCGCAGGCGCACGCCGCCGAGCGCGCCGAGCGCGCAGGCGAGCGTCGGCAGCGGATCGGGCAGTGGGCTGGTCGCGAGCGCGGCGCGCACGCGTGGGCCGGGATGGCTTTTCTCTTGCCGCAGCGCCGGGCGGCGCAGTTGCCCGGCCGCTTCTAGGCGGGCCAGCAGCTTGGTGCAGGCGTCAATCTTTGGCCGGCCTGCTGGCGTGAGCCAGTCGAGGTGCTCGCAGAGCGTGGCGGTGAGCTCCGAGCGCGCTAATCCGGGAAAGCGTTCGATGAAGGCACGGATGTAGGCGAGATCCTCGGGCGTGATCTCCCGATCCCCTTGCCACCAGGTCGTGCGGTCTTGATCGCGCATGCAAGGCCCATCCGGTCTGCATAATGAGTCAGACTCGATCGTCTCACGACGCCGGCGTCGTGTCTACCCGCTTTTGCGAACACTTTTTTTACGCCTTCCCGGCAGGCCTTACTGGGGTTAGGCTCTGGAGATCGTGCGTCAGGGCTGGTTAGCGCATCAGGTCTTGAATGCGCCGTACAGCCTCGATGATGAGGTGCGCGGCCTCCTCGGCCTGTTCGACGCGATGGGTGCGGTCGAAGCTGACCCGGAAGGCGCTATAGAGGGCCCGATCGTTGACACCCATGGCGCGCAGGACGTGTGAGGGCTCGACGGTGCCTGAGCTGCAGGCGGAGCCGGAGGAAAGGGCAAGACTGCCGGCAAGCTGGTTGATCAGGGCATCGCTGGGAATGCCGGGGATCGAGAGGCCAAGGATGTAGGGCGAGCGGGGCGCCTCGGCGCCGTGCACGATGACGGGGATACCAGCGGCGGTCAAGGTGTGCAAGAAGCGATCACGCACGGCAGTGACCTGGGCGCGATCGGCGTCGCGCCGTCGTGAGGTCTTGGCGAGTGCGCTGGCGAAGCCGATGATCTGATGCACCGGCAAGGTGCCAGGGCGCAAGCCGTGCTCCTGCTCGCCGCCAAACATCAGCGGTGTGAGGCGCAGCTGGCGCCGGTTGCGGATGATCAGGCAACCGATGCCCTTGGGGCCATGCAGTTTGTGCGCCGAGGCGGTGAGCAGGTCGATCGGGGTGGCGTCGAGATCGATCGCGTATTTGCCCGCAGCTTGCGCAGCATCGACATGGAACAGCACACCGGCCTCGGCGGCGACCTCGGCGATGGCCTCGATGGGCTGCAGGACGCCGATCTCGTTGTTGGTGTGCATCACCGAGACCAACAGGGTGTCCGGGCGCAACGCAGCGGCGATGGCCTCGGGCTGGATGACGCCGTTGACATCGGGCCGCACCCGAGTGATCTCGAAACCTTCGCGCTCGAGCTGCTCGGCACAGGCGAGCACCGCGCGATGCTCGATGGCGGATATGACCAGATGCCGGCCGCGCTCGGCATAGGCGCGAGCGATGCCGATCAGGGCGAGGTTGTCGGACTCGGTCGCGCCGCTGGTGAAAATGACCTCGTCGGGCTCGCAACTGAAGGCATCGGCGATCAGCTCACGGCAGCTTGCAACTCGGCGCGCTGCCGCCTGCCCGTAGCCATGAGCGGTGGCGGAGGGGTTGCCGAGTAGCGACCGCAGCGCGTCGGTCATCTCGGCGACCACCTCGGGGTCGATCGGGGTGGTCGAGGCGCTATCGAAGTACATACCGTTCAACGTCTTCTCCGCGTTTAGAAGAGCGCCAAGATACCTTGGGCGATTTCCGCGAATGCTTGTTTTCTCCGCTTCAATTATTCTGGGCATACAGCGCGACACTGACCACCACGCCATCAGCGCCGGAGACCAACCGATGACTCAGCTCGCTCAAGACCTCGCCATCAGCGTGGACGACTATCTCGACGGTGAACTGCGCAGCGAGATTCGCCATGAATATATCGCTGGCGCCGTGTTCGCGATGGCGGGGGCAGGTGAGGCCCATAACCGTATCAGTTTGAACCTGGCCTTCCACCTCAGGGCAGCAGCACGCGGCACGCCCTGTGGGGTCTTCATGAGCGACATGAAGGTCCATGTGCGCTCACACGAGGCCTTCTACTACCCCGACGTCTTGCTGACCTGCGACCCGAACGACCGCGAATCGCTCTATAAGACCGAGCCCTGTCTGATCGCCGAGGTCCTCTCACCCGGTACCGAGCTGACCGATCGGCGCGAGAAGCTGATCGCTTATCGTAGCCTGCCCGCGCTCAAGGAGTATCTCTTGATCGCCCAGGATCGTCGCCGCGTGGAGCGCTACCGGCTCACGGCGGAAAGGGCGTGGCACTACGAGATCATCGAGGACGGGACGATCAGCATTGGCTGCGGCGATCTGCGGGTGCAGGTCTCGATCGCCGATCTGTATGAGGATGTGGTGCTCGAAGCGGCCGATCGGCATCCAGACCCGGCCACCGATCCCTGTTAAAAACGGGAGACGACCTTGGTCACGAGGCCCGTCTCCAGGGCTTCGCCGTGCGAGATCCAGTACATCGCGTTATTGGGCACCGCGGCGGCGGCCAAGGCGATGCTGGAGTCGATGCCCATCTCGCGCAGATAGAGCGCGGCGCTGACCACCGAGAATTGTCCGCCCTCGTGGCTGCTCAGGTGCGCCGGCACCCGGCTCTGATGGATGCCCAGGCGCGCGTTGGCGGTCACATAGCGCTCGATGCCGCCCGCCAGCACGTCGACGCAGGCCGAGGTGCAGAGTTCATTGACGCCGACCGGCAGCCCATTCTCGCGCAACCAGCGGCCCAGGCGCCGCGCCTCGTAGAGGGAACCACCAGGGCTGTTGATCACCAGGCCCACGGCTTTTTCCCCGCGCAGGCGGGCGATCACCTTGTCGGCGAAGCCCGGGTTGATCTCGCCGTCGACCACCAGCCAGGTCTTATCGACGCCCCCGTCCTCGGCAAAGCGCACCAGCCCGGAGGTCGCGCCGGTCCAGGCCGTCAGATGCTCACAGGCACTGCGCGCCATCTCATACATCTGCTCATGCTGAGCGGGCCGGCTCGCGGCGATCCGCGCCAGCGCATTGGCGCGCTCGATCATCTGCTCGACCGCGAATCCATACTGATCCAGCGCCGCGATCACCACCGCATCGGTCACCGTCCGATCCCCGTTCTGCACCACGCGCAGCAGGTGGCAGGCGGCGATCTCGCTCAGCAATTCATCGACATCCAGCCCCTCGGGCAGAGGCGGGCTCCCTGGCGGCAGTCCGGCGCACGCGCCGAGCAGCGCGCTCGCGAGGATCAGGATCGACGCCGCGAACAGCCGTCGCCGCCGGCCATGCCCGCTCCGTCGCGCGCGCGCGCCCTGGCCTGGTCGGCGGCTCACCGGGTCAGTCTCGGACCGCAATCCGATCCACGCGCATCCGCGCCTTGACCGCCGCGATCGGCACTTCACGGCGATGGAAGATGCCGGCCGCGAGCGCCGCCTCGGCTCCCGTGCGCGCGAACACCTCGGAGAAATGCGCGGGCTCGCCGGCGCCGCTCGAGGCGATGACCGGAATGCCGACGGCCGCGCGCACCGCGCTGATCAGCTCCAGGTCGAAACCGCTGCCGCTGCCGTCGCGGTCGATCGAGTTGAGCAGGATCTCGCCGGCGCCAAGCTGCTCGCAGACGCGCGCCAGTTCGACTGCATCGACATCGCGCCCTTCGCGCCCGCCCTTGACCGTGCACTGGAACCAGCAGAAGCGCTCACCGTTCGGCCCCGGGATTGCGGTCTCGATCACCGGTCGCTCAGTCGCCTCCGGCGAGCGGACATAGACCCGGCGCGGATCGACCGAGATCACCACGGCCTGATTCCCGTACACCCGGGCGATCTGCTCGATGGCGCTGTGCCCGTCGCCGCCGCCGCGCGCGCGCACCGCCTCGACGATGGCGACCGCTTCGGAACCGATCGAGATCTTGTCGGCACCGGAGCGAAAATACTCACCGGCCACATCGAGCGCGCTGTAGGCATGCCCCTCGGCATCGGTGAAGGCGCGGATGCCGCCGCCAATGGTCAGCGGCACGAAGACGTTCTCCGAGGTGCGGCGCAAGACCTCGAGCATCGGTTGATCCGAGAGCGGAAAATCCCGGAACGCGGTGATGTTGAGGAAGGTGATCTCATCGGCGCCCTCCTCGTAGTAGCGCCGCGCGAGTTCGACCGGCTTGCCGAGGTTGCGCACCTCGCCGCCGGACTCGCGCACGTCGTACTGATCGCCCTTGGTCACGACCAGATCGCCGGCATCGTTGCTGCGCACGTCCAGGCAGGCGATCACGCGCTTGGCGAGTTGCGTCGGCTCGGCATGGTGCGGCCCAGCGTGGTGCAGCTCAGCATGGCCCGGCTCGACACTTGCGGAGGCGTGGCGAAGAGACGCCGCATTCGCGTCGGTGGAACTGGCCGCTGCCGACACCTGCACGGCCTCGCCGCTGAGGAAGCGGCGCAGCACCTCGAGCCCGGCCGCGCCACTTTTTTCCGGATGGAACTGGACCGCGGCGACGCGTCCACGCTGGACCGCGCTGATGAAGGCATCGCCGTAGTCGGTCTCGGCCAGCGTCCAGGCCGCGTTCTCGGCGGTGGCCTCGGCATGATAGGAATGCACGAAGTAGAAGCGCTGCTGCTCCAGTCCCGCCAGCAGGGCGCCCTCGCGTTGTGGCCGCAGGCCGTTCCAGCCCATGTGTGGGACCGCGAGCCGCGGGTCGCTGAAGCGGCGCACCTGACCTGGGATCAGCCCCAGCCCGGGCACGCCGGGCGACTCCTCGCTGCCCTCGAAGAGGCATTGCAATCCGATGCAGATGCCGAGGAAGGGGCGATCCGCCGCCAGATAGGCCTTCAGCGGTTCGCTGTAGCCGAGCGCCTCGAGGCGCTGCATGGCCGCGCCGAACGCGCCGACGCCCGGGAAGATCAGATAGTCGGCGGCGAGGATATCGGCCGGGCGGCGGATATCGGTCAGCGCGAAGCCGAGATTGGCGATGGCGTTGCGGACGCTGCGCACGTTACCAGCGCCGTAGTCGAGAAGCGAGATCATCAGTATGAGAGAGCTAGGGCAATCGTTCGAAGCCGAAGTGTAGCAGTCGACGGGCGCATCAGATATCGATGCCCTCGGCCTCGACTACCCGGGCTAGCGCCGCTTCCATGGTGGCACGGGCGCGGGCGGTGGCCGCGTGCAAGAAGGCATGCAGGGCGGCGTCGTCGGTATTGCGGTTTTCGCACTCGCGGCTGTACTGCTCGAAGGCGACCAGGCTCGAGACCAACTGCACTAGATGATGCGGACACTCGCAACGAACCGTCGGCGAGCCAGTCGCAATCCGCGCAAGGGTGGCGCTGTCGTACAAGCGTCGGGGGATGGGTGACCCCAGATCCACGCCGTCGAGGATCGCCTCCGGCGTCGGCGTCTTCTCGCTGCCGTGCAGGGCCGCGCACCAGCGTGCGAGTTCGGCCACATCCACCGGCGCGCGCTTGGTGACAATGCGTTGTGACTCAAGTCGCTCGACCGCCGCGCGCGCCGCGAAACCATAGACCACCAGGCCTCGCGTGGCGCCGGAGGCGGTGAATAGATCGGTGATCTGCGCGATCCGGTCGAGCTGCAGCGTCGGCCGCTCGAGCACCAGCAGATCGACCCTGAGGTCGGCGATCGCCGCATGGAAACGATGTTCATCTTCAAAGGCGCCGGCCAGCTCGACGCCCTCGCCGAGCGTTGCGACATACGCCTCATCGCGTGTCAACAAGGTGGGCAGGGTCGGCCCAAGCACGGCGACACGGCAGGGAGGGCGATCGGCGTCAGCGGCTGGAATGAGATCGAGGCCGCGCGAGCGTTCCTGTAACTGCGCCAGATTCAGGGCAGCGATATGACTGATGGCATCACCGTTATCCACCAATCGCTTGATCAGCGTCAGACGGCCGACGTCTTGCGCCGAGTAAAGCCGCGTACCAGCCTCCGAGCGGATCGGCTCCACCACCGCATAGCGCCGCTCCCAGACGCGCAAGGTATCGGGCGGAATCCCGGTGAGACGGGCAACCGCGCCAATCCGATAGGTCTGGCCGTTGAACGGCTGTTCGGCATCTATCAAGACCACATCCTCTTTGTACATATTCTGTCTATATTTTGATTGCGCCAGGCAAAGCCTGGAAGAGGAGGAAGAACGCCAAATGAGTTGAGCAATCGGAAACCTCTTGTCGTGACCCGCCGGGTGAGAGTCCCGAACCGGCAAGGACTGGCCATCCACCGGAACCGAGTGTTGCGTGGTGCGGGGGCGACCCCGCCTGCGAAGCGTACACAGGGGGCGGCTAGGCCGTGTGATGGAGCCTCGAAAGAAGCGGTGTGGAGCCGACGTTGTTCAAAAGGCGGAAGGCAACAGTAGTCGCGCTGACGATGGCTAGGCGCGAACACTCCACCGGGGTCTGAGAGCAGGGCATGGTCGCAAGGGTC
>NZ_NHSF01000071.1 GCF_016653295.1 Halochromatium salexigens | reverse complement strand
CGAGCTGGCCAGTGTGATCGAGCTGTTCATCGCGCTGAGCTTCTTTCTCGATCTGTTCGCGGTGCCGCTGGATGAGCCGCCGACTGCAAACGCTAACCCAGGTTGAGAGCCCATGAACACGCCTACTGTCACGATTGAGCAAGCGCGCGGCGATTCCGATCACGCAATGAACACCGCCAGGAGCGCTCTGCAGGGGCCAGCGATTCGGCCGCGTTGGCGGTCTCTGGGCCGAGCCGGCATCGGCGCCTGGCTCATCCTCAGCGCGATGGCGCTGATGGTGCCGGAGCCGGTCCACGCCTGGTCGACAGGCGGCTACCGCGGCTCGTCGATCTATGGCTTCAGCCATCATCGATCAAGCCACTCGAATCACCGTTCGCGGAGCCCGCGCTCCTATCGTCATCACAGCGGATCGCGCAGCTGCAGTCGCGTCTCTAAGACGGTTCGCATCGATGGCCGACTGCGAGAGGTGACCGGCAGCCGCTGCTACGACCGCCACGGCAACCCGTACATCAAGCGCGGTAGCCGTCGGCTCGGTGGCTACTACGGTGACTGAGCGTCATGCACCGAAGCAAGCGGAGCCGACAGCGCTGCGCTGCCCCAGGGTCCAGCCACATCCGAGTCCAGCGTCACTCACGATGCAGCAGAAAGTGCAGCAGATTGTCCTGGAAAAAGAGGTTACCGGTCAGGGCACTGTGCTCAGCGCAGAGCAGAAGCGGATAATCGAGCGGAAAAAAGCTCCAGGGATGCCGTGGCACGAGCGGATCGAGGACATTACGGGCCAGCAGTGAGGCCTTGGTGACGGTGCCATCACCCGGTTCCAGCATCAGCTGCGAGTAATCGATCCCAGGGCGACCGCTGCCGATATGCTCCGGGCGCAGATAGAGTCCGGAGCCGACAGCGGTCTCATGCACCACGAGACGCGCCGGCGTCAGCTTACAATCACCCCCGAACACCACCAGGCTCCAGGGTGCCCGGTCCATCTCGAGGGTCAGCGACCAGACAAAGCGCCGCCCGCGCTCCAGGTACTTGTGGAACCAGCGCTCGAGCAGCGCGAGGCGCGCCTCTGCGGCCGCTGGGTCCTCGTAGCGCGCCCGAATACGCTCGCGCACCTCGGGATCGAAGATCGACCACTGAAAACGTTGCCAGGTCTCCAGATCGAACGGATCGAGGTCAAGCGGCTCGCCCTCAGCATTTAGCAGCCAGTCATTGATCGGATGCGGAAACAGTTGGTAGAAGCTCGGAAAGGTGACCAGCACCTCGGGCGGCACACGGCGCAGACCGAGTTGGCGCCCGGCGATGAAGGCCTTGAGCGACTCCACCGAGCCTAGGTTTGGGGTGCCCAGCAGCACCACGCGGCGCACCCGTTCCTCGCCGTGATAGTTGACCGGGAACTGGTTGTCCCGCGTCACATCGATCGGGCCATAGCGCAGGTAGTAGCGCGTGATCAGTCCGCCCATCGAATGGGCAATGATATCGACTGGGACCTCGCCGCCATGATCGCCTCGGATCTGCTCGATGAACTGATCGAGCGCTCGCACGGTGTCGACATTGTCTTGCCGCCAGTCGTAGGTGAAGACGTAATAGTTGCGTGTCCCCTCTGGCGCTTGACCAGGCTCAGCGCGACGGTAGCCACCTGCCTGCTCCAGGGTGCGGATGATCGAAGCGTAAAAATCACGGCCGGCAAACCGGTCGGTGATGGTGGTCGGGTGAATACCGCCAGGATCGGGACTGAGCGTCTCCGCGTCGATCTGCAGCGCCAAGTCGTCATAACGCGACCAGAGCGCGCGCTGCAGGGAGCCGATCCAGACCTCGCGACCCTCGGCATCCTCGAGCCGCGTGCCCATCAGACCGGGGATGATCACCACCGGCGGCTGCCCCGGGCTGTCGGTGGCGCTCGCATAGAGCCGCTCGAGATCCGGCTTGGCGATCCGCGCACAGCCGATCAATGCAACGATGCCGAGGCTCAGCGCGAAGACGCGCAGACTGAACGACGCGAAGACTGACATCGTCAATCCCAACAGCGTCAATCGAACCTGAGCTGGAGCAGATTTGTGCGCGTCGCACGGGCACGCTGCAGCATCCGGTCGGCCTTTTCGGCATCGAGTCCCTGACCCACGCTCGCCATCTCTTCGCGGTCGTGAAAGAGCAGCAGGTGATCGCCTAGGATCAGGAAATTGCGCGGATCGATCGCCACCGCACGACCCAGCGACAGGTTGTACGGGCAATGATCCGGGAACGCCGGTGCATAGGCCGCCGGATCGGCCTCGAAGCGTGCCACCTGCTCAGCACTGGTGAACCAGTACTCCTTGCCCTGATAAGTGCTGGTATAGGCGGACGAGCCCTTCTCTGGGCGGCCGACCTCGAAGTAAGACAGCGGGCTGTAGCCCTCGATCGCCGGGTCCTGGCTCATGTCGGTCGGCAGTCGCTGAGACTGAGCCGACAACGGACTCAGTGCCAGGGCCAGGGCCACCGCTGTGGTGGTCATGGATGAGGTCAGTGCTCTGTTGAACATCGTGCAGCCTCTCTTGGTCGCGCACTGGGAAACCCATCCCCACCCGGAGCAAGCCAACGTGGGCGTGCGCCGGCTAGGGTGTCGTTTAACGACATTGGGTACAGGTCTCGAAGGCGAAGCGCTCGAGCTCGACGGTATCGGCGGCGAAGTTGCGGATGCCCTCGGAGAGCTTCTCGGTGGCCATGGCGTCTTCGTTCAGCGCCCAGCGGAAGCTCGGCTCGTCGAATGACACCCGTGCCTCGCCGTCGCTGAGCGCATGGGTTGGATCGAGGCGGCGCGGCACCTCGCCCTCGGCCTGATCGAGCGCATCCATCAGCGGCGGTGCGATGGTCAACAGATCGCAGCCGGCCAGGGCCAGGATCT
>NZ_NHSF01000070.1 GCF_016653295.1 Halochromatium salexigens | reverse complement strand
TCCGGAATCTTGCGGGCATCGTTCATCCACTCGTTGGCCATGATATCCTCCGCAGGGTGGTCTGATCGCCTGCTTTAATTATAGACCAGATGCGTTAGTTGTCTGGATTACAAATGGCTGGACAATATGAGGTCGATCCTGCGCAAACATCAGGCACTGGGAATCCGGCAGATCGCTGTCGACATCGAGCGTCACCCGCTGCGTGATTCTGGCATGGTGCAAAGCGGCGCCCAACTGACGCGTATGAAGAAGGGCTACTATCATAAGGCGTTGCTGATGTGGGACCACCACGGCTCAGGCCGTGATCACAAGCAAGCCCCCGCTGCGGTTCAAGACGAGATTCAACGCGATCTCGATGCCTATACCTGGAAGGACAAGAGCGCCGTCATCATCTTGGTGCCTGAGTTGGAGCAATGGATCTGGTATTGCGAAAGCGCTCTGCTCAACCACTGCGGTATCACGAACGAGCAACTCCAGGGTTTCGTTGATGCCTATGCGCGCAAAATGAGCAAGTCTCCAGACGAACTGAAGGCTGAGCAGCCCAAGGAATTGTTCGAGTACGTCCTGCGGGATCGACTCAAGCGGACCATCTCACCACGAGATTTCGAGGAGATCGGATCTCGCGCGGGGATTCAGGGCTTGATGGCGTGTGACTCGTTCCAAGCAATCGTTGACAGACTCCGCGCCTGGTTTCCGCTGTGATTGTCGCCCTACAATGGTGTCGATGAGCTGGCTCATGGCGGATGAGAAGCGCTGATCCGTGTTGGCTTATACCCTAGGTCCGCACCTACCGCCGAGCGCGCTGCGACGCCGAGGAGACCGAGTGGCGCAATGAGCTGGCGGCAATGCGCGCCCTGCTGCCGGAGATCCGGCCCTTGCTGCTGCTGCGGATTCTGCCTTCTGACGAGGTCTAACTTGTCTGACAGCATTCTCGACGCGTTCGCGCCCCAGGTCGGCAGGCTCCATCCTTTCGCCAACTTCACCGAGTGACAGCCATGGTCCATCCCATCACACTGAATCAGGCAATCGACACCGTTACCCAGCTCCCGCTCCAGCAGCAAGAGATGCTCCTAGATATCCTTCGTCATCGGCTGAATGAGGCGCGTCGCCAAGAGATTGCCGACGCCGCTCGTCAAGCCCAGGCGGACTTTCAGCAAGGCCGATTGACAGCCAAATCGGCTGATGCCGTGATCCAGGATTTACACCGGTCGCTCGAGGAAGAGGCGTGAGAAAGCTGGTCGATATTCCAAGCTTAGCGCGCACACGCGAGTGCGAGTCCAACCCTCGAACATTGACATCAGTTCTCGCGGGACGATGAAGCCGAGCTGGCGCGACCGCATCCTCGACGCCTTTGTGCCCCAGGTCAGCAAGCTGACGCTGGTGGCCGATCCGGACCGTCTGCTGACCGAGGAGAAGCTGGCGCTGGCGCTGCGCGAGCGCGGCTTCGAGCTGATCGACTTCGATGATCCGGTGGCCTTCCGCTACGCCTACGAGTCTGGCTATCGCGCGCGCTGGGATCAGGGGGAGCAGACTGATCTCGTGGTGATCCTTCGGTTGCAGGACGCCGAGCTCGAGCGCCTGCCCTACGATCTGCTGCAGGCTGGGCGGACCCTGTCCTTCAATCTCGGCGAGCTGTTTCCGCGTCTGAGCTACCCAGTGATCGAAACGCTCGATCGCAGTCTGCTGGATGCGCTTTATGCGGCTCAGACCAGTGCTAAACCGGATGATCGGCTGGGTGACAACGCGACCAAGGATTTCATCCTGCGGCACCTGTTCGGGGTGGCCGCGGAGCTGATCTGCAATGAGGTCGATCTGCTGCGCGCCTTGCTGCGCCTGCACTATGGTCAGCGGGTGCTGCCGGCAACCCTGGCTCAGCGCTTGATTCAGTGGCTCGAGACGCGTGCCGATTTCGAGTCTTGGCCGCTTGCGGAGATCGTGCCGGATGCTGAGGGCTTCTTTGCGTTTCTGCAGGAGCGCTGGCCGGTCTTTCTGTTGGAGTATGCCGCGATGGATCGCATTGAGGATAGGCGTCTGGACAGGCCGCGACAGCGGCAGCGACTCCGGTATCCAGGCCCAGCGCGGCTCCCGTTCGATCATCATGACATCCGTGTCTACGTCGACGATCTGTTCTTGGAGGGTCGCCTCACGCCCGTTGCCGTCGATGGTGTCGATACATCGGGCGGGTCCCTGGCTGGATCTTGGATGCGCGGCGGGATCATCCGTCCTGATGCCGATGATGAGGCGCTGCGCATAGCCCGGCTGTTCGAGCGTCTCGAGCAGTCCCCGCCTGCGGATGACTGGCGGCATTCGGACTGGACGGGATTCGCGCTGAAGTGGGCCGAGCTGGCGGCCAAGGTACATGGTCGCAGCGATCGCGAAGATCACGCCCGGCTGTGCAGGCTCGGCGAGGCGCTGAATCGGCGCTTTGCCGGCTGGTTGACCAAGCATTACGCCAGTCTGATCAATTTATCGCCGACACAGCCGGCCATGCTGCATCATGTGGCGCGTCACCTTGCGCGGCGGCTCGAAGGGGCCGGGGAGCGCCGGCTGGCGTTGATCCTGGTCGATGGTCTGGCACTGGATCAGTGGGTGACGGTCCGCCAGGCACTGCAGGCGCAAGACACCGAGCTCTTGCTGCGCGAATCGGCGGTCTTCGCCTGGATTCCAACCTTGACCTCGGTCTCCCGGCAGGCCCTGTTCGCCGGCAAGCCGCCACTGTATTTCCCCGGCTCGATCCAGTCGACGCATCGTGAGGAGGCGCTGTGGAAGCAGTTCTGGGAGGGCCATGGACTCTCGCGTCTGGATGTCGGCTATCAGCGCTGCTTGGGCGACGGCGATGCCCTGCAGAGTTTGGACGCCCTGATCCATGGTAAGACGCGGGTGCTCGGGCTGGTGGTGGACAAGGTCGACGAGATCATGCATGGCATGCAGTTGGGCGCGGCTGGGATGCACAACCAGATCCAGCAGTGGCTCCAAGGCGGCTTTCTGACAACACTGATCGCGCGCTTGCTCGAGCGCGGCTTCGAGGTCTGGCTGACCGCCGATCATGGCAATGTTGAGTGCATCGGCAAGGGGCGACCGCAGGAAGGGGTGATCGCCGAGACGCGCGGTGAGCGGGCGCGCGTCTATCCAACCGCGGATCTGCGCGCTCAGGTCGCCGAAGATTTTGACTTCGCGCTGCCGTGGACGCCAGCCGGTCTGCCGCCGGGCTATTTTCCCTTGCTCGCCTGCGGTCAGGATGCCTTTGTCAGTGCTGGCGAAAAGCTGGTCGCGCATGGCGGCATGGCGCTGGAGGAGGTCTTGGTGCCCTTGGTGAAGCTGACGCGGCGGCGACCTTGATGGGCAAGCGGCATACGGCCTTGGGCATCAAGCAGACGATCCGGCTGGAATGGATGCAGCGGGCTGCCAATCTGAGGCTCGCGGGCCTGGACAAGCAACGCATCCGGGAGGATCTGCACGAGTATCTCGCTGAGCGGCGGGGGAGCGGCCAGGAGGGGATGCGGAGCGATCAAAGTCGCGCCTTCGCCGTGAACTGTCTGATGCGGACCTGGGTCAGTCCGGACCCGGCGCTCGTCAGGCTTCGCGATGCGCTGCTGCTGGTCTTGGCTGAGCAGCCAGCGCTCGGCCTCGCGGCGCATTGGGCGATGATCTCTGCCGCCTATCCGTTCTGGTGGTCGGTCGCGCGTCATACCGGGCGGTTACTCGCGCTACAGGAGCAGGTCACCTGGGCGCAGATCCTCAACCGATTGCGAGAAGATTATGGCGATCGGCAAAGCGTGAGCCGCTATGGACGTTATGTGGTGCGCTCCTTCGTCGCCTGGAGGGTGTTGGCCGATACGGCGTCTAGAGGATGCTACGAACTGACCACGCCGTTGGCGATCCCCGATGCCGATCTTTGCGCGCTGCTGTTCGAGGCGACCTTGCATGCGATGCCCGAGGCGAAGGCGGAGCTAGGTCTGTTGCTGGCCAACCCGGGGTTGTTCCCGTTCCGACTGCCATGGATGGGTGGCGATGTGATTGCTCAGCAGAGCGATCGGATGGAGGTGGTGCGTTACGGTTCGGAGGCGGACTTGTTGCTGTTGTCGCGGGGCCAGCGCTTGGCTGGTCCCGCGTCATCCTGACTCGATGCCGCCCTGATCGCCGTTCCGTGGCAAGACGAACGCATCAACCGAGCCTGGCTCAGTGCGCTTGCTTGCTCAGTGAGTGACTCGGATACGTCCGTTCGGGCTAGGCTGAGCCGCCTTAGTCGTCGCGTCCACCGAGCAGCGCGGCCGTCTCCTGTGAGCGGCCCCGTCTCTGATGGCGGTGGGTGCTCGGGCGGCTGGTGTCGGCCCCCTGGCGGCGTCCGTGGCCGCGTTTAGCGGCTGCGGAGCCGGGCCTGGGGGCGCCGTCTCTGGGGGCGGCTCCATTCGCTGCTCGCTGAGCAGTTTGACTGCCCGCTGAGCGACGTCCAGCTTGGCCATCGGCACGGTGATGATGGCCGTTGGGCGAACCCTGAGCACCGTTACTAGCCACATTGCGATCGCCGTCGCTGACTGCGTAGCGACCACCAGAGCCGTGACCACCCTGGCCGCGTTGCTCGTCAGCTCTGCCGCTGCCGGCACCCGCGCGGCGCGGTCGTTGCCCCGGAGCGGCGGCGTTGCGGCCACCCGCACCGGCGGGACGCGGTCCACCGCGGCCGTTCTTGATCGGCTCCGGCGGGATGCTGGGGTCCGGGTCGTAGCCAGGCTGGATGATCTTTGGCACCTGGCGCTTGAGCAGACGCTCGATGTCGCGCAGCAGTCGGTGCTCATCGACACAGACCAGCGACACGGCCTGGCCCTCGCGTCCGGCGCGGCCGGTGCGCCCGATCCGATGCACATAGTCTTCCGGCACATTCGGCAGCTCGTAGTTGACCACATGCGGGAGCTGATCGATATCGAGCCCACGCGCGGCGATGTCGGTGGCGACCAGTACCCGCACATCACCGCTCTTGAAGCCGGCGAGCGCGCGGGTACGCGCACCCTGGCTCTTGTTGCCGTGGATCGCGGCGGCGCTGAGACCGTCGGTCTCGAGCTGTTCGGCAAGGCGGTTGGCACCATGCTTGGTGCGGGTGAAGACCAGCACCTGGCGCCAGTCGTTGGCGCCGATCATGTGACTCAGCAGCTCGCGCTTGCGATGGCGATCGACCGGATAGACCACCTGATCGATGCGCTCGGCGGTGGTGTTGCGCGGCGCGGCCTCGATCAGCTCGGGGTTGTTCAGCAGCCGCTCGGCAAGGCGCTTGATGTCATCGGAGAAGGTCGCCGAGAACAGCAGGTTCTGGCGCGCGTGGTTCGGCGGCAGCAGTGCCAGCACCTTCTTGATGTCGTTGACGAAGCCCATGTCGAGCATGCGGTCGGCTTCATCGAGGATCAGGGTCTCGACCTGGGAGAGGTCGACCGTGCCTTGGCCGGCGTGGTCGAGCAGCCGCCCAGGCGTGGCGACCAGGATATCGACGCCGCGGCGCAGTTGCTCGATCTGCGGGTTGATCTTGACCCCGCCGAAGATCACCGCCGAGCGCAGCGGCAGATACTGGCCATAGGTTTGGATGCTCTCCTGGACCTGGGCCGCGAGTTCGCGGGTCGGGGTCAGCACCAGCGCGCGAATCGGGCGGCGCGCCCCGGCGGATGCTCGACCGCCGGGCTGTCTGCCTGCTTGGCCGCTCGCTTGGCCAGCGGATCGTTCGGCGCTTCGGCGCGAAGTCTGGGTGCTCAGGCGCTGCAGCAGGGGCAGGGTGAAGCCGGCGGTCTTGCCGGTGCCGGTTTGCGCCGCCGCCATCACGTCGCCACCACCGAGGATGGTCGGGATGGCCTTGATTTGGATCGGGGTGGGTTGGGTGTAGCCCTGCTCGCGAACGGCGCGCAGGAGTTCGGCCGACAGGCCAAGGGTGTCGAAGGACATGCGATTTTGGACTCCAGATGGGCCCTCCCGTCCTCAAACGAGGCGGGAGCCGGTCCGGGCTGGATGAATGAGTTGCCTTGAGCGGCGATGCTTGCGGGTCAGCGAAAACCCTGCTCTCGCGCAGCTCGCGATTGGCCTCGGGCCGATGGCGGAGTGCTGCCTCGAAGGGTGGCGGAGCAGGAGAGCGGCGAACGGCCCAAGCGATTTTCGGCGACCGCGTCCGCCAATGGCGGATGGTCGCGAGCGGTGCCGACCGGTCCAGGCACCCGAAGCGTGAGAGTCTAACTCAAAACCGAGCTTGGTTATCTGTTTTTCTTCGCAGGCTTCTTCGCCGGGCGGGCGCGATCGGCCCCGGGCGGGCCGGATCTCGGTCCCTTTGGTCGCTGCGGACGCTCGGTGCCTTGCTCCGCATCGCCCGCTGCGCCGGGCTCGCTGCGCGTGAGGTCGAGCGCGCGCCCGCAGACGCGCACCTTGCGCAGGTCCTGCAGCAACTCGCGCGGCATGCCGGTGGGCAGGTCGACCAGGCTGAACTCCTCGTGGATATCGATGCGGCCGATATGGCGCGCATCAAGCCCCGCCTCGTTGGCGATGGCGCCGACGATGTTGCCGGGCTTGACGCCGTTGCGGTGGCCGACGGCGATGCGGAACCGCTCCATGCCCTGATCCGGGCTCGACGGCGGCCGGCGTTGCTGGCGCGGGCGCTCGTCGTCATCGCGGCGCGGACCGCGACCGCGCTCGGGGCGCTCGCGCTCGGGTCGTTCGGGCGCGGTCAGTAGCAGCGGCTGATCGCCGATCGAGAGCTTGGCCAGCGCGGCGGCGATCTCGACCGCCGGCACGTCGTGCTCTTCCTGATACTGCTCGATCAGCCCCTGCATGAAGCCGAGTTCGCCGGCGGCGAGGGTATCGGTGATGCGCTGCTTGAAGTCGGCGATGCGCTTGTTGTTGACCGTCTCGGTCGAGGGCAGGGTCAGCGGCTCGATGCGCTGGCGGGTGGCGCGCTCGATGGCAGCAAGCATGCGCCGCTCGCGCGGGGCGACGAACAGGATCGCCTCGCCGGTACGCCCCGCGCGCCCGGTGCGGCCGATGCGGTGGATGTAGGCCTCGGTATCATAGGGGATGTCGTAGTTGACGACATGGCTGATGCGCTCGACATCGAGCCCGCGCGCGGCGACATCGGTCGCGACCAGGATATCGAGCGCACCGCTGCGCAATTGATCGACCATCTGCTCGCGCTGCTGCTGGGGCATGTCGCCGTTGAGCGCTGCGGCGGTCCAGCCGCGCGCGCCGAGGCGAGTGGCGAGTTCGGTGGTCGCGGTCTTGGTGCGCACGAACAGCAGCAGCCCCTCGAAGGGCTCGACCTCGAGGATGCGGGTGAGCGCGTCGAGCTTGTGCATCCCGCTCACCAGCCAATAGCGCTGGCGAATGGTCTCGGCGGTCGCGGTGGCGGCCTCGATGCTGATCGACTGTGGTTGGTTCAGGTGACGCTGGGCGATGCGCTGGATCTGGCTCGGCAACGTGGCCGAGAACAGCGCGATCTGGCGCTGCGCCGGGGTCTGCTCCAGAATCCACTCGACATCGTCGATGAAGCCCATGCGCAGCATCTCATCGGCCTCATCGAGCACCAACGCCTGCAGCGCATCGAGGCGCAGGGTTCCCTTGCGCATGTGGTCCATGATGCGCCCTGGGGTGCCGACGACCAGATGCACGCCGCGTTTGAGCTGGCGGATCTGGCCGCCATAATCGGAGCCGCCGTAGATCGGTAGCACCTGGAAGCCCCCGAGCGCGCTGGCGTAGCGCTGACAGGCCTCGGCCACCTGCAGGGCCAGCTCGCGGGTCGGTGTGAGCACCAGCACCTGGGGCGTGCGCTGGGCCAGATCGATGCGCGCCAGCAAGGGCAGCGCGAACGCGGCGGTCTTGCCGGTGCCGGTCGGGGCGTGACCGAGCAGATCACTGCCGGCCAGCAGGTGCGGGATGGTCGCGGCCTGGATCGGTGAGGGGGTCTCGTAGCCCACGGCGTCGAGCGCGCTGAGTAAGGCAGGGGGCAGCCCGAGATCGGCGAAACTCGGGGTGGAAGCGGAGTCGGACATGAAAGAACGGCCTAAGGAGCGGGAGAGAGGATGGGCGGGTCAGCGGGCGCAGCCGCGCGAGAGCGGGCTGGCACGTCGGACAACATCACAGTGTAGCGCAGCTTGCCGGCTCGGCTGAGAAGAATCGTCGAGCGCCGGTCACAGCATGGGGCATAGGGTGGGAGTATGGGAGCTGAGGGTATGCAGATCTGGGTCGATGCCGATGCCACGCCGAATCCGGTCAAGGCGATTCTCTATCGCGCCGCGGAGCGGGTGGGCATTGCGCTCACGTTGGTCGCCAACCAGCCGTTGCAGGTGCCGTCCTCGGCGCGGATCAGGAGCGTGCGGGTGGGTGCCGGTTTCGATGTCGCCGATGACTACATCGTCGCTCAGGCGCAGGCCGGTGATCTGGCGATCACCTCGGATATCCCGCTGGCGGCCGAGCTGGTCGCCAAGGGCTGCCAGGTACTGAGTCCACGCGGCGAGGCCTTCACGCCGGAGACCGTGCGCCAGCGCCTGAATATGCGCGACTTCCTCGAGACCATGCGCGCCAGCGGCCTGGAGACCGGCGGGCCGCCGGCCTTTAGCCAGGCGGATCGTCAGGCATTCGCCAACGCACTCGATCGCCTCTTGGCGCGCGCTGCTCGCGACGCGCCCGAGTCGCCCTAACGCAATGTGCCGGGATAATGCTGCTGGATCCAGGTCTTGGCCTCGGCGGTGATCTGTTTCGGCGACTTGCCGGCGACCGCGAGCGGCTCTCCGATGCGCAAGCGGATGGTACCGGGCAGCCGCAGCAACGAGCGGCTGGGCCAGCAGTCGCCGCTGTTGTGGGCGATCGGCAGCACTTCGATGCCGGCGCGCGCGGCGAGCATGGCGCCACCGACATTGAAATGACCAATGGTGCCCGCCGGTTGCCGCGTTCCCTCCGGATAGATGACCACGCTGATGCCGTCCTCGAGGCGCTGCTGGCCAACGCGCAGCAGGGTCTTGAGCGCTTGCGAGCCCTTGGAGCGATCGATTGCGATGGGCTTCAACAGGGCCAGCGCCCAACCAAAGAACGGCACCCACAAGAGTTCTCGCTTGAGGATGGTGGCCTGCGGCGAGATGAGCAATTGCAGATAGAAGGTCTCCCATTGGCTTTGATGGTTGCACATCACCACCAGGGGGCGGTCCTTGGGGAGGTGTTCGAGACCTTCGACCTCGATCTTGACCCCGTTCAAGTGCTGCAACAGCCACATGGTGGCCCGCGACCATAGGTTCACGAACCAATAGCGCTGCTCGAAGCTTTGCAAGGGGGCAACGGCGAGCGAGAGCAGGCTGTGGATGATGCCAATGAGATTGTAGAGGATGAAGAACAGCAGGCTGAGGAGTCTGATCCCGACGCTGTTCGATGAGGGCGTGTTGGTTGGGCGAGCAGTGGGCATCTGGTCGAGCTGAGGTCGATGATCGGGAGGGGATTATCCCTTGCGGGCCCCGGTTCCGAAAGGGCGCCTGAAAGGGCGGTGGCGTATGGGTTCGAGCCTGTCGTTTTCAAAGACTCTCTTGCGGATCGATATCGAGACTCCAACGCACTGTGCGCGTGTTCGACAGGGCGCGCAGGCTGGGCAGTAAGCGATCGATCAGTGCATGCAGTGGTGCGCGCTGAGCACACTGCAGCAGCAGTTGGGCACGGAAGCGCCCGGCGCGGCGCTCCATGCTCGCCGGCGCCGGCCCCCAGACCTGCACTGGCCCGGCGTCGAGCGCCAGCACCCGCGCGCGCGCCTCGCGCAGGAAATCGAGCGCCCGTTGCGCGACTCGGCTATCGGCGCGCACCAGGGCCTGAAAGCTGAACGGCGGCAGCGCGGCTTCGGCCCGCTCGGCCAGCGCGGCATCGGCGAAGGCGCCATACCCCTGGCGCAGTAATCGGATCAGCAGCGGATGATCGGGATGGCGCGTCTGCAGCATCACCGTGCCCGGCTGCTCGGCGCGCCCGGCCCGGCCAGCGACCTGGATCAGGAGTTGGGCCATGCGCTCGGTGGCGCGAAAATCACTGCCATAGAGTCCATGGTCGAGGTCGAGGATGCCGACCAGGGTCACGCCGGGCAGGTGATGGCCCTTGGCCAGCATCTGCGTGCCGAGCAGGAGCGGATAGGCACCCTCACGCGCGGCGGCGAGCAGGCGCTCGAGATCCCCCTTGCGGCGCGTGCTGTCGCGATCGATGCGCGCCAGCGGAATGCCGGGGAAGCGCTGCCGCAGGCTATCCTCGACCCGTTCGGTGCCTTGCCCGAGCGGGCGCAGATCGGGCGATTCGCACTCGGGACAATGCACCGGCAAGGTGCGTTGATCACCGCAGTGATGGCAGATCAGCAGGCCGCGATCGCGGTGCAGCGTCATGCGCGCGTCACAGTGCAGGCAGACGCTGATCCAACCGCAGTCGTGACAGGTGAGCACCGGCGCGAAACCGCGACGGTTGAGGAACAGCAGGACCTGATTGCCGGCCTCGATCACCGTCGTCATGCGCGTCAGCAACGCATGCGAGAGACCGGTGATCAGGTGCTGCGAGCGCACATCGACGACGAGGAAGCGTGGCGGTTCGGCGCCACCGGCGCGCCGGCGCAGATGCAGATGCCGATAACGCCCGCGCTCGGCATTGCGCAGCGTCTCCAGCGAAGGGGTCGCCGAGCCCAGTAGCACCGGGCAATCGCGGATCTGGGCGCGGCGCACGGCCAGATCGCGCGCCGAGTAACGGAAACCATCCTGCTGCTTGAGCGAGACATCGTGCTCCTCGTCGACGATCACCAGCCCCAGGTCTGGCAGGGGCGTGAAGATCGCCGAGCGGGTGCCGAGGATCAGCCGCGCCTGCCCGCGCGCGGCGCGTTGCCAGCCGCGCTCGCGCTCGCGCTCGGTGAGCCCGGAGTGCAGCACCACGCGTTCGGTGTCGAGGCGTTGCGCGAAGCGCTCGGCGAGCTGCGGCGTGAGGCCGATCTCGGGCACCAACACCAACACCTGCCGGCCGCGCTCCAGCGCCGCGCTGATGAGGCGGATATAGACCTCGGTCTTGCCGCTGCCGGTGACCCCATCCAAGAGGAAACACTGGAAGCCTTGCGCCTCGTGGACGGCGGCGATGGCGGCTTGCTGCTCGGCGTTGAGTGTCGGGCTGGGCGCGGGTTCAAAGGGCACAGCATCATCGCTTGGCGCGGGAGCACTTGGCACCGGCCGGCGCAGGCGCGCGGGCAGGGCGCTGAAGATGGCCTCGCCCGGCGGGCACCGATAGTAGTCGGCGGCCCAGCGAATCAGCGCGAGATCCTCGGCGCCGAGCAGCGGTTCCCGGTCGAGGCAGCACTCGATCGCTTTGAGCCGTTCGGGCGCGATCGACGAGCGCTCCTTGCGGGCGACGATCATGCCGACGCGGCGGCTGCGGCCAAAGGGCACCAGCACGCGCTGACCAAGCGCGCAGTCCGCTTCCTGCGAGGGGAGCAGGTAGTCGAAGACCTCGGCTAAGGGGGCGGCCACGGCCACTTGAACGATCGCCAAGAATAGCGCTCCTTCGGTTCGCTGGTATGTGATGCGCAGGCTCGCATCTTGCCCGAAATCAGCAAGCGTGTATGATTGCCGCGACGGTCTGGTCGCTGTCGAATCTTTCGATCCCGAGCCCAGGGTTCCGAGCTATGTTGTCACTGAGCCAACAGGTCTTGCGCACCGATCTTGCCGGTATGCCACTGGAGTGGATCGATTACAAAGCCGCCGCCAGGCTCTACTTCCTGGGTCAGGTGGCCTACGCCTGCGGTCATCCCATGCTCTTGTTGCGGGGCGGCATCAATGCCCGCACCCGAACGCGCACTGAGCTGCAGATCCACTCGATCATCGCCACCCATGGCGCCCAGCACGGGCCGACCAAGCTGAGCGATGATTATGTGCCGCCGCTGTCGAATCACACCCTGTTCCAGCGCGATGACCACCTCTGTCTCTACTGCGGGGGACGCTTTTCCTCGCGTCATCTCTCGCGCGACCATGTGCGGCCGGTGAGTCGCGGCGGCGCCGATGACTGGAACAACGTCGTCTCGGCCTGCCTGCGCTGTAACAACTACAAGGCCGGTCGCACGCCCGAGGACGCGGGGATGCAACTGCTCGCGGTGCCGTTCACGCCGACCCATGTCGAGTATATCTATCTGATGGGCCGCAACGTACTGGCCGACCAGATGGCCTTTCTGCGCGCGCATTTTCCACGCACGAGTCCATTGCTCAGGCGGCTGGCCGCGGCGGCCTGAGTGGCGTTCACAGGAGCAAGTTCGATGACGGATTGGCAGGCCATCGCGGAGCAGATCAGCGCGGCGAGCGGGAGGGCCTTCGCGCCCGGTCGGGCGCAACGCATTGGCGGGGGCTGCATCAACCAGGCCGTCGTCCTCGGCGAGGGCGATCAGCGCGTGTTCGTTAAGCTCAATGGCGCCGATCTGCTCGCCATGTTCGAGGCCGAAGCGGCGGGCCTGGCCGAGATGGCGGCGACCCAGAGCATCCGCGTTCCCGAGCCGATCTGCACCGGCCTGGTTGGTGATCAGGCCTTCATCGCCATGGAGCACATCGATCTCGGCGGCGCGCGTGGCGACGCCGCAGCCGCCGGCCGGCAATTGGCCGCCATGCATCGCGCCACGCGCGCGCGCTTCGGCTGGGCTCGCGACAACACCATCGGTTCCACCCCGCAACCGAACGGGGAGCACGACGACTGGGTCAGCTTCTGGGACCAGCGGCGCCTCGGGTTTCAGCTTGATCTGGCGGCGCGCAATGGTTATGGGGGGCGTTTGCAACAGCGTGGGGAGCGTTTGCGGCAGGGGCTCTCGACGTTGCTCGACCATGCCCCCTCACCGTCGCTGCTGCATGGCGATCTTTGGGGGGGGAACCTTGGCTATGCGGCGGGCGGCCAACCGGTGATCTTCGACCCCGCCTGCTACTACGGCGATCGCGAAGCCGATCTGGCGATGACCGAGCTGTTTGGCGGGTTCGGCGGCCATTTTCGCGCGGCTTACGAGGAGGCCTGGCCGCTCAGTCCCGGCTACGCGGTGCGTAAACAGCTCTACAACCTCTACCACATCCTCAATCACCTCAACCTGTTCGGCGGCGGCTACCTGCGCCAAGCCGAGGCGATGATCGATCGGCTCCTCTCCGAGCTTGGCTAAGGCACCCGAGCCTAATGTCGCGCGCTTCCGAGAATATTCGGAAGGGCTGGTTTTGTTTTTATTACGGTTGTGTTAAAAAACGCTTCGCTATCCTTCTCTCCCTTCCAATGATGTTCCTCCATGGCTCGCGAGCTGCTGTTGCTGCGACACGCCAAGTCCGACTGGGACAGCGACGCACCCTCTGATATCGAACGTCCGCTCGCCAAACGAGGCCGGCGAGATGCGCCGCGCATCGGTGAATGGTTGTATCGAGAAGGGCTGGTGCCGGGGCTCATCCTGAGTTCGCCGGCCGAGCGTGCGCGCAAGACCGCGCTCAAGGTCTGCAAAGGGCTCGATTACGACAAGCGTGATATTCGCTGGGAGCCAGCGATCTACGAGGCGGAGCTAGGGCATTTGCTGCAGGTGCTCGCGGCCCATGCGCAGGCGCCGGCGTCGGTCCTGCTGGTGGGACATAATCCGGGGCTCGAAACCTTGCTCAGGCATCTGACCGATGGCGAACTCGATGAGCCCAAGGATGGCAAGCTGCTGCCGACCGCCGCGCTGGCGCGCTTGGAGATGCCGGATGACTGGCGCGTGCTCGAGCCTGGCTGCGCGATTCTGCTGGCCCTGCTGCGACCTAAGGCGCTGAAGTAAGCGCTCAGGTTTTTGCCTTTTCCCTTTTTTCCACGCCCCAAATGCTGGCGCCGACTCCGCGTCCGCTCGCTGTCTCTCTTGCAAGAGATTGGCGAGGGCCGTGGAGCCGGCGCTCAGTGCGATCCTTTGATCGCTGCTGATCGACCGAATCGGGGCTGACTCTTGTCTGATCAGTGATGGGTGGCAGTTGAGTGAATCAGTCTGCCACCGCGTATCGGGTCGATTTAATCAACCGCCCCAGTACGCACCGTAAGGGCTTACGGTGAAGAGGAAAGCATGGATCAGGATGCCGAGCAGGAACACGGACATCAGGATCGGAACCAGCCAAGTCGCAGGATTCAAAACCAGCCAGATCTTCCAATCGTCTTCAGGATTTTTCGGTTTCGGGATTTGTTGTTCGGCCATTGTTCAGCCCTCTTATGTCAGAGATCAAATGTGGTGCTTGAAGCGCGTTCGATCAGCGAATGATCAGAACCAGGGCTTCCAAGCCAAAACCAGGATATGAGCAACTGCAGCGATACCGACAAAAGCGGTGTAGGTCACTTTGAACTGCTCGTGGAACTCTTTTGCTTGATCGGGGGTGAGGCCCGAGAGGCTAGCTTGTTCGGCCATTGGTTGACTCCTGAAGGATTGTGGATGCCTCTGGATGATCCAGGGCTTAGGTAACGACACTGCGGATGGCAGTTATCGATGATCGTCTCTTCTTATTCGGCAGCTGGAGCGGGCTTAGCTGGTGCCGGAGCAGCCTCAGCGGCAGGCGCTGCATCAGCAACCCAATACTCGCCGTAAGGGCTAACCGAGAACAGGAAGGCGTGGATCAGGATGCCGAGCAGGAACACGGACATCAGGATCGGGATCAGCCAGGTTGCTGGGTTCAAAACGAGCCAGATCCGATAGTCTTGCTCTTTTGGCTTATAGTTGAAGACGTCTTGGAACATGAGTAAATCCTCTAAACGATGTAGCAGTAACAGGCGATCAGAACCAGGGTTTCCAGGCCAGAACCAGAATGTGGGCGACGGCTGCGATGCCGACGAACGCCGTGTAGGTTACCTTGAACTGCTCGTGAAACTCTTTCGCTTGCTCAGGCGAGAGGCCCGATAGGCTCTTCATGTCAGCCATTTACATACCCTCCGTTAAGGGTTTGTTGACAGTGCCGCACCTGTGCGTGCGACGGGAATCGACTCGACAGTAGACGTCGGATCGAACTGTACGACCGGCAGTGCCGGGGGCTTTTCCGTTTGCCAGTTCGTGTTTCCATGGCTGTCAGTTTAGTTTGACAGCTATAAATGTCAACCCAAATGTACAGATTCTTTTTGAGTTTCTGTTCCTGGCCTGGTTGTTAGTGGTTAAACGCCTGTAATAAAAGAAAAAGCATATTCTGCCTGGCTGTAAAATTAAGCTGACACCGGCTTGGTTGACAGCTGTGGGTCCGGACAGAAGCGCTCGTAAGGCCTAGGGCCATGGAACGGCGGGGCGGCGAGGTCAGGTCTGGGGTCAGGGTGAACGAGTCTAGGCGTTTGCCGGCAAGGGACTTCTGGCATCTGCGTCGGGAGGGTTGGGCAGCGTCTGGAAGGGCGGTTGGTATGTCCAGCGTGTCCTCCCGTCTGGCTTGGCCAGAGGGCGAGCGGCAGGGCGCTCTTTAGATGGGATGGGCGGAGGAGAGATTTGAGGGGGCTTAGAGACTGCCCAAGAGGAGGGGCGGGGGCAGTCTCTGACGGCTGTACTAGATTCAGTCGGCTGTTCTGGACTCGGTCGGCGCGGCGGGAGGCTTTTGCCAGGGCGAGACGATGCCCAACAGATGCGCCATGTCCTTGAGGAAGATGCGCAGGTGGGCGGCGGGCTTGGCCTTGACCAAGCGCTTGTGCATGTAGGCCTCCCAGGTCAGGTGCTGGATGTCGGGGTCGTCGCAGAGGCTGACGAAGCGCTCGCGGCGCTTGTCGCTCTTGTACCAGAAGCGCTGCATGATGCCGAGAATCAAGAATACGCGCCCATGGGCCTTCATGAAGCGCTTGCGCGCGTTGGCGAGCGCCTTGGCATCGCCCGTGACCAGCAGCTCCTCGACCGCATCAGCGGCGAGACGGCCACCGACCAGCGCGTAGTAGATGCCCTCGCCCGAGGCCGGGGCGACCACCCCCGCGGCATCGCCGGCGAGCACCACATCGCGGCCGTTGTCCCAGGTCTTGAGCGGATGCAGCGGGATCGGCGCGCCCTCGCGGCGCAGGGTCTCGCACTGATCGAGGCCGGTTTCCTTGCGCAGTTGGTCGACCGCGTCGTGCAATGAGAAGCCCTTGAGTTCGGTGCCGACGCCGATGCTGGTGGTCTCGCCATGCGGGAAGATCCAGGCGTAGAAATCGGGCGAGAGCTTGCCCTGATAGTAGACGTCGCAGCGGGCCGGGTCGAAGTCATGCAGGCCTTTGCCTGTGGTCGGCGCCGGCGAGCGCACGATCTCGTGATAGGCGGCCACATGCGGCAGCTCCTTGGCGCCGGGCACGCATTGCTTGGCGACCGAGGACATGGCGCCGTCGGCGCCGATCACCGCGCGCGCGCGCACCGTCTCGGTGGTGGTGCGATCGCTGGCCTCGGCTGGGCGGAACTCGACCAGCGCGGTGCCGTCCTCATCGCGCAACACGCGGGTGAAGGTGCCGTTGCGACGCTCGGCGCCGGCGCCGGCGGCACGCTCGCGCAGCCATTCATCGAACGGCTCGCGATCGACCATGCCGACATAGCCACCGTTGATCGGCATATCGACATGGCGATCGCTCGGCGCCACCATGCGCGCCGAGGCGATCTTCGCGACCAGCTGTTCATCGGGGATCTCGAACTCCTCGATCGCCTTCGGCGGGATCGCGCCGCCACAGGGCTTGATGCGGCCGGGGCGGTCGAGCAGCAGCACCTTGCGCTGGCGCTTGGCCAGATCGGTGGCGGCGGTGGCGCCGGCCGGGCCGCCGCCGACGACGACTGCGTCATAGGTCTGCGAATTCGCCATCAGTCTCACCTTTGGGGTCTATCTGTCGTTGGAGTGGGGGACGCGGTGCGCTCACGCCTAGCCGCTGGAGGCCGGCAACGAGGGCCGACCACTAGAGAGGGCCACTAGGAATTGGCGACGATCACCGCGCGGGCGGCAAAGGCACTCACCATCATGCCGCTGACATAGACCGTGACGCCGAGCGCACTCAACCAGGTGGCGCGGGCGACAGGGTCCTCGAGGAAACGAACCATGAGCGTGATCTGCACCATCACCAAGGCGGCGACCGTGGCCGCATGCACCGGCTGCACCCAGGAGAACAGCAGGCCGACGACGACCAGCTGCGGCACGATCATCACGATGCAGGCGACCCAGGCCGCGCCGCGCACGCCAAGCTGCACCGGCAGCGTGCGCACGCCCATCTGCGTGTCGCCGTCGATCGCCTTGAAGTCGTTCAGCGTCATGATGCCGTGGGCGCCGAGTCCATAGAGCACGGCGAGGACAAGGATGCGCCCGTCCGGCATGGCACCGCCGAGCATGACCGCCGCACCGGTGATCCAGGCCAGGCTCTCGTAGGAGAAGCCGACGGCGGCATTGCCGAACCAGCCATTCTGTTTGAGCCGCAGCGGTGGCGCGCTATAGGCCCAGGCCAGCAGCAGGCCGACGACGGTAGCGGCGAACACCCAGGGCCCAAGCACCAGCGCCAGCAGGAGCGACATCAGGGACCAGGCGATCGCGAGTTTGTAGCCCCAATCGCCTGGAATCCGCCCCGAGGGGATGGGGCGGTTGGGCTCGTTGATGGCATCGACATCGCGGTCGTACCAATCGTTGACGACCTGGCTCGTGGCGCAGAGCAGAGGGCCGGCGAGGATGACGCCAGCAAGCAATAACAGCCAATTCTCGACAATCGCCGCGCCCGATGAGACCACGCCGCAGGCAAAGGCCCACATCGGCGGAAACCAGGTAATCGGGTGCAGGACCTCAAGGATGGCTGAGGGCTCGGGTCGGTTCGCCGTAGCGGAGGAGGCCGGCTCTATCATGGATTCGGGGCTTCACGTTTGGGTCGGTTGGGGGGCGGGAAACCGCACAAGTTTAGCCCGAAGCGCCCCCATCTGGCGCCCTGGCGCACAGGAACGCTGATCAAGGTCAAGCCAGCGGCGTCGCCAGTGCTTGCCGTGGTCTCGAGTGCGGCGATGCGGCTCAGGGCGCGCGCGAGGGGGTGTCGCTGGTGCTCTCGCCGGCGGCCTCGCTGAGACCGTAGCGGCGCAGCTTCACATACAGGCTTTGCCGGCTGAGCCCGAGCAGTTCGGCCGCCGAGGCGCGGTTGTCGCCGGTGAGTTCAAGGGCGGCCTCGATGCAGAGGCGCTCGATCATGTCGGACGACTCGCGCACTACTTCTTTCAGTGGCACGCGCCCGACCAGCTCGGTCAGATGCTCGACCGAACGCGGTAGGGCCTGCTCGTTGCCGCTGTCGGCCGAGACGCGGCGATCGACGTTGCGGATGATGAAGCCGAAGCTGGGCCGCTCGCCGTTCTGGATCGCCACCGCCGAGATCTCGACCTCGCTGCTGGCGCCGTAGTCGCTGCGCACCGTGGTCGCGAACAGGCGCACGGCGCCGTGCTGACGGAGGTTGGCGAGCAGCACATTGAGATCGACACCGGGGCGGCCGAGCCAGCGATCGAGCGATTCGCCGCGCACCTGGTCCTCGCTATTGTTTTGGGTCAGGTCAAGAAAAGCCGAATTGGCGTTCAGGATGCGCCCATCCTGGGATGTCACAACAATGCCATCGGGCGCGCGCTCCATCATCTTCGCCAGGCGCGAGCGCGGTTCGGCCTGCTCCGAGGGGGCGGCATTCGAGGCTGACACCTGGGCGAGGCGCAGCAATATCAGTGAGGTGTTCTCCTGGCGGATCAAGGCTGCCGACACGCTGAGTTCGGTGCCACTGCGCAGACGGGCGCGCACATCATTCGCGCGCCCGGCCGCGCGCACGCCGGCGATCAGCGACTCGACCGCGCGCGTGCCGGCCTCGTCGAAGCCCTCCGGGAAATGGCGCCCGACCAAGCGTCGCGGCTCGGCGACGAGCAATTGGCTGGCAGCCGGGTTGGCCTCGACCACCTTGCCGGTGGCCGGGTCCATCACCAGCACCGCATCGGACGTGGAGCGGAACAGCAAGCGATAACGGGTCTCGAGTTGGCGCAGACGCCAATAGTCGCGCTCGAGCGATTGCTGGGCGTCGACCAGGCGTTGCTGCAGCGCCGCGAAGCCTTGCAGGTCGCGGCCGACGGCGATGAGATGATCGCGATTGCCAAGACGGGTGGCGCAGTAGCGCACCGGCACCTCGCCGCCACTGCGCGAGACATGGGCGAGTTGCTGCCAGATCGGCACGCCGCTGTCGCTCAGGGCATCGGCGATCAGCGCCTCGACCTTGCCGCGGCTTTCGCTGGTGACGGTGTCGCTCCAAGAGCGACCGACCCAGTCATCGGAGACCTGGGCGCTGAGTTCGTCGTTGCCAAGCGCGACGTCGCGGATCATGCCCTTTTGGTCGAGGATCAGGGCGATGTCCGAAACCGAGGCGATCAGGGATGCAACGCGATCGGTGTCGAGTGTTCCGAGGGCGGTTTGCGGTGCGTCAAAGGCCTTCACGATCGCCTGCTCCTGGCTGCACCGCGCGCACTCTCCGCGCCCGGTTTGACGCGGTACGTCTTATCATCCTCGTTGCGGGCTTGATCATGGCGCCCGCGCCAGCTCGCTTCACGTCATCACCTCGGCTCCCCTGTACCGCGCGGGCTGATGTCATCCCGCTGAGCCCGAGGGGCAAAAGACCAAAACCCATTGTCTTTTTATGGGAAATGATCCACGACTCGCGTGGCGCCGCGGGCAACATTCGACGCTTCGCGCCTAGCGGTGTGTTGCCTGCGAACACACGGACAGCACGGCGCATACGCCGGTGACCCTTTATTAGGTAGTCGGGCGGCGCCGATCTGTCAAGTATTCTTTACGTTAAGCTGAGTTGACATGTGTTGGGATGCAGACTAGATTCCTTAGTACGGCAGCTATCCCAACCAATGCTCGAGGAGGCTAATGCGTCAGCCCGTGAAAAGGCATGATCGGCATCAACCGCTTTATACGCCAGAAGAGCGCAAGCGGCGCGACGAGACGCCCTGGACCCTGGTTCAGGGGATTCTAGCGCCGTTGCAGTTCCTGGTGTTCCTGATCAGCGTGGTGTTGGTGATCCGCTATCTTGCGACCGGCGCTGGCGAAACCGCCGCCACGGTCTCGATCGTGCTCAAGACATTGATCCTTTACTTGATCATGGTCACGGGATCGATCTGGGAAAAGGTCGTCTTCGGCGAGTATCTGTTCGCCCCCGCCTTCTTTTGGGAGGACGTCTTCAGCATGCTGGTGCTGGCGCTGCACACCGCCTACCTGATCGCGCTGTTCGGTGGCTTCATGGATGTGCATGGGCAGATGCTGCTGGCCCTGGCCGCCTACGCCGCCTATGTGATCAACGCCACCCAGTTCATCCTGAAACTGCGCGCGGCGCGTCTGTCGGCACAGCGGCTCGATGCCGAGAACGCCACCGCTTCGGCGGGGGGCGTCGAATGAGCGGCGCGAGCGACATCGCGAGCTGTGGCGGCAGCCTGCCGGTGCAGCGCGAGCATGGTCAGCGCCAGGTCTTCTGTGGGCTGGCTGGCATCGTCTGGCTGCATCGCAAGATCCAGGACGCCTTCTTCCTGGTCGTCGGCTCGCGCACCTGCGCCCATCTGCTGCAATCGGCCGCCGGCGTGATGATCTTCGCCGAGCCTCGCTTCGGCACCGCGATCCTTGGTGATCGCGATCTGGCCGGGCTGGCCGATTGCAATGAAGAACTCGACCGCGTCGTCACTGAACTGCTGGCACGGCGGCCCGATATCGGCACGCTGTTCCTGGTCGCCTCCTGTCCGTCGGAGGTCATCAAACTCGATCTCGACAATGCCGCAGCGCGGCTCGCCCGCGAGCAGCAGGGGCGGGTGCGGGTCTTGGCCTACAGCGGCAGCGGGCTGGATACCACCTTCACGCAGGGCGAGGATACCTGCCTGAGCGCGCTGGTTCCCGAGCTGCCCGAGGCGGACGCCGGCGGTGAGGCGCTGCTGGTGCTCGGCACCCTGCCCGATGTGGTCGAGGATCAATTCCGCCGCCTGTTCGAGGCGCTCGGCATCCCGGCGCTGCACTTCTTGCCGCCCCGGCGCGGCAGCGAGCTACCGCCCGTCGGGCCGGGCACACGGTTGCTCGCCGCGCAGCCCTTCGTCGGCGGCACGGCGGCGGCCTTGGTCGATCGCGGCGCGACCCTGCTCGAGGCCCCTTATCCGTTCGGGATCGAGGGCACGCGCGCCTGGCTCGGCGCGGCGGCGGCGGCCTTCGGCATCGCCGCTGCACGGGTCGATGAAGTCACGGCGCCGGCCGTCGCGCGCGCCGAGCGCGGGCTCGAGCGCTATCGCGCGCAGCTTGCGGGCAAACGCATCAGTTTTCTGCCGGACTCGCAGCTCGAGATCCCGCTCGCGCGCTTCCTGCAGCACGAATGCGGTATGACATTGGTCGAGGTCGGGGTACCCTATCTCGATCGGCGCATGATGGGCGCCGAGCTGGACTGGCTGCCCTCGGATGTGCGCCTGACCGAGGGCCAGGACTTGGAGCGCCAGCTCGATCGCCTGCGCGCCGATCGCCCGGATCTGACCGTCTGCGGGCTCGGGTTGGCCAATCCACTCGAGGCCGAGGGACTGACCACCAAATGGTCGATCGAGTTGGTGTTCTCACCGGTGCATGGGTTCGATCAGGCCGCTGACCTGGCCGAACTCTTCGTGCGCCCCCTGAACCGCCGCGAGCGGCTCGCGTTTTGATTCGTCGGTCCGATTCGAAAGCATGCAACTGACTGTCTGGACATACGAAGGCCCGCCGCACATGGGCGCCATCCGCATCGCCGCCTCGATGCAGGATGTGCATTGCGTGCTGCACGCGCCGCAAGGTGATAGCTACGCCGATCTGCTGTTCACCATGATCGCGCGCAGCGCCAAGCGCCCGCCGGTGACCTACACCAGCTTCCAGGCGCGTGATATGGGCGCCGATACCGCCGAGCTGGTGCGCAAGACGCTGCGCGAGACGGTCGATCGCTTCCAGCCGCAGGCGCTGCTGGTCGGCGAGGCCTGCACCGGCGAGCTGCTGCAGGACCAGCCGGCGGCGCTGGCGCAGGGGATGGGCTTCGACTGCCCGGTGGTGCCGCTCGAGCTGCCCGCCTTCACCCGCAAGGAGCAGTGGGGCGCGAGCGAGACCTTCCATCAGTTGGTGCGCACACTGCTGCGCGGTCAGCCGCCGCGCGCGCGTGATCCGGCGGCCGAGGGTCGCCGACCGCGCGCGAACCTGCTCGGCGCCACCGCGCTCGGCTTCCGCTGCCGTGATGACATCGCCGAGGTCACCAAGCTGCTCGACGGCGCCGGCGTGGATGTCAATCTGAGTGCCCCGGCTGGGGCCTCGCCCGAGGATCTGCGGCGCATCCCGGAGGCGGACTTCAACATCTGCCTCTATCCCGAGATCGCGCAGAGCACCTGTGCCTGGCTCGAGCGGATGTTCAAGCAGCCCTGGGTGAAGACGGTTCCGATCGGGGTCGGCGCGACGCGCGATTTCCTGCGCGAGGTCGGCGAGGTCGCCGGGATCGATACCAGCGCCGCGATTGCCGCCGGTCGCACCCGCTTGCCCTGGTTCTCGCGCTCGGTCGATTCGACCTATCTGACCGGCAAGCGCGTGTTCATCTTTGGCGATGCCAGCCATGTGATCGCCGCCGCGCGCATCGCCACCGAAGAGCTGGGATTTGAGGTCGTCGGCTTGGGCAGCTACAGTCGCGAGTTCGCGCGCGAGCTGCGTACCGCCGCTGAGCGTTATGGTGTCGAGGCGCTGATCAGCGATGACTATCTCGAGGTCGAGTCGGCGGTGCTGGAGCTGGCCCCGGAGCTGGTGCTCGGCACCCAGATGGAGCGCCACATCGCCAAGCGCGCCGGCATTCCCTGCGCGGTGATCTCCTCACCCGTGCATGTGCAAGATTTCCCGGCGCGCTATGCCCCGCAGATGGGCTTCGAGGGCGCCAATGTCATCTTCGATACTTGGGTCCATCCGCTGATGATGGGCCTGGAAGAGCATCTGATCACGATGTTCCGTGAAGACGAGGAGTTTCATGACGAGGCGGTTGCCTCCCATCTCGGGTCCGGCAGGGTTTCCTCGTCGAGCGCGGAAACGGCGGCGCGGCCCGCAGCGACGGCTGAACCAACCATGAGCGCGGACGACATGGGGGCTGAGGCTGCGCTCGTTTGGGAGTCCGAGGCCGAACGGGAGCTGAAGAAGATCCCCTTCTTCGTGCGCGGGAAGGCCCGTCGTAACACAGAACGCTTCGCCGCTGAACGCGGCGTCGCCAGAATAACGGTCGAGACACTGTACGATGCCAAAGCCTACTTCGGTCGTTGATACGACACCCATCAACGTTGTCATTGTGACCTTGGACAGCCACCTAGCGGGTGCGGTCGAGCGCGCGCGCCCGGCCCTGAAGCAGCAATTGCCAGGGCTGAATCTCACATTGCACGCCGCCGCTGAGTGGGATGACAACAAAGACGGCCTCGAGCGCTGTGGTGGTACCGCGCGTGAGGATGATCTTTGCGGCCGCTGCTCGGCCAATGGCGAGTGTAAGCTGCAGCGTTGCCGGGCCGATATCTCCAAGGCCGATATCGTCGTCACCACCATGCTGTTCATGGAGGATCACATCAAGGCCGTGCTGCCTGCGCTGCAGGCACGTCGCGACCACTGCGACGCGATGGTCGGCTGCATGTCCGCCGGCGAGATCATGCGCCTCACCCGGCTCGGCAAGTTCACCATGGACGGCTCCCAGAGCGGGCCGATGGCGATCCTGAAGAAGCTGCGCGGTAATCGCGCCGAGGACAGCAAGGACAACAAGAACGCCAGCGATGGCGCGCGCCAGATGGCGATGCTGCGGCGCATCCCGAAGATCCTGCGCTTCATTCCGGGCACGGCTCAGGATGTGCGCGCCTATTTCCTGATGCTGCAGTACTGGCTCGCGGGCTCGGATGAGAACGTGGCCAACATGGTTCGGTTGCTCATCGACCGCTATGCCGCCGGGCCGCGCGAGGGGCTGCGTGGCAAGCTCAAGGCCGCGCCGCCGGCCGAGTATCCCGAGGTCGGGGTCTTTCATCCGGGCATGAAGGGCCGCATCACCGATCAGGTCAGCAAGCTGCCGGCGAAGAAGGGCGCCACCGGCACGGTCGGGCTCTTGGTCATGCGCTCCTATGTGCTGGCCGGCAACACCGGCCACTACGATGGGGTGATCAAGGCGCTCGAGGCCAAGGGGCTGCGCGTGATCCCGGCCTTCGCCAGCGGCCTCGATGCTCGGCCCGCGGTCGATCAGTTCTTCTTCCGCAACGACAAGTGCGTGGTCGATGCGGTGGTCTCGCTGACCGGCTTCTCGCTGGTCGGCGGGCCGGCCTACAACGATGCGGCCGCCGCCCAAGAGGTGCTGGCGCGGCTCGATGTGCCCTATCTCGCCGCGCATCCGGTCGAGTTCCAGACCCTGGAGCAATGGCAGGCCTCGGAGCGCGGGCTGATGCCGGTCGAGGCGACCATGATGGTGGCGATTCCCGAACTCGATGGCTCCACCGGCCCGATCGTCTTCGGCGGCCGCTCGGCCGAGGCCGGCGACGATCGCACCCGCGACATGCAATCGCATCCAGAGCGCGCCAATACCTTGGCCGCGCGCGTCGCGCGTCTGATCAAACTGCGCCAAACGCCGACCAAGGACCGCAAGATCGCGATCGTGCTGTTCAATTTCCCGCCCAATGCTGGCAATACCGGCACAGCGGCCTATCTCTCGGTGTTCGCCTCGCTCCATCGCACCCTGCAGGGGCTGAAGGACGAGGGCTATCAGGTCGAGGTCCCGGACAGCGTCGATGCGCTGCGCGAGCGCATCATCAACGGCAATGCCGGCCAGTACGGCGCCCATGCCAACGTCTTCACCCGCATCCCGAGCGATGATCACGTCCGCCGCGAGCCCTATCTCACCGAGATCGAGGCCCAGTGGGGACCGGCACCGGGCAAGCAGCAGAGCGATGGTTCATCGATCTTCGTGCTCGGCGAGCAGTTCGGCAACGTCTTCGTCGGTGTGCAGCCGAGCTTCGGCTATGAAGGCGATCCGATGCGGCTGCTGTTCGACAAGGGCTTCACGCCGACCCACGCCTTTAGCGCCTTCTGCCGCTTCCTGCGCGAGGACTTTGCCGCCAATGCGGTGCTGCATTTCGGCACCCATGGCGCACTTGAGTTCATGCCGGGCAAGCAGGCCGGGATGTCGGGCGCCTGCTGGCCGGATCGGCTGATCGGCGATCTGCCGAATCTCTATCTCTATGCCTCGAACAACCCATCCGAGGGCACCATCGCCAAGCGCCGGGCCGCCGCGACCCTGATCAGCTACCTGACCCCACCGATCGCCAATGCCGGACTCTATCGTGGCTTGGTCGATCTCAAGAGTTCGATCGAGCGTTGGCGCGCGCTGACCCCAGAAGCGCCGACCGAGGAGCGCAATGAACTCGCCTCGCTGATCCAGGCCCAGGCCGCCGAACTTGATCTGGCGACCATGGCCTCGGAGGAAGAGCCGGAATGGGATGCCAGTGCCGGTGAACGGATCCAGCGCCTCACCGACGAGCTGCTCGAGCTTGAGTACACTCTGATCCCACATGGACTGCATGTCGTCGGCCAGCCGCCGAATCCGACCGAGCGCCTGGATATGCTGATGGCGGTGGCCGAATCGCGCATCGATCCGGAGAATCCGGTCGACCTCAAGCGCGAGGCGCTGGAGGCCCTGATCGGCGGTGGCGCGCCCGCGCTCGCGCTGCAGAAGGGTGGCATGGAGGTCAATGAGGCCAGCCTGAAGTTGATGGAAGACTTGGCCAGCTACGACAAGCTGCTCAACGAAGATCACGAGATGCCGGCGATCATGCGCGCGCTCGAAGGGCGTTTTGTGCGCCCGGCACCGGGTGGCGATCTACTCCGCACCCCGGAGATCCTGCCGACCGGCCGCAACCTGCACGGCTTCGATCCGTTCCGCATCCCGAGTCCGTTCGCCGTGCGGGAGGGCGTGCGTCATGCGCAGCAACTGCTCGACCGCCATATCCAGGACAACGACGCTCTGCCCGAGTCGATCGCCTTGGTGCTGTGGGGGACCGACAACCTCAAGACTGAGGGTGGCCCGATCGCGCAAGCGTTATGGCTGCTTGGCGCGAAGCCGCGGCTCGATAGCTATGGCCGTGTTTGTGGCGCGCAGCTGTTGCCATTGGAGACACTGCAGCGGCCACGGATCGATGTGGTGATGACCCTCTCTGGCATTTTCCGTGATCTTTTGCCAATACAGACTAAACTGCTGGCAGAGGCCGCCTATCTGGCGGCAGCCGCCGATGAGCCAGTCGAGCAGAATTTCGTGCGTAAGCATGCGCTGGCCTATCAGCAGACCCACGAGTGCGATCTCGAGACCGCCGCGCTGCGGGTGTTCAGTAACGCCGATGGCGCCTACGGCTCGAACGTCAATCATCTGATCGACAATAGCGGTTGGGATGAGGAGGACGAGCTGGCCGAGACCTACACCCGCCGTAAGTGCTTTGCCTATGGCCGCGCCGGTGCCCCGGTGCGCCAGGCCGAGCTGCTCAAGAGCGTGCTCGGCGATGTGCAGCTCGCCTACCAGAATCTGGATTCGGTCGAACTCGGCGTCACCACCGTCGACCATTACTTCGATACGCTCGGCGGCATCAGCCGCGCGGTGAGTCGCTCCAAGGGCGGTGACGTGCCGGTCTATATCGGTGATCAGACCCGCGGCGATGGCAAGGTGCGCACCCTGGCCGAACAGGTCTCGCTCGAGACCCGCACCCGGATGCTGAATCCCAAATGGTACGAGGGCATGCTCGACCACGGTTATGAGGGCGTGCGCCAGATCGAGGTTCATGTGACCAACACCATGGGCTGGTCAGCAACCACCGGTCAGGTCGCGCCTTGGGTCTATCAGCGCATGACCGAGACCTTCGTGCTCGACGATGAGATGCGCGAGCGCCTGGCCGCGCTCAATCCCACCGCTTCGGCCAAGGTCGCGCAGCGCCTGATCGAGGCCCATGAGCGCAACTACTGGGCACCGGATGCCGAGACCCTAGAGGCCCTGCGCCAGGCTGGCGAAGAACTCGAAGACCGCCTCGAAGGCATCACCGAAGGAGTTGCCGCATGACCCTCGACGATCTGCCCACCACGATCTACGGCGGCGGCAAGCCGAGCGCTCGTCCGGCCGCCGCGGATCGCTGCGATGCCCCCGACTGCGGTGGTTCCCAACTCGCCGATCCGCGCCTCGACGGCGAGGGCAGTGTCCAGGTGCAGCTCGATCCCAGTGAGCGCATCGACAAGGCCCAAGTCTTCGCGATCTACGGCAAGGGCGGTATCGGCAAGAGCACGACCAGCTCCAATCTCTCTGTGGCGTTCTCGAAGCTCGGCAAGCGCGTGGTGCAGATCGGCTGCGATCCAAAGCACGACAGCACCTTCACGCTGACCAAGTGCCTGGTGCCAACCGTCATTGATGTGCTCGAGTCGGTCGACTTCCATCCCGAGGAGCTGCGGCTCGAGGACTTCGTCTACGAAGGTGTCAATGGCGTCATGTGCGTCGAGGCTGGCGGGCCACCGGCCGGCACCGGCTGCGGCGGCTATGTCGTTGGTCAGACCGTGAAGCTGCTCAAACAGCATCATCTGCTCGACGACACCGATATCGTCGTCTTCGATGTGCTCGGCGATGTCGTCTGCGGCGGCTTCGCGGCGCCGCTACAGCATGCCGACCGCGCGCTCATCGTCACCGCGAACGACTTCGACTCGATCTTCGCAATGAATCGCATCTCGACCGCAATCCTGGCCAAAGCCAAGAATTATAAGGTGCGCATCGGTGGCGTCATCGCCAATCGCAGCGACGAGACCGACCAGATCGATCGCTTCAACGCGGCGACGGGCCTCAAGACCATGGCTCATCTGCCGGCGCTCGATGTGATTCGCCGCTCGCGGCTGCGCAAGGCAACCCTGTTCGAGATGGAGTCATCGCCCGAGGTAGAGCACGCGCAAGGGCAGTATCTGCAGCTCGCTAAGGCACTGCTGGCCGGTTCCGAACCGCTTGAGGTCAAACCGATGCGTGACCGTGACCTCTTCGAATTCTTGGGCTTCGAATGAGCACAGTGAGCAAGTGACACCGATGCCCAATCCTTCGTACCAAGAGCGCCGCGACCAGGTCGAGTCCTATTTCGACCGCACCGCGGTCGATGCCTGGAAGCGCCTTACCTCGGATGCGCCGGTGAGCGGGATTCGCGCGACCGTGCGCGCTGGCCGCGATCGGATGCGCGCAACCCTGCTCGAGTGGCTCCCAGCCGACCTCAGTGGCAAGCGGCTGCTCGATGCGGGCTGCGGGACCGGCCTGCTGTCGGTCGAGGCCGCGCGTCGTGGTGCCGATGTCCATGCCGTGGATTTGTCACCGACGCTGATCGAGCATGCGCGCGAGCACTTGCCGAGCGATCTGCCGGGACGCATCGAGTTTGCCGTCGGCGACATGCTGGCGCCAGAGCAGGGCGATTTCGATCATATCGTGTCGATGGACAGCATCATCCACTACGAGCCCAATGATGCGCTAGACGTGATCGCGGGCTTTGCCGAACGTGCGCGCGACTCGGTGCTCTTCACCTTTGCCCCGCGCACGCCGGCCTTGGCGCTGATGCACGCGGTTGGGCAGTTGTTTCCGCGCAGCGATCGCTCGCCGGCGATCATCCCGATTGCTGAGAAGGCGATGCGCGTCCGCATTGAAGGTGCCTCGCGTTTCGACGGCTGGGAGATCGGCCGCTGCAAGCGGATCGCGCAAGGCTTTTACACCTCGCAGGCGCTCGAGTTGCGCCGGCGGGGCAAGGAGGTAAGTTAGCGATGGCGGCCTCGTTGGATGAACTCAAGCAGGCTTTCTATCAGGAGGTCCTGCCCAAGATCCTGCCGTTCGCGGATGCGGCGACCAAGGAACTGCCGATCGGGCGCCTGTTGCGCCTGGCGCTGTTCCAGGCCTCGGTCGGCATGATGATGGTGCTGCTCTATGGCACCCTGAATCGTGTCATGGTGGTCGAGAAGGGCGTGCCGCCCTGGCTGATCGGCCTGATGGTCGCGCTGCCAGTGCTCGTAGCGCCATTTCGGGCGTTGATTGGCTTCAAGTCCGATACTCATGAATCGGCCTTCGGCTGGCGTCGGGTTCCTTTCATTTGGTTCGGTACCCTGATGCAGTTTGGCGGTTTGGCGATCATGCCGTTCGCTCTGCTGCTGATGGCCGAGGGTGGCAACGTGCCGACCTTCGTCACTTGGCTCGCCGCCGGTCTCGCCTTTCTGATCGCCGGCGCTGGGCTGCATACCACACAGACCGCTGGCCTGGCATTGGCGACCGACCTCTCGGTCGAGGATAAGCGCCCGCGGGTTATTGCCCTGCTGTTCGTGGTGTTGCACCTGAGCATGCTGGTGGCATCGCTAGCCTTTGGCGCCTTGCTGACCGGGTTCAACGAAATGAGCCCCGGTCAGGCAAATGGACGCCTGATTGGTGTGCTGCAGGGGGCGGCGCTGGTTGCAGTCGCGCTCAATATGATTGCGCTCTGGAAGCAGGAGTCGATCAATCGTGAGCGCGCCGCGCGGATCAAGGCCGATCGCGCCGCCCACAAGGAGCAGCCGAAGTTCAGCGAAACGTGGGCGCACTTTATCCGTGCTGGGGATGCCGCGCGCTTACTGGTCGCGCTGGCACTCGGTACCGCTGCTTTCCAGATGCAGGACATCCTGCTCGAGCCCTACGGCGGTCAGGTGCTTGGGCTGACGGTGTCGCAGACCACGCGACTAACCGCGATCTGGGCTTTCGGCACCCTGGCTGCCTTCGGACTCTCGGCCTATCTGCTCGGGCGCCAAGTCGACTACTACCGGATCTCGGTCTCCGGCGCCTTGATCGGCGTGCTCGCCTTCGCCGCCGTGATCGCCGCCGATCCGCTCGACTCGCCGCTGTTGTTCCGGTTCGGCGCGCTGCTGATCGGGGCTGGCGGCGGCTTCTTCGCGGTGGGCACCCTGACCGCGGCAATGAACTTGGCCGATGTCGAAGGCAGCGGCCTTGCACTGGGGGCTTGGGGTGCGGTCCAAGCCACCGCTTATGGTCTTGCGATGTTCCTTGGCGGCACGCTGCGCGATCTCGTGACGTCAATCGCTTCCACGGGAGCCCTCGGTGAATCCCTGATGGGTCCAGCCGTTGGCTATGCGTTCGTCTATAACCTGGAGATCTTGCTGCTCTTTGCCACCCTGATCGTACTCGGACCGCTTGCCCTGAAGGGCGGTCACGCTGCGCGGTCTTCCTCGAAGTTCGGACTCACCGAGCTTCCTTAGTCAACTTGCCAACGGAGGTTTTCCGATGCCCACTGGCGCTATTACCAACTACATTGACGTCGCTCAGCTCACCCTCTTAGCGTTCTGGTTCTTCTTTTTCGCGCTCATCTTCTGGATTCGTCGCGAAGATAAGCGTGAAGGCTATCCGGTGGAATCACAGCGCTTGCGCGGTGTGAAGATGATGCAAGGCTTTCCGCCGATGCCGAAGCCAAAGACTTTCCTGATGCCGCATACTGGTACCGAGGTCGTGAAGCCGGGACCTGAGCAGCCGCAATACAAGGTGAATGCCGATCCGATTGCACCCTTCCCGGGCGCCCCGCTGGCTCCGACCGGCGATCCGATGAAGGCTAACGTCGGCCCCGGCTCGTATGCCATGCGCCTGGAAGAACCCGATCTCACCGTCGATGGCCGGCCGCGGATTGTGCCGATGAAGGTTGCCAAGCACTTCGAGGTCGTCGGTAAGGACCCCGATCCGCGTGGCATGCCAGTCCTCGGCTGCGATGGTGCCCAAGGCGGTACCGTGAAGGAGCTGTGGGTTGATCGCTCCGAGCCGCAGATTCGCTACCTCGAGCTCGAGGCCGCTGGTGGTAAGCGCGTGCTGCTACCGATCACCATGTGCGTGGTCAAGGGCAAGAAAGGTTATGTTGATGTCACCAGCATCACCGGGGCCCAGTTTGCCGGCGCGCCAACCCTGAAGAGCTATGACCAGATCACCATGCGTGAGGAAGACATGGTCACTGCTTACTATGGTGCCGGAACCATGTATGCCACTGCAGAGCGCGCGGAGCCGTTTCTGTGAGTGAGTTTGCCTTCGAGCCGGTTCACGGCTTGCCGGAGAACCTCCCCCCTGGGGAGGCGCTCCGTTGGCAGGGCGCGCCGGATTGGCGCGTTCTTGCCAGGCGCGCCTTTTATGTCAGAACAGTGGCTTTCTACTTTGTCTTGTTGATGCTACTGCGCTTAGCGGTGCTGATTGCCGAGGGCATCTCGTTCCGCGATGCCGTACTCTGGAGCCTCTGGATGGGCACCCTCGCGCTGTTAGCGATCGGCATTCTCACCCTGCTCGCCTGGCTCTACAGCCGTTCGACGGTCTATAGCATTACCGATCGACGGGTGGTGATCCGGTTTGGCGTCGCGCTGCCGATGGCCGTCAATATCCCGTTTAAGAGCATCGAGAGTGCTGGGCTGCGCACCTATCCGGATGGGTCTGGCGATATCCCCTTGGTGCTCAGTGAGGACCAAAAGGTCAGCTATCTGATCATGTGGCCCAATGTTCGTCCCTGGCGGTTCTCGAATGCGCAGCCGATGCTGCGTAGCATCCCGGACGCGGCACAGGTCGCGGAGATCCTGGCCGAGGCCTTACGCTCGGCAACGGCGGATGAAGATGAGCCAACGTCTGTGCCGGCGCAGGATGGAATACAGGATACGAAGCGGGACAGGGCGGCGTCTACGGACGAGCTGTCGTTGGAGCCTACGCCAGCGAAGGCGGGTGGTCAGTGACCTGTCGTTGGCCTGATTGGCGAGGAGTACAGCGATGAGCGATCCTTTCGACGGCCGTCCCTTCCCACGCGGCGTGTTGATTGGCGCCGCAGTGCTGATCGCATTCGCGATCATGGCTGCGGCCATGGTTCGCCTCACCGGCAAGGGTGGCGTCGAGATGCCGTATGCGCCGGTGGTCGAGGCGCGAGAGCTAGTGATTGAAGACATCGGCGATGGGGTGACCATGGTGACCTTGCCGGGCCCCTCGGGCGCCGATCGCAAAGCGGTGGTCGGCCTGCTGAAGTCGGGCGAAGATGGGTTCGCGATGGGCGTGATGCGTGGCATGGTTCGTGATCGCAAGGCGCGCGATCTGCCGCTCGATGCCCCATATCAACTCGCCCTGCTGGAAGACGGCAGGCTGGTGTTCCGCGACCCGAATGTCGGCACCGAGATCGATCTGCGCGCCTTCGGTCCGACCAACCTGGCCTCTTTCTCTCCCCTTCTGCGCAGCGAGCCCGAGCCGCTTGCCGATGTCATTGCCGCGGACGCGCGCGACTAAGGCCTCAGCGACGTATGTCGAGCTATGCTCTAGCGATCGGCTACGCGTTGTTCCTTTGGTGGTTCAGCACTGGCGTCATCCTCTATCTCAACGGGTTGCCAGCCCGCACCTATAAAACCAGTCTGATCGCCGCAACGGGATTGATGATCCTGCTGGTCGCGGTGATCTATCTCGTCCGCGATCGCCATGACCTCTGGGGAGCCTACCTCGGCTTCACCGCGGGCGTCCTGGTCTGGGGTTGGCTGGAGATGGTCTATTTCATGGGCTTGGTCACCGGGCCACACAAAGAGCCCTGTCCTCAAGGATGCACGGGCTGGCGTCGCTTCCTGCTGGCGCTGGGCACTAGCCTCTATCATGAACTCCTGTTGTTGCTGATTGCGATGGTGTTGATCGCCCTGACCTGGGATGCGGCCAATCAATTGGGTACCTGGACCTTCGTCATCCTCTGGCTGATGCGCTGGAGTGCGAAATTGAATCTCTTTCTTGGCGTGCCGAATCTCAACGAGGATTGGCTGCCGGGACATGTTCGCTTCATCACCAGCTATCTTCGTAAGCGCCCGATGAATTTGCTTTTTCCTGTCTCGGTGAGTGTGGCGACCGTGGTGATGTCGTTACTCGTCGAAGCGGCTTTAGAACTGCCAACCACGGATTTTGTCGGTGTTTCGCTGATTCTGTCGGCAACCTTATTGGCGTTGGCGATACTCGAGCACTGGTTTCTGGTATTGCCCCTGGCCGATGCCGCATTGTGGCGTTGGGTGACCACCTCGGGAGATCGCTCCAATGCCGCATCCGCGCAGCACTCCGAGTATAAGCAAAAGGTTGAATAGCCGCTACGTTGATATGCATCAACGCCCGCATACCGTTGGTTCACTAAGTTAGCCGGCACGGAGACCTGTGTCACAGTAGCCGCGCTCGCGCTCGCGCTCGCGTTGGTGTGGCCAAGCGCTCCCCCCGCTCACGCCACACTGAGGTTTGCTCATGTCCAGCTTTGCGCCAACGGAGGTGTCGCCCCAACAACTGACACGAATCGCTGAGCTTGGGCCGTTGTATGCCCAGTTTGCCAGTCAACCGGCATCCTGGATCGACAGGCTCGATCACTCCGAGTACGCCAAGGCCCTCAGGGACATCGCTCAGCATCCGGATGAGACCCTCTCGCTCTACATCCATATCCCCTTCTGCCCCGGGCGCTGCCTCTATTGCGCCTGTAACACCACCGTCACCCATGACACGGCCTGGATCGATCGCTACCTGGAGGCCATCGACCAAGAGATGGCCCTGGTCACCGACCGTCTTCAAGGCCAGCACGATGTGTTGCAACTGCATCTCGCCGGCGGCACCCCGAACTACCTCAACGATTCCCAACTGACACGGCTGACCGAGATCATCGAGCGGCGCTTTCGGATCATCCCGGACACCGATCTCTCGATCGAATGCGATCCAAGACGCGCCTCGGCGGGTCAGCTCGATCTGCTGCATGCACTGGGCTACCGCCGCATCACCTTCGGCGTCCAGGACCTCGACCCGCAGGTGCAACGCGCCATCGGGCGGATGCAGTCGATCGATCTGATTCGTGATGTCTATGCGATGGCGCGCGAGACCGGCTTCGAGGCGATCGGCTTCGATCTCATCTACGGCCTGCCCGAGCAGACCGAGGCGAGCTTCCAGGACACCCTTGATGCCATCGTCGATCTGGCACCCGATCGGGTCTCCTGCTTCGGCTATGCGCGCACCACGGCGCGCGGCACCCACCAGTACGCCATCGATGCCCATCGGCTGCCCTCGGCGACCGACCGCCAAGTGCTGTTCCATCGCGCCGTCAACACCCTCACCGCCGCCGGTTATGCCTGGATCGGGCTGGATGCCTTCGCGCTGGACACCGACGAACTCGCCATTGCCCAGGAAGAGGGGCGACTGCGGCGCAACTGCATCGGCTATACCGGTATCGAGACCGATCACATGCTCGGCTTCGGCAGCGCCGCCATCGGCGATGTCAATGGGCTCTGCGTGCAGAACGAGGTCGAGATCGACGCCTGGACCACACGGGTGCAACGCGGCGAGCTGCCGGTCGCCTGCGGGCATCGGGTCGGCGACCGCGATCGGCGCCGCCGCGATGCGATCGAGCACATGATCTGCAACCTCGAACTGCCGGCCGAACTCGCCGCCGGCTGTCTCGACGATGAGTACGCCCGCCTTGCCAGTTACGCCGCGGACGGTCTGGTGCAGATCGAGCCCGACCGGCTGCGGATCACCCCCTCGGGACGTTACTTCCTGCGCACCCTCTGCAGCGAGCATGGGGCCTACTTCGAGTGGGACCGCTCGCGCTGGCACTTCTCGCGTAGCCTATGAATTCGCTCGACGACAGTACCGCATTGGTCCGCATCGGACCCAATGCCATCATGCGCGTGGCCGAGGCCCTGGTCGCCGAGCGTGGCTCCGCCGAGGATGTCTTCAACGCCGCCTGCCTGGCGCATTACCTCGCCGATCCGCCCGAGTCGATGGTCGACGAGCGCGATGTGACAGCGCTGCAGCAGGCGCTACGCGCCCAGCTGGACGTCGAGACGGCGCGCCGCATCGGCCATGATGCCGGGCTGCGCACCGGCGATTACCTGCTCGCGCATCGCATTCCCAAGCCCGCCCAGCGCATCCTCAAACTGTTACCGCCAGGGCCGGCCAGTGCCATGTTGCTCAAGGCCGTCGGCAAGCATGCCTGGACCTTCTCCGGTAGCGGTCATTTCAGCTATACCACCGAGCGCCCGGTGCAAGTGCGCATCCAGGACTGCCCGCTCTGTCGCGGCAGCCAGGCCGAGGTGCCGGTCTGCGATTTCTACCGTGGTACCTTCGAGCGGCTCTTCACCACCCTGGTCAACCGCAAGACTGAGGTGCGCGAGACCCAGTGTCAGGCCCTGGGCGCCGAGGCCTGCGTGTTCGAGATGCGTTGGTGATCCTGCTGGCAGTCGCGCAGTGCGCCGATGGCCGCGCGCAACCGCTGGAGTAACTCGCCACGGCCGCTGAGTCCGCGCTCGCGGATGACCACCTCTGCGGCGCGCCGCTGCAAGAGGCTGCTGATCAACAGATCACGCTGCTCGGCCTCGAGCCCACCCTGGATGCCGGCCTGATGGGCGACGAGCTGTGCGCGCACCAGACGCTCGAGCGCCGGTAGCGCGGCCTCGAAGCTGCGATGGGCGTCGGCGAAGGCATCGATCTGCCGCTGATCATCCGCGCCACCAATCGTCTCGCGTTGCGGCAACTCCTGCAGCAGCGCGGCAACGAGTGAGGGTTCAACAGCCTGCAAGGGGCCGCTCAGCAAGCTCGGCAGGTCGTCGCCGAGGCGCGTGCGGGCATGCGCGACCAAGGCTTCACCGGCCGGGCTGAGTGCTTGCAGGACCACGGCCGCATGGGCGCCGCTGGCGGTGTTGCGACGCGTGCCCAGATGCAGCGGCGCCAGCCCGCAGCGGCGCCAAAAGGCGAGCAGTTCGGCGCTGGCACCGAAGCTTGCGCCCAAGAGATCGAGCCCATCCCGGCGCGCGCGTGTCGCGAGTTCGCCAACCAGCCGCCGTCCCAGCCCGCGCCGTCGCGCCGCCGGGTGCACGGCGATGCGCACGATGCGTGCATAGCCAAGCTCGGGCGCCTCCGCCAGACCGGCATGCGCCGAGAGGGTCTGCGGCAGCAAGTGGCCGCGCGGTCGACGCCGGCCTTCAAAGATCGGTTGCAGTAACTCCGACGCCAGCGTGCCTTCACGGGCGATCAAAGCGGTTGCCAACACCAGGTCGCTCATATCGATATCGGCGCCGACGTTGACGCCGACATTGCTGCCGACGTTGGCTTCAGCGCCGACGCTAAGAGTCGCGACCTCGAGGTTGGGACCATCGAGTAGATGGCGCAGGTCATTGGGTCGGGTCTGGTAATGGCCGAGCACCAACAGACCGAACAACTGACGTAGCAACGCCTCGTCGTTGGCCAGCGTCTCGGGTGATCGAATGGCGAAACGCGCCGAGGCCAGATCGGTGGCGGCGATCCGTGCATCGGCAGCCGGCTCGGCATCGAGCAGCAGGATCTGGTCGATGAGTTGCTCAAGCGCGTCGTCCTGGCGCCAGCGAATCGGGGTCTTCAGGTGCAGCGCCCGCCAGCCCGGCGTGCGCTGCTCGAGCAGGGCGCGAAAGCGTAGCTCGAAGCCGCGTCCGGTGCCCTCGTAGCCGTGCACCGTGGTCGCGAAGCAGATGCGGGGATAGCGCATCAACAACTGCTCCAGCAAGGGCGCCGGGATGCCGGCGGCCTCATCGATCATGAGCAGATCCGGGGCGCTCGAGTCCGCAAGCAGGGCGTCCGGTGCGGCAAAACTCAACAAAGGCTCAGCCTCGCTCGCCGAGGCGGCCCGCAGCGTCGCCTGCGCATGCGCGAACAAGGGCTCGACGGCGCTGCGTCGCGGTGCGGTGACGATGATCCTGGCGCGATGCTGGAGGATCGCCTCCCCGGCGGCTATCCCGAGCGCCGCTGACTTGCCGCGCCCGCGATCGGCGGTGAGCACGAGTGGACGCCGCGCGCGCGCGCTGACCAGCGCACGGATCGCCGCTACCGCCTGGGCCTGATCCGGGGTCGCGGGCCGTGTCGGATCGAGGGTTGGCCGCTGACGCTGCTGCCATTCACCAACCGTCAGTGCGACGACCGCGTCAATCGCGGTTTCGGTGTCGGAACCATCGATGTGGATCACCGCGGCCGATGACTGCAACAGACGCGCGAGGCGGGCAATGAACCGCGTGCCCACCTCAGCGGCGGAGTGGGGATGCACGGCGATGCGCGCGGCCTCTGGGTCGATCCAGTGCGGCCAGTCCGCGAGCCTCGGGGTCAGCAACAGCAGCAGACCGCCGCCGCGCAGGCTGCCGACCGACGCTCCTAGCGCATCGGCATCGAGGCCGCTCCAGAGATCCATCACCAGCAGATCACACTCGCCGCCGAGCAGTTGTTGAGCCTTGGCCATCGGGATGGCATCGGGGAGCGGGGCGTTGCTGAGCCAGACGGGGCGTTGCGGCGTGCGCGAGGCGATGACCTCGGCGGCGGCTTGCACGCCCCAATCGTGCCCGCCAGCGAACTGGATCAGCCGGCGGTGCGGCCAGCGTTCATTCATCCTCCGCCCCCAGCCTTTGATGGCGGCGCGCGCACTCGGTGCGGCCTGCGCGCGGCTCGTTTCCGGCGAGCCGACCATCAGGCTGACCGTCAGGCTTGCTGTCAGGCATCGACGCAAAAACGCTGGATGAGCTGGCGCAGATAGCCAAGCATCGGCGCAATGCGGTCCAGGGCGAGGTATTCATTCGGCTGATGTGCCTGATCGATATCGCCCGGGCCGAAGACGATGGTCTCCATCCCAAGGGCATTCAGGAATGGTGCCTCGGTGCCGAAGCTGGCGCTCTCGGCGTGATGACCAGTGAGCGCCTCGGCGGCCTGGACGATGGCGGCCCCGGCGGCGGTCTCCGCTGGCGGGATGCTCGGGAACAGGGGTTCGATGTCGAGTTCGAGCGCGCGGCGTTCGGCGATCGGTGCCACCCGTTCGCGCAGTTCGGCGCGCAGCTGTTCGGGTTGCTGATGCGGCAGCGGACGGATATCGAGATGCAGCTCGCAATGGCCGCAGATGCGGTTGAAGTTGTCGCCGCCATGGATGTGGCCGACATTCATGGTCGGATAGTCGATCGCAAAGGCCGGGTCGCGCTGCGTGCGTTTCAGCTCATCACGCCAGGCGAAGAGTGCGCTCAGGACTTCGTGCATGCCTTCCAGCGCGTTGTTGCCCAGGCTCGGATCGCTGGCATGGCCGCTGCGCCCGGTGAGCCGGATCGCCTCGGCCATCACGCCCTTGTGCGCGCGCACCGGTCGCAGGCTGGTCGGCTCGCCGATGAGCGCATGGCGGCCGAGGGCGCGTCCGGACTCGACTAGCGCCCGCGCGCCGTGCATGGCCGATTCCTCATCGGCGGTGGCGAGTAGGATCAGAGGGTGCTTGAGATCGGCTGGCTTGAACCCCCGCGCGGCTTCGATCGCTAGCCCCAGGAATGATTTCATGTCCGCCGTGCCGATGCCGTACAGACGACCATCGGCCTCGGTCAGGTGCAGCGGATCAGAGCGCCAGAGGTGCTCGTCGAAGGGCACCGTATCGGCATGCCCCGAGAGCACCAGACCGCTTGGCGGCTGGTTGTCCCGCGCAGAGGCAAGCAAACCCGCGCGGCCCTGATTATATCCACCCAGCGTGGCGACCAGATTCGCCTTCTTGGGCTGGCTGGGAAGTGGCAGGATCTCGATCCGAAAGCCGGCGTCCTCGAGCCAGCCCGCCAGCAGGTCGAGCACCGGCCGGTTGCTTTGATCGAGGCCTGGATCGACGCTGCTGACCGAGGGCACCGCGATCAGTCCCTCCAGCATCTGGCGCAGGGGTGGGGCGGTGGAAGCTGAGCGCTGTGACATAGGGATTCCTGAGCGGCTGGATGGTTGCACCATCCCGATGCCGGTAAGATGCGGCGAATCGCCCCACTGCTGCAAGCCCATCCCGCATCCGCACAGGTATTGTCTGTCGTGTTGAATCCTCCATCGACTGTTCGCGCTGATCTCGAGGCCGCGCTCGGCCGCTACCGCTGCCTGTTCGATCAACAGGTCGATGACTGGGATGGGTTCATCGCCACCCTGCTGCGGCCGTTGCCGACTTGGATTTGGGCCAATCCGCTGCGGATCGAGGGCCAGCAGCTCCGCGCGCTGATCGCCGAGGAAGGGGTGAATGCCGAGCCGGTGCCCTGGTTGAACCCCTGGTGGTCGTCGGTGGCGCTGCGGGTTGCGGCGCTCAAAGACGAAGCCGGGCAGCAGCACTCTGCGTCCAGCCCCGAGTCCCTCGGGCCCAACTCGGCCGGCTTGGATTCGCTCAGCGCGAGTGCGATCACCGTCGCTGCATCCAGTCCCATCGCGCTGCGCCTGCCGCCGGGCTTCAAGGCCGGCCAGCGCTGGTGGTATTGCGCCGGCCTGGCGCATGCGCAGGAGGCGGTCTCGCAGCTGCCGGTGATGCTGTTGGATGTGCATCCTGGTCAGCGTGTGCTCGACCTCTGCGCCGCGCCCGGCGGCAAGAGCGCGCAGTTGGCGCTGGCACTCGGCAATCGCGGCACCTTACTCGCCAACGATTTTGCCGCCGAGCGCATCGCCGCGCTGCAGGGCAACCTGGATCGACTCGGGGTGCTGAACTGCAGTACCACGCGCTGCGATGGTGGCAATTATCCGGCCGCGGCCGGTGGTTTCGACCGCATCCTGGTCGATGCCCCCTGCTCGAGCGAGGGCACGCTGAGGCGCAACCCAAGCCTGGTCCAGCGTGGCGCTCAAGGTGGGCGCGATCGGGGCGATCTCGCTTCTGGCACGCTCGCGCGCGCGCACGCTGGCATCGGCCCTGAGCGCTCGCAGCGCATGGCGGGGCGCCAACGCGCGCTGCTGCGCAAGGCGGTGCAGTTGTGCCGGCCCGGTGGGCGCATCGTCTACTCGACCTGCACCTTCGCGCCGGAGGAGAACGAGCTGATCGTCGCCGAGATCCTCGATGAGCAGAATGGCCACCTGGAGCTGTTGCCTTGCGAAGTGCCGGACCTGCTCACGGGCGCTGGTGTGACGCACTGGCAAGGTCGTCAGCTCGACCCCAGCCTCTCGCGCTGCCTGCGCATCTGGCCGCAGGCGAATGATACCGGCGGTTTCTTTATCGCCGTACTCCATAAATCTGCCCGGGCACCGGGTTTGGGCGATGCCGCATCTGCCCGGCCTCAACATTCGCGCCCGCACCCGTCCCAGCACCCACTCCAACTGGAGGCCGACGATGACGGCTGGCGGCGGGAACTCTGCGATCATTACGGTCTGTCGGCATCGGCACTGGCCGAGCGCCGTTTCCATCGACAGACCCGCCGTGGTCTGCACCTGGTGGCCGCCGATCATCACCCGCCGGCGGCGCCGTCGCCGCAGGGCAGCGGCCTGTTCGCCTATCGCACCAATATCCGCCCGCCGAAGCTCACCACCGGCGCGGCGTTGTTGCTTGGTTCGGCGGCGGCTCGTCAGACCCTTGAGCTGAGCAGCGAGCAGCGCGATTGCTATCTGCGTCGCGAGCTGCTGCACCCGGACCCCGCGCAGGTCGCCGACTGCCGTCCTGGTCAGGTCCTGGTGCGCCATCGTGGTTTCACGCTCGGGGTCGCGCTGCTGCATCGCTCCGGCGATCTGGAGAGCCTGTTCCCGAGTCGCTGGAGCGGTTGCACCGCTGGAGCTTAACGGCAGGATTTGCCCCAGGTTTCATCCGATCGTCATGGTGTCGCTCTATCTTGTGCAACTGGTTAAGCTGGTTGCACCGCTATCACCGCACACCCTGATCGCCGGAAAGAATCGACACTGATGAAAGCCAAGAAGCCGCAAATCCCGCTCATCTGGCACGCCGATACCAACAAGGCGGTCAGTGAGGATCTGAGCGAGCCGAATCGGGCCGTGGTCGACGAATTCGCGCGGCTGATCAAGGCCGGCGCGCGCGAGACCGTGCTCAAAGCGGTGCGCCGGATGCCACCGCCGAGCATGGTCTCGCTGTTCGTGCATCTGCCACTGAAGCGTGCGCGCAAGCTGACCAGCTGGTTGGATCAGCCAGAGTTGCGCATCATCGCCGAGCTGAATCCCTCGTTCCGTGCCGCGCTGCTCGATGATGTCGCGGTGCAGCGCTTGATCGACGTGCTCGATGGCTTCGAGCCCGAGGAGGCCGCCGATGCGCTCGACGATCTCCCAGACGAGGTCGCCGAGCAGGTGCTGCCACGGCTCAAGGAGCGCGAGACCATCGAGGCCCTGCGCGGCTACGGTGAGGAATCCGCCGGCAGTATCATGAGCCGCAAGTTCGTCGCCGTGCCGGTCGACTGGACCATCGGACAGGTCACCGCCGACATTCGCGCCAATGCCGAGGCGATCGAGAAGCTCTATGCGGTGAACGTGGTCGATGCCGAGCAACGCCCAGTCGGCTATCTGCGCCTGCGCGATCTGCTGCTGGCGCCGAAGGAGACGCCGGTCGAGCAGATCATGCAGACCGACTTCGTCGCCGTCGGTCCGGAGACCGATCAGGAAGAGGTGGCTCGTTTCGCCGACCGCCATGAACTCTCGGTGGTGCCGGTCGTCGATCGCGACGGGCGCCTGATCGGCCGCATCACGCCGAAGCAACTGCGCCGCGTGCTGCGGGAGGAGGCCGAGGAAGACCTGAACCTGATGTCGGGCCTGCCCGCCGATTCGCGCCCGGATCAACCGATCCGGCGCATCATTCGCGGGCGCATCCCCTGGCTGCTGGCGGGCTTGGCCGGGGCCAGTCTGTCGGCGGCGGTGGTCGGCGCCTTCGAGGAGCAGTTGGCGAAGGCGGCGATCCTGGCCAGCTTCATCCCGATCGTGATGTCGATGGCCGGCAATGCCGGCATCCAGGCTGCGACCGTCGCGGTGCAGGGCCTCTCGAGCGGGACGGTGACCTTTGCCGATCTCGGTTGGCGCCTCGGCAAGGAGCTGGTCGCGGCAGTGGCCAATGGTGCCATCTCGGCATCGGTCTTGATGGGGATGGTGCTGCTGGCGACGCAGTTCATCGAGGTGCAGCAGCCGATCGTCCTGGCCTTGACCGCCGGGCTGTCGCTACTCTCAGTGATCGTCGTCGCGGTGATCGTCGGCGCCAGCATCCCGATCCTGCTCGAGCGGCTCGGCATCGATCCGGCGATGGCCACCGGCGTCTTCATCACCACTGGCAATGACATCATTTCAGTGGCGCTGTTCTTCCTGCTGATGATGCTGTTCTATCTGTGAGCACTCACCGACAGCAGCCACCGCTGTGCTTGCAGCCACGTCGCTCGCGCTGGCTGGGGGTGATGCTGGTGGCGACGCACCTGCTCGCGGCTGTCGTCTTGCTGCTGATCCCGCTTGAGCCAAGGCCGCTCGAGCCGCTGCTGCGCGTGCTGTTGCTCCTGCTGGTCATGCTCAGCCTCGGCTATGGCCTCTGGGCGCAGGTCCTGGGCCTGGCGCCCTGGTCGTTGCGAGAAGCGACCTGGTCCGAGCAGGGCTGGCGGCTCGGGTTTCGCAACGGTCACCAGCGCGATGCCGTGCTGCTGCCGAGCAGTCTGGTCACGGTGCCGCTGGTGATCCTGCATTTTCGTGTCGGTTGGCTGCGCTATGCGTGGATGATCCTGAGCGAGGAGGTGATCGCGCCAGAGCAGCTGCGACACGTGCGTGTGCGGTTGCGACTTGGAACCTCCCGGCCACGCCCTGTCCGGACGTCGACGCGAATGGCTATACTGCAGCCAGACATCGATTTCCGGCGCCGTTGACTGCGTGAGCGGCGCCCCTGTCGCCAGGAGGCGCGGATGAAGGTCCTGATCACCGGTGGGGCGGGCTATATCGGCAGCCACACCTGCGTCGAACTGCTGGCCGCCGGCCACGAACTGGTCGTGGTCGACAACCTCAGCAATAGCAAGCCTGAGTCGCTGCAACGGGTGCGTGAGATCAGCGGCCGGGCGCTGGACTTCGTACACGCCGATCTGCGCGATGAGGCCGCGCTTGGGCAGGTGTTCTGCGCGCATGCGTTCGATGCCGTGATCCATTTCGCTGGCCTCAAGGCGGTCGGTGAGTCGAGCGCGCTCCCGCTCGAGTACTACGACAACAACATCGTCGGCACACTCACGCTCTGTCGGGCGATGCGCGAGGCGGGCGTCAAGCGCTTGGTGTTCAGCTCCTCGGCCACGGTCTACGGTGATCCGAATACGGTGCCGATTCGTGAAGATTTTCCGCTCTCGGCGACCAATCCTTATGGCCGCACCAAGCTCTTCATCGAGGAGATCCTGCGCGATCTGTATCGCGCCGACCCGAGCTGGGACATCGCGCTACTGCGTTATTTCAACCCGGTCGGGGCGCATGCGAGCGGCCGCATCGGCGAGGACCCGAACGGGACTCCGAATAACCTGATGCCGTTCATCGCCCAGGTTGCGGTCGGCAAGCGCGAGGCGCTGCAGGTTTTCGGCGATGATTATCCAACCCCAGACGGCACCGGGGTGCGCGACTACATCCATGTGGTGGATCTGGCGCTCGGGCACCTGGCGGCGCTGGAGCGTTTGCGCGATGCGCCGGGGCTGCTGACCTGCAATCTCGGCACCGGGCAGGGCTATAGCGTACTCGAGATGGTGGGTGCATTCGAGGCCGCAAGCGGCCGGCCGGTGCCGTATCGGATCGTCGGACGGCGGCCCGGCGACATTGCCGCCTGCTATGCCGATCCGACCCAGGCGCGCGACCTGCTCGGCTGGCAGGCCGAGCGCGGTCTCGAACAGATGGTCAACGATGCCTGGCGTTGGCAGCGCCAAAATCCTGAGGGGTATCCCGAGGCCGGTCAGGAATCGGCCAATATCCCATAATGATGCGCGCCTTCGAGCACACCGCTGGTGTAATAACCGCTCAATCCCTTGAAGCCGCCCTGGGCGAAGTAGGCGCGTAGACTCGGGTTCCCGGCCATGGCCTCGCGCACCTTCTCGACCAACTGTTCATCGGCGTTGCGCACCAGCACGCCCGAGAAGCCGGCGGTGAGCGGGAAGATGTCGTTGCCGCTGTCGCCGCAGAACACCACCTCTTGCTTGGGCACGCCCAGTTGCTCGGCGAGGAATTCGAGCGCGGTCTGCTTGGTGGCCGCTTTCGGTAGGAAATCCAGCAAGCCATCGCCGCTCTGCGAATCGAAACTGTAGATCGCGACCTCATCGAAGCGATCCTGGGTGCGCTCGGTGATCTGTGCGATCACCGCATCCTTGTTCGCGTGATCGACATAGTAGCTCTGCTTGAACGCGCTCAGATGTTCGGCCTCCTGCTCGCGCATGCCGTCGATGTCGGCAACGGCCTCGCGCACGGCAGCGGCGTCCCAACGCGGGCACAGCTGTTTCACATGGTCGACCCAGGCCTGATCGATCTGCCACTGACCGTCCTCGAAGCGGCGGATCGAGGTGCCCACATCGCCAATGAGCACCTTCGGGTGGCGGATGCCGAACTCACGGATCGCCGCTTCGGCCAGCCGCAGGTTGCGGCCGGTGACGTAGACGACGAAGATCCCTTGGCGTTCGGTCAGGTCGTTGAACAGCTCGATGGCACCTGGGTCCGCAGGCCAACTGCCGTTTGGTAGCAGGGTTCGGTCAAGATCGGTCGCAAGGATTCGCATCGTGGTGTCTCCGTTTTTCAATCCCATTGAACGCCGTAGCGCCGTTGCGAACTATTTCGACAGATCGACCGAGGCCCGTCAAATGGCTGGCGGCTGTCCAGCGCTGGCGGCCAGGTCACCGTTTCTTCATCCTGGAGGTTGTTGATGCTTGAACAAACCTTGGTGGAATGTCCGTATTGCGGCGAAACCATCACAACTGCGGTCGATGGTTCGGCCAGCCATCGCTATATTGAAGACTGTCCGGTCTGTTGCCGGCCGATCGAATTCGAGGCCGAAATTAACGCCTGGGGCGACCTGGCGCGCTTGAATGTTTGTCGTGACGATGACTGACAGGGAGTCTGCGTCTGAAGGCTTCAAACGCTGTGTCCTTCAAGTCGCCCACCATGCTGCCCCAAGAAACGTCAGCAACGCATCGGCATGGGCCTCGATCTTGTCGACCGAATCATGGCCAGCGCCAGCCACTACGAACAGCCGCACCCGCGCCGGATCAGCGGCTGCGGCGAGGCGTTTGGCGTCCTCGATCGGCACGGTCTGATCGTGATCGCCATGGACCAGCAGCACCGGGCAGGGAACGCGGCGGATGCTATTGACCGGGGCGATGGTCGCGAACCGGTAGCCGATCACCCATTCGACATAGCGCTTGGTCAGTTCCACCACAAAGCGCGGTAGATGCAGCCGCGCCAGATACCGCTCGGTGAGCTGGGCCGGGTCGGCGAAGGCGCCGATGCTGATCACCGCGTTGATGTGCGGATTGCGCGTGGCTTCAAACAGCGCGGCGCCGGCACCGACCGAATGCCCTAGCACCGCGATCCGCGTCGAGCACGACGGATGTTGTTGCCGCAGCCAAGTGATGGCCGCGCCTAGATCCTCGGCAAAGCGCGGCAGCGAGGAGAAGCTGTCGCCATCGCTCGCGCCATGATTGCGCGCATCGAACAGCAGCACGTTGAACTCCGCCTGATGCAATGGCTGTGCGAGCGGCAACATCTGCTCGGCATTGCTGCCCCAGCCGTGCAGGATGATGACCGTCCGTGTGGCATCGGCTGCCGGCAACAGCCACCCGGTTAGCGTGCGGCCGCGAACGGTGAGAATGCGGACAGTCTCGAAGGCAAGCCCGAGAGCCGCCGGTGAGCGTGTTGCAGGCACACGCGGTGCCCGAAAGCCGAGGTGGACGCCAAGCGGAATCAGGCTTGCGGCCAGCACCGCGAGCAGCGCCAGCGTCACCAGGGTTGTTGTGGCAATAGAGGTGATCATCGAACCACTTTACCCCTGGCCCGATTTTGAACGCAGTGACGATCGTCGCCTGCCGAAACGTGATGCAGCTTCGATTGCGAGCCGCGTTGGGCGTGGAGCGCCGCCGGGCTGGGGCGACCGACTAAACCGAGCGCGGTGGGTGTTGAGCGGCCTCTGTCTTCTTGGCTCCATACATTGCGCGATCGGCATATCGCATCAATGTTTCGGTATCCTTACCGTCTTCTGGATAGCAGGATCACCGCTGCGACGGTAAACCCAGCCGGAAGACCGGAAGATAGGCCGCGTTGATGTAGGGGGTGACCTCGAAGAGACTGGCGATCTGGTTCGCGGTCCAGTAGCCGGCCCCAGGAGAGGGGAACAGGCCGCAGCCATTCCCAATGCCCATTCAGCCCGCTGAAGACGCGCTGCTGACCGCTCTGTTGCGTTGCAGCGTTGTCTTCTTTCCGGCGGTGGTCAGTCTCGCTCGCTATCCGCTGGTTCGGCAATGCAGACGCGATTGCGGCCCTCTTCCTTGGCCCGGTAAAGGGCAACGTCAGCTCGATCAAGGAGCGAATCGGCGGACTCGTTCGGCGCATGAAAGGCAACACCGAAGCTGGCGCTGAGTTTACCGATGGGTGGCCAGTTTTCCGTGGCGATGGCTTGACGCAGCTTTTCCGCAGCAGCGGCGGCATCCTGTGTATTGACTATCGGCAGCAGCACGACGAACTCTTCTCCGCCCCAGCGCGCGAGTTGGTCGCTCAAGCGGGTCTGCGTCCGTAGTAACGCGGTGAACTGCTTTAGCACGCTGTCACCGGCAAGATGGCCGTGGTTATCGTTGATCCGCTTGAAGTAGTCGATATCGCAGAGGATCACGGCAAATTGCTGGCCATAGCGTTCTTCGGCCGAGATGGCCGCCTGCAGCAGTTGATCGAACTTCATGCGATTGTAAGCGCCGGTGAGGGCATCGCGCTCCGAGAGGGCCTGAATCTCCTTTTGCAGGCTGATGTCCTGCAAGACGAGATAGTGCTCGTATCCCTCTTCGTCTTCCAGTCCCTGTGCCTTGCGCACCCGCACCCAGAGTGTGCTGCCGTCGGCGCGCAGCACGGGGCATTCCGGGAGCTTGTCATCGGCGGCCTTCTGGTGTGCCTCGAGTTGTCCAAGACCGAGCGCGTCGAGCGGGGTGCCGCAGAGGGTCTCGGCATTCCAGCCGCTGGCTTGGAGAAGTGCGGAACTAGCGCGGGTCACGTGCCCATCGTCATCGACGCCGAGGGTCATCACATTGTGGTCGATCAGCTCAAGGTAGCGCTGCGATGCCTTTGCCGCCACGGCGGCCCGGGCCTCGGCCTCGCGAGTGGCGGTGACATCATCGACTACGATAATGGCGTTATGTGGCTCGTTCTCATCCGGGAGGATGCGTATACGCTGTTGCATGTACGCGAAATGCGAGTCGATGATGCGATCCAGCGTGACCGGGAACAGATAACCTTTGCGCGGCTGTAGGTATGAGGGCGATTGCAGTTGCAATGCCGCTTTCACGCGCCGCCTTAGGGTCGCCACGGGCAAATCCGGAAACAAGGTCTCAAGGCGTTGACCGATGGCTGTCTCCGAGTCGATCTCCGCATGCTCGGTCATCCAACGGTTCCATGCGAGCACTGTCAGCTCAGGATCAACGATCAGGATGCCGCTGGAGAGTTGATCCGCGATCGATTGCATCAGTGGGGTAGTTCGTCGAGCACTCGATTCAGGCTGCATCGAATCCAATCGAAACACTGGCTGTGCGTCAAGATGAAGATGCGCCCGCGGATGTGCTGTTCGGCAAAGTCGATGAGGGTTTCGATCTTGACGACATAATCGAAATGAGCGGTGGCCGGCGCCTCGGCGAGAGGTATGGCGCTGAAGTGTTGGAGATCGGGCTCACCGAGGGTAACGTGCGCTTCCATCTGCGCGCCCAGCTCGCGCATCATCGCTGCGGTGACGATGTTGCTCAACTCCAGCAAGACGTCGTCGTGGTTATCATTGCTGTCTCCGTCCAACTGGGCTTCGAGGTAAGCGGCGATATTGGCTGCGGAGGTGTTATCGAGTAGGAAGATCACCTCGCCGCTGACATCGCCGCGGAACACTTGTCGGGCGAGGTAACAGCCCTCGCTCGGCGCGCAAGCATCGCGCAGGATGCCGTGGAAGCTGTGGGTATCGATCAGGGCGATGAGTGGTGGACGCATGGTGGCAAAGGCGCCCATGATGTCGGCGATGCGCGCCGTGGCCTTGCCAGAAGCGACGTTGATGAGTTCTCTAAGACAGTCGAGCTGATCGTCATCGAGGCGTTCCATCAAAGAAACCCCAGTCGTCGCAGATGACCTTCCAGCTCGTTCTGTAACGCTGATTTGTCGATGAAGCCATCGGCGCCATCGGCCATGACCCTGGACACGGCCCGCGACTGCACATCAGCCGAGACCACGAGGATGGGGGTTTTGAGGTCGTGGGCGCGGATCGCTTGAAGGGCTTTGAAGCCATCCATCACCGGCATCGTCAGGTCGAGAAAAATAAGGTCTGGGTGATGCTCACGCCATAGCATCACGCCTTCCTCGCCATGTTCCCCCTGGAGGATGTCAGCGTCTTGAAAGCCGGTCTCACGAAGAAGACCAATGAGTAAGCGCCGGGCCATGCGCGAGTCATCGACGACGAGCAGCTTCATAAAAAACAGACGATTGGGTGTGGGTCGTAACCTGGCGGAGTCTTTTTAATCTTGGGCTTTGAACTGCGATTATAGCCATAAACGGCTGTGTCGTCCTTGACAGGCACCGAGTCGCAGAGTCATGCGGATTCGCCGAGCAGACGGGGCTGTTGGCGTCCCTGCCTCCCCTCCGCCCGTCGGTGTTCGGCCCTGATCTCAGCGCTCGAACGAGAGTCGTTGCTCGTCGCCCTTGCCGTCACGGACGCAGAGATGGAAGCTGCTGTTGCGCAGATCCGCCTCCAGCGTCGCCAGGCTGTCGCCGTTGTGCCAACTGATGCGCAAGTGATGCTCCTCGGTTGGATGGACCTCGAAATCGCCACGGAACGCAGGGCAGGTGTTACGCAGTTGCAGCAATTTGAGCTGGTCGCGCACGACGAGCCGCTTAAGCCCCGCTTCGACGTCCTCGAGCGAGAGATTGGTGCGATTGATCTCCTTGTGGCCGGCCGCACCGCCGCGATCGGCGGCTTCGTAGTCGTTCTTGCCGGCGAACAGATCCAGATACCAGATCTGCGGAATGCCCGGCATGAAGAGCTGGATGGCGCGCGCCATCAGGAGTTTCTGCTCGTCTTCGCCGAGGGCGCTGAAGAAGGTGGCATTGATCTGGTAGTAGGCAATCTTGCGCCCATCCGGCCCATAGAGGTTCTTCACCCGTCCGCCGCGCTCGGTGACGCGGGCCATGGTCGCCTCGATCTGCTCCTCATCCAGCAGCCCTTCGCGGAAGCTGCCGGCCTCGGCCTTGCCGCGTAGGTCCAGCAAGGGGATGCCGTCGTGGCAGCCGAGCATGTTGATGGTCTGCAGGCCCTTGGCGCGGATCTCGTCGATCCAGCGCAGCAGTGCCTGATTGGTGCCGCGCTCGAGCGCGTCGATGACCAGACCGGGAAAGAAGAAGTCGTAGATCGGAAAGCCCTTGCTGGCCACCTCTTCATGCAGCCCGGTGCCATACTCGGCGTGGATCTCGGGGAAGACGATGAGGTCGTTGGCCTCAGCGATGCGCTTCAGTCGTTCGAGGTAGTCCCAGGTGCCGGGACGGTTAAAGAAGTTGGGTTCACCCGGCACTTTGTGCAGATAGGCAAAGGCATCCAAGCGGATGATCTTGGCGCCATAGTCACGCAGCCGCTTCAGGGTTTCCTCGTAGAAGCTCCAGACCTGCTCGGAGCGGGCGTTGAGATCCATCTGTCCAAGATACTGGCGCTTACGCTCGATCACGCCGAGGATGGCATCCTTATGTTCGGAATAGCCATCGAGATCGATCGCCGCCGGATCGGTTTTGGCGGCGATGGCTTGATTGACGAGCGAGGCGACTGCCGGGGCATCGTCTGCGGAGATACCCTCGACCTCGGTAAGATCCTCGGGCTCGAGTTCCTGGTAGCTGACATCCTGATAGAAGGTGTTCCAGTACAGGCGATCCGAGCCGTCCGGGAAGCGCACCTTGAGGATCGGCAGCCCGGGCTTGCGCATGAACAGCTTCTGCAGGTACTCCTCGGTCGGGATGATGGTCCCATCCGGTCCCTCGGTGCCGTGCTCGTGCCAGAATTCGTTCCAGTCGACGAAGAAATCCTTGTACGGCGACTCGTTGCCGTGCTCGATCAGATCCTGGAACTGATGCGACTGCACCGAGAGGTGGTTCAATACCAGGTCGAGCTTAAAGTTGATATTGAGCTTATGCAGCTCGGCGAGATCCTCGGGCGTGACCAGCTCCTCATTGAGCCCGTAGTCAATGATCGAGAATCCGCGGTCGAGGTCGCTGTTGAAGAAGGTCGGCAGGATGTAGAACAAAGAAAAGGTATCTTTGAACTCCGGGCGTTTCAGCACGGCGACGATGTCGGAGAGTCGCCCGCCGATGCTGTCGGGGTAGGCGTTGAGCATCACCCCGGTGGGCAGCGTTTGACTGATGGGCTGTTGTTGAGACATAGATCACTCGTGTCGTTGAGTCGGCTCGAGGTGCGTCTGCGGCCTCAGCGCTGCGATGGTTTGATGCTGGGTTTCCATAGATGCCGCACGCAAGGGCGCTCGCTGGTAGCGACCAGCTTAAATAAGGGGCTGGGGTTAATGCAAGAAAGCCTCGGCCTTGGCCAGGAGGCTGATCGCGTCTTGGGCGCGTCCGGTCAAACATTCCCGCGCTTGGGCCAAGGTGGCGGGCAAGCGCTCGGGATGCGTGGCCGTGGCCTTGTTGAGGCTGCGTCCAGCCAGTGCTCTATGATGCAAGCGACCTCGGTCGCGCGGGCGGCTTAGAAGGGTGGTTCGTCATCGAAGGGTGGCGGCTCATCGCGGACTCGATCGTCGCCGGGCTCGCCGGCACCGCCGACTGGTGCGATGCGCCAGGCTTTCACATCAGTGTACCAACGCCCGTTGTACTCGCGGCTCTCGAGGTCGAAGCTGACGGTCAGTTCCTGCCCCTCGCGGATGCCGAACTGATCGATGCGATCGCCCCAGACCATGAAGCAGACCTGTTTCGGAAAGTCGCCGGGGAGTTCGAGCACGTACTCCTGCTTGCGCCAGGGGCCGCGCGCCGAGGTGCCGCTCTTCTCGGGCAGTACCTGCGTGATCGTGCCTGTCATTTCCATGTTGCCTGTTGCCTCCGCGGTGGCGTTTTCGTGGGGTAGGGCTCATGGTACCAGCGCTGTCTGAGGACGCGCTGAATCAGATGACTCCTGTAGCGGACCCCATAGCGCTTATAGATGCGTTGCACATGGCGGTTAACCGTATGCGGGCTCAGCTCGAGTCGCGCCGCAATCTGCTTTTCTGACTCACCGGCGAGGAGCCCATTTAGCACGTCGCGCAGGCGCGGCGGCAAGACCGACCTGTCTTCGGTGCTGCCAGGCAGAACCAGTTTGCGCTCAAGCAGTCCGGCAAGCTCATGGTGGGGCAGTCGCATGAGGTGAGTCGCGGAGGCGGAGAAGGGTTGCAGCGATGGCCATCACACGCATCTCGTTCAACAGGTGCCGGCGCTGAGTCGGGCTGCGTGGGTCCTCCAGGGCGGCAAAATGACTCATGATCGATCGCTCGATGGAATGGCTCGAAGGTCGTTTCCAGGTAAACTGACCCCTGTTCCCGCTTGGTACAAGCATCGCCGAGTGGGTGTTCCATCTGGAGAGCATCATGACTGAACAATACCGCCTCGTGACCCGTAGTGATTTTGACGGCCTAGTCTGTGCCGTCCTGCTGAAAGAGCTGGAGTTGGTCGACGACATCAGCTTCGTGCATCCCAAAGACATGCAGGATGGCGCAATCGAGATCACCGCCCGCGACATCACCACCAACCTGCCCTATGTCGAGGGTGTGCATCTGGCCTTCGACCATCATGCCAGCGAGATCGAGCGTGCCGGTGGTCAGCGCCGGGAGAATCACATCATCGATCCCGACGCCCCCTCGGCAGCACGCGTCGTCTACGACTACTATGGCGGCAAGGAACGCTTTCCTCGGGTCAGTGAGGCGATGATGGCGGCCGTGGACAAGGGCGACTCGGCCGACTTCACCCGCGACGAGATCCTCGATCCCCAGGGCTGGGTGCTGCTGAACTTTCTAATGGACGCGCGCACCGGCCTGGGGCGGTTTCGCGAATTCACCATCTCCAACTATCAGCTGATGATGCAGCTGATCGACTATTGCCGGGATCACGACATCGAGCAAATCCTGGACTTGCCGCATGTCAAGGAGCGCTGCGAACTCTACTTCGATCACCAGGACAAAGCGCGCGCTCAGCTCGAGCGCGTCTCCACCCTGCACGGCAACCTGGTCGAGGTCGATCTGCGCGACGAGGACCCGATCTGGGCCGCCAACCGCTTCACCATCTACGCGCTCTATCCGCAGGCCAACATCTCCATGCATGTTCTGTGGGGACGGCAGAAGCAGAACACGGTGTTCGCGGTCGGTAAGTCGATCCTCGACCGCGGCTCGAAGACCCATGTCGGCAGCTTGATGCTGGAATACGGCGGCGGTGGCCATGATGCCGCCGGCACCTGCCAGGTCGATAACGACCAGGCCGCGCGGGTGCGCGAGGAACTGATCGCGCGCATCAGTGACGATATCCGATAAGGGCCAAGTCGTCATACCCGCCGTTATTCGCCGGCGGCTTGGTCTCGAGCCAGGCAGCAAGCTCGATTTCGAGCTGGAAGGCGTCGGACTCGATCAGGTGAATACGGAAGAGGCGGATCGCATCGCCGTCGCCCTACCTGAACAGATTGGCTGGTTAAGTCAACCGGTTTGGTCTACGCGGTAAGGTTAGGTCATCGGCCATGGGGCTCGGTGAAGTCTAGCGCGGGGCCTTTCGGCACGATGCCGGTCGGATTGATGTCTTTGTGGCTGCCGTAGTAGTGCCGCTTGATATGATCCATGTTAACGGTCTCGGCGATGCCGGGCACCTGGTAGAGTTCGCGGGTGTAGGCCCAGAGGTTTGGGTAGTCAACGAGGCGCTGGCGATTGCACTTAAAATGGCCGTGATAGACTGGATCGAAGCGCACCAGGGTGGTGAACAGGCGCCAATCGGCCTCGGTGATCTGATCACCGACCAGATAGCGCTGGGTCGCCAGCTTGGCCTCTAACTGGTCGAGGGTCGCGAAGAGTTGATCGAAGGCGGTTTCATAGGCGCTTTGGGTCGTCGCGAAACCGGCCCGGTAGACGCCGTTGTTGACATTGTCGTAGACCAGCGCATTGATTGCGTCGATCTCGGCGCGCAGCTCGACCGGATAGAGATCCAGCTCGGCGTTGCCCCAGGCGTCAAAGGTGCTGTTGAGCATGCGGATGATCTCGGCGGACTCGTTGTTGACGATGGTCTCGCGTTGTTTGTCATAGAGCACCGGCACGGTCACCACGCCATCGAAGTCTGGCGCGCTGTGCGCATAGAGCTGCAGCAGTTTGTCGAAACCGTGCACATGATCGGGCGTCGCACCCGGATACTCACCAAACACCCAGCTTTCGGGCGGCATCAACGGATGCACCACCGAGACGCTGATCAGCTCCTCGAGACCCTTGAGCGCGCGCAGGATCAGCGTGCGATGGGCCCAGGGGCAGGCGTAAGAGACGTAGAGGTGATAGCGACCAGGCTCGGCCGGGAAGCCGCCCTCGCCGGAAGGCCCCGGGCTGCCATCGGACGTCACCCAGTGGCGAAAGCCGGATTCCCAGCGGATGAATTCGCCGTTCTTGGTTGCTGCCATGATGATGCTCCGTCGCTCAGTTGGGATCTTTGAGGTGAGCCCTAGCACAGCACTTTTCACGCTCGGCGGGCCTCAATGGTTTTGATGACAAAGTTGTGCTGGGGCTTGACCGACACCCTAGCCTATGGCTAGCTTCGCCCTCGGAACAAGATGTCAATAATGAGAATTGATCATGCAACCAAGGGCTTCTGTCGGTCGACTCCGCGTCTTCTCGTTGGACTCAGAGGGCCAGGTGCGGAGCTTGCGTGGACGGGACTCGTGCTTGGTTGAGGATGCGCCCATCCGCTTGCGCGTCAAGAAGGGCTGAGGCGATGACTGACCGCGACGGCCGCTCTTCATCTGATGCGCTGCGTCCCGACTGCCCCGAGTACCTGGTTGCCCTCGGCGCTTCTGCCGGGGGATTGCCGCACCTCCGCTCCATCATCGGCGGCCTGGATCGACAAGGCTTGTCGGCTTATGTGCTCGCACAGCATCTGAAGCCGGATCAGGAGACCCGACTTCCGGAGCTGCTCGCGTCTCAGACTGATCTCGAGATCCTGCTTGCCGAATCGGAGATGCACCTGCAGCCTGATCATCTCTATGTGTGTCCAGCAGGACAGGATATGGAGGTCCGAGACGGCCAGCTGGTCCTCCGCCAACCTGATCCCGATGTCCCCGAGGTGCCCTCCATCGACCGGCTGTTTCGCTCGGCTGCGGATGCCTTCGGAGATCGGGCTTGCGCATTGATCTTGTCGGGCACCGGCGAAGACGGAGCCGAGGGCTGTCAGGCGGTACTCGCGGCAGGCGGACAGGTCATCGTGCAGTCGCCCGCGGACGCACGCGAATCCCAGATGCCGGCTGCTGCGCTCCGACTCTCCGCGGATGCGCGCTCGGGTGATACTCAAGAGATTGTCAATTGGCTCAATCGGATCAGCATGTTGAGCGACGAGGAGTTACACGAGGAGCCGCGCGGCCAAGGCTCCAAAGAAGGCGTCTTCGCGGAGCTGATCAAGCGCGTTTCCGAGCTCACTGGCTTGAAGCTCGACTGGTATAAGGAGGCGACGCTGTTCCGCCAAACCACCAGGCATTATCAGGCACTCGGTTTCGATTCGCTGGAGGCCTATGTCGACTATGCCAAGGATCGCCCCGAGCAGTTGAAGGAGCTGCAACAGCGCTTCCTGCTGGCTGTTTCGCGCTTCTTTCGCGATCCAGAGGCATTCGCAACCGCGGAGCAGGCGCTGCGTCCGCGGCTGCGCGACAAGGATAAGGGCGATGCGATCCGCCTCTGGGTTGCGGGTTGCGCCTGCGGTGAAGAGGCCTATTCGTTCGCGATCCTGCTGCACGAGATCCTCGGCGAGCGCTTCGACGACTTCGATGTCCGCATCTTCGCTAGCGATGCTGACCCGCAGGCGATCCAGGCTGCACGCGCCGGACTCTACCCGAGCGAGTCGCTGAGCCATCTGGAGACCGATCGGCGCGAGCGCTGGTTCATAAAACAGGGCGGCCAGTGGCGGGTGGACAAGTCCCTGCGTGAGCATTGTGTCTTTTGTGTTCACGACCTGCTTCGCCACCCGCCGTTCCTGAACATGGATCTGATCAGCTGTCGCAACCTGCTGATCTATTTCCGATCCGAGCAGCAGCCCCGGTGTCTGGAAACCTTCCATTACGCCCTGCAACCGGGCGGACTGTTCCTGACCGGACGCTCCGAGTCGGCAGACAGCGATGCCCATTTCTTCGAGCCAATCGATGCCCTGAATAAGCTTTATCGACGTCGCGCGGTGCCGTCTCAGCCGCCGGCGCAGGGGCGCTATGCATTGCCGGTGCTGGCCGATGATCCAAGGCGCTCGCAGCGTCGCTCCCAGCAGACGGTTGACCCGATTCGCGACGTCGTTCTGGATGCGCTGATCCAGATGCATGGACTCGCCGCCGTCTTGGTCAACACGCGCTTCGAGCCGCTGCATTTCTTCGGCAACGCCAAGCGTTATTTCAGTCTGCCCAACGATACCTCCGACTTCTCCCTGTTCGCGCTTTGTCGCCCCGAGCTCGGCCTCGAGCTGAAAGCGCTCTGCTATCGCTTCTTGCAAGAGGGGCGGGATGTCTTGCACGGCATCAGTCTGGAGCTGCGCGTCGACGACCAGAGACTGCGTATCTCCCCGGTGGCGCGCCGTCTCGAGCTTTCGAGCGAGCTACCGGCCGGCGCCTTCCTGATCGTCCTCGAGGAGCAGCCGGTCGACGAGAGCGTATCGCCATCGGGCCAGGGCCAGTCGGATGGCAGCGAGGACTCACAGAATGTCGAGATCGCGCGCTTGCGCCGCGAGCGTGACGAGATTCAGGACAGCTTGAGCGCGCTTCTCGATCAGCTCGCGGCTGCGCACGAGGAGCTGCAATGGCTGCGTGAAGACAAGGCTGTCTCCACCCAAGAGCTGCAAACCGCCAACGAGGAACTGCAGTCCTCTAACGAGGAATTGTCCACCCTCAACGATGAGCTGCGCCAAAAGACCCACGAGGCGACCCAGCTTAGCACCATCCTGACCAACATCCAGGAGTCGATCCGGACTGCCCTCATCGTGGTCGACTGCGACGGACGGATCACGCGCTTCAATGGACTCGCGGTGCGCATCTTCGGCATCGGCGAGAACGACATCGGCGATCACCTCGCGATCATGCCTTCTCAGATCAAGCTGACAGACCTCCGCGAGCGCTTGCAGGCGGTGATCAGCTCAGGTGACTCTCAGGCGGAGCCGGTGCACCAAGACGATCTGCATTATCTGATGCGAATCGATCCTTATCGCGATGAGCTGGGCGAGGTCGCTGGTGCTGTGCTGACCTTTTCCGATATCAGTGAGCTGCATCGTTTCGAGCTCGCCCGTGCCAGCAGCGAGCGGCAGTTCCGGCAGGTCTGGGAGGCCACCATGGAGGGGATGCTGGTGGCCGACGAGCGCGGCACGATCTTGCTGGTGAACCCGGCGCTTGAGCAGATCTTCGGCTACGAGGCGGGTGAGCTCGATGGCGAATCGGTCGAGCGACTGGTTCCCGATGCGCTGCGCGCTCGCCATCAGAGGCATCGTGAGGACTTCCAAGCGGCGCCAGAGCAACGACGGCCAATGGATCGCAGCCGCGATATCCAGGGTCAGCGCAAGGATGGCTCGCGCTTCGATATCGCCATTGGCCTGAGCAGCATCGAGATGGATGGGCGGCGTTGTACCCTGGCCTCGGTCGAGGACATCACCGAGCGTAAATCGGCGGAGCGCGAGCTGCGAGCGAGCGCGCAGCGCCTCAGTGAAAAGGAGGCGGAGCTTAGGGAGGCGCAGCGTCTTGCGCGTCTTGGCAACTGGTATTGGGAGCGCGCGACCAATCGGTTCAGCGGCTCGGAAGAGCTGATGCGTATCTTCGATCATGAGCCAAGCGCTGAGCGTTCATTACCAGAGCCCGTTTGGCAGCGGCTAAAGGCAGCCCGCGAAGAGACCTTAGGCACAGGTCGCGGCTGCACGATGGATCTGGAAGTCGCGCGCGAGGGCAAGGACCTTTGGGCACGGGTCCGCTGCGAGGCGGTGCTAGAGTCTGACGGCCATATCAAAGCGCTGCGCGGTACCGTTCAGGATATTAGCGAGCACAAGCGTCTGACTGAAGAGCTCGAGCGCCACCGCAGCGGGCTGCAAGAGCTGGTTGAAGAACGCACTCAGAGCCTGGCCGAGCAGGAGCGGCGCTGGGCCGCCATCATGCGTCTCCTGCCAGTCGGCGTCTGGATCACCGATGCGACCGGGACCATCGTGTTTGGGAACGAGGAAGGACAGCGTATCTGGGCCGGTGCCCGCTACGTCGGCCCCGATCAGTTCGGGGTCTTCAAAGGCTGGTGGCACGAGACCGGTGAGCCGCTGGCGCCCGAGGATTGGGCCGTGGTGCGGGCGATCGAACAGGGCGAATCCGTGCTCGACGAGCTGATCGACATCCAGTGCTTCGACGAATCACGAAAGACCATCCTCAATGCGGTGATCCCGCTGCATGATGAGGCTGGGCGCATCACCGGCTCGTTCATCGTCAATCAGGACGTCACCGCCCTCAAGCAGACCGAGCAGGCACTGAGCCAGGCACGCGATCTGGCCGAATCCTCGAGCCAAGCTAAGAGCGAGTTCCTGGCCAACATGAGCCACGAGATCCGCACGCCGATGAACGCGGTGCTCGGCTTTGGCTATCTGCTCGAGCAGCGCTCGCTGGACCCGGCCAGTCGTCAGCTGGTGCAGAAGATCCGCAATTCTGCTCAGGTCTTGTTGGATCTGATCAACGATATCCTCGATGTCTCCAAGATCGAGGCCGGGCGCATTGAGCTGGAGGCGGCGCCCTTCCGCCTCTCGGTGCTGCTTGATTCCCTTGCCGAGATCATGATCGCGGCGGTTGGCGATAAGCCCCTGGAGCTGGTGATGGTTCCGCCGGGTGACTGTATCGAAGGCCTGATCGGCGACAGTAAGCGCTTGCAGCAGGTGCTGATCAACCTGCTGTGCAACGCGATCAAGTTCACCGAGCGCGGCGAGGTGGAGCTGAGTATCGTCTGTAAGGCCCAGAGCGAGACCCATGTGGACCTGCAGTTCACTGTGCGCGATACCGGTATCGGGATCGCTCCCAAGCGGCAGCAGGAGATCTTCAATGCCTTCAGCCAGGCTGATAGCAGCATCAGCCGTCGGTTTGGCGGCACCGGACTGGGACTGACGATCAGCCAGCGCTTGGTCCGGCTGATGGGTGGAGACCTGCAGGTAGAGAGTGCACTGGGGCAGGGCAGTCGCTTCCAGTTCACACTGCCGCTGCGACGCGACCCAGATGAGACCTTACCGGTAGACGAGCTGGGGCCGCTGCGGCTGCTGGTTGCCGACGACTGTCGCCGCGTCGGTGAGGCGCTGATGCAGACCGGACAAGCACTGGGCTGGACCGTCGATTGGGTGTCTTCTGGACGTGCGGCCTCTGCACGCTTGCTCGCGGGCGCGGTGTCTTATGATGCCATCTTGATCGATTGGCAGATGCCAGACGAAGAGGGACTGGAGTGCGCGCAAGCGCTTCGAGCTGCGCTCACCGAGACTGGAGAAGAAGCGAAATCCCTGATCCTACTCATGGCCACCCCTCAGGCCGACGCGGCCTTGCAAGGCCTACCGGCCCAATCGGCGATCAACGGAATCATCCACAAGCCTGTCACGCCTTTGTCACTCTACAACAGTCTCGCCAGTCTGCGCGGCCTGCAGCCACGCGGTGCCAAAGAGACGACTGGCATCCTGTCTCCAAGCCAGAGCGAGCAGCTCGCTGGCATTCGGGTGCTGGTGGTTGATGACAGCGAGATCAATCAGGAGGTTGCCGAGCGCATCCTCAGTAGCCATGGCGCCGAGGTCATCCTCGCTGGCGATGGCGAGGCGGCTCTGGATTGGCTCGATGCCCATCCCGATAGCACGGATATCGTGCTGATGGATCTGCAAATGCCGCGGCTCGATGGCTACGCGGCGACGCGCCGACTGCGTCAGGATGTCCGCTGGCGCGAGTTGCCGGTCATCGCGGTGACGGCGGGGATCTTCGACTCGATGAAGGTGCGGGCGCTGGAGGCAGGGATGAACGGCTTTATCGGGAAGCCATTCGATGTCGGTCAGTTGATCCAGTGCGTCCAGCGTTGGACTGATCTGGGCGTGCCGGTACCGACAGCAAAAGCCGAGGCTGCTGCCGCATTCCCAGATACCCAGAGGCCCGCCGACCAGGGTTTCGACCTACCGGCGGCCCTGGCGCGTTGGGGTGATCCGGGGCTCTATCGCACCTCTCTGATTAAGTTCCGTGACATGCATGCCAATGATGCGCAGACCATCGCGCATGCCATCGATTCCGGGGCGCTTGCCGAAGGGGCGGCGCTCGCGCATCGGCTCGCTGGCGTCGCGGCGACACTCTCCATGCCACAGCTGGCCGATCTGGCCCAGTGCTTGGAGCAGCGCTTGCGCGCGGGACAGGCCCCGGATGCGGCGACGGAAGATGCCTTTCAACGCGCCTTTGCTGACGTCATGGCAGGCTTGGGGGATTGGATCGGCAGCACTGAGCCGGAGCCCACGCCAGTCTCCACCGCTGATCATGAAGGTGCTGTTGATGTCGAGACCCGTCGCCAACTCTTCAAAGGCGGTCTCCAGGCCATTGACGAGCATGATCTGGCCGGCGCCGAAGCCTGCCTTGAGCAGTTGCAGAAAATTGTGGAGGCAAAGAAGTTAGCGGCCGTTCAGGCCTGTCTGAACGAGTTCGATTTTCGCGGTGCCGAGCGTTTGTTGCACGGCCTGATCAATGAGCTGTGAAGCCGAGGGAGCTGGAACACGACCTTGAATTCAAGAGGCTCACCTCGCTGAACTCGTCGCCTTCGCGGATTTCGCGCAAGGTCTGGAGGCCGATAGGCAGGGGGCGACGGGTCATGCTTGTGCTGGACGCAACGCGCTTTGACCCGTCCAGCCCTCAGCCTTGACCGAGATGCTCGGCCAGATACAGCCAGGTATCGATCACGGTATCCGGGTTCAGCGACACGCTTTCAATGCCTTCCTTGACCAACCAGTCGGCGAAGTCAGGGTGATCGGACGGACCCTGGCCGCAGATGCCGACATATTTGCCCTGCTTGCGGCAGGCCTGAATGGCCATTGAGAGCATGGCCTTCACCGCCGGGTCGCGCTCCTCGAAGTCGGCGGCGACCAGGCTCGAGTCGCGGTCGATGCCGAGGGTGAGTTGGGTCATGTCGTTGGAGCCGATCGAGAAGCCGTCGAAGTACTCGAGGAACTGCTCGGCGAGCACGGCGTTAGAGGGGATCTCGCACATCATGATCAGCTTGAGCCCATTCTCGCCGCGCTTGAGGCCCTGCTCGGCCAGCGCCTCGCTGACCGCCTTGGCCTGATTCAGGGTGCGCACGAACGGAATCATGATCTGCAGATTGGTTAGCCCCATTTCATTGCGCACGTACTTGAGTGCCTCGCACTCCATCGCGAAACAGTCCTTGAAGGTGTCGGAGACATAGCGCCCGGCGCCGCGGAAGCCGATCATCGGGTTCTCTTCCTCGGGTTCGTAGCGCGGGCCGGCGATCAGGTTCGCGTACTCGTTGGACTTGAAGTCGGACATCCGGATGATGACCGGATTGGGGCTGAAGGTCGCGGCCAGCGTGGCGATACCCTCGGCGAGGCGCATGACGAAGTAGTCACGCGGGCTCGGATAGGCGGCGATGCGCGGGCCGATTTCGGCTTTGAGGTCGTCGGGGAGCTGGTCGAACTCTAACAGCGCCTTCGGATGGATGCCGATGCTGTTGTTGATGATGAACTCGAGCCGGGCGAGGCCGACGCCGGCATTCGGCAGCGAGGCGAAGCCGAAGGCGCGCTCGGGGTTGCCGACGTTCATCATCACCTTGACCGGCACCTCGGGCATTTTTTCCAGCTCGACCACCTTGTGCTCGAACTCGAGCTCGCCATCGTAGATATAACCGGTGTCACCCTCGGCGCAGGAGACCGTCACCGCTTGCCCCTCGGCGATCTTGTCAGTCGCGTCGTTACAGCCGACCACCGCTGGCACGCCTAATTCGCGGGCAATGATAGCGGCGTGACAGGTTCTACCACCACGATTGGTGACGATGGCCGCAGCACGCTTCATCACCGGCTCCCAGTCGGGGTCGGTCATGTCGGTGATCAGCACATCACCGGCTTGCACCTGATCCATGTCGCGGATCGACTCGACCACGCGCGCCTTGCCGGCGCCGATGCGCCCGCCGATGCTGCGCCCGGTGGCCAGCACCTCGCCGCCGGTCTGTTGCAGGCGATAGCGCTCGACCACCTGACCGCTGCGGCTCTGTACCGTCTCCGGGCGCGCCTGGACGATGTAGAGCTGGCCGTCGATGCCGTCCTTGGCCCATTCGATGTCCATCGGGCGCTGATAATGCTGCTCGATCAGCACCGCCTGCTTGGCTAGGGCTTCGACCTCGGCATCGCTGATCGAGAACTGCCCGCGCAGCTCGGTCGGCGTCTGCTCGGTGCGTACCGGCTCGCGGCTGCCGGGCTCGGCGAAGACCATGCGCATGGCCTTGTCGCCGACGCTGCGGCGCAGGATCGCCGGGCGCCCGGCCTCGAGCGTGGGTTTGTGGACATAGAATTCGTCGGGGTTGACCGCGCCTTGCACCACCATCTCGCCGAGACCGACGCTCGAGGTGATGAACACAGCATTGTCGTAGCCGGATTCGGTATCGAGGGTGAACATCACGCCGCTGGCGGCGATATCGCTGCGCACCATACGCTGGACGCCGGCCGAGAGCGCAACCTCGGCATGGGTGAAGCCCTTGTGCACCCGATAGGAGATGGCGCGATCGTTGTAGAGCGAGGCGAAGACCTCCTTGATGGCGAGCTTGACGTTGTCCAGGCCATGGATATTGAGGAAGGTCTCCTGCTGGCCGGCGAACGAGGCGTCGGGCAGATCTTCGGCGGTAGCCGAGGAGCGCACCGCCCAGGTGGTATCGGCGGCGCTGCCGGTCTTGTCCGCGAGCGCGGCGTAGGCCTCATCGATGGCCTCGTCCAGCTCAGGTTGGAACGGCTGCTCGATGATCCAGCCGCGGATGCGCGGACCGGCGGCGCTGAGCGCGGCGATGTCGTCGACATCGAGCGCGTCGAGCTCGGCGGCGATGCGCTCGGCGAGGCCGTCAACGGCGAGAAAATCACGGTAGGCCTGCGCGGTGGTCGCGAATCCGCCCGGAACCTGGACCCCGAGTTGGGTCAGATGTTGAATCATCTCGCCGAGCGAGGCGTTCTTACCACCGACGACGGGAACGTCGTCCATACCCAACTCACTCAGCCAACGCACATAATCGGTCATTGCTCCGGATGCCTCCAAGGATCAAATAAAACACTATAGACCATACGGCAATGGGGGATTGTGCGGTGCATCAATTTGGTTGGACCGCACGCCGAGGTTCTGGCCGCGCTATTCGGGCTTCACGCTCGTGAGGCCAACGCTCAGCCAGTCTTGCATCCCGCCCCGGTACCACTTGAGTTTGTCGACTGGATAGCCGTGTCCAGCCAGTGTCTGCAGGTTGGCGGTCGATTGTGCGCACCAGATGCCATTGCAAAAGAGGACGAGGGTCTTGGCGTCATCGAACCGCCACTGCCCGGTACTCGGGTCTTGGCTGGCGCCGAATTGCTCGGTCAGTACCCGCGTCAGGCTCTCGGCCTCGCCGGTCTGTTCCAAGTTTCCGGTGAGATCGGTATTGAGCGTGTTCCACGGGATGTTGACCGACCCTGGGATGGTGCCGCGCATGACCCAATCGGGCGTGCGCGAGTCGACGACGAGGATCGAGTCGTCCCCTTGATGGATGCGGCTCAGGTAGTTGAGCACATCAAGCTCGCCGATCGTGGCGACGCCGGGAACCGCCTGCATCGGCTGCACGCAGAAGGGTGGGCAGCCGCGCTCGGTCTTTTGGAAGAGGGCTGGCAGGGTGGCGTGGCGATCCGCGCCGCGAGTGATGGTCAGGGTTTCCCCGTTGTGGGTGACATCGACGCTGTCGAGTGTCGGCGCGATCTTGTTCTCGGCAGCGAGCGTCAGGTTGCCGATGAGCAGCATCGAGAAGATGGCGAGGGCGAGGGCGAGGGGATGGCGGATGATCACGGTGGATGCTCCTTTTGATAGTTTGCGAGATGTGGGAAAACCAAGCGTGCAAAGCCATTATAAGAGATCAAGCAGCTGAACTCGCTAGAGGATCATTGTGTTAGCACATTCTGATGTACTGTTATTTGTTGACAGGTGCACTGGGTTATTTACAGACTTAACAGGGCTCAGGAGGCGCCATCCGAGCTGGACCAATAACAATCATCCTGTCGTGATAAGAGGTTTCAATGTTACGAACATTACTGCCGAGGCTGCCCCAGTCGCTCAGCGAGGTGTCTGGAAAAACCAGGAATCGACATCAACCGTTGCCGCTGGCGAGCGGGACTGGCCGACGCTTCGGGCGGAGTGCGCTCATCGCGCTGCTAGTGGCACTGATCCCGCTTAGCGTCTGGGCGACGACGCGTGAACAGGCCGAGTCCGCCATCGCCGAGGCCAAGCAGACGCGCGAGGAAGCGATCGCTATGGGCGTCACCGAGAGCCCCACCGATGAGATGATCGAGCAGGCTGAGTCGGTGTTGCCATCGCGCCAGTACACGCGGGCGCTTCAGTATGCGGAATGGGCGCGACGCCAGGATGCGCTGGCGATGGAACTGATCGCCAAGCAAGAGGCACGCAAGGCATCGGGCGAGGCCGCGAAAGCGGCCGTGGGTACTTATCAAGAGCCGCTGGATGTGCTCCAAGGGCTGATCGATCGCACTGAGTCGGGTTATCTGACGCAGAGCGACCAGAACCTGATGATGATGGCCGATAACCCAGCGCAGTGGACCGCGATGGATGGTGAGACGCTGTTCGAAGAGGCCCGTGGGCCGAACAACGTCTCGCTCGAGGAGTGTGATTTTGGCAAGGGCCCGGGGGTCTTGGAGGGCGCCTATGCCGAACTGCCGCGGTATTTCGAGGACACCGGCAAAGTCATGGACCTCGAGACCCGTCTGGTGCATTGCATGGTCACGCTGCAAGGCTTCAGCCCGGATGATCCCGAGGTGGCGAAGCGTCATGGCAATGGCTCCGACCACATGAAGCTGCAGACCTATATCGCCAGCAAGTCCAGTGGCTTCGCCTGGAATCCGCCGATGGACCACCCGCTGGAAAAGGCCATGCGCGATGCTGGCGAGGTGATGTTCTACCGCCGCGCAGGCAAGGCCGACTTTGCCTGCAGCACCTGCCATTCCGAGACCGGCAAGCGCATCCGAGCCTCGGTGCTGCCTAACAAGAATGTTCCGGAAGAGTGGACCAAGGCTGTCTCATGGCCAGCGTTTCGCGTTGGTCACGACCAGGTTCGGAGTAGCCAACACCGCCTGCGTGGTTGCTATTGGCAGATGCGGCAGGCGGGAACGGTCGCTGGCTCCGACGGCAGCATCGCGATGCTTAGCTACTGGACCGACGCGGCCCGTGGCCAACCGGCGATCCTACCTGATATGAAGCGCTGAGCAGCCACGCCCAAAGGAGATTTCAAACCATGTTAAAGCAGCGTATTTCGGCGACCCTTCTCATGGGCCTCGCCGCCTTGTCGATCCCAACCGTCTCGGCCATCGCCGATGAAGTCGACTACACTGAGATGACGCCTGAGGAACTCGCCGAGTACCTCATCTTCGAGTCCGATAGCTTCAAACTGGATCAAGAGGTCCAGGAAGGCGGAACGGCGCGCCAACGCATGGTGCAGGATAAATTACAGAAGACCTGTTCGGTGGTCGGTGGCGGCAGACCGGATATGGAGACACTGCTCGAGATCAGCAAAATGGCGCGCGAGAGCATCGTCTATCCGGAGGATGGCATCGAGCTCGGCGACTGGAAGCGGGGAGCTGAGCTGGCGTGGTCTGGTTATGGCTACCGAGTCGGCCATAAGACGGATGACCACGAGAACAACGAGGTGGGCGGTAATTGTTACAACTGTCATCAGATCGGAACCGACCGCACCGGTGGTTCGCTCGGCCCTAGCCTCGTTGGTTTTGGCAGGATTCGTGGCACCAGCGATGCGATCAAGAAATATACCTATGACGTGATCTACAACTCGCACTCTGCCTTCCCTTGCACCAATATGCCTAGGTTTGGTGCCAGCGGTTATCTAGACCAGCAGGCGATTGCCGACATCATGGCCTATCTGCTCGATCCGGAGTCGCCGGTTAACCAATGACACTGCGTTGATCCCCCGCGCGCCCGGGGGCAGGCCGGGCATCACTGTCCGCTTGGTGCCCGGTCGCTATTCTCTGTAGGGATAGGCCGATGGCCATCGACAACGAACCGCGTGCATACTAGTGCCCGGTTTCAGCCGTCCTAGTCGGGTGATCGCCTGCGTGAAACGCGGCGGATCGATCAGCAGAACCGTAGGAAGAGATGATACCCCAATGACTATTTCTCGCCGTGAATTTGTCCGCCTCTTGGGCTTGGCCGGTGCCGCCGGGATGTTGCCGCGCTCGGTGTTCGCCGAGGCCAAACAGCCGAGCGATCTCTACGAGGTGCCCAAATTTGGCAATCTGACGCTGCTGCATATGACCGATTGCCATGCGCAGCTCAATCCGGTCTACTTCCGCGAGCCGAATGTTAACCTTGGTATCGGTCCGGCCTTCGGTAAGGCGCCGCATATCGTTGGTGATGCGTTGCTGAAGCATTTCGGGATCGAGCCCGGAACCATCCAGGCGCATGCGTTCACCTATCTTAACTTCGCCGACGCGGCTGAGAAATACGGCACCATCGGCGGCTTCGCGCATCTGAAGACCCTGGTCGATCGCATCCGCGCCGAGCGCGGCGACGGCAATACCTTGCTGATGGACGGCGGCGACACCTGGCAGGGCTCGGGCACCGCCTACTGGACCCGTGGCATGGACATGGTGGGCGCCACCAATCGGCTCGGCGTCGATGTGATGACGGGTCACTGGGAGTTTACCTACCTCGACACCGAAGTCATCAAGAATGTCGAGGCCTTCAACGGCGAGTTCGTGGCGCAGAACGTCAAGGTGCGCGAAGAGGCGCTGTTCGATTACCAGTTCGAGGACTTTGGCGGTTTCCAGGAGGATGCGGGGCTGGCCTTCAAGCCCTATGTGATCAAGGAGGTCGGCGGCTCACGCGTCGCGGTGATCGGCCAGGCCTTCCCCTATACGCCAATCGCCAACCCATCCCGTTTCATCCCGGATTGGACCTTTGGTATCCAGGATCAGCGCATGCAGGCGTTCGTCGACAAGATCCGCGACGAGGAATCCCCGGATCTGGTCGTGGTGCTCTCGCATAACGGTATGGACGTGGACCTGAAGATGGCCTCGCGCGTGACCGGCATCGATGCGGTCTTTGGTGGCCATACCCACGATGGCATGCCGGCACCGACCATTGTCGACAACGCTAAGGGCAAGACCCTAGTCACCAATGCCGGCTCGAACGGCAAATTCCTCGGCGTGATGGACCTCGATGTCAAGGACGGCAAGCTGCGCGATTATCGCTATCGCCTGCTACCGGTGTTCTCGAATCTGCTCGAGCCGAATGCCGAAATGGCCAAGTACATCGAGGAGCAGCGCGCCCCCTATCTGGATAAGCTGACCGAGAAACTCGCTACCGCCGAGGAGGTGCTCTATCGTCGTGGCAACTTCAATGGCACCTTCGATCAGGTGATCTGTGACGCGCTGCGCAAGGTCAACGATGCTCAGATCAGTCTCTCGCCCGGCTTTCGGTGGGGCACGTCGGTGTTGCCGGGGCAGACGATCACCATGGATCATGTCATGGATCAGACCTGCATCACCTACCCGGAGACCTATCGTCGGGAGATGTCGGGAGCCGATCTCAAAGCCATTCTGGAAGACGTCTGCGACAACCTGTTTAACCCCGATCCCTATGTGCAACAGGGTGGTGACATGGTTCGGGTCGGTGGGCTCGACTACGTCTGCGATCCAGCGGCCGGCATGGGCAATCGCGTCTCCGAGATGCGGCTTGATGACGGCACCAAGATCGAGGCTGACAAGAGCTATGTCGTCTCTGGATGGGCCACCGTCGGCAGTCAGTCGCCTGGTGAGCCGATCTGGGAGACGGTCGCGACCTATCTGCGTGATCTGAAAACGGTCAAGCTGGAGAAGCTCAACACGCCCAAACTGAAGAACGTCAAGGGCAATCCGGGGATCGCCGACTATGATGGCGAGATCCTGAGCTGAGGTTGCCTCCCTGCCTGGGCATCAAGCCCGTCAGCCGCCCGCTCGCGGGCGGTTTGTCGTCAGACGCCATGCACACGGACATCGTTGCCGCAGTTGATGTGCGCTCCCTGGCGTTCCCCTGATCCGGCGCTCAGCGCTAGCGCTTGGCTTTCGCGGGATTGCGCAGCAGTACATAGACCGCGCCGGTACCGCCGTCGAAGCGCGGCGCCGAGCAGAAGGCGAGCACGTCCGGACGCAGCCGCAGCCAGTAGTTGACCTTACACTTGAGCACCGGCTGCCGCGTCGCCGAGCCGCGACCTTTACCATGGATGATCTTGGCGCAACGCACCCGTCGCGCGGCACAATCGGCCAGGAAGGCTTGCAGCAGGGCGCCTGCATAGCTCGCGGTTAGGCCGTGCAAGTCCAGTTCGAGGCTGGGTTCGATCCGGCCTCGCTGTAACTCGAACACAACCCGTTTCTGCAGCCCAGGGCGCATGAAGAGCAACTCGTCGTGGGTCTCGACCTCGGACTCCGAGAGCAGTTGCGGGTCTTCGGCCGGGGCGTCCTCGACGCGCGGGCGCGGGATCGGCGGCGGTCGCTCGCGAAAGGGTTCGATGGTCTCGCGATCGAGTGGTTCCGCATCTTCGACTTCGGCGCGAAAGAGCGCATAATCATCGTCATGAAGGCGATTGTTCACTTTGCTTCTCGCGTGCTCGCCGCATTGAATCGAAAACTGTAGCAAACTCGAGGAGCCGGCGTTCGATGTCTGCCGGTGGCGCTCGTTCGGGTCAGGACTTATGAAGATTCTCCTCAGCAATGATGATGGTTATCGCTCGCCCGGCCTCCAGGCCTTGGCGAACGCGCTCGCGCCCTTCGGCGAGCTGACGGTGGTGGCGCCGGATCGCGATCGCAGCGGCGCGAGCAACTCGCTCACGCTCGACGTGCCGATCCGCGCCGAACGGCTCGAGAATGGCTTCATCCGCGTCAACGGCACCCCCACCGACTGTGTGCATCTGGCGATCACCGGATTGCTGGACACGGAGCCGGATCTGGTGGTCGCCGGCATCAATCACGGCCCCAACCTCGGTGACGATGTGATCTATTCGGGGACGGTCGCCGCCGCCACCGAGGGGCGCTTTCTCGGCTTGCCGGCGTTGGCCGTGTCGATCGATTCGCACGAGCCCCAGCATCTGGAGACGGCTGCCGCCGTGGCCGCTCGGCTCGTCGGGGGGCTGCGCGATGGCGACATGGCGGCCAATACCATCCTCAATGTCAATGTGCCGGATCTGCCGCTCGCCGAGCTGCGTGGGCTGCGCGCGACCCGGCTCGGGCATCGGCACAAGGCCGAGCCGATCGAGCGCATCCTCGATCCGCGCGGGCGGGCGATGTTCTGGGTCGGTCCCGCCGGGCCGGAGCAGGATGCCGGCGAGGGCACTGACTTTGACGCGCTCCGGCACGGCTACGCCTCGGTAACGCCGTTGAAGGTGGACCTGACCCGTCACGATGCGGTCGAGCCGCTCGGGTACTGGCTGAGTTCCTTGCGATGAGTGTCGCGCGGGCCTGTGATCGTGCCGTGGCTGGCAGCGGCATGACCTCCTCGCGAACGCGCGAGCGCTTGGCGCAACGGCTGCTGGCGGCGGGTCTGCAAGACGATGCCGTGATCGAGGTGTTGCGACAGCTGCCGCGGCATCTGTTCATCGAGGAGGCGTTGGCAAGCCGGGCCTACGAGGACTCATCCTTGCCGATTGGCTGGGGGCAAACCATCTCGCAGCCATATATGGTCGCGCGCATGACCCAGGCACTATTCGAGGCCGGTCCGGTCCAGACGGTGCTGGAAATCGGGACTGGGTCTGGGTATCAAACGGCGGTGCTCGCCGCGCTGGCGCGCCGTGTCTATAGCGTCGAGCGCATCAGCGCCTTGCAGGCGCGCGCGGAGCAGCGCTTGCGGGCGCTGAAGCAGCGCAATGTCCGCCTGCGCCATGACGATGGCAGTGCCGGCTGGGCCGAATATGCCCCGTTCGATGGCATCTTGGTCACTGCGGCGGCGAGTGGGATTCCGCGACAGCTGGCCGAGCAGTTGGCGCCCGGTGGGCGGATGGTGTTGCCGATCAATCATGGCGGTGGGCAGGTGCTGGTGCGCCTGATCAAGAACCCCGCTGGACGGCGGCCCAACTATCAGCACGAATTGTTGGAGCCTGTTACCTTTGTCCCCTTACTTGGAGGGATCGCCTGATGCGCCTGTTTTCGGCCATGTATGATCGTGTGATGTCCTGGTCGAGGCATCCGCATGCGGCCTGGTATCTTGGCGGACTCAGCTTCGCCGAGTCCTCGTTCTTCCCGATTCCGCCCGATGTCATGCTCGCACCGATGAGTCTGGGGCAGCCCAAGATGGCCTGGCGGTTCGCCTTGTTGACCACGCTGGCCTCGGCCGCTGGCGGCTTGCTCGGCTATCTGCTCGGCGTCTTCGCCTTCGAGCTGATCGAGCCATTGGTCGGGGTCGGGGGGCGCTACCACGAGGCCTTCTTGCACGGTGAACAATGGTTCGAGCGCTGGGGTGTCTGGGCGGTGTTCCTGGCTGGCTTTTCGCCGATCCCCTATAAGATCTTCACCATCACGGCCGGGGTGATGGCGATGGCATTGCTGCCGTTCTTTATCGCCTCGGTCATCGGTCGTGGCGCGCGGTTCTTTCTAGTCGCCGCCCTAATGGCCTGGGGCGGGGAGGCGATGGAGCGGCGCTTGCGCCAGTATGTGGATACTATCGGCTGGGTCATGGTGGCGCTCATCGGACTCGTCATTCTCTTGCGCTAAGGTGTGCTGGCGCGGGCGAGGCGTTGCGATCATGGTGTTCTCCTTCGACCACCGCCAAGCTCGAGCAGTGGGTACCGTGCTGTTGGCGGCGCTCTTGCTCGCCGGGTGCGGCAGCAAGGGGCTTGCTCCGGTCGATGATCGCGGTTATGGACCAGCCCCGCCCGGCTTCTATCGCATCCGCGCCGGCGACACCCTGAGCGAGATCGCCGAGCGTCAGCGCATCCGCATGCGCACGCTCGCCGCCTGGAACGATCTGGCGCCTCCCTATCCGATCTATAGCGGCCAGTTGTTGCGGATCGAGGCCCCGCCTGGCGGCAGGACGACGCGGACCACAGCACCGAGCAGGACGAGTACGCGCCCGAGCAGCGCCAAGACGGCCTCGGCGAGACCCGCCACATCGGCCCCGAAGCCTGCGGCAAAAGCCGCGACGAAACCTGCGCCAGCCCCCGCGAGCGGACTGACCTGGGCCTGGCCGGTCTCGGGGCGTCTGCTGCAGCGCTATCAGCCGAATGATCGCACCCGGCAGGGGATTCGCATCGCCGCCGCCGCAGGCACGCCGGTCACGGCGGCGGCCGATGGCGAGGTGGTCTACAGCGGTAGCAGTGGACTCGCCGGTTACGGCACTCTTATCATCGTCAAGCACGATTCGCGTTATCTGAGTGCCTATGGCTTCAACCGCCGGGTGCTCGTCAGCGAAGGCGCGCGTGTCAAGCGCGGCCAGCAGCTCGCCGAGGTTGGTCAGTCAGCGGCTGGGCAACCCATGTTGCATTTCGAGATCCGTCGTGATGGCGCCACCGTTGATCCGTTGCTGCTCCTACCGGCAGCAGGGTGACCCGATCGACCGCACTGAGGGGGATTCATGCCAGCGGCTAACCCGGAAGAGGACCCGGAGACGGATTCCCTCCCCGTTGAGGATGCGTTGTTCATCAGCGCCGAAGAGGTCGACGCGAGCGATGCGGATCTGCCGGAGCCCGAGACCGATGAGGTCGAGAGCGCCGAGGACGACGCGCATGATCCGGCCTATGCCTCAGCCTCGGCCCCGCAGGCCTCCGATGCGCCGAGCAAACGCTATGCGGCGAGCGATACCGAACTCGACGCGACCCGCTTGTACCTGAACGAGATCGGCGAGTCGAGACTGCTCTCGGCGGATGAGGAGATCCGCTACGCGCGCCTGGCGCAGCAGGGCGATGAGGACGCGCGCAAGCGCATGATCGTCAGCAACCTGCGGCTCGTGGTCAAGATCGCGCGGCGTTATCTCAACCGCGGGCTGCCACTGCTGGATCTGATCGAGGAGGGCAACCTGGGGCTGATCCGCGCGGTCGAGAAGTTCGATCCCGAGCGCGGCTTTCGCTTCTCGACCTATGCCACCTGGTGGATTCGCCAGACCATCGAGCGGGCGATCATGAACCAGACGCGCACCGTGCGCCTGCCCATCCATGTGGTCAAGGAGATCAACGTCTACCTGAAGGCGACCCGGCTGCTCTCGCAGCAGCTCGATCATGAGCCGACCACCGAGGAGGTGGCCGCGCTGCTCGACAAGCCGATCGCCGAGGTCAAGCGCATGCTCGGATTCAACGAGCGCACCGCCTCGGTCGATACCCCCTATGGCAAGGATGCCGACAAGCCGCTGGTCGATCTGCTGCAGGATGAGGCGGCGCATGATCCCAGCGATGAGATCCAGGACGATGATATCCACCACCACCTCGACCACTGGCTCGAGAAGCTCAACGACAAGCAGCGCGAGGTGGTCGAGCGTCGCTTCGGCCTGCATGGCTATGAGCACTCGACCCTGGAGCGGGTTGCACAGGAGCTGGGCGTGACCCGTGAACGGGTGCGCCAGATCCAGATGGATGCCCTTCGCCGCCTGCGCGATATCCTCGAGAAAGAGGGCTTCTCGCTCGAGTCCTTCTTCAAGTGACGAGCTGCCACGCTCAGACGACAACCTTATAAGATAACCTTATAAGAATAAAGTCTTATTGTCTTGACTTTTATCAATCGATCCCGTCTTATTGCGCGGTCACGTGCCAGGGGGAGGCACGCCACTCACAACATCGGGCTGGAGTGCCCTGCCACCTCTTTTTCCCAGCCTGTTTGGGGGGTCTATGGAAGCCACAGCCGACTACACAGCGGAGCGAAAGTACGATTTCGATGTCGTGCGCTGGTTCACCATCATGGCCGTCGTCTACCTGGTGGTAGGCGCGGGCGTTGGTGTCTATATCGCATCCGAACTCGCTTGGCCGTTTTTGAATTTCGATAATCCGTACATCTCGTTCGGTCGGCTGCGGCCCGTGCACACCAACGCCGTCATCTTCGCGTTCGGTGGCTGTACCCTGATGGGCACCGCGTTCTACACCGTGCAACGCACCTGCGGGGTCAGCCTGTGGAGCAACCGGCTGGCCTGGTTCACCTTCTGGGGCTGGAACGCGATCATCGCCCTGGCGGTGCTCACGCTGCCGCTGGGCTTCACCCAGTCCAAGGAGTACGCCGAACTCGAGTGGCCGATCGACATCCTGATCGCCGTCGTCTGGCTCTCCTTCACCTTCAACTTCATCATGACCATCGCCAACCGCAAGACCTCGCACATCTATGTGTCGAACTGGTTCTTCCTCGGCATGATGGTGATGATCGTCTACCTGCACGTGGTCAACAGCCTGGCGATCCCGGTCGGGCTGATGAAGTCCTACAGCCTGTTCTCGGGCGTGCAGGACGCGATGATCCAATGGTGGTGGGGCCATAACGCGGTTGGCTTCTACCTCACCGCCGGCTTCCTCGGCATCATGTACTACTTCGTGCCCAAGCAAGCGAACCGGCCGATCTACTCCTATCGGCTCTCGGTGATCCACTTCTGGGCGCTGATGTTCGGCTATGTCTGGCTTGGCGCGCACCATCTGCAGTACACCGCATTGCCGGACTGGACCGGCTCGCTCGGCGCGGCGGTGTCGCTGGCGATGATCATCCCCTCCTGGGGTGGCGCGGTGAACGGCATGATGACCCTCTCGGGCGCCTGGGACAAACTGCGCACCGACTATGTGATGCGTTTCCTGATCATCGCGCTCGCCTTCTACGCGATGTCGACCTTCGAGGGGCCGGTGATGTCGCTGAAGACGGTCAACGCCCTCTCGCACTACACCGACTGGACCATCGGCCATGTCCATTCCGGCGCCCTGGGCTGGGTCGCGGGGATCTCGATCGGCGCCATCTACCACCTGATGACGCGCCTCTGGCACACCGAGATGTGGTCCGAGAAGCTGGTCAACGTCCACTTCTGGACCGCCACCATCGGCACCGTGATCTATGTGGTCGCGATGTGGGTCTCGGGCATCATGCAGGGGCTGATGTGGCGCGCCTATGACGAGTACGGCACCCTGGCCTACACCTTCGTCGAATCGGTCGCGGCCATGCATCCGTACTACGCCATGCGCGCGGTCGGCGGCGGCATCTTCCTGCTCGGCGCCATCATCATGCTGTTCAACGTGCTGATGACGGTATGGAAATCGGCATCCGCCGGGAGTCTGCGCGAAGCACGCGGCACGCCGGCCGTGGCTGCGGCCTGAGTCCGGTGCAACCGTCAGCATCCCGAGGAGTCAACACACATGGCTGAGAAGACCACACCACCGAAGGGCATACAGGAGCGCATGGAGCGCAACATCTGGGGGTTATTGATCGTGGTGGCGATCGTGCTCTCGGTCGGGGGCATCGTCGAGATCGTGCCGCTGTTCTATCTCAAGAGCACCGAGGAGGCGAATCGCTTCCCCGAGATCGTGTGGCAGGAGGCCGGCAGCACACCCATCGTTGCCGTCACTTACGACACCGATGCCTCCGGTAACCCGTTACGCTTCAAGACCGACGACCAAGGCCAGTTCCTGAAGAAGGACACCGGCGCTTTCGTGCAGGACCCGAGGCGCGGTCAGGTCCGCGCCGTGGAGACGACCTGGAACTGGCAGCCCGGTGACGGCATCCGCCCATACACCGCGCTCGAGCTGGCCGGGCGCGACATCTATCAGCGCGAGGGCTGCTATCTGTGCCATTCACAGCAGGTTCGGCCCTTCCGCGACGAGCGCGAGCGCTATGGGCATTACTCGCTCGCCTCGGAGTCGATGTTCGACCATCCCTTCCAGTGGGGTTCCAAGCGCACCGGCCCGGACATGGCGCGTGTCGGCGGCAAGTACTCCGACGAATGGCACCGTCAACATCTGCGTGATCCGCGCTCGATGGTGCCGGAATCGGTGATGCCGGGCTACCCCTGGCTCGACCGCCAGAGGCTCAACCCGAACAAAATCCAGCGTCACATGAAGGGGTTGCGCGCCGTCGGCGTGCCCTATAGCGATGCCGATATCGCGGCGGCGCCGGGTCTGGTGCAGGGCAAGACGGGCATGGATGCGATGGTGGCCTATCTCCAGGTCCTTGGCACCATGGCCAAGCTCGATCCGGGAGTGATGTACCGTGAGTAGCCTCGCGGACTACTTCGAGACCGATTGGGCGGCGATGACGGCCACCGACTGGGTCGGGACCATCCTGACCGTGGTCATCTTCGTGCTCATGGTCGTGGCCTATGTCCAGGTCTTTCGGCCGAAGAATCGGGACAAGCTCGAAGCGAGAAAGCATATCCCGTTTGAAGACGATCATGAGGACCGCGGAGAGAACGATGGCCGACCATAATCCGTTTCCTGGCGAAAACAACACTGGGCATTTCTGGGATGACAATATCCGTGAGCTGAATAACCCACCACCGCAATGGTGGATGATCGCGCTCTGGGTATCGGTTGCCTGGTTCGTCCTCTACGGCATCCTTTATCCCATGTTTCCGGTCATGCCCTGGCAGTCGCAAGAGGAGGGCGGATTCTCCAAGGGCCTGCTCGGCTGGACCTCGATCCAGGAATACGAACAGGGGGTGGCGCAGGTCGAGGCCGTGCGGGCCGAGTACGAGGATCAGATCGCTGACATGAGTGCCGAGCAGGTGCTTGAGGACCCAGGGCTGACGCAGTACACCCTGGCGTCCGCCAAGGTGCTCTTTGGCGATTACTGTTCCGCGTGCCACGGCAGTGGCGGTCAAGGCAATCCCGGCTATCCGGTGCTTGCCGATGACAATTGGCTCTATGGCGGTTCACTGGCGAAGATCAGCGAATCAATCACTAACGGCCGCAAGGGCGCGATGACGGCGCACAAGGATATCCTGACCGAGGCTGAGGTCGACCAACTCGCGCGGTTCACAGTCGAACTTGCTGAAGGTGGCGAGGGCAGGGAAGCCGGCTGGAAGCTCTTTAACGAAAAGGGCTGCACGGCCTGCCACGGACAAGAGGCAAACGGTATCCTCGCGGAGTTGCCCGATGGCAGTATCGTGACGGTTGGTGCCGCGAACCTGACCGATAGCCTCTGGCGCTTTGAACCGGGTGGTTATGAGAGCGCCAAGCACACGATTCTCTACGGCGTGAATCAGCCCAATGTGGAACAAACGCGTGATGCAGTGATGCCGGCGTTTGGTGACGCGGCGGGTAGTCTCGAGGGTAAGCTCGAGCCGGATCAGATCAAGAAGCTGGCGATTTACGTGCATAGCCTCGGTGGCGGCCAATAGCGATGGCTTGAAATACAACGAGAGAGCGGGGGGATGACATGCACCTAGATGCGGTGTTTTGGGGTTCTATCATCAGCGTGGCGCTCGCCGTCATCATCATCGGTTATCTAGTCTATAAGGTGATCAGGCTGATGAACGAAGACGCACAACGACATAAGAGCGAGCAACGATAACGCTGTTTACTTATGAATGAGACTCCTTCGCGCAGCTCCGGCGCTGCCATCGACGACCTCTACGCCGAGGCCCATCATTGGGAGGTCAACACCGGTGACGAAACCATCCACGCCAAGCGCATCCCGGGGAAGTGGCGCCGCATCAAGTGGTTTGCCGCCTCGGTCTGGCTGATCTTCTTCCTCGGGCCCTATCTGCGCTGGAACGGCCACCAGGCGGTACTGTTCGATATCCCGGATCGGCAGTACCACCTCTTCGGGGTCACGGTACTGCCGCAAGATTTCTGGATGCTCTCGTTGCTGTTGCTGTTCTTCGCCATCCTGTTGGCGGTCGTCACCGCGCTGGCCGGCCGGGTCTATTGCGGCTATTTCTGCTTCCAGACGGTGTGGACCGATGTCTTCACCTGGATCGAGGAGATGCTCGAAGGCAGTCCGCCGCAGCGGCGCAAGCTCGACAAGGCCGCGCTCGATGCGAGAAAGCTGCGCATCAAGCTCACCAAGCATGCGCTGTGGCTGCTGATCGGGTTTCTCACCGGCTTTAGCTTCGTCGCCTGGTTCTACGGCGCCTGGCCGCTCTGGCGCGACTTCTTCGTCGGTGAGGCCAACCTCGTCGTCTATGCCTCGGTGGCCTTGTTCACCGGCGGCACCTATGTGCTCGCCGGCTGGCTGCGCGAGCAGGTCTGTTTCTGGCTCTGTCCCTATGCGCGTATCCAGGGCGTGATGCTCGATCAGTCGACCATCGTCCCCACCTATGACGTCGCACGCGGCGAGCCGCGTGGTCGCGTCAAGAAGGACGAGACGAGCGAGCAGCGCAGCACCGGTGACTGCGTCGACTGCAATCAATGCGTCGCGGTCTGTCCGACCGGCATCGATATCCGCAACGGCCAGCAGGAGGGCTGCATCACCTGCGCCCTGTGCCTCGATGCCTGTGACACGGTCATGGACAAGGTCGGTCGCCCACGCGGGTTGATCCGCTATGCCTCATTGGACGAGATGGAAGGCAAGCCCGTGAAACCGATGCTGTTGCGCGCTCGGGTCTGGGTCTACACTGCGATCCTGGCGCTCGCGCTCACCGGCATCCTGTATGGACTGTCGAGCCTCGCGGCGATCGAGCTGAAGGTGCTGCACGAGCGCGCGCCCCTGTTCGTGCAGCTCTCGGATGGCTCGATCCAGAACAAGTACACGCTGAAGGTCTTGAACAAGAGCGAGCAGGATCTGCGCGTCGAGATCAGCGCCGACAGCGCGATCCCGATCAGCCTGGTGGGTGCCGACGAGCCACTGCCCACGACCCGCGGCGAGGTCACGCCGATGATCGTGTTCGTCAAGGTCGAGCGCTCGGACCTCGACGGCGAGCGCGTGCCGCTCACCTTTAAGGCGACCGCCGAGTTCGATGATGGCACCGAGATCACCGCAGAGCGTGAGAGCGCATTCTTTGGGCCAGCCCGCTGAGCCGTGGGTCAAGAGTAAGGAGTCAACGATGAGTCATGCGACGACTGCACAGCTTTTGGCCGGCCTGAGAGCCAGGTTGGACGTCTCCGGGCGAGATCCCAATTCGGCTTGGGGCAGCCCTTGGGTCATTGGCTGGGTGGGCCTGATCCTGGTCGTGCTGGCGGTCAACGCCACCATGATCGTGCTCGCCTTCGCGACCAATCCTGGACTGGTCATCGATGACTACTACGAGCGTGGGCGCACCGTCGAGCGGACCATGACCACGCGCCGCGCCGAGGCACCGGGCTGGACCATGAGTCTGGATACGCCCGCCGATGTCACCAAGGGCCGCGCGACCACGGTGCGTTTCCATGTGGTCGACGCTGTCGGCCAGCCGGTGCGCCCGGAGCGGGTGACCTATTATGCCTATCGGCCCTCGGACGCCTCGGCGGACTTCTCGCGGCCGATGATCGAGGAAGCGCCCGGACGCTACGCGGTCGAGGTGCGCTTTGCGATGGCTGGGCTGTGGGACACCCTGGTGGCGGCTGAAACCGATGGCCAAGAGGTGGTCTTCGACCAGCGCATCGGCGTTGCGAGCCGTTAAGCCGCGCCAGGCCTCGACGCTGGCGCGCTGCTTCCACTGCGGGCTCCCGGTCGATCCCGCCGAGCCGGTGCAAGCCGCTGTCGCCGGCGCCGAACGGCCGTTTTGCTGCGCCGGCTGCCAGTCCGTCTGCGAGGCGATCCACGCCGCCGGCCTCGAGGGCTTCTACCGCCGCACGCCCGAGGGCGAGGTGCTCGGGCCGCCGCCGGAGCCGCCGAAACAGCTTGCGCTCTACGATCTCGAGGAAGTGCAAGCGGCCTATCTCGACACCAGCACCGATCGGCGTGAGGTCAACCTGCACGTCGAGGGGATCCACTGCGCCGCCTGCGTGTGGCTGATCGAGACCGGGCTCGCACGGATGCCCGGCGTCGAGGAGGCGCGGGTCAACCTGACCGGGCGCCGCTTGCGGGTGAAGTGGGATAACACGCGCCTGCACCTGTCGAGCCTGCTGGAGCGGCTGAGTCGGATCGGCTATACGGCCGTGCCCTTCGACCCCGAGGCTGCCGAGGGTGCCCTGCAGCGGGGCAATCGCGCACTACTCTACCGCATGGCCTTCGCCGGCTTCGCGGCGATGAACCTGATGTGGATCTCGATCGCGCTCTATGCCGGCGCCGATCAAGGGGAGTTTCGCGGTCTCTTCCACTGGATTGGCTTCGCCATCGCCACGCCGACCTTGCTCTACGCCGGCTGGCCCTTTTTGCGCGGGGCTTGGCTCGGGCTGCGGCAGGGGGCGCTGACGATGGACCTGCCGATCGCGATCGGCGCCTCCATCACCTACCTCTACTCGCTCTATGTCACCCTGGGTGGCAGCGGGCAGGTGTATTGGGACACGGTGGTCAACTTCCTGTTCGTGATCCTGGTCGGTCGCTTCCTCGAGGCGATGTCCAAGCGCCAAGCGGTGGCGTCCACTCAGCGCCTGCTGGACCTGCAGCCGAAGGTGGTGACGGTGCTGCGCGAGGGCGAACCGGTGGTGCTGCCGATCCGCGCGGTCAAGCCGGGCGATCACGTGCTGGTGCGCCCGGGGGAGACCATCCCGGCCGATGGCCTCATCAGCGAGGGCCGCAGCGAGGTCGACGAGGCCATGCTCAGCGGCGAGTCGGAGCCGGTCGCGCGCGGCGTCGGCGAGCCGGTGGCGGCCGGCACGCTCAACGGCGCCGGCGTGCTCACCATCGAGGTCACCGGGCTGCTGCGCGAGACCGCGCTCGGGCGTATCATCCAACTGGTCGAGGAGGCGCAATCGAGCAAGGCGCCGATCCAGTCGCTGGCCGATCGCATCGTGCCCTGGTTCGTCGCCCTCACCCTGGCGCTGGCCCTGCTGACCTTCGGGGTCTGGATGGGGCGCGATCTGGAGACGGCCCTGATGGCGGCCACCTCGGTGTTGATCATCACCTGTCCCTGCGCCTTTGGGCTGGCGACGCCGATGGCCATCGCGGTCGCCTCCGGGCTCGGTGCCCGCCACGGCATCCTGATCAAGCAGGGCGCGGTGCTCGAGACCCTCTCCGACATCAAGCACGTCGTCTTCGACAAGACCGGCACCTTGACCGAAGGCCGCCCCGAGGTGGTCGACATCCAGAGCCGAGCGTCCACGCCCAGCGCGTCTTGGCAAACCCATTCCGGGGCCGCGACCCTGGATGCCGAGCAGCGCGAGCGACTGCGCCTGGCAGCGGCGCTGGAGCAGGTCTCCGAGCATCCCTTCGCGCGCGCTGTCGTGCGTCTCGCCAAGGCCGCGCGGGTGGGGTTGAGCACGGTGCGGGTGCACGCGGTTCGGGTCGAGCCTGGGGCCGGGATCGCCGGCACCGTGGATGGACATCAGGTGCTGATCGGAACCCACGATTGGCTCATCGCCAATGGGGTCGAAGTGCATGGACTCGACGGGCGAGCGCCTAATGCCGAGCTTGACTCCGAAGCCGAGCCGCATCCGCTCGGCACCCGGCTGCATTGCGCGATCGACGGCGTCGAGTGCCTGCGCCTGGTGGCCGCCGACCGCCTGCGACCCGATGCCGCCGAGGTGGTGCGGCAACTCCAGGCGGACGGCATCAAAGTGACCCTGCTCACCGGCGATCGCGAGGCCGTGGCGCGGTGCATCGCCGCGCAGCTCGGCGCGATCGAGGTGATCGCCGAGGTGCGTCCCGAGGACAAGGATCGGGTGATCACCGAGCTGCAACAGCGCGGTGAGCGGGTGGCCATGATCGGCGATGGCATCAATGATGCGCCGGCGCTGGTGCGAGCCGATGTCGGCATCGCCGTTGGCAGCGGCACCGATGTCTCGATCGCCAGCGCCGATATCGTCTTGATGAGCACCGAGCTGATGCGCGTGCGTGATGCCGCAGCGCTGTCGCGCCGGACCCTGCGCGCCATCCGCCAGAATATCGGGCTCTCGATCACCTACAATCTGATCATGGTGCCGCTGGCGATGGCGGCCTTGATCACGCCCCTGGTCGCGGCGATCTCGATGCCGCTCAGTTCACTGGCGGTGATCGGCAATTCGGCGCGCCTGCGCGGCTTATTCAAACAGCGAGGATAACGATGGAAGTCATCTATGGCCTGATCCCCGGCATGTTGCTGCTGGGGCTGGTCGCGGTCGGCGTCCTGTTCTGGGCCGCGCGTAGCGGTCAGTTCGATGATCTCGAGGGGGACGGTCAGCGGATCCTGATGGATGAGGACGTTGAGACCGAAGATGCGCGTCGCTTCCCGGACGCGGAGACGGATCGTCAGTCCGAACCGACGGGGGAGGGGCGTGGGTGACCCCGCCACAGCCGCCAGGTATCGGCGATTTGACTGACGCTCTCAGATGAGGGGCCCGCAGCGCGGGCCCTGAGTGGCTCTAGCGGCGCCTTGCCGGCCTGAGCGCTACTGAACGCTGCCAAAGGAGCTGTCGACCGCGCCGGCGGGTGGTTTCAACCCGGCCAATCGGCAGCCTTGCGCAACCGGGCCGCCGGGGAAGATCTCGTACAGATATTTGAGGCCACCACGGTCATGGAAATGCTCCTCGAGCGCGTCATGCAATGCCCGTGGGTTGGGTTGCTCTTCTTGGGCGAAAAAGGCCTGCAGCGCGCGGATCGCCTCCCAGTGATCGTCGCTCAGGCTCAGCCCTTCTTCAACGGCTTGCTGTTCGGCGTCGGCGGTGGCCCAATCGCCCGGGGCCTGCGGGAACCGGGGGTCGTGATTGTTCGCGCCAGGGTTCATGATGTCGCGCATCGTCTCTGCCATGGGTGCCTCTCCTCATCGCTCAGGGATTGTGGTGCCTAGGTTACTACGCGATGCCTCGGCGCTGGTCAAGTGATGGCGGCTTGGGAGTGCTCGCGCGTTGCGTGCGGGCTTGCCATTGATGTGCGATTCTACTGGTGACATGAGCGCGGAGCCGACCTGACGAAGGAGATTCAATATGCTCTCTGATGCGATTGTCCTGCCGGGTGCCGACACGGAGCTGTTTGCCGACACGACGGCCGTTGCCGACGCCGTCGCCGAGCGTATCCTGGCGGCGGCGACCACCGCGATCGAGCACCACGGCCGCTTCAGGCTCTGTCTTGCCGGCGGCACCACGCCAACCGCCGCCTATGCGCGGCTGAAGGACGCCGAGGCGGACTGGGCGCATTGGTGGATCTATCACGGTGACGAGCGCTGTTCGCCGGCGCGCGATGGCGAGCGCAACAGCAGCGCGGCCGGCGAGGCTTGGCTCGATCATGTTCCCGTGCCGAGGCTGCAGATACACGCGATCCCGGTAGAATTGGGTGCCGAGATCGGCGCGGCGGCCTACGAGCTGATCGTCTGGACCGCCTTGCCGTTTGATCTCGTGCTCCTGGGAATGGGCGAAGACGGGCACACGGCGAGCCTTTTCCCAGGCCGTGAGATCCCCGAGGATCGGCTGGTGATGCCGGTTTTCGATGCGCCGAAACCGCCACCAGACCGGGTATCGTTGACGTTGCAGGCACTGGCCAACAGCCAGCAGGTGCTGATCCTGGTGACTGGAGACGGGAAGGCGGAGGCAGTGAAACGCTGGCGCCAGGGCGAGGATCTACCGATTGCGCGGGTGGCGCGGGCGGCTCGGGCCCGGAGCCGTGTGCTCATGGATCGAGCGGCTGCGGCGGTTTGATCGGGGTGGCTTGATGGGCTGCTTGGCGCGCGTTGGCCTGGCTGGACCTGGTCGGCGCGATCGGGTCAGGGTCGCGCGGCCATCCAGATGGGGTGTGGCCGCGCGTGACCTTCAGCATGCTGGCTCAGAAAGCCGGGCCCGGCTCCTTGCCGAACTTCTTCAGGATCACCGCCAGCGGGCAGAAGCCGGTGAAGGCCGACTGCAGCAGATTGAGCCCGACGAAGCCGGTGAACCAGAGCCAGAGCGGGCTGAGCGTGGCGGCGAGGATGGCCGAGATCAGCACAAAAGCGCCAGCGACGGCGAAAACGATACGTTCGATACTCATCAAATGAACCTCAAAGCGATAGGCATGAATCAGGCAATGTTCCATAGTGTATTGAAACAGCGCTCATTTTCGCAAGCCTGCTGATGCTCGCCGATGAATTGACAGCGCTTGCCGACCTGCTCGAGCCGCGCGCCTATCCGCATCCGGTCGAACGGGTCGAGGGTCTGAGCACCCATATCTCGCAGCTGTTCCTGGCCGGCGATTTTGCCTACAAACTCAAGCGTCCCGTCTCGCTTGGGTTCGTCGACTTCTCGACCCTCGAGCGGCGGCGTTTCTACTGCGAGGAGGAACTGCGACTCAACCGTCGTCTGGCACCGCAGCTCTACCTCGCTGTGGTCCCCGTGGTGCGCGAGGGCGAGCGTGTTCGCTTCGGCGCGCAGGGCGAGGGCGAGGGCGAGGTGATCGACTATGCGGTGCGCATGCGTCGGTTCCCGCAACAGGCCTTGCTCTCGCAGAAGCCGCTTGAGGGGCCGTTGATCGATCGGCTGGCCGAGCGCGTGGCCGATTTCCACGCCAGCCTGGTCCCCGCGCCTGCGGACACCCCGTATGGGGAGCCAGCGGCGGTGCTGGCGCCGATGTTGGATAATTTTGAGCCCTTACGGGCGGCCATCGCCACCCTCGAGGCACCCGAGGAGGCGGCGGCGGCACGCTGCCTGCAACGTCTCGAGCGCTGGACGCGCAAGCGTTTCGCGCGCCTGAGTCCCGAACTCGAGCAGCGCCGGCGCGGCGGCTACATCCGCGAATGCCACGGTGACATGCATCGCGGCAACATCGTCGTGCTCGATGGCGAGCCGGTGATCTTCGACTGCATCGAGTTCAATCCCAGCCTGCGCTGGATCGACACCATGAGCGAGATCGCCTTCCTCACCATGGACCTGGCCGAGAGCGGCGCACACGGCTTGGCTCGGCGCCTCCTCAACCGCTACCTCGAGGTGAGCGGCGACTACGCCGGCTTGCGCCTCTTGCGCTTCTACCAGGTCTATCGGGCGCTGGTGCGGGCCAAGGTCAGCGCCATTCAACGGCTCCAGGCCATCTCTGAAGAGAGCGATGCGGCGAGCGCCAAGGCCCGTCAGAGGATGCAGCATTATCTGGCGCTAGCCCGTAGCTGCACGGGACGCCATCACCCGCAACTGTTCATCACGCACGGGCTCTCCGGCAGCGGCAAGACCTGGCTCGGGCATCGGCTGCGCGAGCATCTGCCGATCATCCAGATCCGCTCCGATGTCGAGCGCAAACGCTTGTTCGGCATCCCGGAGCAGCATCGGCCGCCGGCGCATCAGGATGTGCCGCTCTATGGCGCCGAGGCCACCGAGCGCACCTATCGCCGGCTGCTGGCGCTGGCGCGCGAATTGATCGCCGCCGGCTTCAGCGTCCTGGTCGACGCGACCTTTCTCGCCCACGCACAGCGCGCGCCCTTCCTCGCGCTCGCCGAGGAATTGCAATGCCCCTGTCGCATCCTCTCGCTGCAGGCGCCGATGCCTCTGTTGCGCGAACGCATCAGCGCGCGCAATGGCGCGGGCAATGATGCCTCGGATGCCGATATCGATGTGCTGAGTCTGCAGATCGCCCAGCGTGAGCCTCTCACCGAGGCCGAGCATCGCCACGCGGTCTTTCTCAATACGGCAGCGCCGATGCAGATCGAATCGGTGCTCGCGCGCATCACGGGGCATAATAGGACTTCTCGCCGCCACTGAGTGCCCGTCGCCTCCATGCAACATCGTGATCGGGACCCGCTATTTGCGCGCATCGAACAGGTCATACGCGACCTCGAGGGGGAGGGGTTGCTCCGGCTGACGACTCCGCAGCCGCCGCATCGCCTGCAGCAAGCCCTCGAGCAACGCCTCAATCCGGTGCTCGATGCCTTTCTGCTCGAGGCCCAGCCCCGGATCGAGACCCGAGCAACGGTGTTGATCGCCGACATTCGCGGGTTTACGGCGCTGATGGCGTCATTGCCGATGCCGACCATGGTCTGTCTGCTGAATCGCTGGTTCGTGGCCATGACCGAGGTCATCGAGCATTTCGGTGGCGCCGTGGATAAATTCATCGGCGATGCGGTGATGGCGGTCTTCGGGGTGCCCGAGGCGCACACCGATGATCCACTGCGCGCGCTCGCCTGCGCAGCCGAGATGCAACGGGTGATGCGGGCGTTGAATCAGGCCAACGAGGCGCGAGGACTGCCCACACTCTTTGCCGGTATCGCCGTCAACACCGGTCCGCTGGTCGCTGGCAGCTTTGGCGCTGCGGCGCATAGCGAATATACGGTGCTCGGCGATGTGGTCAATCTCGTCTCGCGCATGGAGTCATTCGCGCTGCGCGGTCAGGTGCTGATCAGCGAATCGACCCGCGCCGAGGCGGCCGCCTCGATCGAGGTCGGCGCGGCCAATGAGGTGCGTTTCAAGGGCATCACGCAGCCGGTCCAGCTCTATGAGCTGCAGGCCGTCAATGCCCCCCAGCGGATCGAGATCCTGCCGACCGAGGTGCGCCGTTCTCCGCGTATCCAGGTCCACCTCGATGCCACCTTTCGCCAGATCGACCAAAAGCGCATCCGCCCGGGGAAAATCCCTGGCCTGATCAATGATCTCAGCTACCACGGCTTGCGCGCTGATCTGCCGCTCGGGCTGCCGGATGCCTCCGATGTCGTGATCAATCTGGCGCCGCAACAGGGTTTTTCCAGCATCGACGAGGTCTATGCACGGGTGGTGCGAAGCGTGCCTTGGGAGGGCCGTTACCGCACCAGCCTGGAGCTGACGTCAGTGGAAACGCCGACGCATCAGCGCCTCAAGGATCTCATCGATGAGTCGCTGTGGCGCCGGTGAGGCTATAGTCGGTTAGCGGTTCTGCTCGCGCGCCAGATAGAGTTCGACCCGGCGATTGCGTTGGCGCCCAGCGGCGCTTGCGTTGTCAGCGACCGGGACCGCTGAACCGAGGCCCTGGACGCGAAATCGCGCGGTCTCGACCCCGCGCTCGGCGAGTGCTTGGCGCACGGTGGTAGCGCGCTGCTGCGAAAGCCGCAGGTTGAGTTCGCGGGAACCGGCGCTGTCGGTGTGGCCTTGAATCAGCACCTGCAGGTCTGGATGATCGAGCAAGATCGCCGCGATCTGGTCCAAGGTGGGCGCCGCCTCAGCGGGCAAGGTGGCGCTGCCGCTGGCAAAGCGCATCCTGTCGCCACGAAGATCGATCCGTACTCCGCGCTCGGTGAGCCGCGCGCCGAGCGGTATGAGGTCTTCGTAGAAGGCGTGAACCTGATCAGTCGCCTGCTCTGAGGCCTGCTCGATGGCGTCCTCGCACAGGCTGCTGTTGCGCTGCTCACCCGGCTCGGCAAGAGGCGTTTGCTTCATTGCTGCAGTGGCGCCCTGGCGCGCGCGCTCCGTCTGCCCGTCCGCCGACGCGAGCGCCTCGGCATGGGCCGTTTCGAGCGCGCTGATCTCGGTGCGGGCCGCATCCAGCGCCCGTGTCGCCTTGGCGAGTTCGGACTCGCGGGCATTGAGGCTGCGATCGAGCGAGCGCAACGCCTGGCGCTCCTGAGCGAGGGTTTGGCGCAGCTGATCGCTGTGATGCCGATAGAGCAGAGAGACGCTGATCAACGCGGCGAACAGGAGCCAGAACAAGGGTTTCCAGATCGATTGCGATGAGTCGGACACGTCGTACATCCTATTGGCGAAGTCGTCGCGCGCGCATCAGGGGCGGTCAGCGGGCAAGGCGCGCGAGACGCGACTGATAGCGGCGCATCACCAGCCGATGCGCCAGCGCCTGGGTGAGCATATAGAGATACCAGGGCAATGCCGGGGCGTAATCATGGATCGCGGTCATGGTGTAACGCCCATCGAGCAGGGTCTGGAACTCGAAGCGGGCGCGACCATCGCCGGCGCGTGCCAGGAGGCCGCCGGCGATCTCATAGATCTGGCGCTCGGGCGTGCTCTCGTGCGCCATCCGGCGCAAGGCGAGCATCCTCAGCCTCGGTAGCCGCGACCAGACCTCGACATCACCGTTGTCCGCGACCCGGCTGCGCACCAGCGGCCAGCAGCAGCGACCGAGCCAGCGGAAATAATTGCCGGCCAGCCAGGCGGCATCCTGGCCGGGTGGCAGGATGGCGCGCTGGATCGAGCGCACCAGCGATTGCTCGCGCATGCGTTCGCGGTCTTGTTCCTGGAGGCGCGCGCGCGGGCTGGGCAACAGGCGTTTGCTGCTCGGGTCGATACTGGCCTCGAGCGCGGCGCGAAAACCGAGCGCATCCGGCGCGATCGCCTGTTGTACCGGGTTGTCGCGCATGCGCGTATCCTGCGGCAGGCTCTCGACGATGGCGCCGACCATGGCCGCCGGCGCGCCGCTGACCGCGCGCGCCGTCAGCGAGGCGAGGCCGACCGGCAACAGTGGCACCTTGATGAACCGGCGCCGCAGCCCGAGCACCTCGGCCGTCTCGCGCAGCATGGTCTCGTAGCTGAGCACGTCGGCCCCGCCGATATCGAAGGCTCCGCGGAAGCGCTCGGGCCGTCCCAAACAGTGCAGGATGGCCCGCACCAGATCACGCAGCGCGATGGGCCGGGTCGAGGAGTCAGCGGCCGGTGGCAACAGCAGCACGGGCAGGCGCCGCACCAGATCGAGCAGCAACCCCGGGCCGGTGCCGCCGGGCCCCATCACCAGGCTGGCGCGCAGCGCGGTCACCGGCGTGCCCCGGGAGCCGAGCACCATCTCGACCTCGCGCCGGCTCCAGAGCAGGGGCGAGAAGTGAAAGCTCTCGGGCATCACGCCACTGACGAAGACGATCTGCTCGAGGCCATTGCTGGCGGCCGCGCGCGCGAAGTTATCGGCGAGCACCAGATCCATGTCGCGCGGGCGGGCCTGGGTCAGGCGCGAGGAGGGCGCGAGCGAGTGCACCAGATAGACCGCCACATCGATATCGGTCAGGGCGGCGCTCAACTCACGCGCGCAGAACAGGTCGCACTGGCGCCAGTGGACCAATCCCTCCGGGTCCGGGGTGCGGGCGCGGGCGGGCGAGCGCGTCAGGGCGACGACCTCGAAGCGCTCGGCGAGCAGCGGACAGAGGGCGGTGCCGATGAAGCCATTGGCGCCGGCGACGGCAACGCGGGCTCGGCGGGGAGGTTGGGTCATCGTTGGGCCAGTGGTTTCCAAGGGCGGGTCGGCGGATCAGGCAGAACGACCATAGGGGCGTGTCTGGCGAAGCATGTGGATTCTACAGGCTTGCCTCAGGGGCGGAAACGGCACCGGGCTTTGGCTTCAATGACCAAGGTTCTCTTGAAAATCGAGATCGACTCGCAACCTCATCGATTTGCGGCGCATCGCGTCGTCCGATTCAGTCCACCCAGAGCAGTCCGCCTAGATCGGCGTGTTCAAGGTGCGCTTGACGTCCCATGCTGGGTAATAACGGAGACCTGTCGATGATTTCCAACGAGATGGCATCGCGCATCAATGCGCAGATCAACCGTGAACTCTTCTCTGCCTACTTCTATCTTGGCCTGTCTGCGCAGGCCGAGAGCAGCAATCTTAATGGGACGGCAGCTTGGTTCATGGCCAAGCACGGGGAGGAAATGACCCATGCGCTGAAGATGTATCGCTATCTTCTTGATCAGGATTCGACCGTTCAACTCGAGGCGGTATCAGCGCCGCCGGCGAAGACCGCCGGCATTATGGATATGTTTGAGCGCACCCTGAATCACGAGCGCAGCGTCACCGAAGCGATCAACGATCTGGTCGATCATGCAGGTCAGGAGAAAGACCACGCGACCCATATCTTCCTGCAGTGGTTCGTCACCGAACAGATCGAGGAAGAAGCCACTGTTAACGATATTCTAGGCCGCTTACGGCTCTTCGGTGATCAGGGGCAGGGGCTGTTGATGATCGATAACGAGCTTGCAGCTGCCGCCAAGAAGATCAGCGGCGCGGCCTCGACGGCCTCGACCGACGCCTAAGCACCTCAAATCAGGGCCCGACCATGCCCAAGAAGAACGGTAAATGCTGCAAAAAATATAAGGAAGGAAAGCGCTGCAAGAGTTGTCCAAAACGCAAGCAAACGGATCTCTTATGGGTTGTGCTCCTAATCCCCTTACTGGACGGCATCTCCGTGCCCGCCTGGGGCGCAACCGATGATTGGCCCGAGGGCTGGCCGGAGGAGGCTGATCTGGCCACGCGGGTCGCGCTGGTCAATGATGGCGAGCTTGAGTTCATCCCGACGGACGCTGCGGCTGGTGCACACTACCACCGCAACCGGATCGCGATCAGCGAAGCCAGTCTCGAGCAGGGCTGGGTTGAGCTGACGCAATGCCATGAGAATCTTGACCCGGTTCCGGCCGCGCAGATCCTGTTTCGCGCCGATGGGATTCGCGATCTCGCGGTCGATCATAGCCGCGATATTGGTCGCGCTTGGGTAGACGGCCATAGCGTGCAGCTCGAGGATGTCGGGCCCAATGCCGAACTCTGTATACAGGCCGAGAGTCGTGCCTTGCAGTCGCTCGGCGACGGCCTATTCCGGCTGCGCAATGGTCCTTATATGCGCCGCTTCTTGGATGGCTACTATCCGATGCGGGTTGTCTTGAGTATCGATTACCCGGCTCAGCGGTTGCGTCTGGTAGGTCAAACGCCGGTGACGCAGGAGGGGTTCAACGTGCATCGAACTCAACATGGGCTGGAGGTCGAGGCGACCTTCGAGGGGCGCCTGGTGACCTGCTTTGATTTCTGCGAGCGCGATGACGAGAGCTGTGGGGATATGGCCCCGAGCTGCGGTTCGCATCCCGTCGCTCGTTCAAAGCCAACCCCCTGAGCACGAACCAGGACGATCCTCGAGATCTGGATGAGCGCCTAGGGATCGTCAAGGCCGGGAGGCGGCTGTGGGAGCAGGCGGCTAAGTGAAGACTTCCTGGGTGAGGAATAGATAGCCGATCGAGACCGTGAGCACGGCCACCGTCAGGTAAGGGATTAGTATGCAAATGCCGGGAAGGTCATTGCAATGCCGGCTCAGTCGACAGAGTTTGCAGTTTTTCACCGTTCCTCGCCTCCTCGCCGACGCTGTTCGGCGTCAGTCATATAGGGTGGTTGCCAAAGGCTGCGGCAGTATCCTACTGATCCGCTCTGTTTTAGCAATCGGGATTTCTTATGGAAGCAAAAGTTTTGCTTAAGCCTCGGGACTCAGCGCCGCCTGAGCCCCAACTGTTTCGGACGCTGCTCCCGACCTTCGCTTCGGTTTAGAGCACGAGTGATTTCAAATAGCTGCGGAAGTCATCGCCGAGTTCTGGATGGTTGAGCGCGAGTTCGACCGTGGCTTGGAGATAGCCTTCCTTGCTGCCGCAGTCGTAGCGCTTGCCCTCGAAGGGGTGGGCGATCACCACCTCTTCATCGAGCAATGCCGCGATCGCGTCGGTGAGCTGGATCTCGCCGCCAGCTCCGACCTGGGTCTGCTCGAGCTTCTCGAAGATCGCCGGCGTGAGCAGGTAACGCCCAACCACCGCGAGATTCGACGGCGCGTCCTCGGGCTTGGGTTTCTCCACCATCGAGGTCACCCGCAGCGTGCCATCGGGCTGTGTCTCGGTCTCGACGATGCCGTACTTGTGCGTTTCGCTCGGCGGCACTTCCTGCACGCTGAGGATACTGGCGCCACCGCTGCGCGCGTGCAGATCGGCCATCTGCTCGCAGACGCCCTTGCCGGCATTGTCGATCAGGTCATCGGCGAGCAGGATCGCGAAGGGCTCATTGCCGATCACCGGCTTGGCGCAGAGCACCGCATGTCCGAGTCCGAGCGCCTCGGGCTGGCGCAGGTAGATGCAATTGACATGGTCGGGCAGGATGGTGCGCACGATGTTGAGCAGCTTGTCCTTGCCGGCGTCCTTGAGTTCGGCCTCGAGTTCGGGGGCCTTGTCGAAATGATCCTCGATCGAGCGCTTATGGCGGCCGGTGATGAACACCAGTTGGGTCGCGCCGGCTTGTTCGGCCTCCTCGGCGGCGTATTGGATCAAGGGTTTGTCGACGATCGGCAACATCTCCTTGGGACTGGCCTTGGTGACCGGCAAGAAACGTGTGCCGAGGCCGGCAACCGGGAAGACAGCCTTGTTGATCTTAGCCATGGGGGCTCCTTTCGTGTTGTTGATTGGTCAGGCGATGGAACAGGTTGGGCGTGAGGGCTCAGCGGGGCGTGGCAGATCCCACGGCTAATTCGGCCTCGATGGCCGAGAGCGCGGCTTGAGGATCGGCCGCGGCCGTGATGGGCCGCCCGATCACCAGATGATCGGCACCAGCGGCGATGGCGCGGCTCGGTGTCATGATGCGTTTCTGATCGCCATTGGCGCTGTCGGCGGGGCGCACACCGGGTGTCACCAGCAACCGTTCTGGACCCAGACGCGCGCGCAGGTCGCTGGCCTCGCGTGCGGAGCAGACGACGCCATCTAGATCCGCCTCCGCGCTCAGCTCGGCGAGCAAGGCGACGCGCTCACGAGCATGGCCCGGACAGCCGATCGCCGTCAGATCATCGTCGTCGAGACTGGTGAGCAAGGTTACCGCGATCAGCAACGGTCGCCGCGGCAAAGACGCAAGGCGCTCGCGTGCGGCTTGCATCATTGCTACCCCACCAGAAGCATGCACGTTGAGCATCCAGACCCCAAGGTCCGCAGCTGCCGCGCAGGCGGCGGCGACGGTGTTTGGGATGTCGTGATATTTGAGATCGAGAAAGACATCGAATCCGCGCTTGACGAGCTGCTCGACCACGGCCGGTCCGGCGCGAGTGAACAATTCCTTGCCGACCTTGACCCGACAGCGGTGTGGATCGAGCCGGTCGGCGAGGGTGAGGGCTGCGTCAGCGGACGCGTAGTCGAGGGCAACGATGATTCGGGTCTCGGTCAAGGCACTCTGTCCTGGATGTAGGCTGGTGATCTGGCTAAAGACGATTGGCGCCCGAGTCTATGGCGGTGGCACCCGCGGGCTGACACAGTAATGGCGGAGCGACGGCCTTGATACTGCCCCAGTGTTTGCAGCTCGGGCATTGCCAATGCAGCGCACGCGCTTCAAAGCCGCACTGATCGCAGCGATAACTTGGTTGCGCGTCTACTAGGTGCCTGATGACCTCAAGCAGTTGCTGATCGCCTTCGGCGGCCTGTTGCGGGACGCCGGAGAGGCGTAGTTCCAGGAGCCGCTCGGCGCCCACTAGATCGGCATAATGGCCGAGATAATCGTCGAGAAAACGCAGTGCCGCTTGGGGACCTTGCTCGCGCTCGATCGCGCGCGAGAGTTCGAGCATCAAGGGCGAAGACGGATGCGCCGCGAACAGCTCGCCCAATTCCCGGGCGACGCCTTGACGGCCGAGTCGTTCGCAGCAGTGGAGTAGCTCCGGCAGCATGGCCGGGAGATAGTCGGGTCCACGTCGGGCGAGGTGGCGGTAAAGCATCAAGGCGGAGGCCGAATCGCCGCCCTCCATCTCCATGCGCGCCTGAATCAAGGTGGCGCGGATGCAATTCGGGTCGACGGCCTGGGCGTCAAGCAGGTGCGCGCGGGCCTCGTCGCGCTGTCCGTGGCGGCGGCATTTATCGGCCAGCTCGCAGTGATAATGGGCGATCTCGGTCTGGATCGGCCAGTCGCAGCGTTGCCGTAACTGTTCGGCCGTTTCCAGGCAACGGCGCCAGTCCTTCTCAGCCTGATAGATCTCGATCAGGCTGCGCAAGGCGCGCCGATCCTGTAGACCCTGCTCGACCAGCTCCAGGAATAGGCTCTCGGCGCGATCGAAGAGCCCGGCGAGCATATAGTCGCGTCCGAGTTCATAGAGCGCATAGCCGCGTTGGGCGCTGCTGAGCGTCTCACGCGCGACCAGGTTCTGGTGGATGCGGATGGCGCGATCAACCTCGCCGCGGCGTCGAAACAAGGCCCCGAGTGCAAGATGGGTCTCGGCGGTTTCGCCATCGACCTCGGCCAACCTCAGGAAGACATCGAGCGCCTTGTCCGGCTGCTCGTTGAGCAGGTAATTCAAGCCGCGGAAGAAGACGGGATCGGTACTCCCGCAGCCGCTCTCGCCACGCCGCCCGGAGACCGCGCGGCGCGCGACGAGCCACCCGGAGGCGGCCGCGATCGGTAACAATAGGAAAAGCCATTGCATCAGATGCCAGCTACTGTCGATGTGCGCGGCAAAGCCAGGCCTCTTTACGGTGACTTCATCAAACCCCCATGATACAGGGAACCTCCGGGGGTCGCATGGATGACAGGGATGGATGCGCGTAGCATTTACAGGTCGGCCAGATAGATTTACGTTGAGGGGCAGCGCGGTGGAGGTCGGCAACCCCGACGCTTTGTGGTCATCGCTAGGCCCCTGCGATGCCCTTTGCTATCCCTGTTGTTGTCCACTGACCAGTCAATTTCCCCGGAGCTAGGCGCAGATGCAGTTAGTACCTACCGAATGGACGCGCCTGAGCACCTGCATGATCCTCGGCGCGCTGATCGCGTTAACGCTGCTCATGCCCATCGATGGTGACGCCCGAGAGTTGCTTGATGAGGCGACTAAAGAGCTCATCATCGACGCGGTCGAGGCGGCCTTTGAACTCGATCTCTACAACAATCGCTGTCGACAAGATCGCTCGGGGCGCCGTAGCGAGAACCTCAACAAGGTTCTCGCGAGCGGTTTTCGGATGACCGTGCTCGATGCCCAGGACGATCTCTTCCCGGAAGGCTACTACCGTGATGCGCAGGCGCGCATGCGCGAAGACTTCCTGGCGCGCTTGCAGGAGCTGGGCGGCTGTTCCGGCGCCAAGCAGGCCAAGCTGCGCGATCGGTTGCGCGAGCGCTACGAGGAGACCATGGATCGGCTCGAACAGTTCCCTTAGCGCTCTCCTGGCACGACGCCCTCGAGCGCATGAGAACGCCACCGCGAGAACGGCGCAGATGGTAACCACCGACCCGGCTACGGAACAACGCCCGCATCTGCTGCTCGTCGACGATGTTCCAGAGAACATCGAGGTGCTGGCCGCCGCGCTTGGCGATGATTACGAGGTTTTCTTTGCCATCTCGGGCGAGGAGGTGATCGAGATCGCGCTGAATCGGCGCATCGATCTGATCCTGCTCGATATCATGATGCCCGAGGTCGATGGCTACGAGGTCTGCCGTCTACTCAAGCTCGAGCCCCGGCTCGCCGAGATCCCGGTGATCTTCGTCACCGCCAAGACCGAACTCGAGGATGAAGCTAAGGGCTTCGCGGTCGGCGCGGTCGATTACATCACCAAGCCGATCAAACGGCTGCGGGTCCGGGCGCGGGTCGAGACGCACCTGCAGCTCAAGGCGAGTCGGGATCGGCTGCGAGCGCTCGCCAACGTCGAGGCCATTGCCGGCCTGCCCAACCGCGCCGCCTGTGACGCGCTGCTCGCGCGTGAGACCACGCGCGCCGAGTTCGAAGGCACAAGGCTGTCGTTTCTGCTGGTGGGTCTCGATGATTTTGACGCGATCGCAGATACGACCGCACAGCCCGCCCTTCAGCGCCTGCTCGAGCGCGTCGCGCAAGCGATCGGCGCCCTGATTGTAGGTCGGATCTCGAGTCCGCTTGATCTCTGCGCCCATTACGGCGGATCTCGGTTCGCGATCCTACTGCCCCAAGCGGATGCCGAGGCCGCCTTCGAGCGCGCGGCCACGATCATCGAGGCCGTCGCTGCGCTCGCTATCAAGCCCCCTGGTTCCAAGGGTTCATTGACCGCGAGCGTGGGCGGGATCACGGCGGATTGTGCAATGCGGGACAAGGCCGAGCCGCTGCATGGACAGGACCTTGCATTAGCGGCGACCCAGGCGTTGGAGCAGGCCATGCAAAGTGGCCCGGGTCAGCTGTGGCTTCAGCATTGGGAATCGACCCGCTAGAGGTCGGGTGGTTGAGGCACGGTGCTCGCCATGCTCCGACTGTCGGCACGCTTGACCTGGATGCTGGTGATGGTGGGGTTGGTCGCTGGCTCAGCAGCTGGCTCGACAACGGGCTCGACATTGGGCGGCTCGGTCAGTGAAGAGGTCAGCCCGCCACCGGTTGATGCGACTGCGGCAGCCTCCGGGATCAGACCTCTGCGGGTCTCGGGCGATCAGCGCGAGTACAGCACGGTCGGCCATCTGCAACTCTTGCTCGACCCGCAAGGGCATCTCGACATCGACGACATCCGCTCGCCGCCCTGGTCGGCGGCCTTCGCGCCGGCGCACAGCGAGATGGACAACCTGGGCTTCGATCGCCGCGTGCATTGGGCACGCTTGCAGCTCGACAGCCACCTCGATCACCCGCGGACCTATTACCTCGAACTGGCCTATCCACTGCTCGATTCGGTGATCGTCTACATCGACGCGCCGGACGGGCTCAGGCGCTATGAAACCGGCGATCGGCAACCCTTCGCCGCGCGGCCGATCAGGGCGCGCACCTTCCTGTTTCCGGTGCCCTTGCAGCCCGGCCAATCGCTCAGCATCTATCTGCGCCTCGAGACGGCGGGCTCGCTGAATCTGCCGATCGAGCTGCTTTCGCGCAATGCCGCGTTCGCGCGCATGGCGACCGAGTACAGCGTGTTGGCGCTCTATTATGGGGCGCTGCTGATGCTGGTGATCTACAACCTCTATCACTTTTGGCGCCTGCGCGATATCAATGCCGCCTATTACGCGCTCTTCGTCAGCCTCTACGTTGCTTTTCAGCTCGCGCTGAGCGGGATCTCGTTCCAGTTCTTCTGGCCCAATCAGCCGTGGTGGGCCAACGTCAGCCTGCCGTTCTTCCTCTCCGCGGCCTATTTCGCCGGGGTGCTGTTCACGCGCTCGATCCTGGATACCGCGACCAACGCGCCGATCATCCACCGCATCCTCGGTGCGCTGCGCTGGCTCGCCGTGGTTGGCATGGTGCTGGCGTTGGTCGCGCCCTACGAGCTAGCGCTGCGCTTTGCGGTGGCACTGGTGTTCAGCGTCGTGCTGTTCATCCTGGTCGGCTTCAGAATCGGGCTGCGGGGCTTTCGTCCCGCGCGCTACTACTCGCTTGGCTGGACGGTCCTGCTCGGCTTCATGGTGATCTACGCGCTCAATGCCTTCGGTCTCATCCCGACCAACTTCATCACCACCTGGGCGACGCAGATCGGCTCCGCTTTGGATGCGGTGATCCTGGCCTTCGCGGTGACCGATCGCTTCTATCTGCTCGAGGAGCAACACCGCGCGATGCAGGCGAGCTATGCCGAGGCGCTCCAGCAGTCGAACGACAAGCTCAATCGGCTCAATGATGAACTCGAATCCCGGGTGCAGGCGGGCCTACACGAGCTGCGCGCCTCCAACCAACAGTTGCGCGTCGAGGCCGAGGTGCGACGGCGCGCGGAGCTGAAGGCCGAGGCGGCGAATCAGGCAAAATCCGAGTTCCTGGCCAATATGAGCCACGAACTGCGAACGCCGATGAACGCCATCGTCGGCTTCATCCACCTGCTCGACAGCAGCCCGCTCAGCGCCGCCCAGCGCGACTATGTGACCAAGGCCGAGCGGGCCGCGCGGGCGCTGATGGACCTGATCCAGGATCTACTCGATTTCTCCAGGATCGAGGTCGGCCACCTCGCGCTGGAGCGGGCCGCCTTCAGCGTCGCCACCCTGGCCGAGGATGCCCGCGACCTGGTGGCGCTGAGCGCCGAGGCCAAGGGCTTGGCGCTGCGCATCGAGCACGCGGGCGTCGCGGATTGCTGGGTGCTCGGCGACGAGGCCCGCTTGCGCCAGGTGCTGGCGAACCTGCTCAACAATGCCGTCAAGTTCACCGAGCGCGGCGAGGTCGTGCTCGAGGTCGGTTGCGAGGCGCGCGCGCCCGATGAGCCGAACGCGCCCGAGCGGATTCTGCTCGCGCTGGCCGTGCGCGACACCGGCATCGGCATTCGCGACGAGCAGCGCGCGCAGGTGTTCGAGCCGTTCACCCAGGCCGATGCGTCGATTACCCGGCGCTTCGGCGGCACCGGGCTGGGCCTTGCCATCTGCCAACGCCTGGTGCGCCAGATGGGCAGCGAGATCGAGCTGAGCAGCCGCATCGGCGTCGGCAGTCGCTTTGCGTTCGCCGTCGAGCTGGAGGTGGCGGCGCCTGGCACGCGCGCGACACGCTTACCGTCGGAGCTGGATGCGAGTGATGCGTTGAGCGGCCTGCGCGTGCTGTTGGTCGAGGATCAGCCGCTCAATCATGAGATCGCGGCTGCGATCCTCAGTCGCGCCGGGGCCGAGGTGAGGGTCGCCGAGTCTGGCGCCGAGGCGCTCGAGTACATGGTTGAGTCAGGGGGTGAATCAGGAGACGGATCAAGGTGCGCGGGTGTCGATGTGATCCTCATGGATCTGCAACTGCCCGGGATGGATGGTTACGAAACCGCGCGCCGGATTCGCGCCCTACCCGAGTGCGCGGCGTTGCCGATCATTGCGATGACCGCCCATGTCACCGAGGCGGAGCGCGCGCGCTGTCTCGCGGCCGGGTTGGATGGGCACCTCGGTAAGCCGCTTGAGCGCTCACGGCTGATCGCAATGCTGCGACCATTGCGTCGTTCAAACGATCCCGACCCTCACCTGGCCGACGCGCCCGCAACTGCGGGTCAACCCGTATCCGCGCCGAGCGCGAATCTTGGTCCGGGGCTCGAGCCGGTGGACGAGGATCAGGCTGTGCATCAGGATCGGTTGCGCCGCTTCGCCGAACGTTTTTCCGATCATCCGGCCCAGATTCGCGCCCGGCTCGAGGTTGGCGACCCGGTGGCGGCCAAAGCCGCCGCCCATGCCTTGGCGGGCGTGGCCCTGAGCCTGGGCCTGCCGCGGGTTGGCGCGACGGCAAAAGAACTCGAGCAGTGCATCGCTCGCGCCGATGGTTCGGCGATATCATGGCTTCCCGCGATTGAAGCGGCCCTAGACGAGGCGTTGCGCTCGATTGCGATGCGGGCTCCGGTGTCCACGGTTGCCGCGGGGTCCGAGACCGCCGCTGCCATCGACGATTCCGATGCGTTGGATGCGGTTAGTCTGAAAACGGAGCTGCTCCGGCTTGATGCGCTCTTGGCTGCGCAGAATCTCCGCGCCCGAGCCGAACTCGAGGCACTGGCGCCACGGGTGATGGACCCGCAGTTGCGCCAATCCCTCGAGGCCGTGATCCAGCCCGTGCGCCGCTTCGACTTCAAGGCCGGCCGGACCGCGCTCGCCGAGCTGCTGGAGTACTGTGATCAGGTTGAAGGCTGAGCCGCAGCGCAGCGGCGCGGCGGGAGCAGGGCGCCGCCGACGGCCACAGACACGTGGGGTCGGCAAGCGATCGAGCTGTTGATCAGGCCAACTCGCCGATCACGATCAAACCAGCATAGATCATGCCGAGAGGGACCAGCAGCACCAGGCTGATGTAAGTCAGCGCACGCCCGTCGGACAGTCTGAGCGCGAGTCCGGCGATCAGCAGGGCAACGACGGTAGCGCCTAATCCTGAGAAGAACATTGTCTGGACGCACTCCGTCTGGCAGGTCCGCCCCTCCTCATAGGGCCCAGAGAGGAGCGTTATGCCGGTCAGTAGGGTGAGTACCCAGCCGAGGATCATGAGCAGTAGCGCAAGCAGCGGCAGTACCTTCACAGTCTTCATTCCTCCGTTGGCGAGAAACCTGGACCCCATGAGATCCGAAAAATCTGTTCAGAATGACCGTCTCGGAGAGTAACATGTTGGAAGTGAATGGGGCAGCGCTCGCCGACGGACATTCTTCACGACGCTTTGATGATCCCTATGAATCAGCACGACCCCATCGATACTCAGCTTGAGCGGACTCAGCCTGACGCAGCCAGCGTGCCGGCCAGCGCGCGGGAACCACTCGACGAGCGCCCGAGCCGCAGCCAAGTCAAGCGCGAACATCAGGCACTGCAGGCCTTGGCCGAGCAACTCCTGGGGCTGCCGCGCGCGCTACTCGAGGATCTCTCGCTCAGCGAGGCGACCTGGGTGGCGATCGACGAGACCGCGCGTATCAAGGATCAGCGCGCACTGCGCCGACACTACAAACGCATCGCCAACTGCCTGGCGCGCGAGAACACCGAGCCCCTGCAGGCACTACTGGCCCAACGCGAGGCGCTGGCGCGCGCCGCGAGCGCGCGTCAGCATCAGGTCGAGCGCTGGCGCGAGCGCCTGATCGCCGAGGGCGATGAGGCCCTTGCCGAGCTGATCAGCGCCTATCCGCAGATCGATCGCCAGCAGCTACGCAGCCTGGTGCGCGCCGCCCAGCGCGATAGCGAACGCCACCGCCCCGAGGCGTCCCGGCGGCTGTTTCGTCATCTGCGTGCAGTGCTCGACAAGGCCGAGGATTGAGCGGACTACCGAAGGCCCTTGAAAATCGCAGTCAAAACCCCATATTCGCGCGGTTATCCAACCGTTGTTTGGTGAGTGAGACCATGCCTATCTATGCGTATCGATGCGGGGAATGCGGCCATGAGCTGGATGCACTGCAGAAGATCAGTGATCCGCCATTGACCGAGTGTCCGGCCTGTGGCGCCTCGGCCCTGACCAAACAGATCACCGCCGCCGCCTTCCGGCTCAAGGGCAGCGGTTGGTACGAGACCGACTTCAAGAAAGAGAAGGACAAGCGCAAGAATCTGCATCAAGACGGGGAGGCGGCCAAGGAGAAGGGAACGGGCGAGAAAACCGCAGGCGATAAGACAAAGGAGAAGCCGGCCACCGAGACCAAGCCCAAATCGGATGCGCCAGCGGCCAAGCCAGCCACGAAAAGCACCCCAAAGGCCAAAGCAGCAGCGGACTGAAGTGATGCCTGCGCGAGGCTGAAGATTTGACGCCTGCACAACGCTGAGACTGATGCCCGCGCAACACTGAGACGGTGTTGCACCGCCCGCTCGCGCGAGTCGCTGGTTGCGCAGCGCCCGGCCGACCGTTATCTTGACGTGTTTTTTCGGGCGGCGCTCGCCGCCTGTTTTCCACCGGCTAGAGACCGTTGCCGGTGATCAGTCTAACGGGGATCGAACGGCATGCGCAGTCATTATTGCGGCGAGCTCGAGAGCGGGCTCATCGACCGCGAGGTCAGTCTTTGCGGGTGGGTCCATCGCCGCCGCGATCACGGTGGCGTGATCTTCATCGATCTGCGCGATCGCAGCGGGCTGGTGCAGGTGGTCTTCGACCCCGATCGCGCCGACATCTTCGCGCTCGCCGAGCAGGTGCGCAGCGAATACGTGCTGGCGCTCAGCGGCCGCGTGCGCGCCCGGCCCGAGGGCACCGAGAACCCGGATCTGCCGACCGGCCAGGTCGAGGTGCTGGGGCTCTCGCTGCAGGTGCTGAACGCCGCCGAGACGCCGCCGTTCCAGCTCGATGAGCACGGCGCCGACACCTCCGAGGAGGTCCGGCTGCGCTACCGCTATATCGACCTGCGCCGCCCCGAGATGCAGGAGCGCCTGCGCCTGCGCAGCCGCATCACCCAGACCCTGCGTAACTTCCTCGACGCGCATGGTTTCCTCGATATCGAGACGCCGATCCTGACCAAATCGACCCCCGAGGGCGCGCGCGATTACCTGGTGCCGAGTCGGGTGCATCCGGGCGAGTTCTACGCGCTGCCGCAGTCGCCGCAGTTGTTCAAGCAGTTGCTGATGATGTCGGGGCTCGATCGCTATTATCAGATCGCGCGCTGCTTCCGCGACGAGGATCTGCGCGCCGATCGCCAGCCCGAGTTCACCCAGCTCGACATCGAGACCTCGTTCCTGGACGAGGCCCAGCTCACCGAGTTGATGGAACAGATGGTGCGCGAGCTGTTCGCGAGCGTGCTCGAAGTCGCACTGCCCGAGCCCTTCCCGCGCATGACCTATGCCGAGGCGGTGCGCCGCTTCGGCTCCGATCGGCCCGATCTGCGCGTGCCGCTGGAGCTGATCGATGTCGCCGATCTGATGGGCGAGGTCGAGTTCAAGGTCTTCGCCGGTCCGGCGGCCGACCCGGAGGGCCGGGTCGCGGCGCTGCGCCTGCCCAAGGGCGGCGCGCTGACGCGCAAGGAGATCGACGACTACACCCAGTTCGTCGGCATCTACGGCGCTAAGGGGCTGGCCTATATCAAGGTCAACGACTGGTCGGCGAAGGGCCGTGAGGGGCTGCAGTCACCGATCCTCAAGTTCCTGCCCGATAGCGCGGTCGAGGGCATCATGGCGCGCACGGGGGCTGAGGACGGCGACCTGGTCTTCTTCGGTGCCGACAAGGCGACCGTGGTCAATGAGGCGCTGGGTGCGCTGCGGGTCAAGCTCGGCCAGGATCGAGGGCTGATGGAGGCGGGCTGGCGGCCGCTCTGGGTGGTCGACTTTCCGATGTTCGAGAAGGAGCCGCACACCGGTCGCTGGATGGCGCTGCATCATCCATTCACGGCGCCCAAGGAGGCGCAGCTCGATCAGCTCGAGTCCGATCCGGGCAGCTGCCTGTCGCGGGCCTATGATCTGGTGCTCAACGGCACCGAGCTGGGCGGTGGCTCGATCCGTATCCACCGCGAAGAGGTTCAGCGCAGCATCTTCCGGCTACTGAAGATCAGCGACGAGGATGCCAACGATCGCTTCGGCTTCCTGCTCAACGCGCTCAAGTACGGCTGCCCGCCCCACGGCGGCATCGCCTTCGGGCTCGACCGGCTGGTGATGCTGATGACCGGCAGCCACTCGATCCGCGATGTGATGGCCTTCCCGAAGACGCAGACCGCCTCCTGTCTGCTCACCGACGCGCCCTCGACGGTCGACGAGGCGCAGCTCAAGGAGCTGGCGCTGCGGATCAAGCTGCGTGCCTGAGCCGCTCAAGCGCCCGATCTCGGTGCTGGTGGTGGTGTTCAACACCGCCGGCGAGTTCATGCTGCTCAATCGCGTCAGGCCGAGCGGGTTCTGGCAATCGGTCACCGGCAGCCTGCTGCCGGGTGAATCCCCGCGCAGTGCCGCACTGCGCGAGCTTAAGGAGGAGACCGGGCTGCTCGGCGCCTCCGGGCTGATCGATCTGCACCAATCGCGCCTGTTCCCGATCATCAACCCGTGGCGCAAACGCTACGCGCAGGGCATCTGCTTCAATCGCGAGCATTGGTTCGCGCTGCGGCTTCCCTATCGGCGACATATCCGCATCGACCCGGCCGAGCACAGCGAGGTGCTCTGGCTGCCGTTCGAGAAAGCCATCGAACGCGCCGGCTCCTGGACGAATCGTGAGGCGATGCGGCTGCTCGCGCGGCTCTGCCAGCAAGCGCCCTTGCACTTCGAGCCCGCTTAGACAGGCCGCTGATAGGGACAAATGCGCTCAGCCCGTTGGGCTGATCAACGCTCCTCGTAGAGGCTGACCTTGGCCTCTTCGATCTGGTAGCCGGCATCGCCGAGTTCGTCGCTGAAGGGCTCGACGCGCAGATGGCCCTCGACCCAGACGGTATCGAAGAGGCCGCCGGGATAGGGCTGATCATCCGGTGTGGTGACCAGGATGGTCTGATTCGCCGGGGGTGGCGGGACATGGATGCAGGCGCCGAAGTAGGGCACCAGCAGGAACTCCCGGATGCGGGTCGCATCCATTTCCAGCGGCACCACGAAGCCGGGCAGACGCACCTGTCGGCCATCGAGCGCCGCGACCACCGGTGCCTCGGCCCAAAGCGCCCTGAGCTTGTCCATCAATTCCAGGGCGCGCGGATCATCGTCGCTGAGGCTCTCGGCGTCGTACTCCTCCATCAGCGTCTCCGGCTGCCAATCGGCGGGGATCAGGTCATCCCAGGAGAGTTCAAGCTCCTCCTCGGCGAGACCCTTGCCGTCGTCCGGCGCGCCCCCGCAGCCTGCGAGCAGCAGTGCCAAAAGCCCGAGCATCGCTCCGGCCTGGCGGACCCGACACAGCCGCCGAGGGCCTGGAGTCCGTCCGTCCGCTTCGGGTGCTGATGCAGTGTTAGCGTCGAGTGGGAGGATGCAAAGGGATGCGGCGCTGTGAAATGGGGTCATGGCTCAACGGGATCGGCTGATCCTTAGGTCTTACGGGGCTTATGGGTGCAATGCGCACAGGTGCCGAGGACTTCGATCACCGGGCGCTCGGGACGAAACCCCGTCTCTTGCTCCAGGGCGCGCAGCTCCCCGGCAATGGCCTCGCTCTCGAGTTCATTGACGCGCCCGCAATCGGCGCAGATCAGGAACTGGCTCGCGTGCGGGTGCTCGGGATGGGTGCAGCCGATGAACGCATGCAGGGTTTCCAGCTTGTGCACCAATCCTTGCTCGAGGAGGAAATCGAGCGCGCGGTAGACCGTCGGCGGTGCCGCCGTGGAGCCCTCGCGCAACTGGTCGAGGATCTCGTAGGCGCCGATGGGACGTTCGGCGCGACAGACGAGTTCCAGGACTCGGCGACGTTGCGCGGTGAAGCGCACGCCGCGTTGTGCGCACAGCCGTTCGGCCGTGCTCAGGGCCTGATGCAGGGTGTCTTCGTCCATTAGGGGGTCGTGGTTGCTCGGAGTGCTCTGCGCGCGCGGCGCTTGGCGCGGACGCTGGCGGTCATGGCGGAGACCAGATAGAGCGCGCCCGCCAGTAGGATGATGGTGGGCCCGGTGGGCAGATCCGGTGCGTAGGACAGGGCCAGCCCGCCGCTGGTGAGTAGGGCGCCGATCAGCGTCGCGCCGATCATCATGCCGGCCAGGGTTCTGGTCCATTGACCAGCGACCGCCGCCGGCAGGGTCAGCAGCGCGATGACCAGGATCAGGCCAACGACCTGGATCATCAACACCACCGTGACCGCCACCAGCACCAGCAGCAGCAAATAGAAGAAATCGACGGGCACGCCGCGCAAGCGCGCGAACTCGTCGTCGAAGGCAATGGCGACGAAGTGCCGATAGAACAGCGCGACGGTCACCAGCAGCACCAGGTCGAGCATGGCCATGAAGCCGAGTTCGCGGGTCGGAACCAAGAGGATGTTGCCGAACAGAAAACTCATCAAGTCGGTGGCATAGCCGGGTGTTTGCGAGACGAAGAGGATGCCGACCGCCATGCCGATGGCCCAGAGCGCACCGATGGCGGTGTCCTCTCCGGTGCGCCAGCGCAGCCTGACCCAGCCGATCAACAAGGCCGCGACCACGGCGGCGGCCAGGGCGCCACTGAGCGGGTCGTAGCCGTAGAACAGGGCCGCCCCCATGCCGGCGAGCACCGAGTGGGCAATGCCGCCGGCTAGGAAGGTGATGCGTTTGACGACGACGAAGGGGCCGATCAGACCACAGCCGATGCTGGCGAGCAGCCCGGCGACCAGGGCCTGCTGCAGAAAGCCGTGTTGGACCAATGCATTGAAGAATTCAGCCATGCTCGGCGTGCCCCTGGTTGCCCCCGTGTGCATGGTTGATCAGGCGCACCCGCTCGCCATAGAGGTCATTGATGACATCCCCATCGATGGCCTCGGTGCGATGACAGATCAGGGTGCGATTCAGGCAGGCCACCCGACTGACATAGCTCGAGATGAAACCGATATCGTGCGAGACCACGACGATGGTCAGATGGTCGTTCAACTGGCTCAGCAGCTCGAAGATCTCGCCTTCCAGGCGCTGATCGATATTCGCCGTCGGCTCATCGAGGATCAGGATCTCGGGCTCGCCGACCAGCGCGCGCGCGAGCAGTACGCGCTGCAACTGCCCCCCCGACAGCGCGCCGATGGGTGCGGCCGCGAGATCGCCGGCCTCGACATCGGCCAATGTGCGTCGCGCGATCTCCCGGTCGGCACGGCGCCAGCCGCCCACCCTGTGCCAGGGTGTGGCAGCGAGCCCGAGCCGGCCCATGAGCACCACATCCAGCACCTGGATCGGAAACTCGCGCGGGAAGGCCGGGTATTGCGGCACGTAACCGAGGTGGCGTCTGGCCTGTTTCGGCGTGCGACCGAGGACCTGGATCTGGCCTTGCTGGGGGCTGAGCAGGCCGAGGATGAGCTTCAACAGCGTGCTCTTGCCACCGGCATTGGGGCCGACGAGGCCGAGGAATTCACCGGCCTCGACCCGCACACTGACATCTTCCAGCACCGGCACATCGCCGTAGGCGAAACCGACCTGCTGAGTCTCGATGGCGGCGGAGCTGGGCTTCATTCGTCGTCTGTCGACCGGTTGGACGTCGGATCAGCCTCGACCAGGATGCGCGCGAAGCGGCGCAGATTGGCGGCGTAATCCCCAGCCAGCGGGGTCGCCGACTCGACCCGCCCGCCGATGCTGCGGGCGATCTGTTGGGCGGCGCGTTGATCGAACTCCGGCTGCACGAAGATGGCCCGGGCGCCGGTGGCCTGCGCTTGGTCGATCAATGCCGAGAGCCGGCGCGGCCCGGGTTCCTTGCCGGCGCGCTCGATCGGGATCTGCTCGAGGTCGTAGGTGTCGGCAAAATAGCCCCAGGCCGGGTGATAGACCAGAAAGGCGCGCTGGTCGAGTTCAGCCAAGCGGGCCTCGAGCGCTTCATGCAAGGCCTGAAGCTCGGCATCGAAGCGCTGCTGATTGCGTGCGTAGAGTGCCGCGCCCTCGGGGTCGAGTGCGCTCAGGCGCTCGCGCAGGGCGGTGGCCATCGCGCGCACCAGTGGCGGGCTGGTCCAGATGTGCGGGTCCATGGCCTCGGCGTCCTGATCGGGGTGCGCCTGATCGTGAGCATGGTCGTGGCCATGATCGTGCGCCTTGAGGGTCCGCAATGGCAGCCCGTCACGCAGATCGAGGATCGGCATGCCCGGATTCGCGGCCTGGATGCGTTTCATCCAGGCGTTCTCGAAGGGCACACCGACGCGCACATAGAGATCGGCCTCGGCGAGCGCTGCGACCTGTTTCGGGCTCGGGTCATAGGTGGCCGGGCTTTGTCCTGGTCGCACCATGACCTCGGTGTCGACACGCTCGCCCCCGACGGCATCGACGAAGGTTTGGACCGGCAACACGCTGGCGAAGACCTTGAGCGCGGGCGCCCCGTCATCGGCGAGCGATGGCATGCCAGCACACAAGAGCGAAAGAACGAATAGCAACCTGAGTCTGCGCACGGCTGGAACCTCGGTATCAAGCGGCACCACGATGATTTTCGCAACATTATAACACTCTGCTGCGGGCATCGCGCTAGAAGCGCGATGCATCTTGGTGTGGCGTTCGTGTGAGTGGGCGTGAAGGCTGTGCGTGGATGATTGCGGGCTGGTGATTTTGATATCTGTCAATCAATCATTCTGTAGTGGGCGGAATGGCAGCGCGGGCGCCATTTTGCGCCACATATGTTGCAGAACTGTAGTATTTTTGTTGCCAACAAGAAACAAAGATGGCGACCACCAACCAGACGAGACGAGGAGAAGGGTGATGATGATGCGAAGACAGATCGGGATTGCAACCGTCGGCCTATCCATGGGCCTAGGCGGTGCAGGCGCCGGCGCCTATGAACTCAAGTTCCAGGACCATGATTACGGCGAACTCAAGGGGCGGATCCGAGCCATCAGCATCCTGTCGGCAAGAGACAACGGATGGGACCCGAGCAGTGGTCATGGCTACGCGGTGACGGCCGGTTACAAGAGTCCGGCGTGGAACGGCTTTCGCTTCAACGCGGCGGCCTCCCTCAATGGCGACATCTTCAACAGTACCGACTTCGATCCAAAGGCCGGCAAGGAACGCACCGCGCGCGGCCTGTTCCTGAATGACACCGGCGCCCAGAAAGGCCAGCTCACCAACATCAATCTGACCTTCGCCAGCAAGCAACTCTATGCCTTCGCGGGGCGCGGCCAGCTCGAGACACCGTTGACCAAGAACACCTATAACCTGGTGCCGAATGCGTACACGGTGCTGCGGGTCGGCGCCAAGCCGATCGAGGGGCTGGATATCTCGCTCGGGCAGGTGACGCAGATGTCCCTTGGAACCCGCGCGATGACCGACTGGGGCTTCATCGGCGAGGCCACCGGGACCGCAGGTGTTGCGCAGGCGCCGAATCAAGCCGGATTGGGTCAAGCCAGGTTCTTCAACCTGGGGCAGATCGCGCTGGGGCCGAGGGCCGACGACATCTCCGGCATGACCGTTGCGAGCTTGCGCTATGCGGGGCTGCCGCATACCACGCTGTCGCTCTGGAACTACCATGTTCAGGACATCGCCAATAACGTCTATGCCGAGGTCGACGCGAAGATTCCGCTGCAGGGCATGAAGCTCGACCTCGGCGCGCAATATCTGCGTCAAGACGATGTTGGCGATGGCACCCAGGGGATCCAGGGTGGCCCGGCCATTCGGGCCAACTTCGGTGACGGGGATCTCGACTACAACCTGTTCGGACTCAAAGCGGGAGTGATCGGGCCCAAGAAGCGCTGGACCGCCCATGTGATGTGGAACCAATCCAATGGCGATACCGCCTTCTTAAACGCCTTTGGCGGCGATCCCGCGTTTACCAGCTCCATCTTCTCGCGCAATGCCTACCGCAAGGATGTCAACGCCTGGGGACTGCGCGCGAGCTACCAGATCATGCCGGGTCTGCGCTTCATGGCGGCCTATTTCGACTACGGCCAGTCCGAGACCACCGGCGGAGTGCTCAATGTGACACCAGCGGCGACGCCGACCAAGGACGCCGAAGAGATCGATCTGGCGCTAGTCTACAAGCCGAAGCAGATCAAAGGACTGGCGCTCAAGACCTTCTATGTCAACCGGACCAGCGAATACGATGGGTTCGTCAATCCACGCACGGGCAACAAGGCTGACGCCACCATGAGCCATTGGCGTCTGATCGCGACCTACAGCTTCTGATCCCCCGCGGCTCATGATCCCTCATGAGCCCTAACGAGCACGGCCGGGTGAGGAAACCGGTCGTGCTTGGCATGCAAGGTCGTGAAGTCTCGGCCGAGTCCCATTGCTGTGGTAAAAGCCCGCCATCAGGCGAGGTAATCGGTTAGAGTTGCGCAAAACCTGCGGCTGTCCCATTCGCTGAGTCTGTCCTCACCTTCTCGATGATCTAACTATGAGCGTTGGGCAAGCCGCCGGGATTGCTCGCCAGATGAGCGCTCGCTGTCGCCGCCAGCCAGTCCAGCATGTCCATCGTTACCGCCAAGGCTTTCCGCCAGCAGATCATGAAACCGGCCGAGGGCCTGTTTCTGTTCCATGCACGTGCCATCGAGCGCCTGATCGAGGGCCAGCTGGGCGAGCGTCTGGTGGGGGTCACGATCCCCGACCTACCTTATTATTTGATGCCGCGAGCGGATTTTCTGCTCGGCCTCGAGACCGAAAACGCCGAAGCGCTGTCGGTGATCGAGGGGCTGCGGTTGCCCGAGCATGTCATCCTGCTCCCGAGTCCACCGAATCAACGCTTGGAACAACGCAGCTTCACGCGCCTGCGCTACGACTACTGGGCGCGCTCGTTCGAGGCTGAAGTCGCAAGGACCTGGCAAGACGCGCGCGATTGCGAGGAAGAGGGTGCAGGGCTCAATGCGGGTTCGCTGCGTGCGTTGATTGGTCATGATGCCTTCGCCGAGGTGCGCGAGGTGCTGGCCCATGATGGCCTGATCCTTCCAGTGTGGGACGATGATCTCATCTGCCGCAGTTTTGTCGCGTTTGTGGTCAGGCTGCGCTACTTCGCACCAGGCGCGCGTGGGTTCTTCTTTCCCGCTATTCAGGTCTGGCCCCGAGTCGATCGTTGGCTGTCGGTGGCTGGTCTCGATCTGCCGCGTCCCTTGGTCGATGAACGACTGCCGCGCCTGCTGCTTAAGAGTCGCCCGGGCAGTGGCGCACGCTTGCGCGACGATGTGCCCTTGTTGCCGACAGCCCTTCCCTATGGGCGCAGCGATCCGGACCTCGTGGAAGTGCTCGCGCGCACAGCGCGCGCGAGTGCGTTGACGCATCCTGTGCATGTCGCTCAGGCGAGCAAGGGCCGAGCGCGGGCGCAGCCGGGCGGCACTCAGGCAGAGCCCGGATCCCTGACAGAGGAATGTCTCGAGCAAAGGCTGCTGGATGCCTTCGCGCATGGCTCAAGATTGGATCTGCAGCCAGACTGGATCGAGCGCCTCGGCGACCAACTGGGCATTTGGTGGACTCGGCTGCTTGGGGTCTTGCGCTGGGTGCCGCCAGTGCTGCCCTGGCGGCTGCTTGGGCGCCGGAGTCGGGTGGCTGCCGCCGGCAACCGTTTGCAGCGCGAGGCCGACCTGCGTGCCGATATCGCCTTGTTCGAGCAGACCGTGTCAGCGGCCATCCGCGCTCAGCGTGGTGGCTATCTTGCGTTGGCATTGCGACGGTTGGCGGCGGCACGGCGCTTGGCACGGCGCTTAATGCCTGATGCGCTGGCCTTGCCGGTCGCGCTCGAGCGGGTCGTTGCAGGACGCGAGACATTGGTCGAGACTCGTTTCGCAGAGGGCTTGGCCGAGCGTTGGGCGGTGGATACGCACAGCCGTACCGAGCTGCGGGCATTGATCCATCGCCTGGCGGAGGATGATCGTGCGCGTGATGGCTCGCCCGCGGCCCAAGGGCTCCTGGGCTGCCTCGAGCAGTTGATGCGTGAAGGCCCCACCGATTATTACCGGCTTCGTGTCGGGCCTTGGCTGCTGCACCTAGGCCGCACTCAGATCCGCGAGCTATTACCGTTCCAGCCGATGCTCAAGGCCCTGCGAGCCCTCGAAACCAGCCGCGCTCGGCTCGAAGAACTGTTCTGGCCAATCACCGATCTAGAACGCTTCTCGACCCTGTTGCGGACATTGAACCGCGCGATCACCGACCGGCTCGATACCGAGCTGACGCCGCGTCTCGAGCAGGCGATGCGGGAGGCTGATTTTATTCCGCGCAATCACCGCGAGATCGTCGCCGCACACAAGATGAAGCTGGAACTGCTCGATGTGATCAAACATCGGCGCCATCTCAAATTCACTGATGTCCGCGATATCGTCGCTCGCAATATTCTGCGCTTGCCGGACCCAAACTGGGGTGAATTCTTCCGTGGTGACCGGCTGCGGCGCTTCGATCGCACCGCTCAGCGGGCTTTGCCCGGTGTCTATCGTCCCGGTGAGATCTACATCAAGGGCTTGCAGCAGTTGGGGGCGCCGCTGTTCGGGACCCCACTCGGGCGCGATCTCCTGCGCTATCTATTTTTGCCCTTTGGCGGCGCCTATCTGGTGCTTAAAAGCATGGATTTGCTGATGGCGCTATTCCCGTTCATCGATAAGCGCTTTTATCTGACCGAGCCAACCTCCGTCATCCTCATTGGTAGCCTGATCAATCTCATCGCCTACACCGGAATCGGCCGCCATCTTGCAGAGGCTGTCACCTTCGGGGGCTGGCGTGTCCTGCGCTTCTTGGCGTGGGATGGACCGCGTGAGTTGATTCGCTGGTGGCCCATTGCTGGTTTATTGAGCACCGGCCTAATGCGCGGGCTGGGGCGCAACCTGATCCAGCCGCTGCTGATCGGCATCCTGCCGCTGGTGCCAATTATCGCGTTAGCGGTGTTGGTGGACGAGGTCCCCATTGAGCCTGGCCTGTGGTTATTTGGGCTGGCCTTCGCGCTTGGCACCCTGGCGCGTAATACACCGGCTGGGCGTCGCTTCCTGGATAATCTGAGCACGCGCATCGCTGCTTACCTGCAACGCATCAATCAGGCCCTGTTTATCGGGCTGATCCAGCAGCTGCTGTTCTTCTTCAAAGAGGTAACGCGCCGTTTCTCGCAGGTGTTGCACCGCGTTGACGAGGGGTTGACTCACCATCTCAGCGAGCGCTGGAGCAGCCTTGCCGTCAAGACCCTACTGTCGCCGCTATGGCGTCTCTCCGAGGCCCTGATCCAGTTTTATGTCACGGTGCTGGTAGAGCCGCAGGTCAATCCAGTCAAGCACTTCCCGATCGTAACCATCGGCCACAAGCTGTTGTTGCCTTTCCTGCCCGCCATTACCACGGCCTTCGTCGAGGTCACCGAGTCGGTCTTGCCGAAGGTAATCGCCTATCCGCTGGTGACGCTGACGATCGTTTTGTTGCCCGGCTTATTTGGCTTCCTGGTCTGGGAGCTGAAGGAGAACTGGAAGCTCTATGAAGCCAACCATCGCGAGCCGCTGGGCTCATCCGATGCCGAGCAGACGCCCGCGATCGCGGTCGAGCCGGCCAGTGTTGGCGCGCATGCCGAGACCATGCGCAGGCTCATGTGTCGCGGCTTTCATAGCGGCACCTTGCCGAAGCGATTCGACCGGCTGCGCAAGGTCATCCGCGAGCAATTACGGGATGACAATGCCTATCCGAAACATCTGCGCCGTTGTCAGCGCCAGCTCGAGGAGGTCGAGCACGCGATCGGCGTGTTTGTCGATCGTGAGTTCTCGTTCGCGTTGCGCGAGCGCTGCCGCAATCCGGATTGCACGCTGACCCGCATCGAGACCAATACCCCGCGCCTGGCAACCGAGCTTGTCGAGATCAGTGTGGCGATCTATCCGCGCTCAGCCGATGGCGATCCGAATACGGAGGTTCAGGTGGGTGCCGATAGCCAGCGCCAAGACCACGCCGATTCCAATGCGGTCATGCTGGGTATCCGTATCACCTTCGATGGACGCCGGATGCGCTTCGAGACCGACTTCAGCGGCGCGCCGGAACGGATCGGGCCGCGCTGTTGGGCGATGGTGAGCGACGATCTGCGACTCTTCGCCGGGCGTGCCGGTGCTGACCTGCGCGCATTGGAAATCGAGCTGCCCGTCGGATTGCAATAATCTCATGCTACTATCCGCGCCCATGTTGACCTATCCCGCCATCGACCCCGTCGCCTTCGCTCTGGGCCCGCTCAAGGTCCATTGGTATGGGCTCATGTATCTGATCGGCTTCGCCGCCGCCTGGCTGCTCGGGCGCTGGCGGGCGTCACGGCCAGGCTCGGGCTGGAGCGCCGAGCAGGTCGACGATGTGGTCTTCTACGGCGTGATCGGTGTCATCGCCGGTGGTCGCCTCGGCTACATGCTGTTTTACGGCTTCGATCAGATCCTGGCCAATCCGCTCAATCTGCTCAAGGTCTGGGAGGGCGGGATGTCCTTCCACGGCGGGTTGATCGGCGTCATCCTGGCGGTCTGGCTGTTCGCGCGCAAGCACGGGATGCGCGTGTTCGCGGTCGGCGACTTCATCGCCCCGCTGGTGCCGATCGGCCTGTTGACCGGGCGCATCGGCAACTTCATCAATGGCGAGCTGTGGGGGCACGCGACCAACCTGCCCTGGGGCATGCGCCTGCCCTGCGAGCGTTTCCCGGCGTACTGCGCCGGGCTGCCGCTCGATGCCGAATGGAGCCTGCCGGTGCATGCCTCGCAGCTCTACGAGGCCGGTCTCGAAGGCTTGGTATTGTTCATCATCCTGTGGTGGTTCTCGAGCCGGCCACGACCGATGATGGCGGTCTCGGGGCTCTTCCTGGTGCTCTATGGCCTATTCCGGTTCAGCGTCGAGTTCGTGCGGTTGCCCGATGCCCACATTGGGTATCTAGCGTTCGACTGGCTCACCATGGGTCAGCTGCTGACCCTGCCCATGCTCCTCGGCGGCGCGCTGCTGCTCATCCTCGCCTACCGACGGCCCCATCAACAGGCCTCGTCAACAGGGTAAGCGAGCTGCGGTTGCGCCGTTGCTCAGTGGACACTGGTTAGAAAGCTCGGGCCATGCAGGTCACGCGGTATTTATCGTCTCGCTGCGTCGTGGTGCGGTCACGGAACCGAGCGTCGGCTCTGGGGCAAGCTGCAGCGCGTGCAGCACGCGCCAAGCCAGTTCGTCTGGTGAGCGACTGATGACCTCGGCCGGGATCTCATGCTTGCCATGCAGCCGCTCGAAGTCCTCGAAGCCGTAGGAGACCATGAACGGATGCATGCCGGAGTTGATCGCGGCGCGAAAGTCCTTGGCCTCGTCGCCGCAGGCAAAGGCACAGGCCGGATTGATATTGAACCGCTCGCGGGTCTGGCGGAAGTAGCCGAGCTTGTCCTCGCTCAGGGGCAGATGCACCAAGAAGTCGAGCAGATCCGGCTCGATGCCGTGTCGATCGAAGAGTTTGGTCAGGGTCACCACCGGGTCATTGGTGATGTTGCGCGTGACGATGCCGACGCGCACATCAGCAGCCGCCGCGAGCCGATGCACCAGGGCCTCGATGCCGTCGAACATGCAGGCCTCCTCGCGGTAGACCTCGGTCAGGGTGTCGATGAGCTTGGTGCGCCGCCCGGGGCCGATCTGGCGCCTGAGATTTTGCGGCATCTCCTTGAAACCGCCGATGTATTTGAACAGGTTGCGCCGCTTCTGAAAGCGCGCGAGCGGGCCGATGTCCATGCCAAGATGGGTAAAGGCCTTCTCGATGGCGCGAAAGGCGTCGATGGTGGTGCCATCAGCGTCGAGGATCACAAGGCGTGCGTTGTTAAACATTGCGTACAGTCGGCTCGGCAATGAGGGGTTCGAAGGGCCTTGCGGTGCGCCTGTCTCGGTGCTTCGGTCGCGATCATCCCGCGCGGCGGCGTGATTTTCGCACATTGGGTGTGGCGGTGGCGTCGGCCGGATTGCGGTTGATCAAGGGCTTTGCTTGGCCGGTGTCTCGCCTGGGGCAGGGGATGTTGGGCGGTGTAATGGCTTGCAACCTGTACAATCGGCCACTGCTAGCGTTCAATTTTGGCCGTGTCCTTTAGCTGCATCGAGGTGATCATGCCGTTGACGATTCGATCGAGCGCGTTCGCGGAAGGCGGGGCGATCCCGGTCCAATACAGCTGCGATGGCGAGGATCGCTCGCCGCCGCTGGCGTGGGACGGCGTGCCCGAGGGCACGCAGAGTCTGGCGCTGATCGTCGATGACCCGGACGCGCCCGACCCGGCGGCACCGCAGCGCACCTATGTGCATTGGGTGCTCTACAATCTGCCGCCGACGCTGACCCATTTGCCCGAGGCCTTCGAGCCGGCGACGCTCGCGATCGCCATTGGCGAGGGCATCAACGACTGGCGCCGCACCGCCTATGGGGGGCCTTGTCCGCCGATCGGCCGTCACCGTTATTTCCACAAGCTCTATGCGCTCGATATGATGCTGCAAGGCCTGCTGCGGCCGACCAAGGCCGATCTCGAGCGGGCGATGCGCGGGCATATCATCGAGCAGGCGACCCTGATCGGCACCTACGAGCGATGAATCTCAAGCTGCCAAAGACCTACACGCTGCTGCTTGCCCTCTGCATGGTTGCCGGCCCCTTCATCTGGCTGGTGCTGACCGAGGATGGCAAGCGCCGCAGCGATCTGTTCCTGCTGCACCTGTTCGGTCATCAGCCGTTCAATCTGGCCGTCGCCAAGCTGCGCCCTGGGCTCGACGAGGACGTCCTGCTCCGTCAGTTCCCGCGCGTTGCGTTCACTTGCGCCGATGTGCCGAGCGCGCTCGGTGAGCGCCAGTGCGAGGCGTCGATCGGCTCGTTCAACGGCATCCCGGCGCGCCAGGCGCGGCTCGACTGGAAGGATGAGGCGCTCGTGGCGGTGCGCATCGATTACCGGGGCCGCTGGCATGAAGCCTTGATCGAGGACACGACCACGCGGCTCGGGCCGCCGCGCCGGGATCGCGTCGACGAGCGCACCATCCTCGCCTGGCGGCTCGATCACGGCATGCTCCTCGCGCCCGAGCAGTTGATCGACGCCGAGCCGCCGGTGCTGATCTGGATCGCTCAGCAAGGTTGAGCCTCAGCCGCGCGCAGGCGTCTCCGGCTTCTCGTGGTGGCCGCCGAATTGATAGCGCATCGCCGACAGGATCTGATTGGCGAACTCGGCCTCGCCGCGTGAGGTGAAGCGCTCATAGAGCGCGGAGGTGAGCACCGGCGCCGGCGTGCCGGTCTCGATCGCGGCGATGCTGGTCCAGCGGCCCTCGCCGGAATCCGAGACGCGCCCACCGAAGGTCTTCAGCTCTGGATCACCCTGGAGGGCGTTGGCGGTCAGGTCCAGCAGCCAGGACGAGACCACCGAGCCGCGCCGCCAGACCTCGGCGATGCGCGCCAGGTCCATCTCGTATTGGTAGAACGCCGGGTCGGAGAGCGGCGCGGTCTCGGCATCGACGGCATGATCGGCACGACCGACGCCGGCGTGCTTGAGGAGGTTGAAGCCCTCGGCATAGGCGGCCATGAGTCCGTATTCGATGCCGTTGTGGACCATCTTGACGAAATGCCCGGCGCCGTTCGGCCCGCAGTGCAGATAGCCGAGTTCGGCGCGATCATAGTCGCCGCTGCGGCCCTCGGTGCGCTCGATCGCACCGGCGCCAGGGGCGAGCGCGGCGAAGATCGGATCGAGCTGCTCGACCGCCTGGGTGTCGCCGCCGATCATCAGGCAGTAGCCGCGCTCGAGGCCGAAGACGCCGCCACTGGTGCCGCAGTCGACGAACTGGATGTCCTTCGCGTGCAGCCGTTTGGCGTGGCGGATATCGTCCTGGTAATAGGAATTGCCGCCGTCGATGATGATGTCGCCGGCCTGCAAATGCGGCTCGAGCTGATCGATGACGGTATCGACCACGGCCGCTGGCACCATCACCCAGGCCGCGCGCGGCGGGCGGAGCTTGGCGCAGAAATCGGCGATATCGCTGCTGCCGGTGGCGCCTTCTGTCTCGAGGTCGGCGACAGCCTTGGGGTCGGTGTCGTAGACGACGCACTCATGGCCGGCGCGCATCAATCGTTGCACCATGTTGGCGCCCATGCGCCCGAGGCCGATCATTCCGAGTTGCATGCTGGGATATCCTCTCTGTCGTGGTTTCTGCCGACATTTGGCAAGGGGTGTGCGGTCAGTAGACCTCGACCGCGCGGGTGTTCAACAGACGGAGACCGGTCTCGACGCGCACGCTGCTTCAGCGAGCCTCGAGCACCACAATGCTGCGGGCCTGCGCACGCAGGCCGTCGCGATCGAGACGCTGCTGCTCGTGCAATGACCAACCATAGGGTGCCTGGGCGGTATCGATGGCACCGTACCAGCGCCGGCCTGGCACCGATGGCAGCTCGAATTCCATCGGCTCTTTCCACATGTTCATCATCACATGCAGATGCGGCTCGTCTTGCTCGAGGCCGGCCAGCGTAAAGGCGAGCACGCGCGTATTCGGATCGTCCCAGCGCGGCTTATCGAGCTTGACGCCGTGCCAGCGGATATCCGGGATGCCGCCTGCATGCGTTGGCTCGCCGGTGAGGAAATGGTTGCGCCGCAGCGTCGCATGCCGCTGCCGGAAGGCGACCATGGCACGGGTGAAGTCGAGCATGGCGCGGTTCTCCTCGGCCAGGCGCCAGTCGATCCAGGACAGCTCGTTGTTCTGACAATAGGTGTTGTTGTTGCCCTGTTTGGTGCGCAGCAACTCATCACCGGCGAGCAGCATGGGCACGCCTTGGCTCAGCAGCAGCAGCGCGATGAAGTTGCGCGCCTGTTGGCGGCGCAAGGCCTGGATCTCGGGGTCATCGGTGGGGCCCTCGACGCCGCCGTTCCAACTGAGATTGTGGTCATGGCCATCGCGGTTGTCCTCGCCATTGGCCTGGTTGTGCTTCTCGTTGTAGCTGACCAGGTCATTGAGGGTGAAGCCATCGTGACAGGTGATCAGATTGATCGAGTTGGCCGGGCGGCGGCCACGGCTCTCGTAGAGATCGCTGGAGCCGGCGATGCGGGTGGCGACATCGCCGATGAGGCCGCCATCGCCACGCACGAAGGCGCGTATCACGTCGCGATAGTGGCCATTCCATTCCGCCCAGCGAAAGCCGGGGAAGTCGCCGACCTGATAGAGCCCGGCGGCATCCCAGGCCTCGGCGATGATGTGCGCGCGTCCGAGTTCGGGCGAGAGTTCGACCGACCAGAGCACCGGCGCGTGGTGTTCCGGGGTACCGTCCTCACCGCGCGCCATGGCGCTGGCCAGATCGAAACGAAAGCCATCGACGTGCATCTCGCGCGCCCAATAGTGCAGCGAGTCGATCAAGAAGCGCGTGACCAGCGGATGGTTGCAGTTGACGGTGTTGCCGCAGCCGGTGTAGTCGCGATACTGGCTCAGGTCGTCGCCATCGAGGTGGTAGAAGACCTCGTTGCCCATGCCCTTGAAGTTGATGATCGGACCCTCGGCGCCGCCCTCGGCGGTGTGGTTGTAGACCACGTCGAGGATGACGCCGATACCGGCGCGATGCAGCGCCTTGACCATGTCGCGGAACTCATCGCGCGCGTGGCGCGGGTCGCAGGCATAGTGCGGATGTGGCGCGAAGAAGCTATGCGTGCTGTAGCCCCAGACGTTCTCCAAGCCCAGGCGCGCGGTGTTCGGCGGCACGTCCTGCAGATCGAAGGCCATCACCGGCAGCAGCTCGACATGGGTGATGCCCAGCTCGGTGAGATAGGGGATCTTCTCGATGATGGCGCGGAAGGTGCCCGGATGTTGGGTATCCGCCGAGGGATGACGGCTGAAGCCGCCAACGTGCAGCTCATAGATCACCGCCTCGGTGAGCGGCACATGCAGATGCTGATCGCCCTCCCAGTCGTACGCATCGCGCATCAGCACCGAGCGCATCGCGGTGGCGAGATTGCTGCCCGGGCGACAGGCGGCCGCGCGATCCCAGAGCCGATCGCTCACCGTCGTACACCAGGGGTCGAGCAGCAGCTTGTCCGGATCATGCCGGCAACCGCTCTCGCGCGTATCGCTCGGGCCGTCGATGCGCCAGCCGTAGCAGATCCCATCGGGCAGATCCTCGACCAGCACATGCCAGAAGAAGAAGGTGTGGTTCTCGCGCGGATCGAGTTCGATGATCTGGAACGGCTCGCGGCTGTCCTCGTGCTCGAACAGCAGCAGCTCGACCTTGGTCGCATGCCGTGAGAAGCAACAGAAGTTGACGCCGTTGTCGGCGAAGGTGGCGCCGGAGAGACCCCAGTCGCCGGCTCGAGTACGATAATGCGGTGCTGCCATGGAGCGAAGATTCCTGGTCGGTCGACGATGTCGTCGAAGGTCGTCGGATGCGGTGCGCGCGGGCTGGTGCCGATGCGTCGATGCCGGTGCGCCGGCACCCCCATGGTAATGGCTCGCGGGCGCGGCGGATATGTCGGCCTCCATCACGCGCGCGAAGTCTTTGGCACGCAAGGGCGTAGAATCGCCCTCTGATCCGTTTGTTCGAGTGTCACTGATGCGATATTGCAGTCAATGTGGGGCAGGCGTCACCCTGCGGGTGCCCGAGGGCGACAACATGCCGCGGCACATCTGTGTCGAGTGCGGCATCATCCATTACCAAAATCCGAAGGTCGTGGTCGGCTGTCTTCCAGAGTGGGAAGATCGGCTGCTGCTGTGCAAGCGCGCCATCGAGCCGCGTTATGGGCTCTGGACCCTGCCGGCGGGGTTCATGGAGAACGGCGAGACGGTGCAGCAGGGCGCGGCGCGCGAGACGCTGGAAGAGGCCGAGGCGCGGGTCGAGGTCGGTGCCCTCTATGCGCTGTTCAACCTGCCGCACATCAATCAGGTCTACATGCTGTTTCGCGCGCGCCTGCTCGCGCCCGAGTTCGGGCCGGGCAGCGAAAGCCTGGAGACCGAGCTGATGCGCGAGTCCGAGATTCCCTGGGAGGAGATCGCCTTCCCGGTGATCCATGAGTCGCTCAAGCTCTACTTCCGCGACCGCGCCGCCGGGCACTTCCCGCTGCGCGCCGGCACCATCCGTCGCCTCGAGGGCCCCGAGCGTCGTTACGCATTCGATCTGGAAAACTAGGCGCGCACCACGACGATCCGCCGCTCCTCGGGGCTGGCTATCTCCTCACTACGGGTACGCGCTTCGATCGGTGGCTGTCCGCTGCGCCGGTCGAAGATCACCAGCCAGCCGGTATCCAGCCCCAATCCCGCCAGATAGGCATCGAGCTGCTTCAGCCCTTCAGCGAGCGGATCGGGCCGTCCATCGCGCCGGACCTTCAGCTCGATGCCCAACGTCACCGCGCCATAGCGCAGGCACAGATCCATGCGCCCAGAGCCGATGGCGTATTCGCGCTCCAACGTCCCGCCACCGTTGATGACCCGATGCAGGAAGGCCATCAGCACCAGATGCGGGGCGATTTCGTGATAGGGCGCGCTGCCGAGCAGCGGCTCGCCGTGCTGACGCCAGAAGGCGAGAAAGGCGTCGAGGAGCGCGGCGGGATCCAGGCTGCCATCGGCCTTGAGCCACGTCGGCGCGATTTGGGGCATGGAGGCCTGCGGCGTGAAGGCCAGCATCCGTGGCAACACCTCGCGGTAGAGCGGATTGGCCACCCTCAGGCCACCGTCTTGCAGGCGCAACAAGCCCAGATCGAGCAGATACTGAATGTCGTCATCGGGCACATCGCCGAGCGCGGTCCCGGCGAGCATCGGCTCGATCACGCGGCGCACGCGCGGTTCCTGGAGCTTATGGGCGAGCTGATCGAGATGGGTCACGCGCTCAAGGATCATCTGCTCCTTGGCCTTATCGATCAGCGCTCGCGTGATCGGTTGAGTCCGGTCGCGTCCTGCGGGCAGCTCGAAACAAGCGCGATAGGCCAGCGCATTGACCAACCAAGGTTGGCCCTGGGTCAGCGTCCAGATCTGCTCCAGCGCCTCGGGCGTGAAGACCTGCCCGGTCTCTTGGGTGTGCTCCAGCAGCAGGGTGCGCGTCTCCTCGGCGCTGAAGTCGCCCAGGCGCAGGGACTTGGCCTTGATGTTGAAGGCGCTGCCGCCGGTGATGACCTCGCGCTCGGAGCGGGCGTGGATGCGGTAGTCGCGCAGATCGCGCACGCCGCAGAGCACGACCGTCTGCGGGAACGCCGTCGGGCGCTGCGGGTAGCCGGCGCGGAGTTGGCGTAGCAAGGAGAGGAGGGTGTCGCCGACCAGAGCGTCGACTTCATCCAGGAGCAGCACGGCTGGGCGCGGATCGAGCCCGGTCCAGAATTCCAACAGACGCGAGAGCCGATCCTCGGGCGCGCAGGTCGCACCCTCGCTGCGTTGCCACTCGTCGGAACGCGGGTCGTTCAGGTAGAGCCTGATCGAACGTCCCAGGACACTGCAGATCGCGGCCATGCCACGGGCGACATCCTCGCGCGCGGTCTGCGCCGCCTCGAGATTGGCATAGACCGCCCGATAACGCCCATCCCGATTCAGATGCGCCATCAGTGCGAGCAGGCAGGAGGTCTTGCCGGTCTGCCGCGGGGCGTGGAGCAGGAAGTATTTCTTCTGCTCGATCAGGCTGAGGACCTGCTCGAGATCCCAGCGCGATAGCGGCGGCAGGCTGTAGTGGTCCTCAGCGCGGATCGGGCCTTCGGTGTTGAAGAAGCGCATGGCGGTACCAGGCACGAGACCGGTCGAATATCCGCGTTAAAGCCAGCGGGCACGTTACCACAGCCCGATGGCCAGCAGCTCACGCCGGCGGTCAGACCTTCACGGAACGGCTGCAATCGCTTTGCCCAGGTTCCCCGCTGGGACTTCCCGCTGCGCGCCGGCACCATCCGTCGCCTCGAGGGTCCCGAGCGTCGTTACGCATTCAATCTGGAAAACTGATCAAGTTTTTCCGCTGACGACCGATAAAGGAAGGTGTCATACAGATTCCATGTGATCGCCTTCAATGGCTCGAGGTCACCCAAGATGAGCATCGTCAGCAGCGAAATGTCTCTGGCATCCAATCACCGCTATAGCCGCGTTGAGACCAGCAGCGAACGCTTGCGGATCCGTGTCGGCGAGCGCGTTGCACCGACCGCGTCAGCGCCAGACCGAGGGGACCGGCAGGCGAGCGGTCGCGTACTGATCTCGCTCCAGGGACAGGCGCGCGCGGCGGCGGAGAGGGCGGCGCTCAGCGCCGAGGATCGAGCCGCCGGTGATGCGGCCAATGGTGAGACCAGCGGTGAGACCTGCGCCGACTGCCTGGAAACCGCGATGGACGAGGCGCGCAAAGATCCGGCCAACCAGTTGCTGATCGCCTTGGTCGAGTATCTGAGCGGCCGCTCGCTCAGCCTGTTCCGGCTCGAAACGGCCGCGCCCGAGACGCCGCCGCAGGAACTGGCCGAGGAGCCAGCCGCAGTTGACGCTCAGCGCGTTCGGCTGTCGATTCGCGAGCCGGCGCCGGCCTTTTCGCTCGACTACAGCCGGACCCATTCGCTCGAAGAGCACGAAGCCACCACCTTCTCCGCGCGCGGCCTGATTCGCACGGCGGACGGCGCCAGGGTCTGCTTCGACCTGCAACTCGAGATGCAGCGCTCCTATCGCGAGGTTAGCCATACGCAGATCCGCATGGGCACCGCCCAGCGCGAAGACCCTTTGGTGATCAACTTTTCTGGAACTGCGGCCCAACTGCGCGATCAACGCTTCGAGTTCGATCTCGATGCCGATGGCGAGCTGAGTGCGCTGCCGCTGCTCGCGAGCGGCAGTGGCTATCTGGCGTTCGATCGCAACGGCGACGGGCGCGTGAATGACGGCTCGGAGCTGTTCGGCGCCCTCAGCGGTGATGGCTACGCCGACCTAAAGGCGCTCGATGAGGATGGCAACGGCTGGATCGACGCCGCCGACACGGTCAATGAGCAACTCTACCTGTGGCTGCCCGAGGCCGGCGGCGACGGCAAGCTGCTGACGCTCGAGGAGGCCGGCATCGCGGCGATCTCCACCGCCAATGTTGCAACTCCGTTCGAGCTGCGTGGGCAGCACAATGCCGACCTTGGCGCCGTGCGGGCGACGGGTCTGTATCTGAGCACGGAGAACAGGGTGGGCACCACGCAACAGATCGATTTGAGTGTGTGAGCCGCGCGACTTGAGCGCGGCGCACACGGTTTTGGCACGACCTTGACGTTCGGCACTGAGTCAGGGCGAAATCGCTTTGACCCGTCCACCTTGGCGTGCTAAGACTACAAATGTTCCCGCATGGGAACGCAGGGAGGCCTTGGCGATCGGGTATCAGCGACCCCGCGCATTCGCTTAGGTCCACGAGCAAGCCATTCTTTAGGAGGCACGCCTCATGTTCCATCCGCTCCGATTGCCAAACCGCGCGCGCGCCGCAGGCGCCCGCCAAGCCCACGTCCACCGTCTCCCCCTGCAAGCCTGGCTCGGCAGCGCCGCGCTGCTGGTGCTGCTGGGATTCGCGCTCTCGCCCCTGGGTGCGCTGGCGACCACCGATGCCGCCACCGAGGCCACGCCCGCAACGGTGGTCACACCCGGCGGCACCAAGCCACTGCCCCTGCAATTCGTGCCCAATGTCGGCCAGTGGTCACACTCGGAGCTGTTGTACCTAACGCGCGCGGCCGATCTCGACGCATTGTTCAAGCGCGATCATGTCGAACTGCGTCTGCGCGATGCCGAGGCCCCGGCGACGCTGCGCTTGCGTCCGCTTGCCGCCGAGGCCACCGAGCCGCAGCCCGGCGCAAAGCGCGTCACGGTGGTGAACGACTATCGCGGCCAAGACCCGGCGCGCTGGCACAGAGGCATCCCGACCTACGAGGATCTGCGCTACGTCGATCTCTATCCCGAGATCGACCTGGTCTTCCGCACCCATGAGCAGCGGCTTGCCTACGACTTTATCGTCCACCCCGGCGCCAACCCGGCAAGCATCCGCGTTGCGCTCGAGGGCGCGCGAGAGCTGAGCGTCGAGTCCGACGGCAGCCTGCGCGCGACCCTGCCCGATGGCCGCGCGTTCCGTCAGCAGCCGCCGTTCATCTATCAGGAGCGCGACGGCGAGCGCGAGCCCGTGAGCGGGCGCTTCCAGGTGCTTGCCTCCCGCGCGGGCGAAGACGCCGCGCCGGTCTATGGCTTTGCGGTCGATGACTATGATCCCTCGCGCGCATTGATTATCGATCCAACGTTGGATTATTCGAGCTTGGTTGGCAGTGACGGTGAGGAAGCGATCAATGCGATGTATGTGACCAGCGCCGAGGAGGCCATCGTCGCTGGATGGACGGATTCGACGGATTTTGCGACGAACGCTGGTGCTACCGAAATAGGTCCTACAGATGAAGGAGAGAGTACTTTAGGAGGAGATATCGGCTTCATCTATCAGATGGCTGCGGATGGGAGCAGTCTGGATTTTGTCACTCTACTGGGCGGTAGCGACGATGATGTGATCCGTGACCTGGCGGTCAGTGGTGGCAATATTTATGTCGCAGGCTCGACCGATTCCGAGGACTTTCCGCTCGTTAATCCGCTCTTTCGTGTCTTGACGGATGGCACGAATGCATTCGTCACTAAACTCAGTGCCGCCGGCGCGCTCGTTGCCGAGGGTGCTAACGGTTTCTCGACTTACTACGGCGGAAACGGCGACACTTCAGCGAATGCCGTCGCGGTCGATAACGATGGCAGCATCTATATCGCCGGTGTCACCGATGCGCCTGATCTCGTCCTGCGGAATCCGCTTTATTCCAGGCTTGCCGGTGGTGACGATGGCTTCATTGTTCAATTCGCACCGAATGGCACATCACTTGATTATGCAACCTATTACGGGGGCTCCGACGACGACAGTATCGAGAAGCTGATCGTTTCAAACAGTCTCGACACTGTTAGTAGGCCGCTTGTTTCCGATACCGGTGATCTATTTCTGGCCGGCCATACCGAATCATCCGCGACTGATCGCGATGGGACCTCGGATTTTCCTGTCAAGCATGCGCTGCAGCCCGCGCTCGGAGATGGGCAGGATGTCTTCCTTGCCCGCATCGCGCGCGGTGGTCAGGAATTGGTCTTCAGCACCTACATCGGCGGCTCGGACGATGATGTGCTCACCGATTTTGCCTTGGATGCCGAAGGCAATTATCTCTTGTCGGGTTACACCACCTCCGAGGATTGGCCGACAGAGAATGCAATCATTCCCAATTACCCGTTCGATCCCGACGGTGATGAGATGGGAACGCTCGTGAAGATCGATAAGTCTGGACGCTTCCGGCACTTTGCGACCTATCTTGGTGCGGCCGGAGACGATCGAGCGCTTGCGGTTGCTGCAGGCACCAATGCGGCTGGTGAAGATGTAGTCTATGTCGCCGGCACCACGGACTCGAATGCCTTCCCGATCCAGAATGCCTTTCAGGGATATCATGCTGGCGAGGGAGATGGATTCCTGGCTATCCTCGATGGTAGCGGACAGACGATGCGGTTCTCGAGCTATTTCGGCGGTAGTGAGGCCGATCAAATCGTAGCGATCAGGCCGAGTAATCCAACGAGCGATACATCGGTGATCTTTTCTGGCATGACCGATGAGGAAGATTCGGCACTGTTCCCGATTGAGAGCCCGGTTCAAGCAGAGCATGCGGGCGACATCGATACCTTTGTCGCGCGTTTTGATACGATCGAACTTGGTCCACGACTGCCTGTATTACGGCTTGGCTCAGCTGATGACTCTGCCGATCCTCTTGATCCTGATAACAATAATTTTTCCAGTATTGGTGATGCTGATGCTGCAAAGATTTATCTCTCAGACACGATTTACCCTCCTTCAGTAATTGATGGCGTTGGGTTCGTGTTGCGGCTTGATGATCGCACAAATCCAGGTGATCCAGGTGTGATCGCTTTTTCGACAAAGCTTTATTTTGATACGTCTGTTTTGGCAAGCCCAAATCTTGAGTGGGCGGACACAACTGTTTTAAATCAAGCCAATAAAACACCTGGCGGTCCGTTGACCTGTACAGATGGAGTCTGCGACATTTTTGTATTTCAACCTGCAGGTACAGGTACACTCCCGGGCGGTAGGCCTAGACTAGATTCTGATGATAGCCAGCTAGCAATTATTAGCTTCGATTTCGTCGACGGTGAGGCTGATATTGACTCTCAAGAGGTCGTTGTAGGTCTCCAAGAGGTCGCAACAGCTGTTGTTGAAGGAGATTTGGACGATGTCATTTCCGGACTGCCCGGCACACGGTTCGTGGAGCGGCGCTGTAACGACATACTCGGCGACTGCGACTGCAGCGGACGGGTGCAATTGTTCGAGGTGCAGTCTGCGGTGACTTATGCTCTTAATCCTGCGCCCCTTCCTTTCGATCTTGATACCGATCCAGGTCCTGGTGATCCTTCTACAGCGGGTCCTGCTCTTGATGGAACGACTGATAGCCGGCCTATCTGCATAAAAACCAACTATGTTGGGATGTCTGTTTCTGATCTTTCCGCAAACCCGATGGAGGGCATAGACGCCGATCAAAGTATCATTGCTAATTATCTTGCTGGAACAGAAGAGGAAGAACCTGATACTGGTGGCGAAGATGAAGCCGGTGGAGAAGACAGCGTCAGCGAATCCATGGGCATGGGCACGCTGTCCGCATCCTCGGAGAGCGGCGTGAATCCGGACACCTCGACTAGCGAACGGCTTGATTTCGTATCACCGCAGATCAGCGGTAGCACGGTCTCCTACGATCTCAAGCTCAGTGCAAGCGATGAGCCCTCAGGGTTATTTATCGATATCTTTTACGATCCAGCACATGTCGAGGATCCTTCGGCCATCACCGGCGCGGCGTTGTCCAGTGTCGGCAAGCAGGTCGTCTACAACGTGGTCGAGCCGGGTTGGCTGCGGCTGGTAGCTTACGGCATCAACCTGACCACCATCCCCGACGGGATTCTGGCAACGGTCGAGCTAGAACTGGCTCCAGGCAGCACCATCGATGATCTGATGCTGGAGATGAAGGCTGCAGCAGCGATTCCGTCTCTGGGGCGCGATATCAATCTGCACAGCAACGGGGTTGAGGGCGGCCACTTCGTCATCCAGATGGAGTCCAGCGACAGTGCCCGGCACTGACCTCGCCTACAGCCTCTGCGTTAAAATCGATCTTCTCGTAGAGATCGCCTAAGCGTACGCTGCAGCCGATCGACTCCAGCTCGATTTGATCGTTTGGCTGCTCGTAGGCCGTGAGCAGCCAGCGGTTGTCGTCTTGGTGCGTGTAGAGATCGACGCTCAGCCGGTCCTGGGCGATCAGCGCGTATTGCGCGGGCTTGGCAAGTGGCGGTAGAGGGCGACAGAATCTCGATGATGAGGGCAGGGTTGGTGAGCGTGTCCGTGCGGTCATCGAAAAAGGATGGCGTTTCGCAGAGGGCGATGAAATCGGGATAGGTGCAGGCATCGGCGGACTCGATACGGACCCGCATGTCATTGGCGATCGCCATGCAGGGGCCTTTTTCGAGCTGGTTGCCGATCCGGCGAACGAGGTTGGTATTGATGAGGTTGTGACGGAAGCTCGCGCCGGTCATCGCGAAGACGTCGCCGGCGACATATTCACACTTTTCGTTCACCGCTTCGCGTTCGATCGCGAGATAGTCCTCGACACTGTAGTCGAGCTGTTGCTGAACGGCCATCGATACCCCTCCCTCTAAGTTGCTATTCACCAGTATAGGCCAGTCGCTCGGCAACAGCGCGAGTGACATCCAGCCAGATTTTGAAGCGAAACTTTTGGTATTGACTGAGGAACAGTGAGCAAAACAGCATGACTGAACCGACAAGCTTTGAGCAATTCATGCTCGAATTGATCAATCGCGCCCGCAGCCAACCGCTGGAAGAAGCGGCCCGGTATGGGATTGATCTGAACCAAGGACTGGATCCCGGCACCCTGTCCGGGTTGTCCATGCAGCCTGTGTTCAGCAATTCGCTGCTGATCGACGCCGCACACACTCACAGCGATTGGATGCTGGCAACCAATACGTTCAGTCATACGGGTGAGGGCGGATCAGAACCAGGTGATCGCATGGAGGATGCAGGCTATGCATTCACCCTGCCCTGGAGTTGGGGTGAGAATCTTTCTTGGAGAGGCACGGAGGGTACGCGACCGTCAGATCTCACGGATTATATTCTCGATCAGCATGAGGGTTTGTTTCTCAGTCCTGGACATCGTGTCAACACCCTAACTGATCATTTCCGAGAGATTGGTGTTGGCCAATCGCTGGGTGAGTTCACCTATCAAGGCATGGACTATCAAACCTCCATGATCACCCAGAACTTTGCTACCTCGGGCAATGAGGTCTTCCTGGGCGGCGTGGCTTATGACGATGTGGATCGTAATGACTTCTACACCCCCGGCGAGGGCTTAGGGGGCATCACCGTGAGTCTGCCGGGTCTCGGGCTGGAGACCCAGACCGGGGAGGCTGGCGGTTATCAGCTCGCCGTTCCCGCCGGGACGCACGATGTAGTGTTCTCAGGCGATGCGCTGGAGGAGCCCGAGACGAGGACCATCACCATCGAGGATGAGAACGAGAAGCTCGATCTGGTGCTGGGACCGGACGAGTTGCCTCTGACCGTCGACCCCGTCGACTACGCGACCCGCTTCATGCAGACGCTTGCTGAAGCGCACGCCGATGAAGCCGTGACCTTGAATACCTCGCTCACGTCCATCTTTGCGCGGATACTGAGCCGGCAATTGGAGCCGGACAGCGATGACGGAGGACTGATACCGAGCGGCGCCTTCGAGACCCTGGCGCCGGTGTTTACTTTCGTCGCCAGCCCCGTTTCGGCGCGACCAGGCGGCCCGACGGGGTATTCGCAAGCGGAGAAGGACGCAGCGCGCGATGTGGCCCGATTTGAAGCGTTTGAGGCTGGAGCACAAGGCTTTCTTGCCGCCGAGCCACTGGAGGATTGGGAGACCGGTGGCCGCTCCTTGTCCGCCGCCTTTGAGCCCGCATCGGAGTCGTCCTTGGATACGGCACCGGAACCGGACCTCCCCACTGATGATTCGGGACCAGCGGCCAGCCTCGCTGCCTATGCCGATTGGGCCCTACTCTAGTCCGCAGCACAGGCGCCCGAGTTCGATGATCCTCTCCCGGAGCTGTGAGCCCGTGCCCTTGGAGCGCATCAAGCAAGGATCAGACCCAACAGGCGTGTCTAGCCCCGGAACGATCCACACAGGCTGTGGATAAGTCTGTCGGAGGACGGCTCTTCAAGAAGATAAGTTACTGATCGACAACCTACTGGAGAGCGCTCGGGTCAGATTGAGTCGCGACTGACCACGCCCCCGCGCCTCGTGCTGTGTCGCAAACCGTTTGAGCGGTAGGGCACAGTCAGGGCGAGCCAGCAGCGCCAGACTGAGGATTGCTTCGATCCGTGCGGTCCTATCCAGACCGCCTGTGCTAACATTGTGCTTCCGTGGTGTCTTTACCGAGGAGGCCAAGATGGAAGTCACCCTTCGTCAGATGGGAAACTCCAGAGGTGTGTTGATCCCCAAGCCTATTCTGGCCCAGGTTGGGCTTGAGGGTGCTGCCGACCTTCAGGTGCGCAACGGCGTGATCGAGATCCGACCCCTTCACCGCCATCCACGGCAAGGCTGGGCGGAGGATGCTGAGCGGCTGGCCCAAGAAGGTGAGGATGGCTTGGTCTGGCCGGCGTTTGCCAACCAAGACGACGATGACTTGGTGTGGTGATGAAGACGGGGGACATTTGGCTCGCGCAACTCGATCCGACCGTCGGCCGTGAGATTCAAAAGACCCGTCCCTGTGTTGTCATCTCCCCTAATTGTTTAGTCCCGGGTGATCATATTCCCCGAAGGAGTTATCCTTTGCTGCGTGCCCGCGGGGCACTGGAGCTGCTCGCTGCCCAGCTCGGGGACGATGCGCTTCCTTGCCCTACCGCCTGCTGCACCCCTGCCGACGGAGACGAGTAACCATGGTGATCCGACTGCACAAGCAAGCCCGCACTACGCCGGCGGTGCGTGGTGAGCTGCAAGTGGCCGAAGGCTCTCACAAGAGCTTGGCACGGCGCTACAACCTCAGTGCGGCGACGGTGGCGAAGTGGCGTGGCAGGGACGACGTGAACGATGCCTCGCACCGTCCGCAACGGCTGCAGACCACGCTGACTCCGGCGCAGGAGGCGGTGGTGGTTGAGCTGCGCCGCACCACGCTGTTGCCGCTCGACGATCTGCTCGCGGTGGTGCGGGAATTCATCAACGAGGCCGTCTCGCGCTCGGGCCTGGATCGCTGTCTGCGCCGCCATGGGGTCGCGCGCTTGGCCGATCTGCTGCCCAAGGAGGACGCGCCCAAGGCGGAGGTCAAAGGCTTCAAGGCGTATGTGCCGGGCTTCGTGCATGTGGATGTCAAGTATCTGCCGCAGATGGCCGATGAGGAGGGGCGCACCTACCTGTTTGTAGCTATCGATCGGGCCACCCGCTGGGTCTATCTGGAGCGCTTGCCGAAGAAGTCCGCAGCTCACGCGCGGGGCTTCCTTGAGCGCCTGCTCGCGGCGGCTCCGTTTAAGATCACCCGCCTGATGAGCGATAACGGCAAAGAGTTCACCGACCGCTTCTGCGCCACCGGCGAGCGTGAGCCGACCGGTCGCCACCCCGTCGACCGCCTCTGTGCCGCTCAGGGCATCGCGCATCGCTTGATCAAGCCAGGGCGTCCGCAGACCAATGGCATGGTCGAGCGCTTCAACGGGCGCATCAGTGAGGTGCTCAATACCACCCGGTTCGTCAGCGGCGAGCATCTCCACGACACCCTCCAACGCTACGCCGCGCTCTATAATCATCACATTCCTCAGCGCAACCTCGGCCACATCAGCCCGGTGCAGGCGCTGATCAACTGGCATAAAACCCATCCGGAGTTGTTCGTGGTTGATCCTAACAATCTCCCGGGACTTGACA